>JADBLN010000067.1:38019-40577 GCA_014894455.1 Acidobacteriota bacterium | reverse complement strand
AGGGTGATCAGCGACTCGACCGCTGGGGCCTTCCCGGAATCATAAGGCAGATGGGCGTAGGCCAAAGGGGGCGCGGCCAGGTGGTCGGCCAGGCCCGGCATTATCGCCTTGACCGCCGCGGGGCGGCCGGCGGTGACGAGGACGAGGAACTCGTGGACGCCGATGTCGGCGAACTTCCAGCCATGGGGACATGCACCGGAGGGACATGTCCCTCCGGTGCGTGTCCCCAAGTCGAACCCCTGTTCGTGACAGTAGGCCGAACTCCGGAGGACGGACAGCCGCAGCTCGCCGTCCCGGAAGTCGAGGCCGTGCTGGCCGCCCGACGCGATCCCCACCGCCGCGGCCGTCCTGCCGGCCTTCCCCTCGATGACGAGCCAGCGTCCGTGGACGTGCTCCTCGCCGTCGGACGGACGGCGGATGGCGCCGCCGGGGACCTCGCAAAGGACGGCGGCGCCGGCGAGCGCGGTCGGAACGCGGAGCTTGAGCCGTCGCCGTTCCTCGTTCCAGACGACGCGGAACCGGAATTCGAGGACCGGCCAACGCGGATAGGATACGGCGTCCATGACGATGCGGCTGTTCCGGTAGACGAGGATCGAGCGCGTCACCGTCCGGACGGGGCCTTTTTCGACGACACATGGCGGGCAGGCGGTCCGGAACCGTCCGGCGATTTTCCGGTAATTTGTGCGGCCCGTTCCCCACGAATCCACCGTATCTTCGACGACGAGCGGTTCGAGGAGCGGGCCGGCGAGAACCTCCCCAGCGCCGCCCGCTTTGAGCGAAGTAACAAGCCCGGTCTTACGGTCGACGCGATGGATAAGCGCTGCCGGTCCGGGGACAAGTCCCGCAGGTACGTATCCCCTTTCTTGTTCCTCCGGTACGTGTCCCCCCTCTTTGTGGTCAGCGTCGTGGAGGATGGCAGAGCCGGGACCTGAGCCGGGGACATGTACTTCCGGTACGTGTCCCCTTTCTTGCTTCGGCTCTTTCCCTGGCATGATCTCGTAGGCCTTGATGAAATACCGCGAGACGCCGACTCCCGGCAGGTCGTCGATGAAGCTCACCCGCCGCCGCCAGTCGTTGAACGGCAGGAGCGCTTCGGGCTGCTCTTCCTGGCAAACGACCTCCCGGCCGTCGGCCCGGAAGAGACGCAGGCGCCACTTGCCCTTCCAGAACGGCCGGTAGTCGGCCATGCATTCGAACTCGACGGGGGCGCGGCGGAGCGACGGGTTGGCGTTGAAGACGGTGACGGGGAGAGCGGGGTTCGCGACGCTCCCTCTGTTCCATGACGCCGCGGCCCGGAGTGCGGCCGACCGCGACACGTCCTCGACCCGGCCGTACAGGTCGAGGGCGTCCCGCTCGGCCGGCTCGATGCAGGAGTCCGTGAGGATGTCGTGGAAGTCGTTGAATTTGTTCATGTTCCAGGCTTCGCCGAGCTCGGTTTCGGGGAAATCCGCCCCGGTGAGCCACCAGGAAGCGGCGGAGAAGGCTTCGGCCTGGACGAGACGCCCGAGGCTCGCGACGGCCCGCCGCTTGACCCGGGAGAGGGAGGTGTAGCATCCGGTGAAGCAGCGTTGCAGGTCGCCGTCGAAGACGGGCGCTTCGGCCGCGGCGTCCTTCACCGCTTCGTAGAACCTGTCCGGCGTGCTGTGGACGACTCTGACCCGCGTCTCGCCGGCGATGAAGGCGTCGATCGTTCTGAGGTCGAGGCGCGTCGCCCCGCCGCCGTGGTTGCCCAGGCCCCAAAACACGGGCACGTCGCGGCCGAGCTCCAAGGCGAGCGCGACGCCGGCGCACAGCCTGTCCTCGATGTTGTCCCGTTCGGTGTGGTAGAGCCCGACGGCGATCCGGTAGGCCGGGATCGTCGTGCCGTCGACGCCGCGCCAGCGGTAGAGGTCGGCGGGCAGGGCCAACTCGGGAGCCTGGGGCCGCATGTGAATGTACATCTCGTAGCCGGCGAGCTTCAGAATCTGGGGCAAGCCGCCGCTGTGTCCGAACGAATCGAAGTTGTAGGCGACGCGGGGCGAGACGCCGAATCTCTCCCGGAAATACCTCCGCCCTTCGGCGATCGTCCGGACGAGCGACTCGGTCCCCGGCAGGTTGACGTCGGGCTGGATGAACCAGCCGCCCGCGACGGCCCAGCGGCCGGCCCGGACGTGGCGGAGGATGGCCTCGAACAGCGCCGGGTCGAGCTGTTCAGTCCATTGGTAGAGGACGGCCTCGTTGTGACAGAAGACGAGGTCCCGGTGCTCGTCGAGGATGTCGACGGCGTTGCGGAACGTCGCCAGCACCTCGGACGCCCCTTCTTCCCACCGCCATTGCCAAACCGGGTCGAGGTGGGCGGTACAGATGAGATGAACCGTCGGCTTGACGCGGACGCCGTCGCGGCGCTCTCCGGGGACACGTACCGGAGGTACATGTCCCTCCGGTGCGTGTCCCCCTTCCTCCTGCCCGCGCCCTTTCGGGGACACGTGCCGCTTCTCTCGAAGCGGTACTTGTCCCCCCTTCTTGCGCCCCTCTTCTCGGGGACATGTACCGGAGGTACGTGTCCCCTTTCTTCCTTC
>JADBLN010000067.1:0-37919 GCA_014894455.1 Acidobacteriota bacterium | reverse complement strand
GCCGGGAGATTCTTATACCACGTGAAATAAAGGATGACCGAGAGCCCGGCCGCGGCGCCGGCCCAAAGGCCGAGCTGTTTCCAGTTACGGAGAAAAAGGTAGAACGGCAGGATGGCCAGCGTGAACTGGAAGACGGCCGTGACCAGGCCGTTGAGCATGTCGATCTTCGGCATTTTGTCCTTGGCCGGCACGAGCCCCCGCCGCACGCACTCCCGCCGCACCGGGCCCCAGAACCCGAATGGCCGGACCTTGGCGTAGAACTTGACCAGGACCTCCATGTCCGCAGGCTTGGTCAGGACCGCGGCGACGAGCGTCGCCGCGAGGCTCAAGCTCACGTCGAGGGCCAGGCTGGCCGAGGCGTGAAGGCCTTTCAGCAAAAGGAGCCGCAGCGTGATCAGTCCCGCCGAGGCGCCCATGCCCCAGACGAAGGCCTTGGCCCCGAACCGCCAGTAATGCCAGCGCAGGGTCGCCGGCACCAGGATGACCGTGACGACGACGAAGACCATGGTCTCCCAGGCCGTGACGATGTTCGTGAAGGACAGCGAGAAGACGAATCCGACGAGAACCGCGACGACCGAAGCCGCCTGCCCCAGCCGGACGAGCTTCTTCTGGGTCATGTTCTTGGCGAAGTAGCGCTTGATGAAATCGTTGATGACGACCGAGCTCGTCACATTGATCATGGCGCTGATCGTCGACATCAGGGCGGCCAGGAGCACGGCCATGAAAAGCCCCCGCAATCCGACGGGCATCTTCAGGAGGACGAGAGGCATGATCTTCTCGGCGTCGAAGCCCGCCTGCGACCCCAGGTAGAAAATTCCCAGGACCATGAAGGCGCAGCCGAGGACCCAGCGCAGGTTGTAGCCGACCGTCCACATCCCGGCCGCGAGCTGGGCGTCGCGCGGCGTCCGCGTCGTCAGGAAGAACTGGAAGTCCCAGACGTTCGGCCCGGCGAGGAGCCGGAAGACCATCCAGAAAAAGCCCGCCGCCATGAGCGGGCCGAAGAGCCCGAAATGCTGGTAGGCCGCCGGCGTATCCGTCATGAAGCCCGTCCACAGCTTCCAGGTCGGGGCGAGCGAGAACCAGGCCGGGTCCTTGTGGATGAACGTCGTCGCCGCGGGCTGGGCGAAGACCATGACGCCCAGGATAACGGCGCCGGCGCCGATGAGGATCGTCTGGAAGACGTCGGTCAGGATGACGCCGAAGAAGCCGCCCAGGGTCACGTAGACACCGACGACGGCGAGCACGATGAGCGTCGCCTCCCAGCGCGGCAGGGGCAGGAACTCTTCGGCGAACTTCCCCGTCCCGACGCTGATGAACATCAGGTTACAGATCATCAGGACGAGGAGGAAGATCGACGACGCCAGGCGGGCCGCCTCGGCGTCCTTCGTCGCCCCGAAGCGCGTCTCGTTCCACTCGGCGAAGGTCATCACCCCGGACCGCCTGATGTATTTGGCCTGGAAAGCCATGTAGAACGAGATCATGAACCAGCCCCAGAAGATGTGCGTCGCCCACATCGACTTGAGGCCGAGGTAGAAGATGAGCCCGATCATGGACATCGTCCCGCCGATGTCGATGTAGCTCGAGCACCCGGACAGGCCCAGCATCCACCAGGGCACGTTCCGATCGGCGAGGTAGAAGGAGTCGAGCTTTTTCGTCGCCCGCTTGCGGACGACGACACCGATCATTACGACACCGAGGAGGTAGACGGCGATGATGGCGAGGTCGATAGGATGGAGGTTCATGGGCGCCCTTTCAGCCGGGGACATGTCCCCCCGGTACGCGTCCCCTCTTCACGCTTCACGTCAAAAAGATATATCATCTCGGGCCGCCGGGCGTCAACGCGCACGCCCTGCGGAAATTATCACGTTGGCGTATCATAGCCCGGGGCTCAACAAGTCCGAATTAGAGCATACTGATTTCCAGCTAACAACGAAACTCAGGCGCACGGCTTGCCCGCGGCCAACGCAGCACTTTGTTCGGCATTCTATAAGAGGAGTTGCCAATAACCCACATCGATCCACCGGCCAAACTTTCAGCCAACCTCTTTAATATGTGCAACCTTGACAAATCCCAGTCTTTCATGCAGAGCCACACTGCCTTCCTTGGGCAAGGCGATCCCGCCAATGACCCCACGTAAGGAACGGTTGCGAAGCTCGGATATCAGAGATTCATACAGTCGTCTTCCTATCCCTTTGCCAATGAAATCGGGATGGAGATTGACGGTGCTTTCCACCGAAATTCGAATGGTTGTAGATATCGCAAATAGCCCCTGCATCTTCGATATTTACATTGCGTATCATGATTTATCTTCTGAACTGCCCCCCGATTATTATACTATCGCTTTACGCTCTTTCAACGAACGTCCGCCGGGCGGGATTCCCGTATCTCTTTTTGCAAACCGATGTCCATTTGTCTATAATCATTGCAGTCCATAAGCAACAAAAGGAGACCCTCATGAAAAAATTCAGCCTCTGCATCGGCCTTAGCCTTATTCTTGTCGCCTTTTCCTGGGGCAAAGTCGGCGATATCCAAAAAATCATCAAAACACCCGGCCCGTGCCCCACCGGCCTGACTTTCGACGGCACGTATCTCTGGCTGGCCGACGGCTACACGGACAAGATCTACAAAATCGATCCTGAAACCGGGAAGGTGGTTTCCAGCTTCGAATCTCCCGGCCACCACCCCGAGGGACTGGCCTGGGATGGAAAATACCTCTGGCATATCGACTCGGGAGAAAAGCTGCTGTACAGGCTCGACCCGGCCACGGGGACCGCTCTCTCCATCCTCGAATCCAACAGCCCCAACCCGCGCGACCTGACCTGGGACGGCGAATATCTCTGGATTGCGGATTTCAAGAGTGACACTCTGCTCAAGGTTTCGCCCGTGGACGGGATGATGGTCCAGACTTTTCCTTCGCCCGCCGGAGAGCCTGCCGGGCTTGCTTTTGACGGAAAATACCTCTGGGTCTCCGACCGAAGCGAAGACCGGATTTATCTCGTCGATCCGACGGACGGCCTGTGCCTTTCTTCGCTGCGCTCCTATGGTCCCTTTCCATACGGCCTCGCCTGGGGCAATGACGCCCTCTGGAATGTCGACTACGAAAATAACGAGATTTACAGGATCAAAGTCTTCGACGCCGATATCGTTTCCAGGTGGGACGAGAATCGGCTCTCGCTCCAGTTTGTGAAAGAGTTCCGGAACTACGGCCCGGGAACGGTCAAGACTTTGGATATTTACCTGCCGATCCCCGAGAACCGGGACAACCAGACTCTGCTCGGACCGGTCCAGTTCGACCCCAAGCCGGACGAGATGATTGAAGACAGTTGGGGCCAGAAAATCGCCCATTTCGCATTCAAGGATCTCAAGGGTTACTCGATCGTCCGGCCGGGATGGAAGGTGGACGCTAAAATCTCCGCGGTCGAGTATTTCGTCTATCCCGATAAAGTCGGTTCTCTCGACGATATCCCCTTGGATATCAAAAAAAAATTCACCCAGGACGGCGACAAATACCGCCTCTCAGATCCCCTCATCCAGAACCTCGCCCAGAAGATCGCCGGCAAGGAGAAAAATCCTTACTGGATAGTCCGCCGCATCTATGAATACCTGGCGGACCACCTGAGTTACAACCTGAAGCCCGTGGGGGGCTGGAATCCCGCTCCGACCGTCCTCAAACGGGGAACGGCTTCCTGCTCCGAATATTCCTATACCATGATCGCACTCTGTCGCTCGCTCGGAGTCCCCATCCGATATGTCGGCGTCGTCAGCCTGCGGGGCGATGATGCCAGCTTTGACGATGTCTTTCATCGGTGGACAGAGGTCTACCTGCCTCCTTACGGCTGGGTTCCATTCGACACCAACAAGGGAGACAGGGGGGAAGGAGCCCCGCCCGGAGACAAAGTCATGGGCATCGGAAACGTCGCGGCCCGATACATCATTACCACGGAAAACGGCGGCGGAGACAAATACCTTTGGTTCGGGTATAACTACGGCTTTAATTGGACTTCAGAAGGCAAATGCCGCATTCAAGAGGAGAGCTACGGGCTTTGGTCACCGCTCGGGGAGAAGAAATACCACAAGCCGTTGAAATAATGGCGGTCGATTTGACCACCGAGAAGCGGCTCGGGATTTATTGATCCCCGGCTTAACGTTCCCTCCAGATAATTAGGTTGCCCTCTCTGTCTACGGTCATGCGGTTGGTGATCATCTTGACCTTGGGAAACTCCATTTGCTGGTAGAGCTTGGCCGCTGGGCTGTCTGGCTTGTCCGCGAAGCGGGACCATGTCGCCGATGTAGGTGAACTCTCCCGGGCCCTCGCCGCGGCGTCCCATCGCGCGCAGGAATTTTCCGGTTTGATCAAAAACCTTGATAGCCATATCCGAGTCATCCTCGATATAGAAGAGCCGAATCTCGTCCGATTGCCTATTCCCGATTGAATTATGGCCATCCTATCAACAACTCTGAGCGAAACGCAAACAATCCCGTTCTAGGCCGAGGAGGCTACCGGTCTTTGGCGGGGATAGGCGAGGTCATTCGGCCTCTGAACTCGGGAAAAGAATGGGGACACGTACAAAGAGTACATGTCCCCTGTTAATCCGCCGGAAAACGTGCTAAAATAGCCTCTAAAAAGGATTGATAATCATGCCCAAGACTCCGAATAAATCCATGAAAAATCTCCTCTTCTGGATCTCCGCCGGGGTGCTCATCATCCTCCTCTGGAGCCTCCTTCAGTCGCCCGCCATGGCCAAGAAGGACGTGACCTTCTCCCAGTTCATGACCGAGGCCGAGCAGGGCGGTGTCGAAGAGGTCACGATCCAGGAGAACCAGCTTCGCGGCAAATTCAAGGACGGCCAGACGTTCAAGACGGTCCTGCCCGCGGGCTACAACGACCTGATCAAGATCCTCCGCGACAACAAGGTCAACATCGTCGTCAAGGACAACACCCGGAGTCCCCTCTTCGCCATCCTCGTCAGCTGGTTCCCGATCCTCCTCATCATCCTCTTCTGGGTCTTCTTCATGCGCCAGATGCAGGCCGGCGGGAACAAGGCCATGTCCTTCGGCAAGAGCCGGGCCAAGCTCTTCTCGGCCCAGCAGAAAAAAGTGACGTTCAAGGACGTCGCCGGGGTCGAGGAGGCCGAGGACGAGCTCCAGGAGATCATCGAGTTCCTCAAGGACCCGCGCAAGTTCCAGCGGCTCGGCGGCAGGCTTCCCAAGGGCGTCCTCCTCGTCGGCGCGCCCGGGACCGGGAAAACCCTCCTCGCCCGGGCCGTGGCCGGCGAGGCCGACGTGCCCTTCTTCTCGATCAGCGGCTCGGACTTCGTCGAGATGTTCGTCGGCGTCGGCGCTTCGCGCGTCCGCGACCTCTTCGACCAGGGCAAGAAGCACGCCCCCTGCCTCATCTTCATCGACGAGATCGACGCCGTCGGCCGCCAGCGCGGCGCCGGACTCGGCGGGGGCCACGACGAGCGCGAGCAGACGCTCAACCAGCTCCTCGTCGAGATGGACGGTTTCGACTCGAACGAGGGCGTCATCCTCATCGCCGCCACCAACCGCCCGGACATCCTCGACAGCGCCCTCCTCCGGCCCGGCCGTTTCGACCGGCGGATCGTCGTCGCCATGCCCGACGCCAAGGGCCGCGAGGCGATCCTCCGCGTCCACGTCCGGAAAATCCCCCTGGCCGAAGACGTCGACCTCAAGGTCCTGGCCCGCTCGACCCCCGGCTTCTGCGGCGCCGACCTGGCCAACCTGGTCAACGAGGCGGCCCTGCTCGGAGCCCGCAGCGGCCAGGACAACGTCACCATGAAGGACCTGGAATTCGCCAAGGACAAGGTCCTCATGGGCGTCGAGCGCAAGAGCATGATCATCAGCGACGAGGAAAAGAAGAACACGGCCTACCACGAGGCCGGCCACGCCCTCACGGCCACCCTCATCCCCGAGGCCGACCCCATCCACAAGGTCAGCATCATCCCGCGCGGCCTGGCCATGGGACTGACCCAGCAGCTCCCCCTCGACGACCGCTACACCTACACCAAGGATTATCTCGAGGCCCAGCTGTCCGTGCTCATGGCCGGGCGGGTCGCCGAGATCCTCTTCCTGGGAAAGACGACGACCGGCGCGGCCAACGATTTCGAGAAGTCGACGGAGATCGCCCGGAAGATGGTCTGCCTGTGGGGGATGTCGGACCTCGGCCCGCTGACCTTCGGCGAGCGGGACGACCTCATCTTCCTCGGACGCGACCTGGCCGTGAACAAGAATTATAGCGAAAGGACCTCCGAGCGGATCGACGACGAGGTCAAGAAGATCGTCCTGCGGAACTATGCCCGGACCCAGGACCTCATCGAGAACAACAGGGACAAGCTCGTCAAGATCGCCGAGCTTCTCCTCGAAAAGGAAGTGCTGACGTCCGAGGAGATCAACAAGATCGTCGACGGCAAGCCGAAACCGGGGGCCCCGACGGGCGCGGCCGCGCCCCTCTCCGACATCGGCGTCGAGGTCCCGGCCCGGGAAACCAAGGACGAAGAGCCCGGACAGGTTTGAGGACGATGGACAGAGAAACGCACTGCCTGGACATCCGGGGGCGGCGTTTCTTTCTCGGTCCTCGCACCTGGATCATGGGCGTCATCAACGTCACCCCCGACTCGTTCTCCGACGGCGGGCGGTACTTCGACACCGAACGAGCGGTCGCCCACGGCCTCGAGCTCGCCGCCGACGGGGCGGACATCCTCGACGTCGGCGGGGAGAGCACACGGCCCGGCTCGCTCCCCGTGCCCGAGGCCGAGGAGCTCCGGCGGGTCGTCCCCGTCATCGGAGCGCTGAGGAAGCGGACCACCTGTCTTCTATCCGTCGACACGACGAAAGCGGCCGTCGCCCGCGCCGCCCTCGACGCCGGGGCCGACATCGTCAACGACACGAGCGCCTTCCGTTGCGACCCGGCCATGCCGGGAGAAGTCGCCCGATCCGGGGCGGGCGTCATCCTGATGCACATGCAGGGCACGCCCCTCACCATGCAGCAGTCGCCGCGCTACGGCGACCTCCTCGGCGAGGTCCTCGCCTTCCTCGGGGAGAGGATCCGGGTGGCCGAGGTCGCAGGGATCCCCCGGGAGCGTATCATCGTCGACCCGGGCATCGGCTTCGGCAAGACTTTCGAGGACAACCTCGCCCTCCTCCGCCGCCAGGAGGTCTTCCACGAGCTCGGCCGGCCGCTCCTCCTAGGCTTCTCGCGAAAGGCGTTCCTCGGCCGGCTCCTCGGCCTCCCCTCGGAGGAGAGGCTGGAGGGGACGATCGCTGCGGCGGTCCTCTCGGTCGAGCGTGGCGCCCACATTCTGAGGGTCCACGACGTCGGGCCGGTCGTCCGGGCCGTCCGCGCCGCTGAGGCCATCCTGGGCCTCGGAGCCGATGCCGCCGCGGCCGCCGAAATAAGCGATAACGCCGTCGAGAGAAAGGCGAGCGATGTTCGCTGACATTTGGACGATCCTCCGCCAGATGACGGTCCTCGACGTCCTCGACATCCTCCTCATCGCCTTCATGATCTACTACGTCATCCTGCTCATCAAGGACACCAAGGCCTACCAGGCCGCCGTCGGGCTGGCGCTGATCGGCGCCCTCTATTTACTGACGGTGTGGGGGCGCCTCGGCGTTTCCAACCGGATCATCCGGTCCTTCATCAACTACGTCATCATCGCCATCATCGTCCTTTTCCAGAGCGAGATCCGGAGGTTCCTGACCGAGATCGGTTCGCGGACGTTCCGCAAGCCTTTCGTCCTCCGGTCCTTCCAGGAGAAGATCGAGGACCTCTTCCAGGCCATCGACTTCCTCTCCCAGAAGAAGATCGGCGCCCTGATCGCCATCGAGAAGGAGATCTCCCTCTCGACCTACGCCGACCGCGGCGTCGAGGTCGACGCCCTCCTCTCCAAGGACCTCCTCGTTTCGATCTTCTTCCCCCATTCTCCCCTCCACGACGGGGCCGTCATCATCAAGGGCGACAGCATCGTCGCGGCCGGATGCCTCCTGCCCCTGCCGGCCGCACATCGGCTGAAAAGCCCGCTCCAGACGAGGACGCGGCACCTAGCGGCCATCGGGCTGTCGGAGGAGACGGACGCGGCGGTCATCGTCATCTCCGAGGAGACGGGGACGGTTTCCCTGGCCATCAAGGGCCGGCTCGAAAAACACGACGACAAGGACGCCATGGAAAAACGCCTGCTCGGCTACCTGAGAGACAGATGATGCGGCACCCTGAGCGATGGCTCGTCAAGGACTGGAAGTTGAAACTCGTCTCGCTCGTCCTGGCCCTCGGCCTCTGGCTCATTCTCGTCCCGGCCGAGAAAATGTACTCCGAGAAGTCCCTGACCATCCCCCTCGAAACGCGGAACATCCCGGCGGAGCTGGAGATCGTCGAGAAACTGACCGCGACGATCGACGTCACGCTCCGGGCGCCCAACCGGCTCCTCCGCGAGATCGGGCCGTCGGGCCTCGTGGCCAGGATCGACCTCGACCGGGCCACGGTCCTGCAGCAGGAATATCCCCTCAACAACTCCATGATCGCCGTTCCCCTCGGCGCCGAAGTCGTGAAGATCACGCCGAACAAGGTCACGATCAAGCTGGAGAGGACGGCCGAAGCGACCCTCGACCTCCATCCCACGGTCCGCGGAAAAGCGGCCCCGGGTTTCCGGATCGCCCGGACCGAGATCGAGCCGTCGCGCGTCCGCGTGCGCGGAGCGGAAAGCCGGGTCCGTGGCAAGGAGGCGGCAACGACGGCGCCCGTCGACGTGTCGGGCCTGGCCGAATCCACCGTCTTCGAAGCGGACATCATCCTCCCCCGGCCGGAACTCCGCCTCGTCTCGCCGCAGACGAGCGCCCGGGTCACGGTCCACGTCGAGCAGGACAAGGACGCGGCGAAAGCGTCTCCCGCCAAGAAAAAATAGTGAAGAAAAAGCTCTTCGGAACCGACGGAATACGGGCGGTCGCCGGCGCCTTTCCGCTCGACCCGCCGACCATCTCACGGCTCGGCCAGGCCCTCGTCGGACTTCTCGAGAGGAAGGGGCTCGGAACGAAGGTCCTCATCGGCCGGGACACCCGGGAATCCGGGCCCTGGATGGAACGGGCCCTGGCCCGCGGTGTGCGCGCCGCCGGGGGCGAGACCGTGTCCGCCGGCGTCATCCCGACATCCGCCGTCTCCTACCTGACGAAAACGCACGGTTTTTCGGCTGGGGCGGTCATCTCGGCCTCCCACAACCCGTTCCGCGACAACGGGATCAAGGTCTTCTCGCCGCTCGGCATCAAGATCCCCGACGCCTGGGAGTTCGAGCTCGAGGCCGACGTTTGGGGGGGACGCGGGCGGCTGCCGGGCCACGACCTGGACGTCGCCGTCAACCCCGGGCTGGCCGGCGACTACGCCGACTACCTGACGAGCCGCGTCCGGCTGATAGGGACGCCGTCCGGACTCAAGGTCGTCGTCGATTGCGCCAACGGGGCGAGCTCCGCGCTGGCGCCCCGCATCCTCCGCGGGCTCGGCTTCGAGGTCGAGGCGCTCCACGCGGCGCCGGACGGCACGAACATCAACCTCGATTGCGGGTCGCTCCATCCCGAACGCCTGGCCGCGCGGGTCAGAGAGACGGGGGCGGCGCTGGGCGTCGCCTACGACGGGGACGCCGACCGCGCCCTGTGGGTGGACGCGAGCGGCCGCCTCCTTAGCGGCGACCACACGCTTTTCGTCCAGGCCCTGCACATGAAGGAGACCGGCAGGCTCCTGACGAGCGACGTCGTGGCCACGACCATGAGCAACATGGGCCTCGAGGCGGCCTTAGGAAAAGCCGGCCTCGGGCTCGTCCGGACCAGGGTCGGCGATAAGTACGTCCACGAAGAGATGGTCGCGCGGGGGGCGAACCTGGGCGGCGAACAGTCGGGCCACACGATCTTCCTCGACGATTTCCCGACCGGCGACGGCCTCCTGACCTCCCTGCGGATGCTCGAGGTCATGGTCGAGCGGGACAAAACGCTCGCTTCGCTCGTCGAGGATATGACCGAGTTCCCGCAGACGCTGGTCAACGTCCGGGTCACGCGGAAACCGGACTTCGCGGAATTCCCGGAGATCACGGCGGCCGTGGAAGAGACGCAGACCCGCCTCGGCCGGGAAGGGCGCCTGGACCTGCGCTATTCGGGGACGGAGCCCTTGGCCCGGGTCATGGTCGAAGCGCGCGACCGGGCCCTCGTCGACGCCTGCGCGAAAAGGGTCGCCGACGCCGTTCGCAAACACCTTGGGGAGAAATAACATGAGACTCGCCGTCAACATCGACCACTTCGCGACGCTCCGGGAGGCCCGAAAAGCGACGGAGCCGGAGCCCGTCCTCGTCGCCCTGCTCGCCGAGCAGGCGGGCGCCCACGGCATCGTCTGCCACATCCGCACCGACAGGCGGCACATCAAGGAACGCGACTTGCGCCTTCTCCGGGACGCCGTCAAGACCAAGCTCAACGTGGAGATGGCGGCCACCGAGGAGATGAAGAAGATCGCCCTCGAGATCGGGCCCGACGTCGTTTCGCTCGTCCCCGAGCGCCCCGAGGAGCTGACGACCGAGGGCGGGCTGAAGGTCGCGGCGAATAGGAAGGTTCTTGGCCCCCATATCAAGGCCCTCGGAAAGGCGGGCATCCGGACGAGCATCTTCATCGACACGAACCTCGACGAGATCGCGGCGGCGCGGGAGCTCGGCGTCGACCTCATCGAAGTCAACACCGGGAAGTACGCCGAGCTCAAGGAAGGGAGGGCCCGGGAGAAAGCGCTCGAAGCCGTCCGGAAGGCGGCCGAGTTCGGGCATAAGATCGGGCTCGAGGTCCACGGCGGGCACGGCCTCGACTACAGGAACGTCGGCCCCATCGTGGCCATCCCGGAGATCGGCGAACTCAGCATCGGCTTTTCCATCGTCGCCCGGGCGGCCGTCGTCGGCCTTGAACGGGCGGTTTGGGAGATGCTCGACCTGCTGGGGACATGCACGTGAACGGGCTCATAAAGGGGGACATGTCCTAAAGGGCCCGGTAAAGGCCCTTTAGGGCGTGTCCCCATTCTTGGCCCGACGGGGACTGCTTCAGTCCCCCGAGGACTGTCCGGCAGGGAGCGGAATCTTAGGAGCGACCGGCAAAAGCGCGACGGAGCAGCTCGGAGGAGCGTTTTTGGGAAATATCTTGATCAAGAAGGGCGATCACGAATCGGGAGATAGGCCTTTGTCCTAATAAGAGGCCGGCATGGACATGCGCGTCAATATCGAACGTTTAAAACAGGACCTCGAGGAGCTCGGCCGGATCGGGAGGGACGAGCACGGCGGCGTCAGCCGGCCCTCGTTCAGCCCGGCCGACTTCGAAGCCCGGGCCTGGCTCAAGAAAAAGATCGAAGAGGCAGGCCTCTGCTATCGCCAGGACGGCGCAGGCAACCAGTTCGGCCGGGTCGAGTGCCAGGGCAAGACCGTCATGGCCGGCTCCCACATCGACACCGTGCCGAACGGCGGCATGTTCGACGGCGCTGTCGGCGTCGTCGCGGCGCTCGAAGCACTGCGCCGGATCATGGAGGAAAAGATCCCGGCGACGAAGGCCCTCGAAGTCGCCTCCTTCACGGACGAAGAGGGAAACCTCGTCGGCGATTTCCTTGGCAGCCGGGCCTTCCTGGGCCTTCTCGACGAAAGTGAAATCCGGAGCGGCCGAACGTCTTTCGGCATGCCTTTCCACGACGTCCTGAAGAGAACGGAATTCACAGCCGACGGCATCCTGGCCGCGCACAAGGAGAGGCCCGAGCTCGAGGGCTACATCGAGCTTCACATCGAACAGGGGCCCGTCCTCGAGGACGAGGGCGTACCCATCGGCATCGTCGAGAGGATCGCGGGGAAACACTACCGGGAGTGCGCCTTCATCGGGGAGTCCGGACACGCCGGAACGACGCCCCTCGAGCTCCGGCGGGACGCCTTCCTGGGGCTGGCCGATTTCGCCCTCAAGGCGACACAACATGTGGCCGTGAAGCACTACGGCAGCATGTTGACCATCGGCAAGGCCGCCCTCCATCCCGGCTCCTTCAGCGTCATCCCCGGCCGGGCCGACTTCACCCTGGAGTTCCGCAGCGCCTCGCTCGAGGCCCTGGCCGCGATCGAAAAAGAAGTCTTCGCCCTGGCCGAGGACATCGCTTCGACGCGGGGCTTGACCTTCGCCTCCCGTGTCGTCGACAAGACAACGCCGGTGACGATCGCTCCCCGGATGTTGAAGCTGATGGAAGAAGAGTGCCGGACGCTCGGCTATCCTTCGATGCGGCTGACGAGCGGGGCCGGCCACGACGCTCAGATCCTCGCCGGCGCCTGCGACGCGGGCCTGATCTTCATTCCCTCGCCCGACGGCGTCAGCCACTCCCCGGCCGAATCGGTCGACTGGGACGACCTGGAGAAGGGCGCCAACCTCCTCCTCCGGACTCTCGTCCGCCTCGCCTCCTAAGAGGGGGTCAAACCTACTTTTTTCGAAAAAAAGTAGGTTTGACCCCTTCTCGTCAGCGGACGCCGCGGCCGAAGATCACGATCTTTTTCTCCCCGATGAGCGGCCAGCCGTTCTTCCAGTCGTATTCCTCGTATCCCTCGGGCATGGGATTGATCCGGATGACGCAGACACCGCGGACGCAAACCCCGGCGTTGTGGTCGATGCCGGGAACGTAGTCCCAGCCGTCCCCGAACGTCCTTGACTTCTGCGACCGGTCGGGCCGCCCCGGTTTCATCCGGTCTCCCATGAGGTGGCGCTGGGGTTTCACTAACCGGAAAGGGCCCTCGCCCGTGAGCCGGCCCGTCCCCTTTTCATAGGAGGAGGGATCGAGTGGCTGGCCGTCCCGCTCGTAGGCGAGGAGGAGCCAGGGTGCCGTCGGGATCGTCGTCCCATCCTTGACCCCGGACGGCAGATTCCCGGGATACTTGACGAAGGCCCGGTCGGAGCCGTCGAAAGCCCGGGGCCCCTCGTAGAAAACGCCCTTGGGGAAAGGCCTGTCGATGTCCTCGAGGCTGTAGTCGACGCTGTAGCCGTCGGGAGCGAAAACGGTGATGCCCGTGGCCCCCGTCAAGAAAACCTTCGCCGAGGCGAGCAGATCGATGATCCTGACGCCCTTGTAGACGACGTAATCGTCCGTGGGTTCCTTGGTCGTGTTCATCAGCATGAGCTGGGACTGGACGGGGAGCTTCCGGATCTCGTCCCAGCCGAGGGCGATCGTCGGGGCCTGCGGCAGCCCCGGCCGGCTGGCCGGGTCGCCGGGATTCCGGAGGTCTGCGATCTCGGCGCCGTTCCGGTGCCCGTCGCCGTCGGAATCGAGCCCGGCGGCGGCCGCGAACGCGTCGAATGTCCGGCCGGCTTTCTTGTAATCGAGCCCGTAAGCGTTGAGCGTATCCGTCGCCGTCTTCGGCACGCCGGTCGCGTATCTCTGATTCGGGTAGACTAGGAGATGGCAGTAGCCGCAAGGGCTGTACTCCCGCTCCGTGTCCGTCCCCCGGACCCCGCCCCGGTGGCAGGTCTGGCAGTCGTCCAGGCGCGTCCCGGCCGCGGCCGGATACTGCCGGACGAAGCCCTTCATGTCGGCGTCTGTTCCGTGGCCGACGTAGGCCCGCGAGGACATGGACTCCTGCCCGGCCCCGGCGACAGCGAGCCAGCTTATGACGCCAACCCCCAGAATCACGAACGTGAACACACCGATTTTCCGCCCAGTTTCGTTCATGCGTCTCTCCCGAGATGCGCATCATAATTTAATCCGCGGTCGGTCGCAAGGCCTCAGAAGGGGTCAAACCGGAGGGGGTCAAACCTACCTTTTGCAGCAAAAGGTAGGTTTGACCCCTGCTTTCCCTTCTTGCCCTTTTTGCCAGCCGCGAGTTTGATGCCAGGAAGCTGTATGGTAGAATTATCCCGAGGCCGAAGATGTCGAAAACCTGGTCCTATCGTCCGTTGGTTTTAGCCGCATTGGCTGTATTCCTGGCAGCCCCCATTTTTTCGGAAGTCCTGGCCGTCGGAAGCCGCAGGGCTCCGGGACCCATCAAAATCGACGGACGAGGCGACGACTGGCCCCCCGCGAGCCCGGTCCTGGAGATGAAAACCGGGGTGGAGCTCCGTTTCCAGAACGATGGCCGAAATCTCTATATTCTCCTCGTCCTAAAAAAGCTCGAGGCCCTGAAGTCGGCCGAAGCCACGGGAATGACGGTCTTTCACCGTCCCTTGAGAGGAAAAAAACCCGGGAGCGGCGTCTTTTTCCTGGCCAAAGACGTGCCGGCCGAAGATATCGTCCGGTGGCGCGAAAGCCAAGGCGCTCTCCTGACGGACGGGGAAAAGGCGGAGATCAGGAAATCCGCCCGGCAGCCGCTCTTCCTGGCCTTCGCCGTCGGCGCGAAGGGAAGCATGTACGGGCCCCTCGTCCGGCGTCAGATCGATACCGACCCCCCGGATTTCGTCGTCTTCAGAGAAGCGGGCGAGGCGACCTACGAATTCCGTATCCCCCTCGCGTCCCCGGAGTCCGTCCCGGGCGGGATCGGCGCGGAGCCGGGACAGACCATCCGGATCTCCTTCGACTGGGGCGGCACTGTTAGAGGAAGCCTCTCCACCAAGGCCAGCCGGGAAGCCCCGAGCTCCGAGAGCGGCTACGTGTCCGGCACCGGAAGGACCTGGGGACAGGAATTCCTGGACACCTTCGATTCCATGTCGCGCCCGTCTATCGGCACGGGGAAATACTCCTTCGCTGTGGACGTGAAGCTGGCGGACATCAAATAGATGCCGCTCCGGATCGGCGCAATCCCTATCGATTTCCCGGTCGGCCTCGGGGCGTTGGCCGGATACAGCGACCTCCCCTACCGTCTCATCTGCCGCTCGCTAGGCGTCCCTTACTGCGTCACCGAAGCCATGCTCGACCGCCAGGTGCTCCTCGAAGGGAAGCTCCGCAAGCGGCTTATCCGGCTCGACCCGGCCGACCACCCCGTGGCCGGTCAGATCATGGGCACCGAGCCGGAAGTCATGGCCGAAGCGGCACGGTCCCTCGACGGGATGGGCTTCGATATCATCGACCTTAATTTCGCCTGCCCCGTGAGGAAAGTCGTTTCCCACAAGCGCGGCGGCGCCTTGATGAACGACCCCGACCGGGCACTGGCCATCGTCCGGGCCGTCGTCGAGGCCGTCCCGGGCCGGCCGGTGACGGTCAAGCTGAGACGGTCGTTCCGGGACGCGGACAAAACCCACGAAGTCTTTTGGACAATCGCCCGCGGCGCCTTCGAGGCGGGCGTCGCGGCAATCGCCGTCCACGCCCGGAGCGTAGAGCAGAAGTACACGGGCCGGGCCGATTGGGGCTTCCTCGCCGCCCTCAAGCGCGAGTTCCCGGACCGGACGATCCTCGGCTCGGGCGACGTCACGTCCCCCGCCGACGCTCTGCGGATGCTCGACGAGACGGGCGTCGACGGCGTCCTGGCGGCGCGCGGGGCCATCGGCAACCCCTGGTTCTTCGAACAGACCCGCGACCTCGCCGCCGGACGGCCGCCCCGCAAGCCGGGTCTCGACGAACAGAGAGACGTGATCTACCGCCATTTCCGCCTGGCTTGCGAAGCCTACGACCCGCAACGCGGCCTCAAGATCCTCCGCCATTTCAGCCTCCAGTACGCCAAGATGCATCCGCGCCGGACCGATCTCCGGAACGCGCTCGTCGCCGTCCGGACCGAGGAGCAATGGCGCGCCGTCATCGACGCGTTTTACAGCGGGCCTCAATAAGAACGGGGACACGCACCGCTTCAAGAGAAGCGGAGCATGTCCCCATGGCTGGCCCACCCTTAACCTCAGGACGCTGCCCGGGCAGTGATGGGGGCCATGCATAGCCCCTATCGCTGCCAAAACGGGCGGCGTCCTGCATCCAACGACTCTTTACAGGCCGGGCCCGATGTGCTATCTAAGACGGTGCTCCGAGTCGAAAGAGCTACAGCCGGGACGGCCAGGCCCTTCGACCGTTAGGGAGGAGCGGGAAACGGCTCCTCCTTCCGTATTCGAAAAGGAGACACCGTGCGCCGCCTCTCTCTCCCGGGTCGTCAACGCCTTTTCCCTTTGACCATAGTTATCGCCCTGATATTATGTTCCACGCTCTCGGCCAAGAATGGGGACACGTACCGGAGGGACATGTCCCTCCGGTGCATGTCCCCGATCAGCCCGATCAGCGAACGAAGCCTTATGCTGGCCACGACGACGAGCGTCGATGCCACGGGCCTCCTCGACGTCCTCGCCGACGCTTTCAAGAAGGACACGGGGATCGCGCTCAAGTGGATCGCGGTCGGGACCGGCGCCGCCCTCAAGCAGGCCCGGGACGGGAACGCCGACGTCGTCATCGTCCACGCTAAAAAACTCGAGGACGAATTCCTCCGGGACGGCTACGGCGTCAACCGCCGGGTGATCGCCCGAAACTATTTCATGATCGTCGGGCCCGTCGACGACCCCGCTCACGCCGCCGGCTCATCCTCGGCGGCGGAAGCCCTCGGCCGCGTCAAATCGAGCGGGGTTCCGTTCGTCAGCCGCGGCGATAAGTCCGGCACGCACACGCGCGAGCTCGACCTCTGGGCCCTGGCCAGCGGCAAGCCGGAAACCGCTTACCTCGAAACAGGCCAGGGCATGGCCGAAACCTTGCGCATCGCCGCCGAAAGACGCGGCTACACGCTGACGGACACCGCGACGTTTTACGGGCTTCAGGGGCTCACCGGGCTCAAGCCCGTCTACGAAAACGCCCCCGAGCTCGAGAACATCTACTCCGTCATCGCCGTCAATCCGGCCCGCATCCCCACGGCCCGCTACGGCGAGGCCATGGCCTTCATCGCCTTCCTCACTTCGCCGTACGGCCAACAGCTCATCGGAGAGTTCAGGGGAAAAAGCGGACGGCCGCTCTTCGAACCGATGGCTGCGACCCCCGGTGTGGACCTCGTCAAATGATCTTCCGCGAACTCGCCCTGGCCATCTGGGTTTCGCTCAAGACGAGCGGGCTGGCGGCCCTCATCGCCAGCGCCATCGCCGTCCCGGCCGCGCTCTTCCTCGCCGGACGGGACTTCCGCGGCAAAAGGCTCGTTCTGCTCATCAATCAAACCTGGATGGCCGCCCCGACCGTCGTCATCGGCCTCCTCTTCTATTCGCTCCTCAGCCGGAGCGGCCCGTTCGGCGGCTTGGGGCTCCTCTACACCCAGGCGGCCATGACCGTCGGCCAGGTCTTCCTCATCCTGCCGCTCATCGTCGGTTTCTCGTACACCGCCCTCCGCCAGGTCGACAAGCGCGCCCGCCTGACCGCCCTCGCCCTGGGCGCCACACCCCGCCAGGCCGGCTGGGTCGTCCTCCGCGAGGCGAAGTACGCCCTGCTCATCGCCGTCCTGGCCGGTTTCGCCCGGGCCATCTCGGAAGTCGGCATCGCCATGATGCTCGGCGGCAACATCCGCAACGCCACCAGGAACATCACGACCTCGATCGCCCTCGAAACGGCCAAGGGGGAATTCCGGAACGGCATCGTCCTGGGCGCGGTCCTTCTTGTCATCACCCTCGGCATCAACCTCCTCGTCCAGACGGGGCTCCGGGGCAAGGACAAGGATTGAGATGAACGAATTCGTCTACAAGCTCGATGACATGGGCTACGCCTATCGCGGCCCGGTCTCATCCTTCTCTCTCGAGCTCGAGTCCCTCCGCGTCGGCCCCGGCGAAATCCTGGCCCTCGTCGGCCCCAATGGGGCGGGAAAAACAACCCTCCTGATGCTCCTGGCCTTTCTCGCCCGGCCCGGCCGGGGACGGCTGGAATTCCTGGGCGGCGACCCCTGGGCAAACGAGGCGAGCGTCGTCAGGGCCCGCCGGGACGCGGTCCTGGTGACCCATCATCCCTACCTTTTCAAGGGGACGGTCGCCGACAATTTGTCGTTCGGACTCAGGCTCAGGAACATCCCGGAGGCGGAGTGGCCGGCGCGGCTCCGCTCCGCCCTGGCCCTCGTCGAGCTCGAGGGCTGGGAGAAAAAATCTGTCTTGGGATTGAGCGCGGGTCAGGCCCAGCGCGTGGCCTTGGCCCGGGCCCTGGCCCTCAGGCCCCGGGTCCTCCTCCTCGACGAGCCGACGGCCAACATCGACGCCGGCCTCGGCCTGCGGATGGAGGCCGTCCTCCGCGAGGTCAGCCGCGAATCGGGAACGACCGTCGTCTTCTCGACCCACAACTTCTCCCAGGCCTCGCGCCTGGCCGACGACATCCTCTATCTCTCGGACGGCCGGCGTGTCGAATTCAGCCACGAAAACTGCTTCAGCGGGACGGCCGCGACCGACGGCCGGCGAAGCTGGATCGAGCCGCGGCCCGGCGTCAGGATTTTCTTTCCCGGCGAGACGCGCGGTCACGTGACCTGCGTCATCAACCCCGCGGACATCCGATTGTTCGCCGCAGGCGAAGCCGCGGAGCCCTCACCCGGCCGGAACGTCTTCGGCGGCAGGGTTACCCGGATGGAGACGACGGACGCGGCGACGGCCCTCGTCCGGGCGAGCGGCAGTCTGACGTTCCGTATTGCCCTGCCCGTCGCCGAACTCGAGGCCAAGGGCATTTCCCTTTCCCGGGACGTTCTGCTAAGATTTGAGCCTGAATCCGTCAAGATCGTCGGACCAAGAACGCCTGGAAACCCTCGTGATTGAGTACGAAGTAGCCCGCAGCCTCGTCCTCTCCTCCGGCAAGACACTCCCACCCGAGTCCGTCCTCCTGGCCGAGGCACTGGGCAGGACGCTGGCCAAGGACATCAAGGCCCGCGAGAACGTTCCACCGTTCACCAAGGCGACGATGGACGGATACGCCGTCAGGGCCGAGGACACCCGGGCGGCCGGAAGGGACAATGCCGTAGAGCTCGAGGTCACGGAGGACCTGCCCGCGGGCCGTATCTCCCGAAAATCCGTCGGTCCGGGACAGGCCGTCCGCATCATGACCGGGGCTCCCCTGCCGAAAGGCGCCGACGCCGTGGTCATGGTCGAGGATACAGAGAAATCCGGCGGCCGCGTCAAAGTCCGCCGCGAGGTCGGGCCCGGCGCCAACATCGGTCAAGCCGGCGAAGATCTCAAGAAAGGCGAACTCGTCCTCGAGGGGGGCGCGGTCATCGGGCCGGCCGAGACCGGCCTGTTGGCCGCGGCAGGGCTCGCCCGCGTCCCGGTCGTCAGTCGCCCGAAGCTGGCCGTCATCGCCACGGGCGACGAGATCGTCGAGCCGGGCGATAGGAAAGGCCCCGGCCAGATCCGAAACTCCAACGGCCCCGCTCTCCTGGCCATGGCCCTTCGGACTGGAGCGGACGCAAAATATCTCGGCATCGCCCGGGACAGGAGCTCCTCGCTCCGCGCCAAGCTCGCCCGGGCGAAAGGAGCGGACATCCTGGTCCTGTCCGGTGGAGTCTCGGTCGGCGACTACGACCTGGTCAAGGACGAGCTCCGGACGGCCGGAGTCAGGCCCGTTTTCTGGCAGGTCCGGATCAAGCCGGGCAAGCCCGTCTTCTTCGGCCGGCGCGGAAGCCAGCTCGTCTTCGGACTGCCGGGCAACCCGACGAGCGCCATGGTCACGTTCCTCCTCTTCGTCCGGCCGGCCGTCGAGCGCATGCTCGGCCGGACAAACCCCGGCCCGAGCGGCGGCCGGGCGGTCCTCGCGGAGGACGTCGTCCTCAAGCCGGGGCGGACGCAGTTCCTGCGCGGTGTCCTCGACGCAGAGGGCGCGGTCCTCAACGTCGCGCCCTATGCCGACCAGAAAAGCGGCGTCCTGCGGTCCATGGTCCACAGCCGCGTCCTCATCGTCGTCCCGGCCGACGTTTCGCGTCTCGAAAAAGGCCGGGACGTCGAGATCCTGTACATAGATGGAGCATGATCCATGGCCAAGCTCAGCCACGTCGACCGCGAGGGCAAGGCCCGGATGGTGGACATCGGGGCCAAGGCCGTCACCCGGCGCGAGGCGGCCGCCTCGGCGTTCATCAAGCTCGGCCCGCAAACGCTCCGGCTCGTCCAGGCAAACAAGATCGCCAAGGGCGATGTCCTGAACACGGCCCGGCTGGCCGGCATCCAGGCGGCGAAGAGGGCTCACGAGCTCATCCCGCTCGCCCATCCCATCCCGCTGGAGAACGTGGCCGTCGACCTGGAGATCCTGAAGACGGGCATCCGCATCCGCTGCCGCGTCGCCGCCGCGGCGAAGACCGGGGCCGAGATGGAGGCGCTGACCGGCGCCGCCCTCGCCGCGCTCACGGTCTACGACATGGTCAAGGCGGTGGAGCGGGGGGCCGAGGTCGTCCGCCTGCGCCTCGACTTCAAGAGCGGCGGGAAAAGCGGGGTCTTTCGGAGACGGACATGAAGGCGTCCGCCGCGGCGGAGGCAGGCACGATCGTCTCCGTCAACACGAGCCGCAAGAAAGGTCAGATCAAGACGCCCGTCCCGTCCGCGGAACTCGTGGCCGGAAAGGGGATCGCCGGCGACGCCCACTTGGGATTCGCCCATCGTCAGGTTTCCCTCCTGATGATCGAAGACATCGCGGAACAGAAAGCCCGCCTCGGGACAGGGTCGGCCATCCCGCTCGGACCGGGGGCCTTCGCCGAGAACTTGACCACCGGGGGGATCGACCTCGGCGGGCTTGCCGTCGGCGACGAGCTCCTCGTCGCGGACGGGATCCGCTTGAGGGTCAGCCAGATCGGCAAGGAATGCCACACGAAGTGCGCCGTCTTCCATCTCACGGGCGACTGCATCATGCCCGTCCGGGGGATTTTCTGCGAGGTCCTGGCGGGCGGGACGGTCCGCCCCGGAGACGTCCTTGAAAAACGGTAAGGTCCTGCGCATCTCGGTCACCGACCGCTGCGACCTCCGCTGCGTCTACTGCATGCCCGAATCGGGGGTCCCCCTGGTGCCGATGGCGGACATGCTGAATTATGAGGAAATCGCAGCCGTGGCCCGCGCGGCTATGGCCGTTGGCGTCCGGCGTTTCCGACTCACGGGCGGCGAGCCCCTGGCGAGGCGCGGCGTCGTCTCGCTCGTGGGCCAGCTCGCCCGGCTCGGACCCGAGGACTTGGCCATGACGACCAACGGCCTGCGCCTCGCCGAATTCGCGGCCGGACTCAAGGCGGCCGGCCTCACAAGGGTGACCATCAGCCTGGACACGCTCCGCCGGGACCGCTTCGAGACGATCACCCGGAGGACGGGTTTCGACCGGATCTTCGAGGGCCTCGACGCCGCCCGGGCGGCGGGACTCGCGCCGGTCAAGGTCAACACCGTCGTCATCCGGGGCGTCAACGACGACGAGGTCCTCGACTTCGTCCGCTTCGCCGAGAAGGAGAACGTCGAGGTTCGCTTCATCGAGCTCATGCCGACGAGCGGGCTCAGCCCGGAGTGCAAGGAACTGGGGAGCTGGCGGCCGGCGCTCTTCGTCAAGGGCGAGGAGGTCAGGGCCCGCGTCGCCGAGGCCTTCGGGCCCCTCGAGCCGGTTCCGGACGCCGACGGCGTGGCGGACATCTATCTCGTCAAAGGGACGACGCGGCTGGGATTCATCACGCCCGTCTCGGACCCCTTCTGCCGCGGCTGTGAGCGGCTGCGGCTTGGCCCCGACGGCAGGCTGAAGGTCTGCCTCTTCGACCGGGGCGGAGTCGACGTCCGGAAAGCCCTGCGCGAGGACAAAGCCGGCCACGTGGAGCTCGAGGCCATCCTGAGGGCGGCTTTCGAAACGAAGACGACTTGGGAGCGCGGCGACCTGGAGTCCCTGTCGAGCGACATGTTCAGGATCGGAGGGTGACGATGAAGGTCGGTATTCTCACGGTCAGCGATAAGGGCTCGCGCGGCGAGCGCGAAGACAGGAGCGGTCCGGCCATCCGGGAGATGATGGAGGCGGCCGGAGGGGAGATCGTCCGCGCGAAAATCGTCGCCGACGAACAGGACGAGATCCGGGCCACCCTCATTCAATGGTCGGACGAAGGGCTCGACCTCATCTTGACGACCGGCGGGACGGGCTTCAGCCCCCGCGACTGGACTCCTGAGGCGACCAAGGCCGTGATCGACCGCGAAACGCCGGGCATCCCCGAGGTCATGCGCCGGACCGGCATGGAGAAGACGCCGACGGCCATGCTCAGCCGGGCCGCCGCCGGGATCCGGAAACGCACCCTCATCGTCAACCTGCCGGGGAGCGAGAAGGCCGTGCGCGAAAGCCTCGCGGCCATATTGCCGGCCCTCCCTCACGGGATTGAGATCCTCAAGGGCGCGGCATCGGAGTGCGCCAAGCCCCACCGCGGCTGAGCCAATCGCCGCGCCCGACAGCCGGGAAGTATCCGTTGCCGGGTGTGATATAATGACGGTGCGTCCGGAGGCGGATTTTTCGGACTTGAGAAGGATGATATTCATAAAAAAAAAGGCGGCGTGGTTTTTCCTTTTGGTCCTGGCGTCAATTTTCTCCGTCTCTCTTGCCGCCCAGAACATCCAGCATGAACGAACGACCATCAACGTCGAGGTCCCCGTCCGCGTCTTCAAGGGGGACACGTTCATCGACAACCTGACCCTCGCCGATTTCGAGGTCTACGAGGACGGCAAGCTCCAGTCCCTCGAGGCGGTCTACCTCGTCAAGAAGACGGCCATCGAGCGCCGCGAGGAGACGACGCCGTTCCTGCCCGACACGAAACGGCATTTCTACCTGTTCTTCGAGATGACCGAATACGATCCCAAGATCCGGGAGGCCCTCAACTACTTCGTCGACGAGGTCCTCCTCCCCGGCGACGAGCTGGCCATCGTCACGCCGATGAAGACCTACCGGATGAAGAGCGAGATGTTCAACGACGCGGGCCGGGCCAAGGTGTTCGAACAGCTCCTGGGCATCCTGCGGCGCGACATCCTGGTCGGGAGCGCGGAATACCAGGATGTCCTGGAGGATATGAAAGCCCTGGCCTTGACCATGGTCGGGGCCGTCGGGCTGAGCAGCACCAATTCGCAATCGCCGATGGCGGGCGACCCCTTCGGATCGTCGGGCTCGGTTTACGACGTCGGCACCTCCGTCGAAGAGCAGCTCCAGATGTACGCGGCCTGCCTGAGCCGGCTCGAGAATTTGCGGCAGGTGGACAAGGCGCAGGTAGCCGCCTTCGCCGACCACCTCCACGGCCAGTCCGGCCAGAAGGAGATCTTTCTCTTCTACCAACGGGAGTTCATCCCCAAGTTGGACCCGATCGTCCTCAACGCCTACATGAGCGTCTTCAACGACCGGCCCGACATCGTCCAGACGGTGACGAGCATCTTCGAGTTTTTCCGAAGGGAAACGCCGCTCGACGTCGACGTCGTCAAGAATGCCTACTCGGATTCCGGGGCGTCCGTCCATTTTCTCTTCTTGACTCGCCCCGCGCCCAAGGTCCCCGGCGTGACCATGCAGGAGCAGTCGGAGGACATCTTCACGCCGTTCCGGGAGATGAGCCGGGCGACCGGGGGATACATCGCTTCGACGGCCAACATCAACGCCGCGATGAGATCCGCCGTCGCCGCCTCCGAGAACTATTATCTGCTGTACTACACGCCGAAGGAATACAAGAGCGACGGGCAGTTCCGCAGCCTCCGGGTCAAACTGAAGAGCGGTAACTACCGTCTCAGCCACCGGCTGGGCTACATCGCGGACTAGCCCGGCCCGCCGGCTTTTCTTTCCCCTTCGAACGTGATAACATAGATGACGATGCAGGAGGTCACGATGAAAAAGATCGCTTGGATCTGCAGTTTCCTTCTCGTTTTGGCTCTCGTTCTTTCCGCTCAGGACTACAAGGGAAAAGGCCGCGTCGCCGGTATAATCAACGACGAAGCCGGCAAGCCCCTGGAAGGCGTCACCGTCAAGCTCTTCTCGCCCAAGGCCCAGGGCGGCTTCACGGTCCAGACGGACAAGGACGGCAAGTGGCTCGGCGCCTGGATCCGGAGCGGCAGTTGGAATATCGATTTCGAAAAGATCGGCTACGCGCCGAAGAAGGTCTCCGTGGAGATCTCGGAGAACAAGAAGAACCCCGACATCGCCATCGCCCTGACCAAGGTCGAGGGCCTGGTGGTCACGGACGAGGTCAAGGACATCCTGGGCAAGGGCAACGAGCTCTTCGAGAAGAACGACTACGCCGGGGCCCTGGCCGTGTATCAGGAGATCATCGCCAAGTACCCGGACGCCTACCCGCTCCTCCGGAACATCGGCAACTGCTACTTCGCCCAGGAGAAATACGACCTGGCCGAGGAGACCTACCTGAAGCTTCTCGAGAAAGACCCGAAGAACGTCGAGGCCATGATCGCCGTCGGCAATTGCTACGCCAACCGCGGCGACACGGCCAAGGCCCTGGAGTGGTACGGCAAGGTCGAGTTCGAAAAGATCGAGGACCCCATCGTCCTCTACAACCTGGGGACGAACTATTACAACAATTCGAAATTCGAGGACGCCCTGAAATTTTACCGGAAGGCCACGGAGAAAAAGAAAGACTTTCCCGACGCCCTCTACCAGCTCGGCCTGACCTATCTCAACCTCCAAAAGAACGTCGAGGCCATCGCCGCCTTCGAGGACTACCTGAAGATCGACGCCGATTCCCAGCGGGCCGCGCAGGTCAAGGGTTTCCTCGATTACCTGAGGAAGAAGTAGCCTTCCCGGCCGCCGCCAGGGGCGCTCGGTCGGTGAGTACGAACCGAAGTGAAGGATCATCGGCTATGAGGATATTGACCCGCCTGGCATTCGTTTTTCTCGTTCCGGCGCTGCTTCTCGCCGGCCAGAAAGTCCCGGAAAAGAACCTGCCGGACCTCTACAAAGACTGGCTCAACCTCGTCGTCTACCACATCCAACCCGTCGAGCGGGACGTCTTCCTGCAGCTCACCAACAGCCGGGACCGGGACCTCTTCATCGAGACGTTCTGGAAACAGCGGGACCCGACGCCCGGGACTCCCGAGAACGAATACCGGGACGAGCTCCTCAAGCGTTTCAAGTACGTCAACGAATTCCTGGGGCGGGCGACCACCCGCGAGGGCTGGCGGACCGACATGGGGCGCATCCACATGGTCCTCGGCCCTCCGGCCAGCATCGAACGCTTCGATGCGACGATCGGGCTCGTCCCCTGCCAGTCCTGGAGCTACTACGGCGACGCGCGGAAGGACCTCCCGCCGCAGTACATCCTCCTGTTCTACCAGAGGGGGGGCGTCGGCGAGTACAAGCTCTACGACCCGGTCTCGGACGGTCCGGTCCGCCTCCTGCAAAACCAGCGGGATATCTCGGATCCCTTCGACTACGAGGGCCTCCACGACAAGATCTACGATCTTGCTCCGACCCTGGCCGAGCTCTCCCTCACCCGAATCCCGGGCGAGTTCAACTACGATTTCTCCCCGTCGCCGCGCAACGCCATCCTCCTGGCCGACATCCTGAATTCGCCCAAGAAAGACGTCAACCCGTCCTACGCCTCGCATTTCCTCAACTACAAAGGCGTCGTGTCGACCGAGTATCTGACGAACTTCGTGGAAAGCCATTCGTCGACGGCCCTCATCCAGGACCCGGTCACGGGCCTGCGCTTTCTCCATTTCTCCATCGTCCCGACCGACGTCAACGTCGACGCCTACGTGCCGAAGAACCAGTTCTACTGCAACTTCCGGGCCGATATCAGCCTGAGGAACGGCGAGGACATCATCTTCCAGTACAGCCGGGAGTTCCCCCTCTATTTCCCCGAAAGCGACTGGGATCGGGTCAAGGCCAACGGCCTGGCCGTGGAGGATTCCTTCCCCATCATCGAGGGCAAGTTCAAGCTGAGCGTCCTCCTGACAAACACGGTCGGCAAGCAGTTCAGCGTCCTCGAAAAGGACGTCGAGGTCCCGCCCGCGAAGGCCTCCCCGTCGATCGAGGGCCCCTTCCTCGGTTACAGGTTCGAGACCATCCAGCGCGACGTCCACTACCCGTTCAAGGTCAATGACCGGAAGCTCGTCACCGACCCCAAGAAGACCTACGCCAGGGCGGACGAGATCGCCGTCCTCTTCAACGTCCTGAACGCGACCGAGGACCTTCTCCGGAACGGCGAGGCGAGGATCGTCGTCCGGGGGCTCCGGGAAGCCAACCCGGTCCAGAAATCCTACACGCTCCGACTCAGCGCCTATCCCTCCGGACGGATCCTGAGCATCTCCCAGTCCATCCCCGCGTCCGACCTCGACCCCGACTATTACGAGATCCTCGTGCGGCTCGTCGGCGCCGACGGCGGGGTCCTCGACGAGAAAATGGAATCGTTCATCGTCTCGCCGAGCCCGGCCCTCGGACATCCCATCGCCAACGCCAAAGGCCTCGCCTTGGCAAACCAGTTTCTGTACCGCTACATGTTGGCCCAGCAGTCCGAAAAAATGAACCGCCTCAAGGCGGCGGGGTCCCTGTACGAACAGGCCTTCCAGCTCAACGCCGATTATAAGGAAGGGGTCGTCATGTACGGCAACTTCCTCAATAAGGTCGGGGCGTTCGAGGAGGCCCTGAAGGTCGCCGAGCACCTCCGCGCCGACGACAGGCGGCAGTTCCCGTATCACGTCATCCGGGGCCTGGCCCTCATGGGCCAGGAGAAACTCGGGGACGCCCTCACGGACCTCCTCCTCGCGAATAGGATGTACAACAGCGACACGAACGTCCTGAACGCCCTGGGGACGTGCTATCAGAGAATGGGGAAAAAAGCGGAAGCGCTGGACGCTTTCAAGGCCTCGCTGACGCTGAACCCGAACCAGGAAGCCATCAAAAAGCTAGTCGAAGAGCTGAGCAAATAGCCGAAAACCTATCCAATTATTTGAATATAATTCAAATAATTGAAGCCGTCGGCCGCCCCCTCAACCCCACCTGAATTGCTAAGCTGTTTAATTTAAACAGCATGCGCGCTATGGACTGGCCCAAAGATGTTTGGCACAGTTATTGCAAATATAATATATCAATATGGCGGGAAAAACTGCGTTATTAATAAAACTCGGAGGTGTTAATGAGGTAGGGGATCCCTTAATCGGGCAAGGGCTGAGTGGTTGTCTATTCAAAAGTGGAAGCGTTTATTTCGACAGGAGGTATCACTCATGAAGAAGTCCTTTATTGTTCTATCCCTGTTGCTGTTCGCCGTCACGCTGACAGCGCAGGTCAGAACTGGAACGATCTACGGGAAGGTCACGGATACCGAAGGGAATCCCCTTCCCGGCGTGAGCATAACGCTGACGAGTCCTCAGATAGGAGCCCTGACGACGGTCACGGGCGCGACAGGGGTCTACCGGTTCATATCCCTGTCTCCCAACAACTACTATGAGATCAAGGCCGAGCTCACCGGGTTCAAGAAAGCGGCCCAGACGGGCATCATCGTCCAGATCGGGTCGAACGCCGAGATCAACCTGATCATGGAGGTCGGGACCCTCGAAGAGCAGGTCACGGTCGTCGCCAAGACGCCCGTCATCGACACCAAGAAGACGACCGTCGGGCAGAACGTCGACAAGGAGATCATGCAGTCCCTGCCGACGGCCCGCGACCCGTGGGTCGTTATTCAGCTGGCTCCGTCCATCATGATCGACCGGGAGAACGTCGGCGGCAACGAGTCCGGCCAGCAGTCGGCCTTCTTAACCAAGGGCGACAACACCGGCGCCCGTTATTCGGGCAATGATGGCGCCAACAATCTCTGGGCGGTCGACGGCATCGACGTCACCGACCCGTCGGCCCTCGGCGGCTCGGCCGGGTACTACGACTTCGACATGTTCGAAGAGCTGCAGATCCAGACTGGTGGCGCGGCCGACGTGACCATCCAGACGGGCGGTGTCGCCCTGAACATGGTCACCCGCCGCGGCGGCAACAAGATGAGCCTGGCCGGCCGGTTCTACCTGACGGACAACTTCTTCCAGTCCGAAAACCTGACCCCCGACCTTATCGCTCGGGGGGTCACCCGCACCAACAAGATCCAGCAGATCAAGGACTTCGGCTTCAACGCCGGCGGCCCGATCATCAAGGATAAGCTGTGGTGGTGGGGCGCCTACGGCGTCCAGGACGTCTTCGTATACACCATCACGGGGGCCAAGGACCAGTCGCTCCTCAACAACTACAACGTAAAGGTCAACGCGCAGCTCCTGCCCAACAACCGGTTCGAGGCGCTCCTCAGCTCGGGCGCGAAGGAGAAGTTCGGCCGGAACGACAGCGTCGAGAAGCCGGGCGGCGACCACCAGACGGGCAAATACCACTGGGGCAGCCCGGTCATCAAACTGCAGGACGAGCACGTCTTCGGCAACAACTTCTTCGTCTCCCTGAAGTACTCGTTCAACGACGCCGGCTTCGGCTGGCGGCCGATCGGAGACGAATCCCTGCTGTACCCCGTCACGTACGACAGCGCCGGTTCCAAATACATCCCCTATGCCTCGGGCATGGGCCTGACCTGGCAGTCGTACCTCGTTTCGCGTCCCCGGAACAACTACCAAATCCAGGCCACGTACTTCAATGATACGATCCTGGGCATATCCCACGAGATCAAGGTCGGCGCGGAATATTCCCACAAGGTCCAGACCGGCCAGTCGAGCCACTTCCAGGGATATACGGTCACCAGGAACTACAACAGCCTGCAGCTCGACGCCAACGCTGACGGCAGCAGGGTCACTTCCGAAATGGCCGGCTGGCAGTATCTGTGGATGAGCCGCGACGCCCGCTTCAGCCAGCAGACCGACCAGTGGGCCGCCTACCTCCAGGACACGATGGTCAAGGGCAACTTCACCCTAACCCTCGGCCTGCGCTTCGACAAGCAGTGGCCGGGCGCGGGGGCGACCACCTTCGGCGCCATCTTCGGCAACGCTGGCGACCCCTACGAGACGGCCTGGAAAACGGTCTTCTCCGATAGCGTCATCAGCACCCTCGATTCCGTCCTGCCCGACATCACGACCGAACCGGTCAAGGGCGTCGGCCAGATCGTCAACGGCGAAGACCGGCCCTACCAGTGGAACACCTTTTCGCCACGCATCGGCCTGACCTGGGACATCACCGGCGACGGCAAGACCGTGGCCAAGCTAGCCCTGTCCCAGTACGGCGACGTCATGGGGACGGGCTGGCGTTCGGCCCTGCCCCGCGGCACCGGCGGCACCATGCGCTACTGGTGGAACGACGGCAACGGCGTAACCGCTAACAAAGACGGCAAGGCGCAGTTCAACGAGATGTACTGGGGCTATTCAGCCCGCAATCCCGTCGCCGACCCGGCCAACCCCGGCCTGCCCTACCGCTATGTCCCCTACCGCGTCTTTGACGACTCCGGCAATCTCACGGCGGCGGCCGCGGCCATGCTCGGCGGCGCCAGCATCTGGAACAGCGACGCCTACTATGCCGGCTACGTCAGCGGTTTCGACTGGAACGATCCCCTCGCCCTGGACTATACGAGCGGCATCACGACCTACTTCCAGGACCGAGGCGCCCAGACCGACAGCCGGACGCGCGAGATCCTGCTGACCCTCGAACGGGAGATCATCCCTGACTTCTCCGCCCAAATCAACTTAACCTACAGAAAATACGACCGCAACACGACCACGCTGAACTACTACCCCGCGGAACATTCGTCGGAATATCCCACGTACACCGGCCCCGAAATCATCGACCCGGCGGATCAGCCTGCCGGGGGCTATTGGGTCGAGGGCGGAACCATCCCCGACAACTACATCATCGGCGGTACGTGGTCGCAAGACATTTCCGGCAACTGGATCAACACGGGCGGCACCACCTACTCTTCGGGCGACGCGGCCGGATTGCCCTACTACGTGGCCGGCCTCGACTATCCCACGACCACCACGAGTTACAGACTTGTTCGATTGACCGATGCGTACTACACTTATTATGGCGTCGATCTCGTCTTCAACAAGAGACTGTCGAACAAGTGGTTCATGAACGGCTCCTTCACCTGGCAGGACCAGCGGACCCACTGGGGGAATGATTTCTTTGACCCCACCAACCAGTGGAGCCAGGACGGCAAGACCTTCGCAGAACCGTCGGGTTCCCAGAGCGGCAAGCTCGACGCCGTCATGTTCACGAGTTGGATGGTCAAGTTCAGCGGCCTCTACCAGCTCCCCTTCGGCTTCAACATCTCCGGGACGTTCAACGCTCGCGAAGGCTGGAAGATCCCCAACTATTTCGTCATCAATGACGCCAACGTTCCCAACTACGCCGCCGACCACAGCGCAACCATGTACACCCGGCCCATCACGACGGACAGCCTGCCCACGTTCTACAACATCACCCTCCGGCTCGAGAAGAAGATCAACATCGGCGCCGGACGGCTCTACCTCATGGCCGACGTCTTCAACCTGCTCAACTCCAACATGCCCAACAGGCAGTACAGCCGCTATCCCGGCACCGCGTACTTCTGTGACAACAACGGAGAATTCCAGCAGTACAGCTCTTCCTCATACGCTCTCAACAATACGCTGTACGAGATCCTCAACCCCAGGATCTGGAGGTTCGGCGTCCGCTTCGAGTTCTAAGCAGTACACGCTGAAGCACAAAAGCCCGTCCCGGCTCGCGCCGGGACGGGCTTTTTTTTGTGAAGTAAAGGAGGAATTTAGCCGTCCGAGAGGTCCGGCTTGAAGGTGCGGCCCTGCTTTTTCTCGGAGATATGGCGCTTGTCGGCGAGCATCTTCTCCTTGGCCCTTTTCGAGCGCTTCCGCTTCTGACGCCGGATCTTGGCGATCCTCTGCTCCACTTCACTTTTCTTCCCCAGGATCGCCGTCTCGATCTTGTCGACCAGGATACGGCGGGCCAGGAACCGGTTGAGGGATTGCAGCCGCTCCTGCTGGCACTTGACCTCGAACCCGGTGGGCAGATGCTTGAGGTAGACGCAGGTCGCGACCTTATTGACGTTCTGGCCGCCGTGGCCTCCCGAACGGATGAATTTCTCGACGATATCCGCCTCGCGGATGCCGAGCTTCTCCATCCGCTCCGCGAGGGCTTGCTCTTTGTCGGGCCTGACGCCGAATATCGCCATATTCTCTCTCAGATCACAGGAGTGTCGTTATGGGGATGCCCATAGCCTGCTATTCGCAGTCTTCTCGCGCACCAAAATCGAAAACAAAGCCAGACGAGGAAAGCCAGTGCTCCCAATGAAAGAATAAAGATGAACATGGCTGAGGCACCCTCCAAAACCCAAAACTCTATCAATTGTCCTGGCCTAAACACGGTTCTTTCCTCGGTTTCGTCCAGGTAAACACGATAGCCTTCTGAACCCATCATGCCGAAGAATGTTTTTTCATAATGATATATCACCAACTCAGGGTGAACGGCCTTCACGCGCTCCAGTCCCTCAAGGCCCGTACCTCTTACCCGCTGGATTTGGTCTGATTTGACCCGCTCCGTCCATCGGGGTTTACCCAAGGTCCTGATCAGCTCATTTGTTGTCGTTCCAACCTTGATGCTTGCCAGCTTCGCGTCCCAAACTTTCCGCTGATGATGATATATGGCACGCCCTATCGTGGCCAGTGCAAGGATTGATGACACCCAGACGGCAATTATCAGGACAAGAACAGCCAGTGGTCGATATCGGGTACAGATTGAAATCCGCCAGTCTTTGGCCATCTGATCGCTTTCCCTCCGGACAGTGCTCGCTAAAGATAATATAACCAACGACAGGAGGAATCAATTTTTTCTGAGGCCGGAAAGAAGCTCCTTGACTATACACATATTTTATGTATATTATGTGTATAAAAAGGAGACGGAATATGCAAGTGAGACATAACATTACACTTGACGCGGACGTCTCGAATGAGCTCGACAGCGTAGCCGAGGAACTCGGGGAGAAAAAGAGCGCCATTATCGAGAAAGCCCTCGAAACCTATTTCGACCTGCTGGACTTGAACCTGGCCAAAAAAAGGCTGGCCGACCTCGAAAAGGGACGCGACCGGCTCCTCGATTCAGAGGAAGTCTGGAAAAAGCTGGGAATTTAGGTTGTTCAAACTCCGTTTCCTCGGCCGGGCCGTCGACGATTTCGGAAGGATCGACCGCCCGCTCCAGAAAATCATCAAAGAAAAACTGCTCATCCTGGCCGAGAACCCCGAAGCCCTGAAAAACAACATCAAGAGACTGAGCGGAACCGCTAAGGACCTCTATCGCCTGAGAGTGGGGAGTTATCGGGTCATCTTCAAAAAGGATAAGGAAGAGCTCGTGATCATCATCGTCCGGATCGGACATCGGGAAGAGATCTATTAGTATTGTGTCCCCGAATTAATTGGAATAAACTCCTCTTTCTAAAACAGACTCGCATCGTCATGGACAAGGAGGCCCGCATGAGGCCAGCGCGTACAGGTCATTTCGCACTTGTTCTTTTCGTCGCCGCGGCCCTAGGAGTCCCTGTCTCGGCCGCCGGTCAGCCCGCTTCCGCCGGCGCCGCTCAGGCCGTCTCGACCGCCCCCTCTCCGCCCCAATCCCAAACCCCTCCTGCCGCCCCAAAGACGACCGCCGAAACGACCGAATACGCGGCGACGTCGACCTACGCCGACGTGCTGTCCTTCATCCGTGACCTCCAGAAGCTCTCGCCGCTCGTCCGCGTCGAGACAATCTGCACCTCGACGGAAGGCCGGGACGTGCCGCTTCTCGTCATCGGCAAACCCCTGCCCCAGGACCCGCTGGACCTGCGCTACGACAAGCGCGTCGTCGTCTACTTCCAGGCCAATATCCACGCCGGCGAGGTCGAGGGCAAAGAGGCGACGCTGATGCTCGCCCGGGACATCCTCCTCGACCCCAAGCTCCCCTATCTCGACAAGATCGTCCTCCTCATCGCACCCATTTTCAACGCCGACGGGAACGACAAGATGAGCCCCGACAACAGGCGCGGCCAGGTCGGCCCCGAGAAAGGCTCGGGCGTCCGCCACAACGGCCAGAATCTCGACCTCAACCGGGACGCCATGAAGCTCGAAAGCCCCGAGATGCGCGGCCTCGTCCGCAACGTCCTCCTCCGCTGGGACCCGCTCGTCCTCGTCGACTGCCACACGACCGACGGCTCCTACCACGAGGAGCCGGTCACTTACTCCTGGCCGCTCTGCCCGAACGGCGATCCGGCGATCGTCAAGTACGTGCGCGAGAAAATGCTCCCGGCCGTGGACGCCACGCTCGAGAAAAAATACGGCACCCTGTCCATCCCCTACGGCGATCCTCGGGATTTCCAGGACATGGAAAAGGGCTGGCAGACGTTCAGTCACCAGCCCCGCTTCGTGACCAACTACGTCGGCCTGCGCAACCGGCTCTCCATCCTCGACGAGAACTACAACTACGCCGACTTCAAGACGCGCGTCCTCGGCAACTACAATTTGCTCAAAGCCATCCTGGATTACTGCGAGGCGAACGCTCCGGAGCTTTCCCGCCTCGTCGCCGACGCCGACGCGCGGACGGTCCTCCGGGAGCTCGCCCCGAAGGAGACCGACACCTTCGGATTGGACATCGACGTCCAGGCCCTCCCCGAGAAAGTGTCCGTCCGCGGCTACGAGATGGAGGTCACGCCCCGCGAAGGGAGTCCCTATCCACAGGTCAAACGGACCGACCGCAAGAAGACCTACGTCATGCCCTACTTCGCCGACTTCTTCCCCAAGCGCACGGTCCGCCTGCCCTACGCTTATCTCATCCCCGTCTTCGACACGGACGTCCTCGACAAGCTGAGGCAGCACGGGATCGCCGTAGAGCGCCTGACGGAAGCCGTGGTCCTCGAGACCGAGGCCTTCCGGCTCAAGGAGATCAAGGGAGCCGAGCGCCTCTACCAGGGCCACCGGACCAACACCGTCAAGGGCGAATATGCCGTCGAGAAGCGGGAGTTCCCAAGGGGGACGCTCGTCGTCCGGACGGCCCAGGCCCTCGGCCGGCTGGCAGCCTATCTCCTCGAGCCGGAGAGCGACGACGGACTTCTCGTCTGGAATTTTTTCGACAGGGACATCGTCAGCCAGTGGGGGCGGGGGGCGCAGACCTATCCGGTCTACAAGCTTTATACCCCCCGGAGCCTGGCCGCCGCCGGCGTCGACTGATTACTTTTTCTTCTTCCTGGCCGAGACCAGGTACTTGCCGCAGTTCTCGCACACGTAGATGTCGTTCGAATCCTCCATGGCTGAATACATCTGGGTCGAGATGTTGATGTTGCAGCTCTGGCAGACCCCGTCGACGGCGTCGGCGACGGCGAACCCGTAGCGCTCCATCAGCCGGTCGAAACGGGAGACGAGGTCGCGGTCGAGCTCCTCGCGGATCATGGCCGCCTGTTTATGGAGCTCCTTCTGCTGTTCCTTCGTGCCTTTCTTCTTCTTGAGCTCGATCTCCTGGAGCTTCTTGAGGAGCCGGGCCCTGCTGACGATCTTTTCCTCGTGGACGAACTTGAACTCGATCTCGGAAAGGATGTCGTAGAGCTCCGCCTTGTCCTTGGCGGCCTGGATCCGGCCCCGGTTCTCGGCCCGGATGAGGAAGCGGGCCAGCCCGGCGAAGAGATGGTTGAAGAGACCGGGCAGGGTCGGGTTCCAGACGACGAGGATGATCAGGTGGACCTTCTGACCGTCGTGGGCGTCGAAGTCGATGCCCTTCTCCGAACGGCCGACGGCGACGGCGATCTCGCCGCCGGAATCGACACGGGCATGCGGCAGAGCGACGCCGTAGCCGATGGCCGTGGAGACGAGGTTCTCCCTGTCGATGATCCGGGTCAGGATGAGCTTCTTGTTGTCGATGAGCTTCTGCTTGGCCAGGACGTCGAGAAGCTCTTCGATGGCCTCGACCTTGTCTTTGTTCTTGAGGTCGAAGATGACTTGAGGGGCTTTGAGATAATCCGAAAAATAACAGCTTCGGGAAAGGATTTTATTCTCCATCACCGCGGGAGTTTAGCACACTCCGCCGAAAAAGCCAACATTCAGTTTTTCCGTTTGAACGAGCTCGTCGGCAGGAACTGGGGCAGGGCCTCGCGCTCCTGGAGGATGGCGATGATCCCCCGGGCCCAGTCGGTGATCTGGAGCGCCCCGCGGAGGTCCCAGTCGGGCTGGATCTCGTCGGTCACCTTGTGGTATTTCGTCTTCCTGTAGTCCTCGAATTTCCGCTGGACGAGGTCCTTGTCCGGCCCCTTGGCGACGATCCCCTGGCTGAGCCAGACGCCGGGGATCCCGGCCCGGGCGAAGCTCAACTGGTCGGAGCGGTAGAAAAAGCCGAGCTCGCCGTTCCGTTCGGGGATATAGCGGAGGCCCAGCTTTTCGGCCGCCTGCCGGCAGACCTCGTCGAGGTCCGAGTGCCGGGCGCCGATGGCGAAGACGTCCTCGGTCTCACCCCAGACGTTGGTCATCTCGAGGTTGATGTCCGCGACGACCATGTCGTTTGGGAACAGCATGTGCCGGGCGAAGTAGTCCGACCCGAGGATGAGCTGCTCCTCGGCGGTCACGGCGACGAAACAGAGATCGTCCTCGAGCTTCTCCGGCCTCTGGGCGTAATAGCCGGCCAGACCGAGGAGGGCGGCCGAGGCGGACGAGTTATCCACGGCCCCGTTGTAGATCTGGTCGCCCTGGAGCGTTTCGTCCTTGCCGAAGTGGTCGTAATGGGCCGAGAGAACGATCGTCCGCTTCCGGGCGCCGGGGTGCTTGGCCCGGACGATGCTGGCGACGTTGACGCCGTCGACCGTGCGGTAGATCCTGTGCTGGCGGACCTTGGCCCGGAGGCCGAGCGGGACGGGCGCGAAATCCGCGCTCTCGGCCTTCTCCCGAAGCGCCTGCCGGTCGAGCTTGGCGGCGCTCAGAAGCTTGTCGGCCGTCTCGCCGTTGACCCAGCCCTCGAACAGGAGCCGGGGGTTCCGATCGGGCAGGAAAAAGGTCTCGTTCCCCCAGGAGGCCCGGAGGACGTCCCAGCCGTAGGCCGCGCCCTTCGTGTCGTGGATGATGAGGACGCCGGCGGCGCCGAGCTCCTCGGCCTTTTCGAACTTGTAGGGCCAGCGGCCATAGTAGGTCATGTCCTCGCCGTCGAAGACGCCGCCGGGGCGGTTGCCCGGCTCGTTGACCTCGACGAGGAGGACCTTGCCCGTGAGGTCCATGCCCTTGATGTCGTCCCAGTTCCGCTCGGGCGCCTGGACGAGGTAGCCGCAATAGACGAGGTCCCCGGCGGCTTCGGCCGGCGCGTCTTCTCTCTCCGTCCGGATGACGAACTCGTCGCCCGGGATGGGCGTGATGGCCACGGCCGGCGCGACGAACTCGAGCGTCGCCGCGGGGTCGGGCTTGGACCCTTTCAGGGGGAACGTCTGTCTGTAGCTCGCTCCGAAGGCCGGCTCGAGGCCCATCGTCTTGAAGTAATCCTCCTGGTAGCGGGCGGCCATCTCGATGCCCTTCGTCCCCACGGCCCGGCCCTCGAGGAGGTCGGCGGAAAGATAGCGGATGTGGGATTCGATCTCCCGGACCGTGATGGGTTCCATCCGGTCCGGCGAACCCTGACAGGACCAGGGGCCGGCGAGCAAGCCCAGGCTAAGAAGCCCGAAAAACCCTCTGCGGACGTTCATCGTTCCCCCCTCCTCATCTTCCTATCGTTTCTGTCGCGGACGGGACTATACCACAGCGCACCCGGGAGGGACAGGGCCGATCGCAGGACTTCTAATAAAAAGCTCGGATTCCATCTGGTATCGTTGGAAGTGACCAATACATAGCAAGCTCATGTTCCTGATTGCTGTTTTGTCTTATGGAAAACACCCTCTACTACGGTAACAAGCTCGAAATTTTGTAGGAATAAAACTTGACAAATAGATATCTAATTATGATATAGAAAATAAGAGGAATATCGATGATATGGGAACATCGATATTAAATTAGTTTTTTAGCCTAACGGCAGAATCTGTTCAGCAAAACAGATGGCTGATAGCTTGGATAAACAGCCAAAGGGGGTGGGGCATGCGCACATAAACATTTCCGAGTAACCAAGGGCTTATTAACCTCGGATTCTTCTGCTTTCAAGGAGGAATAAAATGAAAGCGCGCATGGGTATTTGCTTTGTATTGGCTGTCTTTTTAGCTGTAGGCTTTCTTGGCTTCCGACATTCTGAGGCGACTCAACAAGACCTGAGCGTTTCGGCCGCATATGTTCCGAATGAATTGTTGGTCAAATTCAAGACGGCAACTGCGGAAACCGCTGTCATACAAGCGATCGATGCTGTTCAAGGGGCGATTATTGCACATCGGGGGGAAGTCGTATCCGCTGGTCTATGGGCCGAGAATAAGTCTGATTACAGGTCGTTTCTCGGAGACCCGGATCTCTTCCATGTCAAGGTTCCACCGACGTTGGGAACAGAGAAGGCTATCGTTGAGCTCATGTCCAATGCCAACGTCGAGTATGCGGAAAAAAACTATATCTATTATGCCGACACGATTCCCAACGATCCGCATTTCTCGCTTCAATGGGGGTTACACAATGCCGGCCAATCGGGCGGGACTGCCGATGCGGATATCGATGCTCCCGAAGCTTGGAATATATTCACGGGAAGCTCGGACAATACGATCGCTATCATCGATTCGGGCATAGATTATGCCCATGTAGATCTTCAGCCAAACATCTGGACGAATCCTGGAGAGACCGGCGGGGGAAAAGAGACTGACGGGATCGACAACGATGGGAATGGTTATATCGATGATTGGCACGGGTGGGATTTTGTCAACAATGACAATAACCCAATGGACGACTTTGATCCCTACTATCATGGCACTCATGTTGCCGGCATCGCTGGAGCACGCGGGAACGATGGCGCGGGCGTAGCCGGCGTTTGTTGGAACGTCAAGCTTATAGCTTTGAAGGCCTTTAATTATCAAGGGCGGGGGAATACAGCTGCAGAGGTTAATGCTATCGACTATGCCATAACCATGGGCGCTCAGGTCATTAACGCAAGTTGGGGAGGGTACGGAATATCTACCGCGCTATATCAGGCAATTGAAAGGGCGCAAGCAAGCGGCATTCTATTCGTTGCGGCTGCCGGGAATGACTCCCTTAATAATAAT
>JADBLN010000039.1 GCA_014894455.1 Acidobacteriota bacterium | reverse complement strand
AGCGTAATGTTTACGTTGTATATAGGATAACCAGCCCCACCACCAATTCCGCCATAAAAAGGATCGCCGTAATAGGGGTCTCCATAAAAGACAGCGGCGCCAATTCCGGGGCAGGAGCCTGTTTTTACATTCGGAGCATATTCAAAAGCCGTGATCACAACCTCGCGCCAACCGATATCGTCCCAACCACTAACAAATTGGAGTTCCTGATTAAGTCCATTGAGTAGAATAAAATCGGATAATTCGTCCGCTCGAATCGCTTCCCAAGAAAACGGCCAGCGGCGAGGGTGCTTGCTCTTGAAATTAAACCTCTGCGCCCCGCTCAACATTGACGCTTTGTCAATTTGTTTCGTATAGTCAATTGGCAGGGTCGGGAAATTCCCATCCATCCATCGTATCGGAGGAAGCAAAATTGCCGTGCCCGCCGTCAATCCCAGGTATATATCAGGCATTAGATTTTCCTCCCGACCCGGCGAAGTTGGGTATTGATGATCGCCACAAGCGACTCGCCCGCCGCCGCGAGATCGTGTGTCGAGACACCCGTCGTAGAGATGAGCGGGCCGTTGAGGTGGAGCGTCACAGTCGTCCCGCCACCGCCCGCCCCGGCCATCGCCATCGCGGGAGCGCTATTGAATCGAGGCAATGTCATCCCGCCGTTAAGCGGCTGGACGCTGACGTACTCCGGTCCCGCCTCACCGATAAGTGCCTGCGTCGGCTGTGAGATGATGCCCTCAAACCCAGTGGCCCACCGCTCCCCGCCGCCGCGCTTGCCCGGCTCCGACATCCACCAGTCGATGTTCTTCAGCCCTTCGGTGATTTTCTCAGATGACCACCCCTTAGCAATCCACGCCGCCTTTATCTTTTCTATCCATGCGAGTTCGGCCTGGAACTGCTCCTCACTTTTCTTCTTGCTCCAACTGAATACGCCCTTGATGGCCTCGACGAACCCATATGACCAGACGGCAAGGAACGCCGCGGTGAAGATCGTCGCGAATGATGCCCCCGCCGCCGCGGCAACCGGGGCGGGAGGGCCAACGAAGTCAGCGGCAGGAACTGCCACGCCCGCGGCCAAGCCCCCGATGCCAAAGGAAGCGTTGAATGCGGACATCGCCGCCTTGACGATAGTCATCCCCGCGATAATCTTCTTCACGAAATTGACCATGAACCCCGCGACCATTTCCCCAATGACCCGGAAGAACGCCTGCTTGATCGTCGCCCAGATATTCGAGAAGAACCTGGCGAACCCGCCCGTGATCGCTATCATCTCGTCGTGCGCCGCCTTGTACTTCTCCGTGTACTCCTCGAGACTTATCTCGCCCGCCTTGTACGCCCGGTCGAGTTCCGTCAGTTCAGCCTGGAGATCCGCCTTCCGCTTCTTCTCGGCCTTCGACAGACCGGAGAACAGGCCCTCGATGGCGTTGGCGAATCCCGTGGCGATATCGTTGTAGAGGCCGTCGAAGATGTGCTGCATGGGGTCGACGACCTTTTCCTTGAGTTTCGCCGTCGCCTTCGCGGAAAGGTCAGCCCCCGCGTCGAGGATGTCCTGATAAAAAGTGGTGTCTATGGGTTCGTCGGCAGGGAAGAAGTTGAACTCGATGGGGATATCGACCGGGCTGAAAGCCTCCACGAGCTCCAACTCTGAGACAAGTTTCTCCAGGTTGGTTGTCATCTCCTCGACCGATACCCCGGAGGCGGTAGCCATTTCCTTGAATGTTTTCTTAACGATAGTCCCCGTCTTACCGAAACCCTCGGAGAGTTTATCCAATGCGGTTAACAGAACTCCGGCCGCGGCGCGGATTTCTAATACTTTGTTCTTGTTGTCGTCCGCAGCCTCGCCATAGACGGTAGCGAATTCCTTGAAGTCTGCGGCCCAAACTTTTAGAGCAACGCTCGCCTGGGCCGATACGCCTGGAATCAGAGAGATGCCCTCGGCTATTTTCCCGAGCATCTTATAGAAACCCTCGGAGACAGAAAAAATAGACGCCTTGAGCGACGGCAAGAGAAGCATCAGGCCAGCGACCGATTCCGCCATAAGCTTGAACGCTCCGATGAACACCCGGGCCGCAGACAGGACCCACTCTTGGAGCTTCCCGGATGCCGCGAATTCGGCAATCTTCCCCCGGATGAACGTCAACGCCTCCGTCACGCCCGCCGCGAGTTGGGTGAATACCGGGATGAGGGCATTGCCGATGTCGTTCCTCATGCCCGTGAGCGCCCCGTTCAATTCCGTCATCGTGTCTTTGAATTTGTCGGCGGCCTTGGCTGTCTTTTCCGTGAACACCAGGCCCAACTTCTCGGCAAGGGCGATTTGCTCCCGGAGTCCCTCGGCCCCGAGATTGAGCATGGGAATGAGTTCCGTTCCGCTCCGGCCGAACAGTTTGATGGCAAGTGCCGTCTTCGCCGCACCATTTTCCATGTTCATGAACCTGTCGGCCACGTCGAGCATCACGTCCTGCATCGGGCGCAGTTGGCCGTCCACGTCCTTCACGGAGATGCCCAAGTCCGAGAATGCGGCAGTCGACATCTTCACGCCATCCGCCGCGTTGACCATCGAACGTCCCAAGAACCTCAACCCGACGGCGACGCCCTCGATGGATGTTCCGCTTTTCTCGGCGGCGAGTTTGAGGCCGGAAAGTGTTTCGGTCGCGATGCCTGTCCGTTGCGACATGTCCCAAATGGCGTCCCCCGCCTCGGCTGTCTTCTTCACGATAATGGCGAGTGCGCCGGCGGCGGCGGCCCCGGCGACTGTCGCCATCTTCCCGATCTGGACGAATCCAGCGCCGATGTTCGCCGCCATTCCGTTGAGAGATTTCTTGTCTTTATCAACGGACTTGATGGACGCATTCCATCCGGTCTTGTCCAGTAGCAGTTTCCCGATGATTGACCCCGCGACGAATCCTCCGGTTGCGTTCATCGTATCACCTTTGCCTTTGACGATTTCATGGGTCGCCTACGCACGACCGGCTCGCCGGCATCCCGCGCCGCCTTCAGCCTCGCCCGTTTCGCATCCATCTTGACTTGCGCCTCCGCGATCAATCGCTCGTTCTCGCGGTCCGCCTTCTCGGCCTCGCCCTCATGTTCCAGTTCCATCATCTCGGCCCCGAGCGAATTCATGTACGAACTGATCTTCTTCGGTTCCTGCCACGGCAAGAGTGCCGCATTGGCCGCCTCCGTTCTGCGGACTAGCCCCTTCCGATTCGCTTCCGCAGCCCAGAAGAACAAGTCCCTGACATCCATAGCCAGGAACTCCCGGAACGTGAACAGGCCAGGGAATTCCCCGGCTACGAGGGCAACGATTCGGCCCCTGGCCCGGACCCGTTTTTTTCTTCTGTCCCCGGCTTCGATGCGGCTTCTATGGCACCCTCAATAATTTCCTTGAGTTTTGTAAGCGGGACATCCTCAAGGACGGACGTGTCGCCATTAAACAGGGTTTTCAGACCTTCTCCAATGGCTTCCGCGGAACCCGCATGCATGTCATTCCAGAGTTGCTGGATGCGCCGAGTTGTCTTGAGTGTAATGGTATTCACGCGGAGTACGGTACCGTTGACCTCTACTTCAACTTGGTCGTGAAGCGACGGGGTCGTGTCAAATTTTAATACGACTGGCATGACACCATCGTCCTTAGAGTTCGCTCGCGCCGCTGTCCATCCCGATGGTGCCGAACAGCCCTTCGTACCCGCTCTCCTGGGAAACGAACACCTTGAACGTGACCGGGAAGATCCGCTGCGTGTCCAGATTGTAGGTCAGGTCCAGTCCCGCGATGGGGTAGGTCTTGTAGAGGTGGACCCAGGTGCAGGGATCGGTCGAGATGACGTTCCCGCAGAGCGGCTTGATGACCAGTTCCTTCGCCAGCGAGTACAGGGAACAACCGATCTGGTTCTCGAGCGGGATAACGCAACCGCTCGCCACGGTGTTCAGCACGCGCGCGAGCTCGGCCACGCTCAGCCGGGTCAACGGGACCTCGATCGTGAACACGGAGCCGGTGAGAATGGCGTCGACGGCCGCGATCCCGGCCTGGTCCTCGTTGATGTCCGAGGATTCCGTCACCATCGTCACCTTGATGTCGCCCAGGGTGTGGCCCAGATAGGCGGAGTCGGACTCGCCATAACCCCAAACCAACTCGGCCGGACCCTTGTCAAACATGGGTGATACGGGCATTTTGCCCTCCTATGAAATATTGAAATAGCTCATATCGAACCTGACCCGGAGGTCGGCTCGCACGAGCCTTCTTCGACTCTGAAAATGTAGTTCGTAGAAAACAGATGACGCCGATTGTCGTCGACGCCGAGGTACTGCGGTGCGTAAAGCGCATTGACCGTCGTAACGAGATAGTCGGCTCCCACGCCCACGAGGCGCGGCATGTTCCATCCGCTCGTCCCGTGGACGGCATCGTAAACGATCCACGCATCGTCGCGGGCCTCCCAGTACGTCGCCGCACGACAGAGTATCTGGATGGCCATATCTACCATGTCGGTGTTCGGGTAGAAGTACGGCACGCCTCCGTTCTCCAGCACGAGCACGCGGCGCACGGGCGCGTCCTGAACCTGATGGCCGGCCTGGAGTTTCGCACCAATGACGAACGTCGGGTCGGCAACGCTGGCCAGGTCGGAGATGAGCGTAACGATTTCTTTAAACATTGCTACCTCCGAGAACCTTGGCGAGATAGGTCGCCACGATCTTCATGTACTTATCTTTGAACATAGCCATCTTCGATTCGAGATACTTGCGACCGGAAAATGGGAGAGTCCAGTTGATCTTGGCATCCTCTTCCGGCGAGAGTTCATGCCAGCGTGCCGCATATTCCTTGTTGAAGCCGACAGTAACCTCGGCCCCGTCCCTCGTGACGTTCGCGGGGTCCGTCCGACCCGAGCCGCTCAAGGTTCCCTCTTTCCACGGAACGTAAGGTTTCATTTCTTTGGCATCGATAATCAACCGACTTCCGGCTTGGAATAACCCCTCTGCCGTTGCTTTCGGCTCCGACTGCTTGACGAGTTTCGTCAAGCCCTTCTCGAAGTCGCTGAAATCAATCGTCATGCTCATGCTAGATAAATCTCGTAATGAGGATGCGAGAAATCCTTCGGCTCGACGATAGCCACGATGGCCCGGTCAATCGGTTCGTTCGGCAACCAGATGCGGTCCTCGTGCATGAGCCGCCGCCCGAGACATTTCGGCTTCTCGATCTTCTTCGGGAGATAGATCATCACGGAAGACGTGACTTCCTCGCCCTTGAAATCACGCACGAGTTGTGTCTTCCAAACGATGTATCCCTTGCAATTCAGGTCTGAGGCCGACCCCGACGAGGCCCACGTCGGCTCTCCCCACGCATCGTTTGAACCCCACTTCACGATGATCAGGTCATCGACACAGTAGGCGTTTATCATGCTCATCGGACGTTACTCCATTGAATCGCTTCCTGGCCCTCGCGGATTTGTTTGGCCAGGTCCGTCTCGCCATATTCCTTCTGGACCTCAATGGCCGCCTCACTCGTTGCCAAGAGGACGTGCTTGCAATTCCCGCACCAAGCCGTCTTTCCGTTTCGCCTTACCCAGAGCGTATGATATTTAGCGAGTTCAACACAAAAGACCATATCGCCGTAGGGAACGATGTCACGTTTCATGTTCATGAGCGTTGCGAATTGGCTCGAACATTCGCGGATGACCCATATATCGTGGTTTCCGACATAGACTCCATTCTTGTGCTTAACTGCTACGCCTTTTGTCTTCTGAAGATTAAATGATGGCCGTTTCCCGACCTTGAGAATGAGTTCACCAAGATCATCGGCCATTCTTTTTGAAGAGGTAAAGTACGTCCGCTCTTCACGAAAATTACCCCCCTTGTATGGCCCGGGTTTCCTAGTGCTCCCATCGCCCAAACGATATGCGTCAAGGAAGAGGCGAATACATGGAGCCGGGGAGTTCTTAATCTCAGCCGGGATAAATTTCTCAAAACTCTTACCGAACTGCTTGAGGTGTTGGTTGAGTCTTCGGCTGGCCCGGATGCGAAAGAGTCCATCGTATTCCTTGATGCTTAATCCCATGCGTTCTAAATCCCGGCGCATGATGTCTTTCTTCCATCCCGGAGCCTGAGAGATGCAGATGCCCGATTCTCCAGCGCGACTTCCCTCGGAGAGGTAGTAGCCCATAAAAAGGCAATAGTCCTCGATGCTTAATTCTCCGATGAAAAGTGGGCCATCCCCGGCCCAGCGCGATGAACGATAAAAGGCTCCCGACTTTGTCTTGAGCAAGGTCTTTGCCTGCCGGAACTCGAAACCCACCTTGCGGTATTTGTATTTCCAGTCGGAGAGATAGAACATATCGTGATCGGGCGTCACCATGATGTCGAAATCGTGGTCATAAAAATGAATCATCTCGGCCTGGGCATGGCTCACAAGGCCAACTATCGGAACATATTCGAGGTCGAGCGTTTCAGGGTTGAGTGACAGGCACTTGTCATCTTTCTGAATTTCTTGGACATTCCGCCATCCTGCCTCTGTATATATTTCCGTGTCCTTGCTGTATGAGTTTGGATGGAACGGCGGCTCGTCTTCGAGCATCGGGTATTCCGTACTCGTCCCACTGATGGAATAGGTCTTCCCCTCATACTCTTCGCACTCTTCGCAATCGGTCCCGTGGTCGGAGATGACGACGAGGTCGTTCTCGTACTCGCGGCACATGTCGAGCGTCGCCGCCGTCTGCGATTCACGCATGGCCGTCCGCGCCACGAGTTCGGCGTACTTGTTCATGCGGTACATGCGCCCGTTGATTTCGATGAACTCGTCATCCTCGATGAGCGTCCGCAGGAAGACCTTCACCTGTTGCGACAGCCAGCCCCGACTTTTCTCCTTGAGTTCGGCCTCTGCGGCGAGTCGCCCGATGTCGCCCTCGGCCTGGCTGAAACTGAACTCCCGCACCCGCGCGGAACCCACCGTCCGGTCCGCCATCGCCACCGCCGAGAGGTATCTGTCCACCGTAGCCGGGATGGAATTATTCGCCCGAAGGAGAAGAATCATGAGGTCATCGATGAGGCGGCGCGGTCTGTCCTCGATGGGCGGGTGCCGTCGTTTCCGTCCGAGTATCTCGAGCGACGTGCGCGTCCGTCGCGCCCCCTTCGCATACGCGCGCGGGATGGCGTCGTTCGCCCACTTGTTGACGGCCATGTTCAGCACCTTGACGATCTCCCGAGCCCGCACGCGCGCGACCCCCGGCTCGAGCGATAGGATCCGGCGCAGTTCTCTCCCCGCCGCGCCGTATATCCGCTCGAGCCGTTCGATATCATTCATGCCCTTGGCTAATTAAAAGTCACATACCTTCGTGTTGACTGATTCTTCCTCGTCGCGGCACAGGTCTACCGCTCCGAACTGAGTATCCTCTCCGGCCAGGTAGGCACAGAGTAGATCGCGCACGAAGGGCGGGAGGGGAGTTGACAGGAGTAGGTCCTTGTCGTATTTCTCCTTGACGACTCCGGCCTCGATGGTCGCTTGCGCTTGGAGTCCTTTACGCCTATTCTCATCGTTGATGTGGAGGGCCAGATAGACGGCCATCTCCGCCTGTGCCCGCGTCAACACAACCAAGTCAGCGACAGTCGCATCCGCGTATGTCGGGAGGATGAATTCCTTGGAATAGTAGAGGCGGTTATATGCCTGATAGAGACAGGCCGTCCTGATCACGTTGGTTGGCAGGTCCGTCCATGCGTCGTGGTCCATCCATTCGAGGTCGAGCAGGGTATCCGCCGCTGCTAAGTCTGCGAACCATCCTATTGCCATTGTGTTTCTCCTATCCTAATCCGGGCATCGTTTCGGTTTCGGGCCTACTGGAGAGCACTTCGGGCCAACCAGACCATACTGGGGACCCACCAACGCGCACTTCTTCCCGAGATATTTGATCTTCGGTCCGAGTAATCCGCATCTGTCGCGCGAGGCCCACTCTTCGCACGGAACATTGCCGGGGGGGACATAGACGCCGCTCCACGGCAGGTTAGCGCCCATGCCCGACACGATATAAGTCCCCTCCCCGGCCGCGAGCCTCGCATTTCGAAGGAGCGTCGCCGCCTCTCCGGAGATGGCGTAGGCACCCGCCCCGGCGTCGATGGCGTGTCCAAGAAGCGTTGCCACGTCCTGCCCCGTCACGACATACGACCCTGCCTCGGCACTCAGAATGCTGGCCTTGATAAGGTCCGCGTCCTCGCCTGTGATCGCATAGGCTCCGCCCTCTGCTGTGATGATGTAGGCTCCAAGTGGTGTGTAGACCAGCGTCACGCCTTGGCCCACGACCGCATACGTCCCCGCCTCGGCATTAATGACCCTGCCGTAGAGAAGCGGCGTATCGAACTTGCTTCCTACGTGATATTCGCCTGCGTAGGCGTTGATCTTTGCCGCGCGGAGTAGCGCAACGTCCGCTCCTGTGAGTTCGTAGAGGCCCGAGGCCGCCGCAATGATGTGCCCGTAGAGAAGGCCAACAGCAGTACCTGTCAGCCCATAGACCCCGGCCTCAGCGGCAATCTT
>JADBLN010000055.1 GCA_014894455.1 Acidobacteriota bacterium | reverse complement strand
CAGCGCGGCTGCCGCCGTCGCTGGCGCGCGCCGCTCATCGCGAACGTTAGGCAGTGACCGAATCTATTCACACCCATAAGGAGGTTTACTACATTGGATATTCCACGGATCTTCAACATCACCGAAAGTGCTCACCGTATCCATGACCCGTTCACACCCGAAAAGCTCGCCACTCTCGGCGCGGCGCTGCGTCTGGAAAGGGGGACCCGAGTGCTCGACCTCGGCAGCGGTTCGGGGGAGATGCTGTGCACCTGGGCACGCGATTACGGAGTCATCGGCACCGGTATCGACATGAGCCAGTTATTCACCGAGCAAGCGAAACTCCGCGCTGAAGAACTCGTTGTCGCCGATCAAGTCAAGTTCATTCATGGCGATGCTGCCGGCTTCGTCTCGGACGAGAAGGCTGGTGTGGCAGCCTGTCTCGGCGCCACGTGGATCGGCGGGGGCGTCAGCGGAACTATCGAACTTCTAGCGCAGAGCCTCCGCCCGGGAGGGATCATCCTCATCGGAGAGCCCTACTGGCGGCAGTTACCGCCGACGGAAGATGTTGCCAAAGGGTGTCTTGCCCACTCAATCTCCGACTTTCTCATGCTTCCAGAACTTCTCGCGTCTTTCGGCCACATTGGCTACGACGTCGTTGAAATGGTTCTAGCTGACCAAGATGGTTGGGATAGATACGAGGCGGCCAAGTGGCTCACCATGCGCCGATGGCTTGAAGCCAATCCCGACGACGAGTTCGCGAAAGATGTTCGAGCCAAACTAACCTCGGAACCCGAGCGCTACGCCGCTTACACGCGTGAATACCTGGGCTGGGGCGTGTTCGCGCTGATGAAGCGGTGATGAGGGGATTACCGGGCGACTCAGAAAGCGGGGAAAATCCAATCATGCCTAACAAGGGCATGCAGGCCGACGCGGCATAGCCGCGCGGCTGATGCCCAGCGTTAGACATAGGCAACATGGAACCATACTTCTTTCAAGGTGTTGTGCTGCAAGAACGTGTACAACTATCACTTCAACTTACGCTTGGTTTCTCCCATATCACATCAGGGGTCGCCGGCGTCGCGAAGGTTAGCATCGTGCCGAATCAAGTCGCCGTTTGGATAGAGAGCGACCATGGCTTTCTTAGACATGCCGGATTTTTGCTTCCCTATCTACCAATATGAGCTGCGGCGGCGGAGATGTCAATACAGAAGCAGGTTCATCCCTATCAGTAGAGGGCGCGGCTCTCCATGATGACGAAATCGCCGTTCCGGGCGACGGCCGAAAAAAGCTGGGTGAGCTTCTGGACGCTCGGGACGGAACGTCCCTGCTCATACCGGGCGTAGCTGTTCGGCGACTTCGAGCCCAATCGCGCGGCGACCTCTTCCAGGCTCAGACCGGATTTCAGCCGCTTGCGGCGGAGGAGCAAGGCCGTCAAAACAGCCTGGTCCGAGGCGCCGATCTCGAATCCCTCGCCTTCTGCCCTGAAGACGCGCACTTTGAAACCCTTGCGGTTGACCAGGCACTCGACGGCGTCGGCGATCATCTCGTAGGCTTCCTTCTTGGTTCGGCCCTGGGTTGCGATGTCGAGGATCGGCACCTCGATCACCCAGAATTTTCTCAATTTGAAAACCCTGCCCGTGAATCTCATCGCTTCCCTCCTCTGGCCGACCGCAGAATGGCCTTAGCCGTGTATTCATTAATTTCGGCGTGCCTTGGGACTGCGACCTCGCGTTCTCCCGCGGCCCAGACATCGTGCCGTCGCCCGTGACGGGCGATCCGCCATCCGAGCTCCCGAAGACGGTCTTCGAGCTCACGGCGCTTCATAGGACGAGCATACACGTATAAGTGTAAATGTCAAGCGCCAGCCTTCTCGGGACAGGCGCTGCGCATCCGGTCGATGGGAGCGCTACTTGGCCGCGTTGATGACCTCGAGGACCTTGAAGAGGTAGTCGTAGCCCGGACGGTCGACGGTGTTCTGGCCGAGGTACTTGAACTGGAGAACGCCGTTGGCGTCGATGATGTAGACGCTGGGGATGTTCTGGTCGACCTTGCTGCCGTTCCATTCCGTCTGGAAGAGCCCCAGACCCTTGGAAAGCTTCCGCTCGCCATCGACGAGGATGGGGAATGGGGCCAGGATCGCGCCCTTCTCGAGCGAGTAATCGGCGGGGAAAAGCTCCCGGAAACGTTCCATGCGGAGTTTGCCCTTTTCGTCGAGCTTGGACGGGTCGGCCGGGTTTTTCGTGTTCCTGACCGACTCGAGCTGGCCGGGCAGGGCCTCGAGCCAGGCCTTGACGATGTCCTGGGGGTAGGGGAAGATGACCAGGACCTCGACGTTGTACTTCTCGCGGATCTTCTTCGCCTTCTCGAGCTCGGCAAGCTCGACGTAACGGTAGTTGCAGATCGTGCACCAGTAGTTCTCGGCCGCGTAGCCGCGCGGGAATAGGATGAGGACGTTCTTGCCGCGGAGGGACGAGAGGCTCAGTGACCCGCCCTGGTAGACGGGCAGGGTGAAGTCGGGCATGGGCTGGCCGACGACCGCCGGGTTGGGCCGGACCTCGGCCTGCGGGGCCTCAGCCGCGGCTTGGCCCTGAAACAGGATAATGATGGCAGCCACGGCCAGGACAACCAGGGCCGCGACCAGGATGGTGGCTTTTTTCTTATTGATCATCGTGCGGGTCTCCTCTTCGGGGATGCCTCTATTAGAGACGACCGGCCCCTAGGAGTCAAGCGCGCGCCTCCTAAAGGCGGATGCGGATCCCGGCCTGAAGGCTGAAGCCGCTGAGGTCGATTTTCGGCTCCCTGTACGTATTATAGGCATTCGAAATAGGGGGAACTGCCGAGACGATGAACCAGCTCCACGATCCCAAATCCGTGTCCGTGTTTGTCTCCAGATAGATTTTCCCCTCGTCGGTCTCCGGAACTCCGCCGCTGTCCTCCGAAGTCCACGTGGCCCTGTCGAAGTTCTTGAAGCGGGCGTAGCGGCCGACGGCTTCAATGAAGAAACCCATTTTATGGGAGATCTTGTACTCGAATCCCAAACTTCCCTGGAAACCCAAGTTGTCGGTCAGACTGCTCCGGCTGGCGCTGAGTGACATCTCTTGCCAATCATCCGCAGTAAATTCCAATCGTTGCCCGGCGTCGAGCTTGAGCGCGGCGTAATAAGTCCCGCCGGCGTCGGCTGTTAAGCTCAACTTTCCGCTGAGGGGAAGGGTGAAGAACACTGCAAGCCGGATGGGCATGGCGCTTATCTTCTGCGTACCCGTCAATGTGAACGCTCCCCCGTCGATGGAAATCATGGAAAACGTCATGAGGGAACTCTTGGAGCTCTGCAGGTAACCGGCGCCGATACCCACGCCGATCATGGGGCTGAGCTGGAAAACGAGGTCGGCTCCGAAATTGTAGCCGGCGTGAAGAGGACTGTAGCCGCCTGACGTGACGGACCCGGCCACCATAGCCTCATAGAGCTCGAGTAACTCGAAGTAGCCGTCTAAGCCCTCATTCAAGTCCCCCGCCGCCAGGCGGCTGAATCCGCCGTAAAGCCTGAGGGAGAGGGCCGAGGATTTCTTCGTCAGCTCACCTGTCGCGGGCGCGGCTGTTGCTCGAGGCGGCTTGGAAGTCGTGCCCCTGGATTCATAATAGATCTTGTCGAAGAGATCATCAAAGCCCGGCGGGAACAGCAGATCGGTCGCATGGATTTCCGGGTTTGTTGCCGCGGGCTTGTCGGGCCCTTTCTTGGCTTCCTGCGGCCAGCTTAATAAACACGTGACCAATAAGGCGGAAACCAGGACTCCAAACGATTTGATTCTTACGCGCATTGTTCACCTCCCTGTGAAGTTGAGTGAAGCATAGTCCGTTAAAATTATGGAGTCAAGATAATTAACGAACGCGGTGAAAAGCGCAAGCCATACCCCCCAATGTCTGGCCTTATGCTCGCGAAATCCCCCTAAAATAATACCTTGCACTTTTTAGTATCGGCCGGAAAAGCCGGCTGTCAAGGGGACAGACGGAAATGTCCGATTATGTCCGAATAAATGGAGACCGGCCCGCCGGCAGGTTCACCCCTTGATCTTGCATTCGCGGAATTGGGTGCCGCGGTATTTGTCCATGAGAAACAACCGATCCCCGAAGATGAAGATGCCGTCGACGAAGAAGTCGAGCGGGATCGATCCGAGGAGAACGCCCTCGGCGTCGAAGACCTCGAGCTTGTAGGCGTCTGTCTTCCGGAGCTCCGTGTCGCCCTCGACCTTGTAGCCGATCGTCCGCCCCCCTCCCGAGCTCATGGTCATGCTGACCGAGGTCCCGACCTGCTCCTCTTTCTTTAGCTGGCGGGTCATGGTCACGACCCAGATCCGGCCCTTGCCGTCGACGGCGACGCCGCTCACGCAGCGGTTCATCTGGGGCATCCGGATGGACACTCCACCGCCCTGTCTCTCGATCTTTCCCTTCTCCTTGATCTCCATGGAGTAGGGGAGCTCGCGGTCGGCGCGCCACAGGAGGCGGCCGTCGGCCGCGTACTTGTCGATCCTGTTCTGGACCGGGAAAACGAGATAGGACTGACCGGCGCCGTCGACCGCCAGGACGACCTCGTTCCCTCCGTTGTTCAGGAGCTCGTCGTCGAAGTCGCGGGGCTCGCCGAACTCCCTTAGGAGCTTGCCCTCGCCGTCGAGGACCTTGACGATCTTCGGGAGGGTCGCGGGCTTCTTCTCGCCGGGGTTCATGATGAAGCGCATCCGCGGCGCCCCCGTGACGAGCTCTCCCGGCTTCCCCAGAAAGACGGGGCCCGCGCCTTGCTCGAGGCTCTTGATCGTCTTGTGGTCCTTGCCGTCGGGCGTCAGGACCTGGATCCGCTGGTTGTTGGGGTCGGAGACGTAGAGGAAACCGTTGGCGTCGACAGCGAGCCACGACGGATAATAGAACTCGCCCGGGCCCTGCCCCTGGCGGCCGAAGGTCGCCAGATATTTCCCGTCGGGGCTGAATTTCTGCACGCGGTGGTTCCCGGTGTCGAGGACGTAGAGGTTGCCGGCGCCGTCGACGACGATCGTCGAAGGCATATAGAAGGCCAGATTCTCGTCGGCCGTGTCCACGTCGCCCAGGACGCGAACGGATTCGAGCGTCACCTGGGGCGTCTTGCCCCAGGCTCCCGGCCCGGCGTTGTGGACGACCCGGACCCCGTCCACGGTCTCGACTTTCTGCGCTGCGAGTCTCGCCGAAGCGAAGAAAACGGCGAGCGTGGCAATCAGGAACGATGCTCGTTTCATGGACTGAACCTCCTCATTTCGGAAAAACGTATCTTAGCCTGAAATCGTTGCCGTGGGAAGGTTAATCGTGGCCCGGTTTGAGCCTTGACAGGGACCGCGAAGAAGCTTATTCTGATACTGACCTATAAATGGGTCTATAAACAGACCAATATTGGAGAACATCATGGCCAACTATTCCGATACCGTGCCCTTGAGCCAGGCCAAGGCCCGGCTTTCCGACCTCGTTCGGAGAGTCAGGGAGGAGCACTCGTCTTTCGCCATCACCCACCACGGCAAGCCCGAGGGCGTTCTGCTAAGCGTCGAGGAGTACGAGGCGCTGCTCGAAACCGTCGAAATCCTGAGCGACCGGGACCTCATGGCCCGTCTCGACCGGGGACTCAAGGACGAAAGGGCCGGCCGCCTTCATTCTCACGATGAGGTCTTTTCGGAAAAATGAAGAGGCCCGCTTACCGCATCCTCTATACGAGGGAAGCGAAGAAAAGCGTCGAGAAGCTGGACCCCACCGTCAGGAAACTCATCCGAAAGGCCATAGAATCCTTAGCCGTCAGTCCGGAGAAGGGGAAGCCCTTGTCATACGAGCTTGCGGGGCTGCGATCGCTGAGAACATCGGACTATCGGGTGATCTATCGGATAAAGGGCGGCGAGCTTTTGATCATCGTCGTTGCCGTTGGTCACCGCAGGGAAATATATAAAAAGCTCAGTGAGCTCTTGGGTGTTGCGAGCAGAAGACGAAAGGCGCGGCGGAAGGAGGAGTGATGGAAGACAGCGATATCCGGGAACTCTTACAGGCGATGGTCAGGGCTCCGAGCTACCCCGGGGTAGCTCGGCAGGAAGAGGCCGCCGTCCGCGTGCTCGAAGCCTATCTCCGAAGGCACGGTATCCCCTCGACGCTCGTCGAGGTCCGGGAGGGCCGTCCGAACTTGCTGGCGACGGTCGCCGGCAAAGATCCCGGCCCGCATCTCCTTTTCTGCGGGCACATGGACACCGTGCCGCCGAATGCCGGGGCGTTGGTGGACCTCTTCGCGGCAACGGTCGAGAATGGCCGCCTCTTCGGCCGGGGGACCGTCGACATGAAGGGCGCCCTGGCGGCCATGGCCGGGGCCCTCGTCCTGCTCAAGGAATCCGGCGGCCCCGCGTCGGGCTCGGTCACCCTGGCCGCGGTCATCGACGAGGAGATGGAGAGCCTCGGCGCCGAGGCTCTCATCGCCTCCGGCTTCAAGGCCGACGGGGCGGTCATCGGGGAGCCCACCGAGAACCGGGTGGCCATCGGCCACAAGGGGCTCGAATGGCTCGAGGTCGAATTCGAAGGCAAGGCCGCCCACGGCAGTACGCCCGAGGCGGGCATCAGCGCCATCGTCGCCGCGGCCCGTTTCGTCTCGCTTGTCGAGAAGGAGCTCATCCCCGGGTTCGAGCGGAGGCGCGACCCGGTCCTGGGCCTTCCCGCGATCAACATGGGCACGATCCATGGCGGCCAACAGCCGAGCATGGTCGCCGCCAACTGCCGGCTCCAGCTCGACCGGCGCTGGGTCTCGACCGAAACGATCGATCAGGTCTTCGGCGACCTCGAAACCCTGCTCGCGCGGGTCCGGGAGGGGCTCCCCGGACTCAAGACGAAGCTCACTCGGATGCCGGGCGGCATGGCCACGATGCTCCACGGCCCGCTCGTCATCGACCCCGATCATGCCCTCGTGCGTTCCGCGCTTCAGGCATTCGGGGACCTGGGCCGGTCCGCCCCTCCGACGACGGTCTTCCCGGCTTGGACCGACGGTGCGCTCATCTCCCGCGAGGCCGGCATACCGACCATCGTCTGGGGGCCGGGCGCGCTCGCCCTGGCTCATTCCGCGGAGGAGAGCATCCTTCTCGAGGACGTTTATCTCGCCGCGCGCCTCTACGCCGCCGCGGCCCGGCGTTTCACGGCGGCTTGATCGCGATGAAGAGCCGCGTCCCGCATACCTACGTCCTGCTCATCGGCCTGCTCGCGCTGGCCGCTGTCACGACCTGGATCATCCCCGCCGGAAGCTACACCCGCGTCGTCGAACAGGGCCGGGAAGTGGTCGACCCCCTGTCCTATCATCTCGTCGAGGCCCAGCCGGCCGGACTCGGCGCGTTCATCCTCGCTTTCCCTCGGGGCCTCCGGGAGATCGCCGAGATCGTTTTCTACATCTTCATCATCGGTGGCGCGTTCGGGGTCTTGAACAGGACCGGCGTCATCCAGGCCGGCGTCAGCGCGCTGGTCCGGCGGCTCGGACAGAACAAAGCGCTCATCGTACCGCTCCTCACTGTCGTATTTGCCCTCGGCGGAGGCACGATCGGCATCGCCGAGGAGACGCTCGTCTTCCTGCCGGCACTCCTCCTTCTCGCCCGGTCGCTCGGCTACGATTCGCTCGTCGCCGGAGGCATCGCCCTGGTCGGGGCCAACGCCGGCTTCGCCGCCGCTTTCATGAATCCGTTCACCGTCGGCGTCGCCCAGGGCATCGTCGGCCTGCCGCTCTTCTCCGGGATGGGCTTCCGGCTCGGGCTCTGGGCGGTGATGACGGCCGTGACCGTCGTTTTCATGACGCGTTATGCGCGGCGCGTTGGGGCCAAACCGGAGCTCAGCCGGATGTTCGAATTCGACAAGACGCGCGAACCCCTGCCGGACGCGGACAAGGCCGAGCCTTTCACCAGGAAGCATCCGCTCGTCCTGGCCGCCTTGCTTGGAGCGCTCGTCCTGCTCGTGGTCGGAGCGATCCGCTGGCACTGGGGCATCCTCGAGCTCTCCGGTCTCTTTTTCGGACTGGCCCTCATGAGCGGCCCGCTGGGCGGGCTGTCGCTCGACGACACGGTCAGGGCTTTCATCCAAGGCGCTGCCGACATCACCTACGCCGCCCTCATCGTCGGCCTGGCCCGGGCGACGCTCGTCGTCCTGCGGGACGCCCGGGTCATCGACACCATCACCCATGCCCTGGTCGTGACGACCCAGGGCTGGTCGTCCTGGCTGAGCGCCGTGGGCATCTACCTCATGCAGAACCTGCTCCATTTCATCGTGCCTTCGGGAAGCGGCCAGGCCGCCGTCTCCATGCCCATCCTCGCGCCGCTCGGCGACCTCGTCGGCGTCACCCGCCAAACCAACGTCCTGGCCTACCAGCTCGGCAACGGCCTGACCAACGTCTTCATCCCGACCCAGGGTTATTTCATGGCCGCGTTGGGCATCCTGAAGATCCCCTGGACGACCTGGGTCCGTTGGCTTCTGCCTCTTCTCGCGATCTGGCTGGCCATCGGCTGCGGCGCGGTTATCCTCGCCAACGCCATTCGCCTCGGACCGTTTTAGAGGCTCTCCGGTCATGTTA
>JADBLN010000080.1:43199-46927 GCA_014894455.1 Acidobacteriota bacterium | reverse complement strand
CGCGATCCGCGGCCGTTCGGAATGGCATAGGCGACGCGGTTCCGGCCTCCGGTTTTTGCCTGATAGAGGGTCTCGTCCGCGGCGGCGACGATCCCGGCCGTCAGCGAGAAGAAAACAAGGAGAAGATAGAACGACGGGAGTCGACCCTTCGAGGCGGGGAACTCGGGCATGCTAATCCTCTCCCTTCCCAAAAACACTCCCATGTCATGGCCGGAGGGCGAGCGCTCGAAAGCGGCTAATACGTGAACGCCTAAATCGTAGAAATCGGAAGGACCGCTTACTATATCCTGTTACTATGTCCTGATTTTTATCAGAGTGTAGGCAAGAAACGGAGGTTTGTCAAGGACTTCCCGACCCTGAGGCGCCCAAAGCCGCCTTCGCCTTCGACCCGCACTTTCGGGAATTCGGATGCGAGCTGATCTCACGCCGCGTTGACGTCATTGACGAGCAGGCGCAGGGTGCCGACGTTCTTGCGGTTGAAGGCGAGCATGAGGCGCGGCATGTCGGGATACTCGTCGTCCTCGCCCTCGACCGGGCCGAGGTGCTGTTCGATACGGCCCTCCGTGAGGATCGAAGCGTAGGTGTCGTTGAGATTCTCGAGCGCAGCCGGGGGGATGGGCGAGCTCAGCCGCAGGACGAGGAGCGGGCCGACGTAGCGCATCGAGTGGTAACGCCGGTAGAAGCCGGTGATTTCGGCGACCGCTTCGTCAACGTTGTCGGTCAGCTTGAACAGGTTCATGTCCTCTTCGCCGATCATCCCGTTGTGGAGGAGCTCGGCCTTGAGATAGGTCCGCCAGTGCTGCCAGTAGGTGCCGCCGGGGGCGTCGATCATGACGAGAGGCATGAGGTTCGTCTTACCCGTCTGGATCATGGTCAGGGCCTCGAAGCCCTCGTCCTGGGTGCCGAAGCCGCCGGGGAAGAGGGCGATGGCCGAGGCCTCCTTGAGGAAGAGGATCTTGCGGGTGAAGAAATATTTGAAGTTGATGAGCTTTGGGTCTTCGGTGATGGTGACGTTCGTTTTTTGCTCCTGGGGCAGGCGGATGGCGACGCCGAAGCTGGCGGCGCGCCCGGCGCCTAACTGACCGGCCCCCATGATGCCGTCCCCTGCCCCGGTGATGACCATCCAGCGGCGCTCGCACATGCGGCGGGCGAAGGCGTCGGCCTGGATGTAATCGGGGTGGTCGGCGGGCGTGCGGCTCGAGCCGAAGATGCTGACCTTGCGGACGTCGTGGTAGGGGGCGAAGACCTTGAAGGCGTAGCGCAGCTCCTTGAAGGACTTGGTCAGCATCTTGAGCTCGCCGCGGCCGGCGCCGTCGCGGGCGAGACGGGTGATGGCGACCATCAGGTCGGCCAGGACGTCGCGGTCGGGGCAGTCGGCGAAGCGGTCGAGGAAATCGGCGATAGCGGCGTCGCGCGCCGCGACCCAGGAGGATGGAGTGGTTTCTTGTTTCACGTTTTGATTTTACCACAGCTTAGGGTCAACTTGGGGTCGGACCACAGCGACTCTTTTGTTTTCAGTTTGTTAGCTGATTTCCTGACCGTTTTTTAGGGCTTATTTTAAGCTTTTTGGCCATGAAAAGCGCGAAATAAGCTAAAGGCCGAAGCAGTTAGCATCGAAATCCGGAGGGGGGGGACGTCACTCCAGCCAATTCTCGACGGCAAGGCCGGGGATGTCAGAGAAATGCCGGACGTTCCCGGTGACGATCGTCAAGCCGTGCTGGAGGGCGATCGCGGCGATGCGCAGGTCCGGTTCGCTCCGCGGGAGGCCGCGCTTTTCGAGAGAGGCCTTCAGCCGGCCGAAGACCCGGGCGCTTTCGAGGTCGAAAGGGAGCACGGTCAGGCGCGATAGGACCGACTCCTCGAAGGCCCGGATGAGCTCATCGCGGCGGCCGGTCCGGCAGGCCCCATAATAGACCTCGGCGGCATTGATCGAAGTCGTGAATTGGAGCACGCGGGGGATCCTTGACAAGCGCTCGATCAGAGTTTTCGGCGGGGTCGCCTTGACGACCCGGCTCATAACGTCAGTGTCGAACAGATACATCAAAGGGTGACTTTCCTGTCTTTGGCCTTCGCCCGGGCGGCATAGACGGCTTCGATCATTTCGTCGATGTCGGCATCGAAGTCGGCGAGAGCTCCGGCAGCGGCCGCCAGGCCTTCTTGTTTCGAAGTCTCCCTTTCCACCCATTCGGCGTAGGGCACGATGGCTGCGACCGGCGTTCGCTTGCGGGTGATCAAGACCGCCTCCTTCTGATGGATAAGACGCGCGATGATCTCCGAAAATCTCGCTTTCGCCCGAGTAATGGGGACGATTTCCATGAATTTACGCTCCGCAATTAATATGGTCTAATAGACTATATTTGTCAAGAGGGTTGAGGTCGGACCACAGCGAGTCGTTTATTATCAGCAATATAGGTTGATTTAATGGTTGTTCTTAGGGCTTATTTTCATAGTTTCGGCGCTGATTTTCCGCTTTAGACCTGAACGACGCGAAGACCCGATTTGGCTGCGGCGGCAAGCTGGCGCCTATCGGAGGAAACGAAAAGGTCGGCCTGCCAATCGAGGGCACAGGCCACGTGCAGGGCGTCCATGGTGCGAAGAGGATGGCGTTCGATAAGGTCGATGGCCCCGTGGACGACGGGGATCGTGATGGCGCAAATCGACATATCCTCGATGTCTTCGAAGAGGGCCTTTTTGGCAGTGTCGTATTGGGCGGCCGAAATCGAGCTCTGCCTGCGGAGGCGCGAGAGCGCAGAGATGATTTCCGGCGGACAGATGAGGCTGACGGCGGCCTCGGTTGCTTTGGCGAGAAGGGCCTCGACTTTATCGCTCCCCTGCTCCTTGATGTACCTCTTGGCGAGGCCGGAAGAATCGAAAAATGTCCTCATGAGCGCGAGCTTCTTCGCTCCCGGAGGATCTCCCTGCTCAGGGAGCCGCGGCGGGATCCGGGCACGAGCGCCGGGCCCGGCCGCTTCCAGGAAAGCGTTGCGCGGGGTGCCGGAAGAGGCACGATCTCGGCGATCGGATTGCCGTGGCGCAGAATACGGACGGTTTCTCCCCGCTCGACCGAATCGAAGAACGCGGCGGCGTTGCGACGGAACTCTGTGAATGTCACTTGTTTCATGTTGGGCTCACTTTTATGTACATTATTGTACATTCTACGCCTCCTCGAGTCAAGATGCCGTGTAGGTTGCTCATTGATAGAGACGATCCGGGGTCTTGTAATTCTCAGACGAGCGCGGGGACGCAATACCCTGTCCCCGGTCAGGCTAATTGAGCGATTTAGGAAAAGGCTTATTTATTGACAAAAAAGGTCACGAGGAGAGTACTGACCTACTTTTTCACGAACCCTCATCAAGACCTCTATGTCAACGAGATGGTCGCCTCGCTCGAAGTCGACAAAAGAAACCTTGTCAAGAAACTCAGGGAGCTGGAGTCCATGGGGTTGATGAGCGTCGAGGCGCGCGGGAACCTGAGGCTCTATTCCGTGAATCCGTCTTATCCATTGTACCGGGAGTACAAACGGATATTCCAAAAGACGGTAGGAGTCGAAGCAAGGCTCCGCGACTTGGTCCGTCTAACCCCGGGAGTGAAGCGAGCGCTTATTTTTGGTTCTTATGCGAGCGACGCGATGCAGACCCACCGTGATATCGATATCCTGGTGGTTGGGGATCATAGGGAGGTCAACTGCGTCCATATGAACGAGGACGAATTCCGGCGGAGGGAAGAAG
>JADBLN010000080.1:28271-43099 GCA_014894455.1 Acidobacteriota bacterium | reverse complement strand
AGGGAGGTCAACTGCGTCCATATGAACGAGGACGAATTCCGGCGGAGGGAAGAAGCTGAAGATCCCTTTCTCCGGGACGTTTTTGCTTATCCGACGATCGAGTTGGCCCCATGCGTTACGACGGAAAACACTTCGCCAGGCACGCGTTCACACCTGAGCAGATCAGAAAATTCCTTGAAAACGCGCCCAAAGACCTGACCTGGATTTATATGGCGGCGGGGCGGAGATCACGGAAAAAGAGGCGGCTGAGTACCTGGATTTCATACGGAATATCCTAGGACGAGTGGAAAGTGCGGTTTCACACCGGCCAGATTTTCAGGGATGAAACCTGGGCGATCCGATCGAAGTCGGAGTCGTTGTGTAGCAGGAGCAGGCCGTGCTCGATGGCCGTCTGAGCGATCAGGCAATCCATCGAGCCCCGGACGGACATCCCTTTTCTACGCAGATCGAAGAATATCTTAGCGGCCCCGGCGTAGGATTCGAGGCCCCCTTCAAGGCCGTAAACCGTCTGGGTACCGAGATAATCACGCAGTGTCGAGAAATCCTTTTCCGTCGCGGCGCCTTGAAGGACTTCGAGGATCGTGATGGGGCTGATGCCGAAGGGGATGCCGCGATCCAGAACCTCGATAAAACGGCTCACGGGAGAGTTCTCTCGTCCTTCCAGGAAATCGATCAGGACGGAGGAATCGACGAGGATCACCGCGCCCTCAGCTTCTTGTAGTTGTAGCCTTCCGCAAGCCGGATTTTGCCCCTGAGTTCGCGAAGGTCTTTTTTCTTGAGAATACGGACGTATTCCTCGAGGGCCCTGTGGACGACGTCCCTTTTCGTTTTCAGTTTCGAGAGAGACAAGGCCTCCTCCACGAGACCATCGTCGATCACAATGTTGGTCCTCATTCGATACACCTCATAATGTGTATTATAAGGTGTATTGCCGGGCTTGTCAACCCCGGTCCTCATATGAAGAGAGGACGCCGCACGACGGCGCGAATTCTCAGCGCGATATACGCTAAACGACGATGGTGTCGATTTCGCGGATCTTCTTGGCCAGGCGGACGGCGGAGATGGGAAAGGCAGCCTTGATCTCGGGGGCGAAGAGGGCCAGCTTGAATTCCTCGATCATCCAGCGGAGCTCCTCGACGGCGAGGCGCTTCTCCGAATTCGGGGACGCAATATCCTGTCCCAGCTTTTTAAATTCCGCATCTAGGCGCGTGAGCTCGAAAACATACGGCTCGACTTGAGCCGCCTTGGCCTTGTCCTTTTCGGGGCCAATCCTGCCTCGCTCGAGGCGGATCCTGAGCCCCTCGATATAGCGGGGAATGCGCACGAGCCGGGCGACGGTGTAGATCTCGAGGAAGTTCTTGGGGACGAGACGGTTGAGGTCGGCGTTGATCGCGTCGAGGTATTCGGGGGTGACGCGCTCCTTCTTTAAGATGGGGTCAAACCTACCTTTTGCAGCAAAAGGTAGGTTTGACCCCATCTTACCGGTTTGCCCGCCTATCCCCTTCCCCAGCTCGGCGCGGAGGGCGGCGTTCAAGGAAAGGACTTTAAGCGTGGTCTGGGTCAAGGCATGCCCCTTTTCGAAAAGGGTGCGTCCGACCTCGGCTTCGTAGGCCGTGTATTCGGCCTGGGTGCGGATGTCGCGCTCGAAGACGTCGCGGGCCAGGGCTTCCTCGATGGCCTTCTCCACGGCTTCGCGCCCGTCGAAATAGAGCGCCGCGCGATCGAACTCGGCCGGGATCTTGTGATAGCGCCGAACGAAGGCCAGTTCTTTTCCGAACTTCCGCAGCAAGAGCCGGCGGACGCCGGCTGGGTGCGCGGCGGCGGCCTCGGCTCGCATGGCGAAGAGACGGATGCCGACTTTCTCTTGATCAAGGATGGGGTCAAACCTACCTTTTGCAGCAAAAGGTAGGTTTGACCCCATCTTGTTTTCAACGACGAGGGCCGGGTAGGCCGTGAGCGACGTTCCGACGGGGACGCGCTCGGGCAGGTCGCCGAAGGTCCAGGCGGTGAGGCCGGTCTTTTCCCAGGCGCGCACCGCCTCGCGCCAGGCCGGGGATTCGACCTTGGATGGAGCCTGGTCGGCGGCGCCGATCTTCTTGCGCAAGAGCTCGACGTCGCGGCCGGCGTCGATGACGCGTCCCGTGGCCGAGTCGGTCACGGCCACGCGCATCCGCAGGTATCTCGGGACGTCGGCCAGGGCCCATTCGCGCGGCGGGATATCGGCCCCGAAGCGGCGCTTGACGAACTCGGCCACGGCCTTGAAGAGGGGGACTTCTTCGGGGGCCTGGGTCATCTCGCGGGCGATCGTCTCGGCCTTCTCGCCCACCGGAACGATGAGCTTCCGGTAGCGCTTGGGCAGGCCCTTGATGAGCGCGGCGATCTTGTCCTGGTATTGGCCGGGGACCCCCCATTCGAGGCGGTCCGCCGGGATGGCGCTCAGAAGCTCGGGCGGTACGGTGAGCGTGACGCCGTCGTCCTCTTCCCCCGGCGCGAACTTGTAGACGGCGCGGAAAGGGCGGCCGGCCACCTCAACGCTGTCGGGAAATGCGGCAACCGCGTCATCCTCGGGGCGGTAGTTGAGGAGCGCGTCCTCTTCGAGGCGCAGGAAGGCATCGTCGCCGCCGCGGTCCTTGAGGAACTTGCGCAGGGTGCGGAGATCGTGGATGCCGGGGAGGCGCGCCGAGTAGAACTTGGCGATCTCGGCCTCGGCGACGAGGATGTCCCGGCGCCGAAGCTTCTCCTCCATGGCCTCGACCTGGCGCTGAAGGGCGACGTTCTGAGCGAGAAAAGGCGGCGGGTCGTCGACTTCGCCCTCGACGAGGCCGTTCATGACGAATATCTCGTGGGCCTCGGCCGGGTTGACGCGGCCGTACGAGACGCGGCGCTCGCGGACGACCTCGAGGCCGAAGAGTGTGACGCGTTCTTTTGCGACGACCTCCCCACGGGCCCGGTCCCAGGCGGCGTCGGAGTAGGTGCGCTTGCAGAGCAGCCCGCCCAGGGCCTCGAGCCAGGCCGGGTCGATGCGCGCGGCCGTACGGGCGAAGAGGCGCGATGTCCGGACGACCTCGGTCGAGACGATCCAGCCGGCCGACTTGCCGAAGAGGACGGAGCCGGGCCAGAGCATGACGTCGCGGTTCCTGGCCCCGGAGTACATGTGCTTTTCTTTGTGGGCGGCGATGTTGGAAAGGTAGCCGCTGAGGATCGACCGGTGGATCGCGCCGTAGAGCGCCGGCAAGAGGGGGTCAAACCTACCTTTTGCTGCAAAAGGTAGGTTTGACCCCCTCTTGCCGGCGATGACCGAGCTGATCTCAGCGTAGAGATAGGCCCACTCGCGCATGCGGGGGAAGGACAGGAAGTTCTCGTGGCAGAAACGGCGCTTCTGGACGAGGCTCGCGAGCTTTTCGAAATCGCCGTGGTAGCGGTTCCAGATGTTGAGCAGGACGAGGAAGTCCGAGTCGGGGTGGCGGAAGGCGGCGTGCACGGCATCGGCCTGCGCGGACTTGTCCGGCGGCCGCTCGCGCGGGTCGCGAATGCTCAGCGCCGCGGCCAGCACGGCCACCTCGGGCAGGCAATTCTCGGCGCGGGCCTCGAGGAGCATGCGCGACAGGCGCGGGTCGAGCTGCATCCGGGCCATGAGGCGGCCGGTCTCGGTCAGTTCCCAGCCGAAATGGGGGACAAGGAATTGTGCCCTCGGTTTAGGTAGAAACCGAGGACTCGTGCCTCCGGCACGGGTCCCCGATTTTCTCATGGCGCCGAGCTCGACGAGCGTGTCGTAGCCGTCGTGGACGGCCTTGGCCGCGGGACGGTCGATGAACGGGAACTGGAGCGGGTCGCCCAAACCTAGATCGGTCATGCGCAGGATGACTTCCGCCAGGTCGCTGCGCAAGATCTCCGGCGAGGTGAATTCCTCGCGCGACTCGTAGTCGACCTCGCTGTAAAGCCGCACGCACAAGCCCTCCCGGACGCGGCCGCACCGCCCCTTGCGCTGGTCGGCCGAGGCCCGCGAGACCGGCGAGATCGGCAGGCTGTTGATGCGCGTCCCGGGCTGGTACTGGGCGATCCGGGCCACCCCCGTGTCGACGACGTAGCGGATGCCGGGGATGGTCAGCGACGTCTCGGCGACGTTCGTGGCCACGACGATCTTCGGCGCAGTCACGGTGTAGACCATCCTCTGCTCCCCCGCCGGGAGCCTCGAGAAAAGCCGCAGAACCTTGACCAGCGGCCACTTCCTGCCCTCGAGGATGCGGCAGGTCTCGAGGATGTCCTGCTCCGTGGGCATGAAGACGAGGATGTCGCCCGGCGGCTTCTCCCGGCGCAGGTACTCGACGGCCTCGACGGCCTGGTCGACGTAGTCCTTGTCCTCGGCCTCTTCTTTCTCCGGCGGCCGGTACTCGAGCTCGACCGGGTAGAGTCGACCGCTGATCTCGATGATGGGTGCGTTGCGGAAGGCCTTGGAGAATTTCTCCGTGTCGAGCGTCGCCGAGGTGATGACGAGCTTGAGCTCGGGCCTCTCGTCGAGGAGCTTGCGCAAGATGCCGAGCAGGAAGTCGATATTGAGCGAGCGCTCGTGGGCCTCGTCGATGATGATGGTGTCGTACTCGTGGAGGAGGCGGTCGCCCTGCGTCTCGGCCAGGAGGATGCCGTCGGTCATGACCTTGATGTAGCCGTCGCGAGCCGTCCGGTCCTGGAAGCGGATCTTGTAGCCGACGGAGCGTCCGAGCGTCTCCCCGAGCTCCTCGGCGATGCGGTAGGCGATGGTCACGGCGGCGAGACGGCGCGGCTGGGTGACGCCGATGCGGCCGTTGATGCCGCGCCCCGCCTCGAGGCACATCTTCGGGATCTGCGTGCTCTTGCCGCAGCCCGTCTCGCCGGAGATGATGACGACGCGCCGGCGCGGCGATCGGAGGGCGGCGACGATCTCGTCGGCCCGGGCGGCGATGGGAAGCTCCGGCGGGTAGGAGACGCGCGGCACGTTCCGGGCGCGGGCAGCAAGCCAGGAATTTATCTTGTCCATCGACTCTTATTTTACATTATTTCCGAATCCAGGAACTCGCGCGGCGTCACGATCTTGACACGGCGATATTCCCGAAGTGCCAGAAGGCGCTTATCCCCCGAAACGATATAGCGGGCACGTCCGGCGGCGGCCAACGCCAGGAACTTGTCGTCGGCAGGGTCTTCGCGGATGACCCCCGGCGCCTCGGCGACCGTCACCATCTCCGCGAAAGGCAGGACGTATTCTTCGACGAGGGCCTTGATCTCCTCCCCGCTCAACTTGAACTTCGGATAGGCGAGGACGCGCAGGTATTCGATGAACGCATCTTTGGATAGGAGGAGCACGATCCGGCGTTCCCGCCAGAGCGATACGAGACGGCCGAGCGGACCGGCGAACAGCAGGGCCGAGACGAGGACGTTCGTGTCGAGAACGACCCTTATTTCTTTCTGGCCCATGCGACGGCGTCCTCGACGTCCCGTTCCGTCAGCCCCAGCTCGGCGACCTTTTTCCTGGCCTGGACCAGTCTGCTCTCGTCGATAGGCTTGACCTCGACGGGCTCAAGGACAATGGCTCCCTCCCGAATCCTCGCCTCGAAGTATTCGACGCCGTCGAATTCTTCCATCACCTTCTTGGGAATGGTGATCTGGTTCTTATAGGTCCGTTTGCAGAGCATCGGCATCTCCCTTGGGCGATCTACCCATTCCGATAATACGATTAAGTAATGCTTCTGTCAAGTAATGCGCTATTACTTTCGCTCGATTGACACGCGGCGCGGGCCAATACTATATTTCGGACGCGTGATGACCTCGAGCCCCCACTACGTCCTCGGCGTCGCCGACCAGGTGCCTCCCGACAGACTGGAGAGCCGCGTCCGGCGGGTGGCCGAACTCGTCGACGAATTCTACAGCCGATAGATCTTATTCAAGTACTCTTGCATTATTTTAGGGGGACACGTACCGGAGGTACATGTCCCCTTCTCCGGTCCGTTCATCCGGCAAGTCTCTTCAGCGAATCCAGGATGGCCGTAACGTCCCCGTCGTGGTTGTTGATATGGAACGAGACGCGGATCGAGTTGAGGCCGCCCTCCGCAACCGGCCGGACGCGGATCTTGTCCTTGGCCAGGTGCTCGTTGATCTCCGTGTAGGTGTGGGCCTTCATGCGGAAGCCGATCATCGGCGTCCGGTAGGCCTCCTCCTCGGGCGAGAGACGCTCGACGCCGGGGATCTCGCCGAGGCCGTGGTAGAAGCGTTCGGCCAGGGGGCGGTTGTGGCGCGAGATGCGGTCGACGCCGATCGTCTCGACGAAATCGCAAGCCGCGCCGAGGGCGTAGAACAGGGCGTCGTTCTGGGTGCCCGATTCGTAGCGCTTGGCCGTCGGCTGGAGCACGAACTCGCCCTTCGCGGCATCGTAGCGCTCCGAGGAGCCGCCGCCGACGGTCTGCGGCCGCAGGGTGTCGAGCATCCCCTGGCGGACGTAGATGAAACCGGTGCGCTTCGGTCCCATCATCCACTTGTGGGTGCTGCAGGTGTAGAAATCGGCGCCGGTCTCGACGATATCGAAGGGGACGCAGACGGGGGCCTGGGCGCCGTCGAGGGCGAACCAGATGTTCCTGGAGCGGGCCAACGCCGCGATCTCCGTGGCCGGGAAGCGCTGACCCGTCGTGCAGGTGACGTGGCTGATGAAGATGAGCCGCGTCCTCGGGGTGAGGAGCCTGGCGATGCGGTCGACGTTGCCCAGGCCGCTCACGATGTCCGGCTCGAAGAGCCGGATGACGATGCCGTCGCGCTGCATGCGGTTGAGGAGGGCCGAGTGGACGGCGACGTGCTCGTGGGTCGTCGTAATGACCTCGTCGCCCTTCTTGAGGGGCAGGCCGTTGACGATGACGTTGACGCCCTCGGTCGCGCCGCCGATGAGGCCGATGTCCTCCTTGCGGCAGGTCTTCCCGAGGGCGCGGGCGAGCTTCTCCTTGACCTCCCACCACCGCTTGTCGTCATAGCCGGCGCTCGGGGCCCGCTCCTCGGCCTGGTTCCATTCGACCAGGCTGTTGAGGACGGGCAGCGGGCACGCGCCCAGTCCGCCGAAGTTGAGATAGATCCAGCCGGGGTCGAGGAGGAACTGGCCGCGGATGAGTTTCCAGAAATATTCCTCGTCGCCCGCGGCCGAAGCTTGGGCGAGGAGGTTCTCGAAGGGCGCGGAGCCGGCGCGCGACGCGGCGGCCGAGGCCTCCACAGCGCCAACGGCTCCCGGCAGTCCAGGCTCCGCCGTTGCCGCATTTGCCAGCTTGCGCATCAACGGCAATCCAGCGACGCCGCCGGCCAGCCCCGCCGTCATTTTCAGGAATTCTTTTCTGTTCATGGATCTCCCTCCGATGTCTTTTCGATGCCTAAGGGGAGATTATTCTGCCTGGCGAGATTCTAGTCAATCGATTATATGCGGGTTTTTGCCTCTAGAAACGCATTTTTTTCGTTAAAATCAAACTGTAGACAGGGATGAACAAATGGCTAAAATGATTTTAATGTCGGGGGCGGACGAACACCGGCGCCAGGGACTTTCTCCCCGGGTAGGCGAAAACGGGGAAGCCGGGGAGATATGGGAAATAGAAACCGGCCACGGAAATGAGGTCGGCGCGCTCCCGACGCCGGCCCGCTAAAGCCGCGGCCAGCTGATTGATCGTCGACGCTCCGGGCCTTACGGCGAGCCGGAGCGTCTTTATCCTCGAAGCGTCTTGCGTTTGGCCTCTCATCGCTCGTCTCTGGGTTTCCATCTGTCTCTCTGTCTCCATCAATATAGACGAACGCCGCCGCAAAAAGGTTCCAATTTTCCCCTTCATGTCTAGAATCTGTAGAGGTAGCTGACCTTGAAGAAGAAGCCGCGCTTCATCTCGTGGAAGCGGCCGCTCCGGGCGAACCCGGCCAGCCCTTCGTCCCACTCCTGCTTTTCCAAAGCCGAGCCGTAGCCCAAATGGACGACCGTGCCCGGGATGTAGGTGAACGACGCCAGGCCGTCGAGCGTCATCCGCTTATAGAACTTGTTGTACTCGACAATGCCTCTCACGAAGAGGTACTTGTTGACCTGGTAGGTGTTCCGGCTCCTCAGGATGAGGTAATTGTAGATCTTCGCACGGTCGGACTTTCTATAGAAATCGACGTAGTTCAGGCTCAGGTTGAAATCGAGCTGATCCATGGGCTGATAGCGGACGGCCGCCGTGGCCTGGGTCCCGTAGCCCTGGTAGGGGTCGGTCGGGTCGTAGAAGGTATTTCCCGTCCGCCGGACGCGGGCTTGGACATAGACCTGTTTGGCCAGCTGGGACTCCATCATGAACCCGTAGCCGCTCTGGTCGAACCTCTCCCCCGCATAGACTTCGTTCGCGAGCAAACCGTCGAAGCGGACCATGGTGTTCCGCGGCAGTTTGAAGCGCACGACGAAGACGTTGACCGTCTCCCACATGTCGTAGATCGTGTCGTAAAGGTGGTAGCTCCAGTAGAAGGGCTCGATCTTCTGGAAGAACTTCGACTTCGGATAGATGTTGTACATGGCGAAGGCCGCCAGCCGCCGCAGGCCCGTCCGGAAAAGGAAGCCCGTGTCGGCCCGGAAGCCCTCGGAGATGTCCTGGTAGCCGAGGTCGATGTAGACCTTGCGGTTGCCGAAATTATAGGCGAGCGAGAGCGCGTGGTCGGCGCTTGTCGTCTCGGCGCCGGGGTCCCGGGTCAGCGAGCCGAAGAGGTGGAACGAGGCCGTGGCCACCGGGCTCAGCCGGAATCGGCCGTCGACGCCCCCGACGCGGTTGAAGCCCGAGCCGTTCTCGCGGCCGGTGTAGAAGGCGCCCAGGAACGCGTCGTCCTTGAGCGAGTGCTTGTAGCGGGCGATCATGAAATCCGGGGTACGGTGGAGGATTTCCGGGTCGTCCGGGTCGCTGGAAATCTTGTCTTGGGCGTATATCGCGGCCACGGTGTCGCGCGGCGTGATCTTGCCGGTCAACTTGAAGCCGAAGGTCGGGTCGACGATGTTCCGCGTGTAGACGAGGGAGTAAAGAGGCGCGTCCTCCATCGCCCCGCCGAATTGCCAAAGGTCGTTCCCCTCGAGAAAGAACGGCCTTTTTTCCTCGTAGTAGAGGGCGTAGCGGAGGTTGAAGTCGACCTGCCCGGCGTCGGCCTCGACCTGGCTGAAGTCGGGGTTGACCGTCCCGTCGAGGGTCAGGTCGGAGGTGATGCCCAGCTTCCCGGTCAGGCTGACGTCGTCGATGTCCTGCTCCTTGTTCCTGACGAGCTCGCCCTGGGCGGCTTCGCTCGCCTCCTGGGTCCGTCCGAAGGTGAAGGCGGGCAGGAGCTCGACGACGCGCTTGTACTTGAGGCCCGAGACCTGGAAGGGCTGGGCCTGGCTGAGGATGGAACCCTTGTTCGGGTCGATGGGCGGGAAGGCCACCTGCTCGGAGGTTCGGGTGAAGAAACGGATGAAGAGGATGCGCATGGTCAGGACGTCCTTCGACGGGAAGCGGATGCTCTGAAGGGGAATGCGGGCCTCGACGGTCCAGCCCCGGTCGTCGATCCGGCCTTTGCTGTACCAGACCGTGTCGAAGCTCGATTCGACGTTCCCGTTGACCGTCAGCATGCCGTCGGCCTGGATGCCGAGCGGGTTGAGCATGAAGACGAAGGCGCTCTGGTTGTCGTTGAACGTATCGAGGTTGATGAAGATAAGATCGTCCTGCCAGATGTTATCGCGCTTGCTGACGGCGGCTTTGATCTTGGAGGGTTCGTTGTCGTAGCAGCGGAAAGCGAAATAGAAGTTCTCGGCGTCGTAGGCGATGTAGGCCTCTGTTTTTTGGCTGGCGTCCTTGCCGTAATCGGGCTTGAAGGTCTTGAAGCCGTCGTACTTGAGGGCCGTCGACCAGGCGGCGTCGTCGAGAACACCGTCGATGACGGGGGGCGCGGCGGCCTTGGCCAGGACCGGAACGATCTTTTCGGTCCGGACGGCGGGGCGCGCGGCGGCGGAAGCGGAAGTTTCGGCTTGGAGAGCCGCCGAAGAGGCAGCCAGGATGGCGAGGACGAGAAGGGCAATGGGCAGGAACGTGGAGGCCGTTCTTTTCGACCTCGAGAGCGGGCTTTTCTTCAATTCGGTCTCCATTTTCGGTCAGGATAGTATTCGAGCGTCTTTCCTAGATACGAATTCCCCCTGGCAAAGGTTGCTCCCCGGATGGATGCGGATGTTTAAGAGTGACTGAAGCGGGACACGTACCGAAGCGGTACATGTCCCGGATCTGCGGGAAGAGACTTGCCGGGAGGCCGTCTAAAGTGTCGTGAGGAGTAAGAGGAGTAAGATGAGGAGCAAAATGATGACAAACCTGAGGACGATAGCGTTAATTGGCGCGCTAGCCCTGCTCGGCGCCGTTTCCGCCTGTAAAACCAGCGTCGCGGAGGACGTCCCCGGCGACTTCACCTTCCACGGCCAGGCCATCCACCCCGCCGCGGTCAGCTCCCTCTACCGGTCCGCGAACGGCCAGATCAATCTGGCCGATTTCAAGACAAACCTGGAGGCCAGCCAATGGGAGGACCAGCCCGGCTGGTGGATCACGGATTTCGAGGAAGACCCGGTCAGCCAGAAGTCGCCCTTCTTCGCCTACGCCGCCTTCGCCGGACCCGTGAACGGAGGCGCCGAGATCTACATCCTCTCGATCACTTTCAATGCCGGCGAGACGGCCGACATCGACAACATCCTGCTCCTCCAGAAGAACGGAAGCTGGCTCGGCCTGATCAGGGCCTGGAACGAGGGCAGCGCCTGCAACGGCGGCATCCTCGCCCAGCGCATGGACGGCGAGAATTTCCTCTATTCCCGCGAGCTCACGCCTCTCGACCTCCTCGACCTCTCGCTCGACGTCCGTCTCAGCCTCAACGCCCACGAGGACCTCGAGGCGACGAGCGAGAGCTGTTACGCCGCCGCCAACTACGTCTACAGCCTCACCCAGGACCGCGAGAACCTCGTCTCGGTCCGACTCTACGACGAGCCCAAGACGGACGAAAAAGGGTTGACCGACAAGCTCCGCTACCAGTCCTGTTTCAACCGGGTTTTCAACGCTTACCTAGCCGAAGGCAAAACGGCGCTCGCGCCCAAGGAGGTCGACGAATTCGCCCGGCGGTTCCGTGACGAATGCGTCACACCGGCCACGCCCGGGTCGATAGATAGGTGATCCGCTCCCCGTTAGCCTGGATTTTTTGGGAACTTGATGACAGATCGGCGTTCTTTGGAATAGCCCGGGCTACGGCGTCCTGTCGGAGAGCAGGTCCGCGGCCGAGGCGTTCTCGGCCACCTGTTCCGGGGACTTCGCCCCGGGGATGACCGCCGCCACGACCGGGTCGCGAAGGCACCAGGCCAGGACCCAGCGGACCCGCGAGACACCGAGCGGCAGTTCCTCAGCGGCGATCCGTTTCCCTTCGTGGACACGGCGCGCGATCTCGTCCTGGCCCAGCGTCGAACGGTAATCTCCCGCGCCGAACTTGTCCCACGCCTCGTATTTCCCGCTGAGAAGGCCGCTCCCGAGGGGGACGCGGGCCAGGATGCCCAGTCCGTAGCGGCGGGCGAAGGGGAAAACGTCGGATTCCGCCCGGACGTCGAGCCGGTTGTAGACGACCTGGAGGACGCCGTAGCCGCGTCCGAACGCCTCCCGGGTCTGGACTTCGCTGCCCGCGCCGCGGATGGAGACGCCGAGGTTGCGGACCATGCCCGACCGCCGGGCGTCCTCGAGGACGGCTTGAAGGCTGTCGTCGAGGAAGGCCTCGTCGCTTCCCGAGTGGAATTGGTAGAGGTCGATCCTGTCGGTCCGCAGGGCCCGGAGGGAGGCGATGAGTTGATCTTTGACCTCCTCCGGCCGGAAGCGGTCGGTCCTGTCCATGAAGCCGTTGAAGCCGTGGCCGAACTTGGTCGCGACGATCCAGCGGTCGCGCTCGTGCCGCGACAGGTAGTCGCCGACGAGGCGCTCGGCCAGGTGGTCGCCGTAGCATTCGGCCGTGTCGATGAGGTTGATGCCGGCTTCGGCGGCGCGGTCGAGGATGGCGTCGACCTCGGTCTGGCCGAAGTCCCTGCCCCATTCGCCGCCGAGCTGCCAAGTGCCGAGACCGACGACGGAAACGCGTAAGCCTGTCCGGCCCAGTGTGCGGTATTTCATTTAGCCCGTCGATATTTTAGTCGCGCGGAGGCCGGTCGTCAAGGAACCGAAGAGGGAAACGCCGGATGAATGCAACCTTTCGCAGGGCCGCGCGGTTTGAAAATCCGTGTATGCTAAAAAATCAGCAGACCCTCTTGACAAGCCCGAAAACGAGTGCTAATATTTTAGCATGCTAATTTTTTAGCATAACTTAGCATAACGAAGAGGAGCGGAGGCCGCATGAAAAACGAGAAAAACCTGAGCCGGCGGGAACGCCAGATCATGGACATCGTCTACGAGATGAAGGAGGCCTCGGCCCTCCAGGTGCTCGAGCGCCTGCCCTCCCCTCCCGGCTATTCGGCCGTCCGGGCCCTGCTCCGTGTCCTCGAGCAGAAAGGCCACCTGGCCCACCGCCAGGACGGCCCCCGCTACATCTTCTCGCCCCTCCTGCCGCGGGAGAAGGCCCGGCGGAGCGCCCTCAGCCATCTGATGCGGACTTTTTTCGACGGCTCGACCGAAGACGTCGTGGCCGCCCTGCTCGACATCTCCGAGGACAGCCTTTCGGAGGACGATTACCGGCGGTTGACGGGGCTCATCGAAAAAGCCCGCAAGGAGGGACGCTGACATGGGCGGATTCGCCGCCGCCGGAACGCTCGGCCTCGTCGCCGAATATTTCTTCAAGACGACGGCCGTCCTGATTCTGGCCCTCCTCGCCGCCGCGGCTTCGAGGCGCCGGCCGGCCGCCTTCCGGCATTTCGTGCTGTCCTTCGCCCTTGTCGGCCTGCTCCTCCTTCCCATCCTCTCGCTCGCCCCGGTCGGGTGGCGGACGTCGCTCCTTCCGGCGCGTCCGGCCGGCACGGGAACGGGAACGTCGGCGCTCATTCCGGCCCGACCGGGTATGACCGGAGCGCGGGCCCTGGGCCTAGACGTCCAAAGTCCGCCGCCCGGCGTCGTCCGGTTTCCGGAGTTGCCCCTCGCCTCAGCCGCGGGCGAAACTGCGCCCACGGCCTCGGGCATGTTCCCCGACCCCGGCGTATCCACTTCTCCCCCGCTTTCCGATGCCGTGACTTCCCGTCTTCCCGCAGCCGGCGCAGGCCCTGTCGATTCCCTTCTCGCCGTCCTCTGGGCGGTTGGTCTTATCGTCCTCTTCCTGAGATTGGCCGTCGGCCTGGCCGGGGCGGTCAAGCTGACCGCACAGGGAACGGCGCTCGGCGACCCCGCCTGGCGGGTCCTCCTCGAACGCTTCAAGGCCCTCGTCTCGCTCCGGCGCAATATCCGCCTCAAGAGTCACCCGGAGGTGCTCGTGCCCTTGACCTGGGGTTGGAGGAAGCCCGTCGTCCTCATGCCGGCGGGAGCGGCCGCCTGGACTGAGGAGCAACGCTCCTCGGCCCTTTTTCACGAGCTCTCCCACGTCAAGCGGGCGGACTTCCTGGTCATGCTCCTCGTCCGGACGGGCCTGGCCGCCTTCTGGTTCAATCCGCTCTGCTGGGTCGTCTACCGCGAGCTCCGCAAGGAGCAGGAAATCGCCTGCGACGAACTGGTCCTTCGCGCGGGGATCAGGCCGTCGACATACGCCGCCAGTCTCCTCGCCTTCCGGCGCTCGGCCGGGTTCCATTGGAACCCCTCGGCGGCCCTGCTCGGGATGCTGGGGAGGTCTTCGTTCCACGAGCGCCTGGCGGCCATCCTCAAACAAAAGCTGACATTCAAGGAGGTCAAGATGAAAACGAAAATCATGCTGGCATCGGCCGTCGTCCTTGCCGTGGCCCTCGTCGGGACGGCCCGTCCGGCCGTAGGCATCGAGAAGACGGCCGCGACGACGACCGTCGTCGAAACCGCCGTGCCCGTCGCGAACGCTATCGAATTCGCCCTGCCCGCAGCCGCCTCCCAGGAAACGCAGGCCGGAAAGGCCGTTGTCCAAGAGAAGGAAAAGAAAAAGATCGTCGTCACGACCAAGGACGGCGCGAAGACGCCGATTGAGATCACCATCACCGAGGGCGACACGGTCAAAACGCTCGTCCTCGACAAGCCGCTGACCATCACCAGCGACAAGGACGGCCACGTCCTCGTCCTGACCTCGGAGGGCAAGGACATCCAGGTCCTGAAGGGCGAGCCTCTTAGCATCGTGATCAAGGGCGGCGCCATCGAGCTCACGAAAGAGGGCAAGGCCCTGAAGGTCGGCGAAGGCGGCGCCTACAAGATCATCCGGGAAGGCGACAAGGAAGGCTCCCAGGTTGTCGTTTATTGGACACCGGAGGTCAGGCCCGCCAAGGGCCAGGAGATCCGGGTCATCAAGGAAGGCGAGGCCGGCCCCGAAGTCACAGTCCTGCGGGCGAAGGATATGACGCAGGCGGAAACATGGGTCGCCGCGCAACCAGTCAAGGAAGCGACGGTCCTCAAGGAAGGTGAGGACGGCGTCAAGGTCGTCGTCGGGAAGGCGATTGACGTCAGCCCGACGATCGTCTGGACGGTCAAAGAGCCCGGCAAGGAAGGCCAGGAAGGCGCCGTTTGGGTCACGAAGGAATTCTCAGGAAAGCCGGTCGAAGGCGCCTGGATGAGCGAAGGCGGCAAAGCGTTTGCCATCTCGCCGGCCAGGGACAAGGAGCTTCTCGACAAGGTCCATAAGCTCCGGGAACAGGCCGAAGCCGTCAAAGCCAAGAAGATGGATATCGATGTGCTCCAAAAATCCCTGGAAAAGCTCGA
>JADBLN010000080.1:8853-28171 GCA_014894455.1 Acidobacteriota bacterium | reverse complement strand
ATGGGCCGCGAAGCCTACGACCGGGCCCTGGCCAAGCTAAAGAAAGACCTGCCCGAGGGCTACAAGCTGCTCGAACAGAAATTCGACGCGGAAAACGGATCGATGCACTTCAAGATCGCCCCGCCCGAAGGGACCAAAGCTGACAAGAAGCTCGTCCGCAAGCTCGTCGACAGCGTCAAGGTGGAAGTCAAGACAAAGAAGTAACCTACTTTCTCACCCGGCCCGGGAAGGCCGGCCTCTTGGGCTTCGCCGGGGGGCTGGCCTTCAATTCCTCCATGGCGACCTGGATGGCCCGCTCGAGCTGAGGGTCGTGTCCGGCGATGACGTCGCGCGGCGTCTGCTCGACCTCGATGTCGGGCGGGACGCCGACGTTCTCGACGATGAAGCCGTCCTCGGTCCAGATGGCCAAGTTGGGCGCCGTTACCGAGCCGCCGTCCATCAGCACGGGGAAGCCGAGGGTGCCGACGAGGCCGCCCCAGGTCGCCGTGCCGACGAGCTTGCCCATCCCGAACTTCCGCCACATGTACGGCAGGAGGTCTCCGCCCGAACCGGCTGTCTCGTTGATGATCATGACCTTGGGGCCCTGGATCGAGGCGCTCGGCGTCTTCAGGTCGGCCCCGTAGCGCATGGCCCAGAAGGCGGAGACGGGCTTGCGCAGCCAGTCGAGGTAGTAATCGGCGACGGAGCCGCCGCCGTTGAAGCGCTCGTCGACGATGATCGCTTCCTTGTCGGCCTGCGGGAAGAAGTAGCGCTTGAAATAGACATGGCCGAGGGTGGTCGTATTGGGGACGTAGACATAGGCGACCCGGCCGTTCGTGGCCGCGTGGACCTTGCGGATGTTGCCTTCGACCCAGTCGCGGTTGCGAAGCGCCCCCTCCTCAGCGACGGGCACGACCTTGATCGTCCGCGAGCCCGTCCCATCGGGGTTGGGGCCGACCGTGATCTCGACGATCTTGCCGGCCGTCGCCTCGAAGCGGGCGAAGATGTTATCGGGGGGGACGAGGTTCCGGCCCTCGACGGCCAGGAGGTATTCCCCGGCCTTGACCTCGGCGCCGGGCTCGGCGAGCGGGGCGCGGAGCTCGGGCGTCCAGTTGAGCCCGCCGTAGACCTTCTTGAAACGGTAGCGGCCGTTCTCGACGGCATAGTCCGCGCCGAGCAGCCCGCCCGAGACGCGGGCCGGCTGGCCGATGAAATCGCCGCCGCCGACCCGGTGGTGGCCGACGGCGAGCTCCGAACACATCCACTGGATGACCCGGTTGAGGTCGCTCCGGCAGGCGAGGTGGGGCAGGAAGACGGCGTATTTCGCCTTCATGGCCTTCCAGTCGGCGCCGTGGAAATTCGGGTCGTAGAAAAAGTCGCGGTTGATGCGCCAGGCCTCGTCGAAGATCTGCTGCCACTCGGCCTCGGGCACGACGTGGACTTCGATCGCGTCCGTGTTGATCTTCCCCTGCCCCGGCTGGGGCTTGCCGCTCACCGGGAGGATGCTCCACGCGTTGCGGAAAGCGATGAGCATCTTTTTTTTGTCGGCGGTCAGGGCGAAGCCGTCGCAGGCCGGGCCGATGGCCTCGTCCTTGCGGGTCGCTAGGTCGTAGATGTGGATGGAGGAGTCGCCCGGCCCGCCCGAGGTCGACGTGGGTGGCGGGTCCTCCTTGCGGTAGAAGACCTTGCCGGCGTCCCCGGCCTGGAGGCTGCTGTAAACTCCGGCCGGAACGGGGACGGCGACGATGCGGTTGTCGAGCCCGGCGAAGTCGATGCGGAAAACCTCCGGGGCCTTGACCGGTTCCTTGGCCGCCGCCGGCGCGGGCTTGTCGGCCGGCTTCTCCGCTTCTTTCTTTTCTTCCTTGGGTTTTTCCTCGTCGCTCTCCTTGGCCAGCGGATTGGGCAGGTCCTTGCGGAGGACGGCCAGGTAGAGAGCCGACGTCCTCCGCGCGTCCTCGTTCGACATGTCGAACCATTGGTTCGCAGGGCCGGCGTCGGTCGAGGCCAGGAACCAGAGGACCTTGCCATCGGGGTCGAAGGTCGGCTCGTCGACGTCGCTCAGGCCGTCGGTGACGGGAAAGGACTTGTCCTGGTCGAGGGCATAGACGTGGACGCGCCGGAAAAAGGTCGGCGTCCCGAGGGTATACGCCAGCCACTTGGAGTCGGGGCTCCAGGAGGTCCCCATCGAGGACTGGCCGCCGGGCTGGTAGAGGTATTCCGAGGCGATCTTCTTCGTTGCCCCCGTCTTGACGTCGATCCAGTAGAGGGTGAGGGAGTTATCGGCGAAGGCGATCTTCTGGTTGTCGGGGGACCAGTTCGGTGAACCGTAGAACCCCGAGCCGCCGAGCTTGAATTTTTTCGTCTCGCCCTTGCCGTCCTGGGCGCGGACGTGGAGCTCGTATTCCCCGGACGCATCGGAGAAGTAGGCGATCGACTTGCCGTCGGGGGACCAGGCCGGACCGCGCTCGTGCACGGCGGGCGTCTGCGTCAGGTTGCGCGGGTCGCCCTTTTCGGCCGGGACGGTGACGATCTCGCCGCGGAACTCGAAGACGGCCCGGGCGCCCGTCGGCGAGACCGCACCGTCGAAGACCCATTGCGAGCCCTTGGCGTAGCGCTCCCGGAGCTCGGGGAGGTCGGTCGCGACGCCGATCATCAGTCTGCGGCTCCGGCCCTGGGCGACGTCATAGAGGTGGAGCGAGCCGGCCTGCTCGAAGACGATCCGCCCGGCCCCGGCCGAAGCGGAGAGGACCGGGAAATCCTTGAAGTCGGTCAGCGGCTTGACCGCCTTGGATGCGGGGTCGAAGGAAAAGAGGTTGAACTCGCCGTTGCGATCGGACCGGAAGACGACGCTTTTGCCGATCCACATCGGGTCGACGTCGTTCGAGCGTCCCTCGGGCTGTGGCACTTTCTCGATGCCGAAGTCCTGGGCGTTAAAGATCCAGACCCGCGAAAACCTCCCGCCCCGATAATTCTTCCACTGCGTGAAGGCCTCGGGGAAGGGGTTGTAGGCGATGAACCGGCCGTCCGGCGAGAATTCGGCGTTCGAAGCGTAGGGGACTTTCAGCATCCCGGCCTCCCCGCCCTTGACGGGTACGGTGAAGAGCTGGGAATATGCCCGGTTGGAGGAGAATTTAGATGAGGCGAACAGAACGGCCGTTCCGTCCGGCGTGAAGCCCTGGACGAGGTCGGCGGCCGGGTGCCAGGTCAGGCGCCTTGGCACTCCCCCGCCGGCCGGGACGACGTAGACGTCCGTATTTCCATCGTACTGGCCGCTGAAGGCGATGAGCGTACCGTCGGGGGAAAAAGCGGGCAGCATTTCGACGCCGACGCCCGAGGTCAACCGCCGGGCGTTCCGCCCCTCGAGGTCGGCCGTCCAAAGATCGTTGGCATAAACGAAAGCGACGCGGTCGGCCGAGACAGCCGGCTGGGTCAGAAGCTTCGTGTCGACGGTGTCGACGGCCGCGAGCCGGCCCGCACCGGACATCATGACAAGAATGAACGCTAACGCGACAATGCTTTTTCTCACGATGACCTCCTTACGGAAAAACAGATAGGAAAAACTATACTTCCCCGCGGGCCAAAAGGTCAAAGAAAATTTCTGGGGACACGTACCGTTTCCGGAGAAACGGTACATGTCCCCGAATCCGGCAGCGGCGATACCCTGGGCGCGTAAAGTGCGTTGACCGGGTTGTTGCGATTCCGGTATGATGTCCGAAACATCATGGCGACGAGACCGCGCGACTTCTACGAGATCCAGAAACGCCAGCGGCAGAGGAGCCTCTTTCTGTTCGCGGCCGTCCTCCTCTTCCATTTCGCCGCCATCGGCTTGATCGCCCTGTCCTTCCTGGCGAGCTTCGGCCTCGTCTTGAACAGGGCCATGCTCGCCTCGTCGTCCTTCTGGCCCCGCTTCTTCCTCGTCGACCTGGCCGCCGCGGTCATCATCTCCGTCCTCCACTTCCAGGACGCCCGGAAGAACGGCCCCCGCTTCATCCTCCGCCGGCTCCAAGCGGCGACGCCCGACGCGTCGGACCGCTACCACATGCAGTTCCTCAACACCGTGGACGAGATCCGCATCGCCGCCGGCTTGCCGCGCGTCAACGCCTACGTCCTGCCGTCCTTCGCCGTCAATTCGCTGGCCGTGATCGAGGAGGACGAGACTCCGGCCATCGCGGTCACCGAAGGCCTTCTCGCCGAGGGGACGCGGGACGAGCTCCAGGCCGTCGCCGCCCACGAGCTGGCCCACATCGCCCGGGGCGACGCCTTCTACCTGACGCTCGTCTGCTCGCTGGCCAACCTCTTCGAGAAATTCAAGGACGCCCTCGAGCCCGAGCCGGACGACCAGGCGGACTGCGGCGGGCGGCGCGGAAGCGGCGGTTTCCCCCCCGTCCTCTTCTACGTCGCGGTGGCCCTGTCGGCCCTGGTCATGCGCCTGCTCAGCATGCTCGTCAGCCGGGAGCGGGAGCTTCTGGCCGACGCCGCGGCCGTCGAGCTCAGCCGCGCCCCCGAAGCGCTGGCCCGGATCATCTACAAGGCCCAGGTCAAGAACTCGTTCGTCGGCGATTTCACGCTGAGCTACGCCCCCCTCTTCATCGTCCGGCCCGACTCGCGGGACACGCCGGACAGCCTCGCGGGCAGGATCTTCAGCTCGCATCCGCCGCTCATGAAGCGGCTCGGCGCCCTGGCGGCCATGGTCCGGAAGAAGCCCGAGGCCATCATCGACGCCGTGTGGGACGAGGAGCGGGTGAGAGACGAGGCCCGCGGCGTCCTTCACTCGTATGAGGAATTGCAGAAAGAACAGCTCGAGCTCTTTCCGGGGACGCCGGAGACAACCGCCCCGCCCCTCCCCGGAGACGAAGCCCGGATCTGGCTCCTCGCTTCGGCGGCCGAAGAGGGGTGGGAGGGGCCGTTCACGCTGGGCGAACTCGTCTGCCGGCCGCGCTTCTCCCCCATCATGCGGGTCAAGAACACCCAGGAGGGCATCGAGGCCGTGGCCCGCGAATTCCCGCAGGTCCGGATCGCCCTGCACAACCTGGCCCGGAAAAAACCCCTGAGGCCCGGCCGCGAGAACCTCTGCCCGCGCTGCCGCGTCCCCCTGGCCGAAGCGTTCTACGAGGGCGTCGGCATCAGGGTCTGCCGGCGCTGCCGGGGCCGGCTCGTGGACATGGCCTCGGTCGACCGCATCGTCGCCCGGAGGGAGTTCGACTTTTCAGAGCCGCTGCGGCAAAAAGCGCGGGAGTTCCGGGAACGTGTGCTTAGGAACCCCCTCAAACGTCAGAAGCTCCAGGCCGCGCTCGGCGCGGACGTCCCCTGCCCGAGCTGCGGCTACCGGATGGTCGCCCGGCCGTACAACTATCAGTACTTCGTGCCGGTGGACAAGTGCCTGTCCTGTTCGAAAATCTGGTTCGACGCCGACGAGCTCGAGATCCTCCAAATCCTCATTGAGGAGCGGAAAGCGAAGGCCTGACCCCGCCTCAGTCGAAGATCTTTTCCAGCGCCTGGTAACAGGTGTGGAGCTTCAGGACGGCCTGCTCGATCGCCTCTCCTTCGGCCTTGGGGCCGAGGGCGGCCAGGGTCGAGGCGGCGTTGACGAGCTCGGTGGCCGCGGCCTTGAACACCTCGCTCTTCGGCTCGAGGCGCGTCGAGAGCTTGGCCTGGGTCACGGCTTCGGCCTTGGCCTTGAGCTCGGGCGCGGCGGTCCGGATGTTGTCCCACTTCTTGTCAGGGAGGTCCTTGTGGAAAACGACGTAGAGGACCTTGTGGAAGTCGTCCATTTCTTTTAGGACGGGCCGGAGGATGCGGACGAGCATCTCGTACTTGGCGTGGAGGAGCTCGGCGGCGTCGAGCATGGCCTTGTCGTCGGCGCCCTTGGCCGCGGCGTTGTAGGCCTCGACGGACGTGCGGAACTCGGCCAGGCCGGCGTCGTACTTGGCCTGCTTGTCGCGGAGAATGCCCGGAAGCGAGGCGGCAAAGACTTTCGCCGCAAGCTCGTTGACCTGGGGAACCAAGCTCTTGAGCATGGCGATGTCCTTATCCGGATAGGCCGTGTGCCAGATGGGGTAGATGACCTCGTGGAACGCCGTGAGTTCGGGGACGGCGCTTTCGGTCTCCTGGGCGATCGCCGGGACGGCGGCCGCCGCGAGGGCGATCAGGCAAATGGCGAGAGATCGTTTGAACATCATGAGAGCCTCCTCGGAATGATAGACGAATACGCATTATAGCGGAAAGCGCCTAGATTTTGAATTCTCCGGTGTCGATCCACTCTTTCTTCAGGACGGACCAGAAATCCTCGGCCAGGCCCTTGAGGACATAGGCGTAAGGGATCCAGCCGAGGCCGTGTTTTTTTAAATCTGCCATCTTTTCCCTCCTTCGGCTTCTTCAGCCGATCCTTGTATTTAATACGAAAAACGCTCGATCGCGTTCGTGCTGGCGCTCTCCTCACTTTGCCTCCCCGAATTTCCACCCCATTCTCCGAGGATGATCATGACTTGGTGGACAGCCGGAGTGAATCCACATCTCGTAAGGATGTTCGCGAAGGAGGCCGCGGATAAAGGGGCTGAGGGTATCGTCGGAGGGAACGGCAGGGAGCGAATTCATAGAAGCGACCGACGGAGGCAATCCCTGCCGGCCCCCCACCCTCGAGATGGGGGGGGGAAATCATCCCCGGATTCACCTTAAGGGGTGATTGACCCCGACTGGGGGTGAGGAAAAAATGGAGCATGTGAACAACATCGCCGTCCGCAGCGTATCCCGGCAGGGCATTTCCCGGTCGGGATAGGACGTCCGGCGGTTGCAGAAAGTCTTAGGAAATGGGAATGAAGAAGATCCTCGTCATCGATTATGACCAGAGCTCCCTGGCCTCCCTCCATGGAATTCTGATTAGGGAAGGATACCAGGTCGTCACCGCCAGCGATGGCCAAGCGGGCTGGGACAAGTTCAACAAGGAATCTCCGGACCTCGTCTTGATGGAGGCCATGCTCCCCAAGGTCCACGGCTTCGAGCTCTGCCAGAGGATCACCTCGGAACGGAATTCACTGGCTCCCGTCTTCATCATGACCGGAGTTTACAAGGACCGCGTCTACAGGACGGAAGCCCTGCGCACCTACGGGGCCTCCGAATACTTCGAGAAGCCCCTCAAGATGGCCGAACTCCTAGCCTCGGTCGAGGCCGTCCTCGGAAAGCCCGAAAGGAAGCCGGCCGCGGAATCGGCCCCGGCCTCGCCGGCCAAGGAAGTCAGGCCGGAACCCGTACCGGCCGACCCCCACAAGGTCGATAAGCCCAAGCCCGTGGAGGAAGAATTCGCCTGGTCGGCCGATCTGGAAAAACTGCGCAGAGAGATCCCGAAAACCAAGGTCCGGGAGCCGAGCCGCCAGGCGCCGGCCATGGAATCCCGGATTGACACGATCGCCAACGAGCTTCTGAGGACGCCCGGCGTCGAGCCCACGCCGCATCGGAAGGCCGTCGAAGACAAGCCGCAGGAGCGCGCGGAACACAAGGGCAACGGGAACGGGAACGGGAACGTCGACATCGACCAGTTCCTCAAGTCCGCGCTGGCCGGTCTCGACCTCGACAAGGAAAAGGTCAAGGTCCCCAAAACGGCGCCCCTGCCGCCACCGCCGGCCGCAGAGAGACCCCGCCCGGCGCCGCCGCCGGTCATCTTCAAACCGAAGCCGACCCCGCTCCCTCCTCCGGCCGCCGCGTTCTCCCGGCCTGCGCCGCCGGCGCCGCCGGTCACGCTGACCCCGGGAGACCCCGGGTCCGACGCTTCGCCGTTCTTCACGCCCGACAAGAAGAAAATGGAAAAGCCCGCGGAAAAACCCCGGCCCCCGGCGCCTCACCCCGCTCCGAAGCGGCCCAAAACGGAAGAAAGGACAGCGCCGGACAAGCCGGGAACGGAGGCTCGGGAAGCCGCGGTCATCGCCTCGTCGCAGATCTTCTCGGAGATCTGCGGGGACAAGCCCAAGAAGGCCTTCTCTCCGCTCCTCGCGGTCGGCGCCGGCGTCGCCGTCATCGCCGTGGTCGGCTTCTTCATCCTCCGGCCGAAGCGGCCCGCCGCGCCGGCCGACGACGGGCTGAAGTCGCCGCAGACGGTCACCCAGTCGAACGTCGCGGAGAAGCCGGCCGAGGAAGTCCCGCCGCCCGAAGCCAAGCCCAAGCCCGCGGCCCCCAAGCCGAAGGTGGAAACCCAGACCAAGGTCTCCGACATCGGCCCCAGCAGCGAGGATGCGATCCTCCTTCCGGTCGCGCCCTTGGACACGCCGTCCACGATCGGAAACCCGATCGCCCCCGGAGACGGCCAGGTCCAGAACGCCGCGGGGTCCCAGACGGTCCAGGCTGACCCGCCCCCCATCACGACGGAGGGGAGCGCCCCCCCGGCTAAAACCGAAGAGAACCCGACCCAGGGCACGGCCGGCGATACCAGGACCGCCGCGAACCCGGGGACGGCGGCCGCGACGCCGGCGCAGCCCCTGGTCAACGAGGGCGACCTCGTCGACCTCGCCTCGGTCGCCGAACCGCCCCGGACGCTAAAAACCGTCGACCCCGTTTATCCGTCGTTGGCCCAGCGATTCGGCGTGGAGGGGTCGATCACGGTCAACGCCCTCATCGATGAAAAAGGCAACGTCATCGACACGGGCATCCTCAAGGGGATCCAGGACGACAAGGGCCTGGGCAGGGCGGCCGAGACGGCCGTGAAAAAATGGAAATTCCAGCCGGCGAAAAAGGGCGGGGTCAACGTCAAGGTCTGGAAGCCGGTCGTCATCATCTTCAAGACGGCCCGCAAGATCGGTTGAGAAGATGGAAAAGCATAAACAATCCGGCGATAGGAGTTTCACATGGGCCTGAGCAAGGAACAAGAAGATCTGTACAAAAAGACGATGGCCGAGGTCAAGAATCAGCTGGAACACCTCGACGAGGAAGTCGAGAAGGAACTTCAGAAGGTCAGGAAGCGGCTGGCCGACCTCCAGGACTCCAAGAAGTCGTTGAAGATGGTCTACGAAGGGACGGCCAGGCTCCTCGGCATCGAACTCGAGTCTGAAGAGGAGGCCGGCAACGAGGCCGCCCCCATCGCCAAGATGTGAAGCCCCCTTCGCCGCTCGCGGCCGGGCGGCCCGGCGGCGCTCCCCCACCGGATTCCCCGACTCCCCCGAAAACCTGCAAAAAACAGCCCCCCCATCGTTGACGCACCGGGGCTGTTCTGGTATAAACTGGTTTTTAAAATGTTCATCCTTCTCGGAATTTTCGTCGGATTGCTGGCGGCCGTGCCCCTCGGCCCGGTCAACGTCTTCGTCGTCTCCCAGGCGCTCAAGCGCGATTTTTTCCACGGCCTCCTCGCCGGCCTGACGGCGGCCATGCTCGACATGGTCTTCTGCTTCGTCTCCCTGGCCGGGTTCTTCCAGATCAGGCTTAACCTGCCCCCCTACGCGATGTCGGTCCTGAAGGTCGCCGCCGCCGTCATCATCCTGCTGCTCAGCGGCAAGTTGATCCACGATTCCCGGACGTTCTCTCTCCCGCGCGCCGGCGACAAGATGCCCTCGGCGGCGCCCAAGCCGATCCTCGGCGTTCTCTTCCTCTACGTGAGCAACCCGATTCTCTACATGTTCTGGGTCGCCGTGGCCGGGGCCGTGACCGGGCATCACCTCGTCCAGTTCGGCGCCTGGACGGCCGTCGCCTTCGCCGCCGCGGTCGGCGCGGGCTCGATGCTCTGGTACCTCTCGCTTGTCCGCTTCGTCTCCCGCCGGCAGGACCGGATCAAGCCCGAGGCCTTCCGCAAGATCCTGTTCTACCTGGGCCTGGCGCTCGCGGCCTTCGCCATCTACACCCTGGGCACGGTCTTCATCTAGCGCCCGATGACCAAGCGCGGGCGGGTCGAAAAAGCCTACGCCTTCGAGGTTCCCGACCGCGTCCCCTTCGTCCCCGCCGTCTACGAGCACAAGGCCCGCCTCGTCGGGCGCCTGCCCTCCGAGGTCTGCCGCAGCCTCGAACTCCTCCTCGAATCCTTGGACAAGGAGCTCGAGGTCTACGACCCCGACATGCTTGTCGTCGGCATCGACGTCTACAACGTCGAAGCCGAGGCCGTCGGCTGCGAGGTCCGCTATTTCGACCGCTCGTCCGACGTTCCGGCCGTCGCCGCCCCGCTCCTCGACGGGCCGGGCGACATCCGCAAGCTCGGCGTCCCCGACCCGGCCCGAGACGGCCGGATGCCGCTCTTCGTCGAAGCGGCCGCCCGGCTCCACAAGGAAAAAGGGCGGGACCTCATCGTCCGGGGCGCCCTGACCGGACCGTTCTCCCTAGCCTGCGCCCTGGCCGGGACGGAAGCGGTCCTCGTGGCCACGGTGGAGGACCCGGGCTTCGTCAGGGACCTCCTCGGCTTCTCGGCCCGGGTGGCGGCCGTCTTCGGCCGGGCCTTTCTCGAAAAAGGCGTCGAGCCCATCCTCTTCGACTCCAAGGCCACCCCGGCCGCCGCCTCGCCCCGGGTTTTCCGGGAATTCGTCCTGCCCGCCTACCGCGACATCCTCATCCCGGCTCTGCGCGAGGCGGGGGCGCGTCACACGCCCCTCATCATCGGCGGCGACACGACCTCCATCCTCGAGGACCTCCTCCGGACCGGGGCGGCCCAGCTTCTGTGCGACGCGGGGTCGGACCTGGAGCTTTTCGGAAAAAGGTGCCGGGAGGAAAGACGCGCCCTGAGGGCCAGCGTGGACGCGCGGCTCGTCCACCGGGGACGGCCGGAAGAGATCAGGGCCGAGGGGCTTCGGATCCTCAGGGCGACGGCGGGCCAACCCGGCCTCTTATTCGGATGCGGCGTTGTCGCCTACGACTGCGACCCGAAGAACGTCCTCGCCCTGCGCGAGGCCCGCGACGAGTTCGCGGGCGTTTAGCCGGCACGCTAAACCCGGTCGTCAGCGGCCGGGGCCGGGGTATGCTCAGGGTTAATAATGAGCACCACCAACCCCGTTTTTCAAAACGGGGTTGGTGGTATTGAACGTATCCCGGCGGACCGCGTGATGGCCGAGCTCCGGGCAATCGCCTGTCCCTGCCGGCCGACGAGGGCGCGCACCTTCTCCGCGGAAACCGCGGTCGTCGTGCCGATGCCCGTCGTACAGACCGCGCCGCAGGCCGAGGCGTAGAGGAGGATCTCCAGCCAATCGTCAAGCGAGAAATCCTCGGGCCGGACGCCCCGGGCGATGGCCCGATGCGTTTTCAAAATGATCCCCGCGGAAAAGGCGTCGCCCGCGCCCGTCGGGTCCTCGACCCGGACGGAGAAGGAGGGAACGCGGATCGTCCCGCCCGCCACGGCGGCCACGGCCCCCCGGCTCCCCAGGGTCAGGAAGACGTCCTTAGCCCCCAGCCGGCGGATCATGTCCGCGGCCTTCGCCGGCTCGGTTTCGCCCACGAGGGACGCGGCTTCGTCGCCGTTGCAGTGGAAGAAATCGGTCCAGGGCAGGGCCTTCCGCAAGAAGGACCAGGTCTTGCGATAGGGGCTGACGACGTCGACGAAAGTCAGGGCGCCGAGATTTTTCGCCCGCCGCAGGACTTTGGCCAGGCCCGAATCGAGCCGGCCGAGGAGCCCGACGCCGCCCGCATAGTAGATGAGCGGCTTATGTTTTTCGAGGAGCGCGAGAACCGGGGCTGGCGACATCTCGACGTTGGCCCCGGGGTCGGCGTGGTAGCGTCGGTCTTCGCCCTGTGCCACGAGGATGAGGTCGAGGGACGTCGGGGCTTTTTCGGTGAAGACGGGCTCGACCCGGAGCCCCTGCTCCCTCAGGCGGCGGACGAGAAAATCGCCGAACAGGTCGCGTCCCGCCGGGAAGACGACGCGCAGACGGGTTTTCGGGAAGCCCAGCCGGACGAGGTCGGCCGAGACGTTGCAGGCGTGGCCGCCGAGGGACGTTCGTATCGAGCAGAACGCGAGCTCTCCCGGCCGGGCCACGCGCGCGAGGCCGCTCCCGATCAGGTCGACGACGGCGATTCCGCTGACAAGGACCACGCGCCCATTGTATTCATTTTCTCTATAACTTCCAAGGTCATCCTCGCGCCGGGAATATCACAGTAAATCTTTGCGGATAAAGAAGGGATAGGTTAAGGAAACGGAAATGTCCCCACATGAGAGCCACTCGGGCTGTGATGGGGGCCATCCAAAGCCCCCGTAGCGGAGGGGGACCGGCGGGGAGCTCGCTCCCGCGAGCGACCAGCAGAATTGCGGCGAAGTACACGTAGCCGCAATTCTGGTAAATATCTTAACAGAGACTTGGGGGATGAACAGGGACACGTGCCAAACGCGCATGTCCCCCTTCGAGTGAACCTATTGACGTATCCCGCCGTATACTGGGTGAGGAGACGCGAAGATGATAAAATTTCTGCTTTGGCTCATCCTGCTCGTGGTTTGCTGGCCGATCGCCCTCATGGCGCTCCTGCTTTTTCCGATCGTCTGGCTCCTGCTCATCCCCTTTCGGCTCCTGGGCCTCACGGTCAGCGCCGTCCTCGACCTGTTCAAAGCCGTCATCACGCTCCCGGCACGGATTCTCCGCGGGCCGTCCCGGACCTGAGCCCGATTGGCCGGAGTTTGCTTTCCGGCCCTCCCTCTTTATATAATATCCGTTCCCATGGAAGTCCAAGAACACTTCTATTCGGACGACCCTTCCCGCGGCCCGGTCGACGGCAAAACGACGCTCCGCGGCGTCGATTATTTTTTCCTCGGCAACGGTCTCATCCAGGCTGCGGTCCAGGTTACGGCGGCCGAGGGCGCGACCCCGGTCGGGCTTCTTGTCATGAACCCCGAGCGTTTGGGACCCAAGCGGGCCGCTCTGACCTTCGACGGAGGATCCGGGATAGGGGCGACGGCTCTTTCGGTCGTCGAGCGTGGCGCCGTCCGCTCGGCCCGCGGCGGTTCCGTCCGGGCACGGTGGATCCCGGGAGTGCCCGACCCGCGCGTCGAGATATGCTGGAAGAGCGGTCCTTACCGTATCACCGAGCTCTTCTTCTGCCCGGACATGGGCTCGGCGCGGCTCCTGCGCCGGGTCACGGTGACCAGGACCGCGGCCGGCGGGTCCTCCGTCCGCCTGAAAACGGGCGTCGGAGGCAAGACCGTCGAAACCTCCCTCGCCTTCCGAAACCGAGGCGCGAAGACGGCCGTCTTCGAATACGGTCTCAAGAGACGCGGCGCCGAGCCCGCAGTCACGATCTCCCTCGCGACCCCTTCGGACATCGAACCCAAGTCGGCCGGCTATTGGAAGGACACGGCCATCTGCCGGTTCTCCGACCCGCTCCTCGACCGTTTCTTCGCCGCCTCGAAGTTCCAGCTCAGGGCCGCGGTCTCGGCATCGGGCCGGCTCGACGGCAGCATCTGGCAGTACAACCTCGAGTGGGTCCGCGACCAGGCGCTCGTCGCCCTGGCCCTGACCATGTCCGGACAATTCGGGCCGGCCCGGACGATCCTCGACCGCCTCCTCTCCGAGTTCGTCAGCGACGAGGGCGCGACCATGGACTCGAGCCGGCTCCGGGCCTGGGAGGAGAGCGAGTTCGACCAGAACGGCGTCCTTCTTTTCGCCCTGGAGTCCTACGCGAACTGGACCGGAGACCGGGAGCTCGTCCTCGAGCGCTGGGATAAGATCGAAAAGGCGGCCGCCTTCCCCCTCCGCCGCCGTTTCCGTCACGGGCCGTCGGGCTTGCTTGTCAACCGGCGCGAGTTCTGGGAGCGGCACGAGGCCCACGGCGTCCGGATGGGCATGGAGCTCGCCCACCAGCTCTTCGTGGCCATGGGCCTCCAGTCGGCCGGCCGGATGGCCCGCCTCATCGGCAGGATAGGCAAGGCCAATGCCTGGGCCGCGGCCGCGGCCCGGCTCCGCGAGGCCATGCTGCGGGACACGAAGTATTCCCTCGTCGAAGCGGGGGCGTTCATCAAGCGGCGCGGCGTCGCCGGAGAGGTCCAGGAAGAGATCCGGCCTCTCGCCGACTCCTCCCTGCCGCGCCAGGCTCCCCTCTTCGAGGCGGGCCGGCACCTGCTCAACCCAGATTCCTCGGCCGTGCTTCCCCTCGCCTGGGAGTTTATCGACCCGGCCGGTCGCCTCGCCCGGCGGACGCTCGCGTCGATGGAAACGCTGTGGAACCAGCGCTGGAAGGGCGGCGGCTACGGCCGCTACCACGTCACTTCGGAGCCGGACTCTCCCGGCCCCTGGCCGATCTCTTCGCTCTTCATCGCCCGAGCCGCGTTCGAGGCGGGGGATGACGCCGCGACACGCCGAGTCCTCGACTGGCTCGGCCGGGTCCCCGGCGCGCGCGCGGCCGCCTGGTTCGAATTCTACGGGCCGCGGCCCGTGCCGCCCTATCCCCAGGTCGGGGTCATCCCTTGGACCTGGGCCGAGCTCGTCTTCCTCTTCGTCCACCACATGCTCGGCGTGAGGCCCGGGGCGGACGCCCTCCGCCTCCGGCCGCGGCTCCTCCGCGGGCTCACCCGAATGGAGGTCGACGTGCCCTTGCGGGGCGGCCGGCTGGAAATGGCCGTCCGGAAGGCGCGCCGGGGCGAAGAGTCCGGATACAAGGTCGGCTCCCGCAAAATCCCCTACCACCCCTATGGCCTCGGACTCGAGCTCCCCGATAAATTCGACCGCATCTCCGTCCGCGGCATCCTCCCCTGAGAAAGGACGCGCATGGCCAAGAGAAAAATTCATCTCGTTTCGAACGCCCACCTCGACCCGGTCTGGCTCTGGGAATGGCAGGAGGGCGCGGGAGAGGCCCTGTCCACATTCCGTCAGGCGGCCGAATTCTGCGAGAAGCACAAGGGATTCGTCTTCTGCCACAACGAGGCCGTCCTCTACCGGTGGGTCGAGGAATACGAGCCGGCCCTTTTTCGCAGGATCCGCAAGCTCGTCCGGGAGAAGAAGTGGCACATCATGGGCGGCTGGTACGTCCAACCCGATTGCAACATGCCCAGCGGCGAGTCGTTCGTCCGCCAGGTCCTCCTCGGCCGGCGCTATTTTTCGGAAAAATTCGGCGTCGAGCCGCGGACGGCGGTCAATCTCGACCCCTTCGGCCACACCCGGGGCCTCGTCCAGATCCTGGCCAAGAGCGGCTATACCGCCTATCTCTGCTGCCGTCCCGGCGACAAGGAATGCCCGCTCCCCCAGGACGAATTCGTCTGGGTCGGCTACGACGGCTCGGAGGTGCTGGCCAACCGAGCTTCCGCCCACTACTGCTCGGTCGGCGGCAAGGAGCGGGAGCGGCTCGAAAAGTGGCTGGCCGAGCATCCCGAGGGCGACCTGACCATCCACCTCTGGGGCATCGGCAACCACGGCGGCGGGCCGTCGCGGAAGGATCTGCGGGATCTCGCCGCCCTGATGGCCGAGCGCCGGGACCTCGAGCTCGTCCACTCGACGCCGGACACCTACTTCGCGGAGCTCGAGGCCAAGCGCCCGTCCCTCCCCCGCCGCGAAAAGGACCTCAATCCCTGGGCCGTCGGCTGCTACACGTCGATGTCCAGGGTCAAGCAGGGGCACCGCCGGCTCGAGAACGAGCTCTTCTCGGCCGAGAAGATGGTCACGACGGCCTGGCTCCAGGGCCTCATGCCCTATCCGCAAGACGCGTTGGAAGAAGTCATGCGCGACCTGGCCTTCGTCGAATTCCACGACATCCTGCCCGGTTCGGCCATCCCGGCCGGCGAAGAAGGGGCCGTCCGGATGCTCGGCCACGGCCTGGAGATCCTGTCCCGGCTCAAGGCCAGGGCCTTTTTCGCCCTGGCTTCGGGCGAGCCCAAGGCGGCCGCGGACGAGATCCCCATCTTCGTCTTCAACCCCCACTCTTACGCCGTCCGGACGCTCGTCGAGTGCGAGTTCGAGCCCTGGGAGCCGAACTTCGAGAAGACCTTCTGGAACCCGCGGATCTATGCGCGGGACAAGGCGCTTCCATCGCAGGCCGAAAAAGAGGAGAGCAACCTCAGCGTCGAATGGCGCAAGCGCGTCGTCTTCGAGGCCGAGCTCGCGCCCGGCCGGCTGAACAGGTTCGCCTGCCGCCTCGAAAGGACGCCGGAAAAGCCCCGGCCGGCGGGCGGGGAAAAGGACGGCGCCATCACCGTCGCGACGGCCGACCTCGTCGCCTCGGTCAACGCCTGGACGGGTCTCCTCGACGTCTACCGGGCCGCGGGCATCGATTTTCTCGAGCCCGGCGGGTTCGCGCCTCTCGTCATCAAGGACAACGCCGACCCCTGGGGCATGAAAGTCCGGAGTTTCCGGACGCTCGAAGGGCGCTTCACCCCGGCTTCGCCCGAGGAGGCGGCCCTTTTCGCCGGAATCCGGGAAGGCGGGCTCAGTCCCACCCGCGTCATCGAGGACGGCGAGGTCCGCGTGGTCATCGAATCGATCCTCTCGTACGGAGCATCGCGGATCGCCCTCCGCTACAAGATCCCCAAGCGGGGGACGGAGGTCGAGGTCGAGGTCCGCGTCTTCTGGGCCGAGCGGGACCGGATGCTCAAGCTTGGGTTGCCTTCGAAGCTCCGGGCGCCGCGGTTCATGGGGCAGGTGGCCTATGGCGCCGACGAGCTCCCGTCAAACGGCGACGAGGCCGTCGCCCAGAAGTGGCTGGCCCTCGTCTCGGAAAAGGACGGGGCGGCCATGACCGTCGCGAACGACGGCGTCCACGGCTCGGACTGGAGCGGCGGCGAACTGCGCCTGTCCCTCCTGCGCTCGCCGGCCTATGCCGCGGACACCTGGGAGGACCGGCTCGCCGTCGCCCGGGACAGGTTCATCCCCCGTCAGGACACGGGAGAGAGGGTTTTCCGTTTTTGGCTCAACGGCGGCCCGCTCGGCGATCGCATGGAGACGATCGACCGGGAGGCCCTGGCCCGCAACGAAGCGCCCTACGTCCTCGCTTACTTTCCGCCGGGCGGAAAAAAGAGGGCGCTCCCGGGAGCCGTGGTCGACGGCGAGGCCGTCGAGCTCACGGCGTTCAAGAAATCCGAGGACGGCAACGACATCGTCCTCCGCCTTTTCGAGCCGACGGGAAAGGCGCGGACAGCCGTGGTCAAGCTCCCGGCGTTCGGGGCGAGCACCAAGTGCCGGCTCAAGGGCTTCGAGCTCCGGACGCTCCGCTTCAGCCGGCGCACGCGGACATTCGCTGAAACCGACCTTCTCGAGCGGAGGCCGGGAAAGGTATGACCTCCAAGGAAAGGGTCTACGCCGCCTTGGAGGGCCGGATACCCGACCGGGTCCCCTACGGGGAGTTCGCCGTCGACTTCGATACGGTCGAGCGCATCCTCGGCCGCGAAACCTACCTCCGGGCCAAGGCCGAGTCCCAGATCGCCTTCTGGGAGGGACGGGACGACGAGGTCGCCCAAAGCTGGCTCGAGGACCACATCGAGCTCCACAAAAAACTCGGGCTCGACATCGTCACCTTCCCCATGGCCACCTGGGAGATGCCGCCGCCGGGCGACGACCCGCCGCCCCGGCGGATCGACGCCAACACTTGGGAGGACCGCCGCGGCCGGATCTACAAGCTGTCGGACGCGACCCGGGACATCACCTGCGTCCACGACCCGGTCCGGGACGCCCGGGTCTTCACCGCGGCGGAGTTCGAAAAGGAGCCGGAGCCGCTCCGGCCCGACGAGCGGTCCTGGAAAATCCTCGACGCCGTCATTCAGGAGTTCAAGGCGGAGAAGTTCATCTGCGGCCCGTCGGGAGGGTCGGTCGGCATCGTCCTCCTCGGCGGCATGGAGCGGGGCCTCTTCGAGCTCGCCGCAAACCCGGACGCCGTCCGGGCGGCGACGGCCTATCTCGTCCGCCGGCAGAACCTGGCCGACGCGGCCTTCATCCACCCCGACTCCGACGCCGTGATGTGGGCCGAGGACCTCGGCTACAAGACGGGCCCGCTCATCGGGCCGGCCATGTTCCGGGATCTTTTCCTCGAGGCCAACAAGGAACGGGCGCGGAACGTCAAGGGCAAGTTCGGCAAGAAGATCCTCATGCACTGCTGCGGCAACATCAACCTGCTCCTGGATTTCTTCATCGACATCGGCTTCGACGCCTACCAGTCCATCCAGCCGACGGCGGGCATGGACATCTGCCGGCTCAAGAAGGACTACGGCGACAGGATCGCGCTTTGGGGCGGCATCGCCGTCGAGCACCTGGTCGGGGGGACGCCCGAAGAGGTCCGGGCCGACGTCCGGCGGGCCATGGCCTGCGCCAAGCCGGGCGGACGGTTCATCCTCGGCGCGAGCCACAGCATCGCCGTGGGCACGAAGTACGACAACTTCATGGCCATGCTGGACGAGTATACGAAACTGTGTCAGTATTAGCCCGAAAGAGCGGATGATGCCTGCCCCCGTGTCCATAGTCCTGGTCGGAGTCGGCGGCATGGGCGCGGTCTATGTCCGCGAACTCCTCGAGAATAAGGACGGCGGCCTTTTCCGCATCGCCGGCGCCGTCGACCCCCAGCCCAACCGCTGCCAGCAGTATGTGGAGATGCGGGCCATGGGCGTCCCGTGCTTCGTCAGCCTCACGGATTTCTACAGGAACCGGATGGCCGAATTGGCCATCCTCTCCTCCCCGATCCAATACCACAATCCCCAAACCTCGTTCGCCCTTGCCAAGGGCAGTCATGTCCTCTGCGAAAAGCCAGCGGCGGCGACGATCCAGGACGTCCGCGCAATGATCGGGGCGGAGAAGGCGGTGGCCAGGTGGGCCGCGGTCGGCTACCAATGGTCCTTCAGTTCGGCCGTCCAGGCCCTGAAAAAAGACATCATGTCCGGGCTCTTCGGGCGGGCGAAGCGGATGAAGTGCCTTTACCTCTGGCCCCGGGACGAGGCCTATTACCGCCGGAACGACTGGGCCGGGAAAAAGCGCGACCCGGAAGGCGCCTGGGTCCTGGACAGCCCGGCCCAGAACGCTATGGCCCACGACCTCCACAACATGTTCTACCTCCTGGGGAAGGACACGGATTCGAGCGCCGAGCCCGTCGAGGTCGAGGCCGAACTCTACCGGGCCAATGGCATCGAGAATTTCGACACGGCGGCCGTCCGCGTCCGGACCGGGGAGGGCGTCGATGTCCTCTTCCTCGCGAGCCACGCCTCGAACGGAGACAAAGGCCCGGTCCTCCGCTTCGAGTTCGAGAAGGCGGTCGTCCGCTGCGACAGCCGGACGTCGGGGTTGTGGGCGGAATTCCCCGACGGGACGCGCAAGGACTACGGCGTTCCCGACGCCGAGCCCATGAACAAGCTCTGGCAGTCGATCGCCGGCGTCCGGGACGGGACGCGGCCGCTGTGCGGGCTCGAGGCCGCGGCCAGCCAGACCCTGTGCATGAACGGCATGCAGGACTCCATGCCGGACGTCCGCGATTTTCCCGCCGGGCTCGTCCG
>JADBLN010000080.1:6324-8753 GCA_014894455.1 Acidobacteriota bacterium | reverse complement strand
GGGCGTCCCGTGGAGCGCCAAGGGCACGGCCGTCGACCTCAGGGAATACGCCGCATTTCCCTCGCGGTGAGCTTCATGCGGATCGACATCCAGAAAATCGTCTACCCCGGCCGGCGGCTGGGTCTGGCCGAAGGCAAGGTCGTCTTCACGGACCGCGGCCTTCCGGGCGAGGCCGTCGAGGTCGAGGTCTTCAAGGACCGGAAAAGCTACATCGAAGCGCGGACGCTCCGCGTCCTCGAGCCCTCGCCGTCGCGGATCGAGCCGCGGTGCGGCCACTTCCTCGCCTGTTCGCCCTACCAGGACATGGACTACGGCCTCGAACTCGAGGTGAAAAGGGGGCAGGTCGAGGAAATCATGTCCCGGGAGCTCAAGCGCCCCTTCGAGAACCTGCCCGTGACGCCGTCGCCCGAGATCTGGGGCTACCGGAACAGGATCCGGCTCAGGGTCATGCGGGAAGGCAGCGCGGCCCGCTTCGTCTACAACGAACCGGGCGAGCAGGCGTCCTTCGTCACCGTGGACAGGTGCCATCTCGTCCCGGACCGGGTGAACGACCTCCTGGCCCGGACGCTCGAGATGATCGAGGGCGCACCGTTTTCCTCCGTGACGGGCGTCGAGGTCAGGACGAGCCGTTCGAGCGGGCAGTCGCTCCTCGTCTGCGACCTCGAATCGGGGGCGGAGGCCGCGGCCCTGGCCGACGGTCTGGCCGGCCTCAAGCAGGAATTCGCCTTGGTCGGAGCGGTCGCCTCGATCTACGACGGGAAAAAGTTCAGGGATGAGCGGCTCTTCGGCCGGGACTTCCTCGAAGAGAGTATCCGCGGCCTGACCTTCAGGATCGGCGCCCGGTCGTTTTTCCAGACGAATATCTGCATCCTCGAGAAGGTTTTCGACGACGTGGTCGAGGCGGTCACCCCGCAGGCCGAGGCGACCGTCGCCGACCTCTACAGCGGCCTGGGGACTTTCGGCATCCTGCTGGCGAAAAAAGCGAAGGAGGTCTTCGGCGTCGAGGAGGCCGGCGAGAACATCCCCTTCCTGAAAAAGAACCTGGCCCTCAACCGGGTCGGGAATTTCGCCGTGTGCGAAGGGACGACCGAGGAGTGGCTGCCCGAGATCCTGGAGAGAACGCCGGGCGTCGTCATCCTCGACCCTCCCCGCAAGGGCATCGACCCGCGGATCGTCCGGGGCCTCGTCGGCGACCCGGTCCCTCTACTCCTCTATTTGTCGTGCAACCCGACGACCCTGGCCCGCGACCTCAAGGGACTCGGCGAGGCCTACTCGATCGCCGGCCTGAGGGTCTACGACTTCTTCCCCCACACCCCTCATATCGAAACGTTAGCTATACTTGAGGCCAAAAAGCCGGTCATTCTCTCCCTATGAGGACGACGGGGTTCATCATTCCACCCGCAATGGCCTGTTCTTCGCCTTGAAGCGTCCGGCCAGCTGGCCGCAGGCCGCGGCGATGTCGCTGCCCTTGGACAGACGCACGGTGGTGTTGACCTTCCGTTCCTCGAGCCAGCGCTTGAAACGGGCGACGTCGGCCTCGGTCGGCGTCTCGAATGCCAGGCCTTCGACGGGACTGTAGGCGATGAGGTTGACCTTGGCCCGGAGACGACGGGCGATCGCGGCCAGGCCGTCGGCGTCGTCGAGCGAATCGTTGAGGCCGCGGATGACGATGTAGTCGAGCGTGATCATCCGGCCGCCGGAGCGGATGTATTCCTCGGCCGCCCGGACGACCTCCTCGAGCGTGAAACGGCGGTTGATGGGCATGAGCTTGTCGCGGAGCCTGTCCGTGACCGCGTGCAGGGACAGCGACAGGTTGACCTGGAGGTCGAGGGCTTCGAGTCGCTTGAAGGCCGGAAGGTAGCCGGCAGTCGAGACGGTCATCCGCCGGGCGGCGATGCCCAACCCTTCGGGCGCGTTCATGATGCGGAGGGCCTTTTCGACGTTCGCCCAGTTGTCGAGGGGCTCGCCCATGCCCATGAAGACGAAGTTCGTCAGCTCCAGCCCGAGCGAGTGCTGGAGATAAAGGACCTGGCCCGTGATCTCGGACGAGGCGAGGTCCCGCATGAAGCCGTGGAGGCCGCTCGCACAAAAGGCGCAGGCGAACTTGCAGCCGACCTGGGTCGAGAGACAGACCGTCAGCCGCCTGCCCGCGGGGATGATCACGGTCTCGATGAAGGCGCCGTCATGGAGCCGGAAGAGAAGCTTGACCGTCCCGTCACCGGAGTCGCGGCGGTCGGCGAGCTCGAGGGCGCCGATGGTGAATCGTCCGGCAAGCTTCTCCCGGAGGGGCTTGGACAGGCTGGTGAACTCGGCGAAATCAGATACGCCCTTGTGATATAGCCAATCGAAGATCTGGATGGCCCGGAAGGCCGGCTCCCCCATCGCCTCGAGCTCGGCGCGCAACTCCTCGAGCGTCAGGTCGCGGATGT
>JADBLN010000080.1:4117-6224 GCA_014894455.1 Acidobacteriota bacterium | reverse complement strand
CCAGAGGAGCAAGATGATGACGCCGACGAGGAGCCAACAGCCGCCGAAGCCGATGACGTCGATCATCTTCGGCTTCATGATCTCCCAGTTCGAGCCGGGCCGCAGCTTTCGCTTCTCGACCTCTTCGTAGTGTTCGACGGCGTGCCGCAGGGCCCGTTCCTCTTCCTCGGGCGTCGGCTGGACCGGCGTGTGGACCCGGGCGAAGAAGCGGTCGAGGTCGGCCTTGGGGATGGGCCGGGTCACGGCGCTCAGGAGGAAGAGCAGGAGGAACGGGAACAGGGCGTCGAAGCCGAAGCGGACCGCGCTCAGCTGGGCCTTGGAGAAGCCGGAGAAATCGACCCCGAACCAGCTCACGACCCAGAGCTCGGCGTGGAAGCGGCCGATGCCGATGCGCGGCGAGGCCGGGTTCGTCGCGTCGCGGCGGGCGACCTTCTCGTAGAAGATGCCCTCGGGCGGGCTGGCATGCTCCTTGCGGATGACCTCGCCGACCTTCGCCGCCCGGCCGGCCGCGACGTCATCCCGCAGGGCCTGCGTCGTGATCATGACCACCCGCGGCCTCGTTTCCCGAAGAAACCCCTCCCGCGTTCGGGCCCACTCGAGCGACTGGAAGACGTTGGGGACGAGGGCGTAGATGGTGAAGCAGACGAAGACCTGGGCGATGACGGCGGCCTTGGTCACCCGGCGCCAGAGGAAGCCCAGCCAGATGGCCGCGCCGAAGATGGCCGGGAGCGAGATGAAATACTTGAAGAGGTCGAGCAGGTTGCCGATGAAGAGGGCCACGCCGACGCCGCCGAGAAGGGTCACGCCGATGGCGACGCGCCCGACGTTGATGAGGTGGCGGTCCGACTTGGGTTTGACGAAGGGCTGGTAGAGGTTGCGGATGAAAAGCGCCGAGTAGGCAACGCTCGAACCGGCGAGACTCGACATCTTCGCCGACAGGACCCCGGCCATCATCAGCCCAATGGCCCCCGGGAAGAGGAGGTCCATGGTCATGTGCCCCCAAATGAGGTCCGGGTCGTGGAGCTGGCCGGAGTAGAGGGCGATGGCCAGGAGGCCCGTCAGGGCCCAGAAGATCATGATGAAGCGCTTGAAGAACATGCCTCCGATCATGCCGACGCGGGCCGTCATCTCGTTCTTGGCCGAGCCGGCCGTCTGCATGCCCGAGGCGACGGCGATGATGGAGACGAGGTTGGCCAAAGCCATGGCCAGGATGGTGTACCAGGCGTACTCGCTCGTCGCCGCCGAGCCGAAAAGCCGGAACATGAAGTCCGGGACCGAGGCGTGGAGGCCGGCGAAGCCGCCGACCCGGGCCAGGGCGATGGGGATGAGCATGAGCGAAAATGCCGTCAGGAGGAAGCCCTGGATGACGTCGGTGATGGCCGCGGCGAGGAAACCGCCCATCATCGTGTAGACGGCCACGATCACGGTGTAGACGAGGTAGATCATCACCGAGTCGGTGTAGGAGATGAAGGCCTTGAGCTCGCCCTTCTTCTGCCGTTCGCCGAGCTCGGTCAGGCGCGCTCCTTCGACGGGGACGAGTTCCGTCTTCTCCGCTTTGGCCCGGAGGGCCTGGTATTCGTGAAAAAGGTCGACGCTTTGCTTTTCCTGGACCGTGTACTTTTCCACGGGCTTGGGCGTCAAGGCCATCATCGTCTTGGCGGCGACCATGTAGCCGACGCCGTTGCCGAGGAAGGCCATGAACAGGGTGAAGACGGCGAACGCGCCCCCGAGGAACCGGCTCTTGAACCGCTCCGTGAAGAAATCGCCGATCGTGACCAGCCGGACGCGGCGGAAGAAGGCCGTGGTGAACCAGTAGAAGGGCGTCAGGAAGAGGACGAGATACTGGATCCACATGCCGCCGATGCCCTGGCGATAGACCTCGCGGGAGACGATGATGGCCTGGTCGGCGTTGGTCGACGTCCCCAGGTTGAGGAAGAACTGGTAGAACTTGCCCAGGCGGCGGCCGGCGATGTAGAAGTCCTCGGTCGTCTTCGTTTTGCGCGAGGCCCACCAGCCGAGCCAGAGGACGATGAGGATAAAGACGAGGACGATGGCGAAATCGAGGACGTGCAGGCCGAAGATCGTCAATTTAGAACATTCCGGAGTA
>JADBLN010000080.1:0-4017 GCA_014894455.1 Acidobacteriota bacterium | reverse complement strand
CGGCTGAAGGCCCAGCGGCCGTCGACCATGTAGGACGCCGGCATCTGGGAGATGCCGATATAGATCGGCACGTGGGGGGTCGTGGCGGGGTTGTCGTAGCCGAGCCAGACGACGCCCCCGATGGGCCCGGGCAGCCAATCCCGGGATTGGGTGACCTGGAGGTAGGTCGCGGCGGGCGACGAGATCGTCCGCTCGCGCTTGATCCGGAAGAGCCCGAGGAGGTCGCCGTTCATGAACGGGCTGGCGATGGGGCTCTTGACCGTCTCCCCTTTCCGGTTGACGGTCGTCAGGGTCCGGGTCATGTCGTACTCGGTCCCGCCGTACGTGTCGCGGAAGATGGCCAGGACGTCGGCGACGCTCACTTTCTTGTCGGGCTTGACGGAGAACGGATAGTTCTCTGACTCCGGGTTAAGCTTGAGCGACGGGGCGAGCTGGCTCAGGACCCGCCACTCGCGCCGCCGGCAGTAGAGGCTCGTCCGTGAATCCGGGTTGTAGGCATAACAGAACTCGAAGGGTTTGCCGCTCGCCTTCGACCAGAAGCCCATCTCCTCGGCCAGCGACGTGACGTTGGCCGAAGCCAGGAAATAATCCGCGTTGGCCAGGTCGAGCTGGCGGATCCGTCCGGCGTTTGCGGACACCCCGATCTCGTCGTCGGGGACCCGCTGGGCCGCCCAGACGGCGCCCTTCTTGCCCTTGCCCGGGCCGTGGATCTCGAAGTGCCAGACTTCCTTCGTGTCGGCGAAGGTGAAGCATTCGCCCCAGTCGTTGTAGCCGTAGGCCTTCGTCAGCTCGTCGGCGACGCGGATGGCTTCGCGGGCCGTTTTCGCCCTCTCAAGGACGAGTCGGTAGAGCTCGGGCGCGTCGATGATACCGGCCTCGCTCACGAGCTCGCGGCGGCTGCCGATCGTCGTCTCGCCGATGGCCAGCTGGTGCTCGTTCATGATGGGGTAGGCGGCGTTGAGGAACGCGTAGGTCTCCGCGACCTGCGGGATCTCGCCCGTCTCCAGCCGGTCGGGGTCGTTCGGTCCCTTGGACCGCTTGGGTTCGTAATAGACTTTGGCCGTCTCGCCGGGTTTGTGTTTCATGTTGGGGACGATGGTCATCCACGTCCGGTCCGTCCCGGAGTCGCAGGAATGGGAGGTCATGGTCGAGCCGTCGACGGAGGCCAGCCGGCCGACCAGGATGCTCGTACAGGAGTCGAACTCGAGCGGCTCGTCACGCCGGGCGGAAGGGACTTGAGAACCGGGCAGGAACGACAGGGCTAAAAAGGCCAGAACGGAAATAGCGAAGAGCAGGGACTTGGATTTTCTCATCGGGCATCTCCTCAAGGCTCGTTTATAGCACGCCCGCGAGTTAAGGGTCAAATGGGCCGCGACGGATTGACGCGAACTTCCTTCTCTGCTATAAAATGAATTCGTTTTTCGCGCATTCCCCGACAAGGACGGCAGGCCGATGTCCACGATGTTCGATACGCTCGCAGCGTCCCACTCGCTCGGCGAGATTCTCGCCCTGTCTTCCGGGCTCGTCTGGGCCGTGGCCGTCATCCTCTTCCGGATCAGCGGCCGCAAGGTCCACCCCATCGGTCTCAACCTGTTCAAGACCGTTCTCGCCCTCGTCATCATGGCGCCGACCATGCTCATCCTGAGCGAACCGCTTTTCCCGGCCGTCCCGGCCTCGACGACATGCCTCCTCCTCATCAGCGGCGCTCTTGGCGTCGCCGTCTCCGACACGCTCTTCTTCCATAGCCTCAACCGGCTCGGGGCGAGCCTCGTGGCTATCGTCGACTGCTTCTACAGCCCGTTTGTCATCGGCCTGTCCTTCCTTCTCCTCGGCGAACGCCTCTCGGCCTGGCAGCTCGTCGGCGCGGCGCTCGTCGTCTCCGCCGTCCTGACCATCTCCAGAGAAAAGCGCGCGGAGAAGCTGGACGGGAAAAACCTCGCCGTGGGCATCCTCTACGGGATCCTGGCCATGTTCTTCGTCGCCTTCGGGATCGTCATGGTCAAGCCCGTCCTGGGGACGGTGTCGGTCGTCTGGGCGACCCTGGTCCGGCTGGCCGGCGGGACGTTGGCGCTCGTCCTCCTCGTCCCTTTCCTCAGGAACCGGCGGGCCATCCTGAAGCCCTTGGCCGACCGCGCCAACTGGAAAGCCCTCGTTCCAGCCTCGTTCTTCGGCTCCTATCTCTCGCTCATCATGTGGATGGGCGGGATGAAATACGCCAAGGCCTCGGTCGCCGCCGTTCTCAACCAGCTCAACACGATCTTCATCGTCATCATCGCCGCTATTTTTTTGAAGGAACGCCTGACAGGATGGAAGATCGCCGCGGTCGTCCTGGCCTTCCTTGGGGCCTACCTGGCCTTGATGCCCTTCTAGCCCGGACTATTCATAAAAACGCAGAATTTTCAAGAAAGACCTGTGCTTTTACCCGCCGGGCTAAAAAAAGTCAGCCCTTGATCGCCATCTTGGCTTCGATCCAGAAGGAGTGCTTCTTGTAGCGGGGATTGCGGTTGAGCTCGCCCACTCCACCGCCAGCACCGCCAAATCCTCCGGAGCCTTCTGTGCTTGATTCGGCATCCCCAAAACCGGAATCAGATGATACTCCGCGGTCGCCGGCGCTGACGCTCCCATCGGCCCGGCCGGCCATCATATCCCTCAATATCTGAGCGGTCATCCCGCCCCATTCGAAACCGAGGAGGATCGATTGGCCCGGCTCGGCCCCGATCCCGCCGAGCTGGTTGATCCGGTTAAGCGGGATCCGGAACTCGCAGACAGCCAAGCGCCCCTTCTCTATCGTCCGGAACATCGGTGCGTCGGTCTCGACCGCCGGGTCGGACACGGCGGCGGCGTTCTTGGGCTTGATGATCTCCTCGGTGAAGACGATGTGGGTGTCTTTCTTGCGGATCTCGGCCTTCTGCGCCTCGGTCAGGACCTGCCCTCGTTTCTCTAAGTTGGCGATCAAGGCATCCGCGGTATACTGCTTCTTCTGGAAGAAGATGCCGTAGTCCTTGCTCTTCTTCGTTCCGGTCGCGAAATAGATCTTCATTCCCGTGTAGTCGAGAGTAGACTTAGGGTAGACTTTAGACCTGAGTTTGGGGTCGGGATCCCTGAAGACCATGATGATGTAGAGGTTTTTGCCGTCGTTCCTCAACGCGTACTCCACCTTCGAGCCCGCGTCGAGGATAGGCGTCGATTCGTCCCATTCTTGAGCGACGCCGTCGATGGTCATGGGCCCGAACGCCCAGCGGCTTTCGACGGCCTGCCCGGCGGCCATGCCGGCAGTCCCAAGAACCGCGAGAACGGCCAGGGTGAATGCTATTCGTTTTCCAAACATGCCGACCTCCTCGGACTCGCTGAGCCCATTTGATTCAAAATCCATACCTGAGAAATTATAGCATATTCCACGTCAAGGTATACGGTCCCAGGCTTCGAAGACCGCAGCCACGTTCTCCGGCCGGGCGCCGATGCCGAATTCGCACTGGGCGATTACCCCGCCGTGACGGTCGAAGGCCCGTCTCGCCCGCCCGACCGCCGCCCGGACGTCGTCGGGCGTTCCGTAGGGAAGGAGGTGTTGGCGGTCGACCTCGCCCCAGAACGTGACCTTGCCGGCGAAATGGCGGCCGAGGTCCTCGACGTCCATGCAAAAGACCTGGGAGTTGATCGCGTCGACGCCGATCTCGACGATGTCCTGGAATATCGCGGCGATGTGCCCGTCGGAGTGCATGAAGATGTACTTGCCGTACTTGTGGGCGATCTCCGCATAGTCCCGGTAGAGAGGCTTAAAGACCTCGCGCCAGAGGGCGGGCGAGATGAGGAGCGAATTCTGACTGCCCCAGTCGTCGGCGAAGAAGAGCGCATCGACGTCGGTCGAAGCCCAGAGCTCGAGCTCCTCCAGGAAGAAGCGATGGACCTTCTCGATGAGCCGGAAGAGCCCGTCGGGCCGCTCGGCCAGGTCCACGTACAGGTTTTCCGGTCCGCGGAGGAACTGGAGGAGCTCGAACGGCCGGACGACCGTCCGGGCGT
>JADBLN010000077.1:43477-47045 GCA_014894455.1 Acidobacteriota bacterium | reverse complement strand
ACAGACTTCCTATTGGCCGATGAGGATGGAGTTTTTCATTGGGTGAGTTCGGAGATCTGCAGGCAGAGTTAATTAAAAAATATTTTATAGAATTGTATTTTATACTTGACAAATAGACTTCCTCTTCCTATATTTCGTTACGAGGGGAAAGAATCTGGTCAGCAATGTCTTTCCCTAATTAAATACTCAAAAAGGGGGTAACATGAAAAAGTCGGCGGTTGTGTTTTTCTCTTTCTTTATAGTTTGTTCAATCGTCCTCTTAGTTGGCTCCAGTTCCAAAGCCACGGGGACGCTCCAAGCCAGCTATCTTTCTCAAAATTTTGTGCCTCATGAGCTCTTAGTCAAGCTCAAAGAAGATTCAGTAGGGGATATCATCCAAAGCAAGTGGCTCATCAGGAATCTCTTTAATCAGGTTCAAGGGAAAAACAAAACATATCTGAATGAGGAGAAAGACACGTTTGATTGGGATCCTTCGGTCTTCAAGAACAGATCATTCCACGCAGATCCGTATCTCATTCATATCCGGATTCCAGAGAAAATTGACCTTGATTACGCAATTTGGTGCTTAAAAAACGAATCCATATGTCGAAGATGTTGAACGAAACGCTATTGTTCGTCTTGCAACTAATGATCAGTATTTTAGTCAGCAATGGGGGCTGCTAAACACTGTCTACAGCGGGCGCGATATCCACGCTGAACAAGCTTGGGCTATAACTACAGGAAACTCGGAAGTCATTGTCGCGGTAATAGATTCTGGCCTTGATTATGGCCACGATGACATCCTGAACAATTTATGGCAAAACCCTAATGAGATTCCAGATGATAACCAGGACAATGACAAAAATGGATTTATTGATGATATGAAAGGCTGGAATTTTGTAGCTGCAAGTCCCGGTAACAGCGATCCGATGGATGACCATACTCATCAAGAGGACCAATACGGGGAGTGTATTCCCTCGGGAATTACTTATCATGGAACTCATACGTCGGGAATTATTGGCGCGGTAGGCAATAACGAAATAGGAATCAGCGGGGTCTGTTGGAATGTCAAAATAATGCCCATCAAAGCCTTTAACTATTGCGGACAGTCTTCAAATAGCATATTAATAAACGCAATAGACTATGCGACAAATAACGGGGCTTTTTTGACTAGTAATAGTTACGGGAATTTCAGTTATAGTCTGTTTGTCAAGTCAGCTATAACACGAGCTCAAAATAAGAATAGACTCTATGTCGTTTCTGCAGGAAATGAAAATGTTAATATCGATTCGAACACCAGATATCCGGTTTGTTATCCAAACGGGAACATCATAGGGGTCATGGCTACGAATCAAGACGATACTAAATCCGACTTTTCGAACTATGGGCAAAATTCTGTCGATATCGCAGCACCTGGTTACGAGATTATGAGCCTAAAGCTCGGAGACACGGTTCAAAATATGAGCGGAACTTCTCAAGCTGCTCCATTCGTAGCCGGGGTTGCAGCTTTAGCGCTAGGAGTATGCCCCGGCTTAACATATGGGCGGATTAAAGATTTAATAATCGACGGAGCCGACTATGTAGCTAACCTTAATAATAAGTGCGTTGCCGATGGCAGGCTAAATGCTTATAATGTTCTCAATACCCTTGGGGGGGACACCCCGCCGAGTGCTCCGTCTAACCTGATTGTCTATCCGATAAATTGGTACACCATCGGAATTACATGGAACGACAATTCGAACAATGAGCTCGGATTCGAGATTCAGAGAAAGGACACTTATCGACCGGTTTATATCCATGATAACTGTGCTGACATGAACTCAACTTCAACTGTTAGTTATCAGGATACTATAGATACCTCGCTGCTAAGAACCTATACTTATCGGATTAGGGCGGTAAACAGGGCAGGAGTTTCTTCTTTTTCTAACGCCTATGAATATTTAATTCCGCAAACCGCGCCCGATGCGCCAACCGATCTCCATGGGCAATCCCCGGTTCTAGAGCAAGCTGTTAACTTCTATTGGACAAATCACGCTAACAACGCAATATATAATTACCTTGAACGTAGGATTCCGGGAGAAACGGACTGGGAAGTAATCGCAACACTCGGGTATAATACCGATTTTTATATGGATAATTATGCCCAGGCAGGGCGCACATATGAGTATCGAGTTAGGGCAGGCAACCCCATTGGCTATTCGTCCTATTCCAACATCCTTTCGGTCGAGGTTATTCAATGGTGACGGTTGCTAATCTTTAAGGGAGGTTGGCGATTAATAGGTTAAATTTCGGAATTGCGGTTTCGGTAATAGCAGCATTTCTGTTGCCGGGGCTTGTTCTCGCTGACGGTAAGCTCAGCCTCAGGTTCCAGGGGGGGGGGACGCATATCTTGGGCGGCGATGTGAATCATGGAACTAAGGCATTCTTAAATCCTGGAGTATGGGTTGTGCGGTCAGGCGGAAGTCGGGGGGTGCATGACGGCTATGAATTCGGCGGGGACATTATCTTTGCGCTCACTCCGCGGCTCGGCATCGGCATCGGCGTCGGGTATATGCAGATTTCTCGTCATTCCGAGATGAGCATTAGTCCTGAAGAACCCTCTCTATCGTCTATGCTCTTGATTGTTAAGCCGAGACTGAGCGCTATGCCTATCCGGGCGGGCCTATATCTGACCTTACCTTGGAGAGGGAAGTTCAATTTCCTTGCCGATTTTGGGCTGTCCTACTACCTTAGAGCACGTTATAGTGACGAACCGATGTCACTACTTTTTTTGGGCGAAACATTATCGTCATATATACTCATAGACACTCACGCCGAAAGCAGTAAGATTCCCATCGGCTTCCACGCGGGGATAAGCCTCGAGTATGAGCTGGGAACTAATCTTTGGCTATATCTTGGGGCTTGGGGACGATATGCTAGGTTTCGAGGTTGGGAAGGCACGAGTATGCTCGATAGCAATTATGAACCTCCAGTATCTGAATTAGAACAGGGGATACTCTACTATGAAGTCGTACCGACGGTGATTCACACGCCGCGATTACTCATGGTCCAGAGCTCGCCGCCTGACGGGCCGGATGGATTCCCACGTCAAGCAATCATCGATTTCAGCGGCGTCAGTCTGCAGGTCGGCATCCGGATTCGGCTTTAGATCCCTGAGACATTACTGATTCAGATGGTCGATACCCGGCTGGGCACGGTCTATCTCCTTGTGCCCAAGATCCGCAAGGGCGGCCTCGTGCCGTTCTTTATCTCGGAGCGCGCCGGTCGGAACAGGCCCTGATCGCGGTCGTCCAAGAGGCCTTCGCCAACGGGGTCTCGACTCGAAAGATCGAGCGCTTGGCCCATGCTATGGGTCGTGTCAACTAATGTTCGCAACTATGGGGGGTCATGTCAAGATTCGTTCGCAATTTCGCTACCATCGTAAGCCTCTTCACTTAGCAGCTTGAGCCGTCAGGAAGGCGCAGTTTTTCTCCAGTGCTTCCTAGACCTTTTCTTTTTTGATGTAACTCTGATCGATACCCCAATCCTTAGAGTAGTCCATGAGGTAGCAGGTCGCCAACCTGACCCGGCCCCGCACGGGCGGCGGCGG
>JADBLN010000077.1:33253-43377 GCA_014894455.1 Acidobacteriota bacterium | reverse complement strand
AGTCCATGAGGTAGCAGGTCGCCAACCTGACCCGGCCCCGCACGGGCGGCGGCGGCGGTGGCAGAGGCGGCTTCGGCGGTGGCGGCGCCGGCCGCGGCCGGTACTGATCGCAATCGGGGACATGTAATCAATTTCTCTTGAAATTGGTACGTGTCCCCAAGAATCGGGTGGCGCGTGTCCCCGATTTGATCGACTAAGAACGCAAATGGCGGATATCCCGTAAGGGGCATCCGCCCTTTTTTATTTTCGGGGATCTCCGGGTCCGATTGGGTCGGCCGGGAATCCCCGCCGATGACTTTACCCTACATTATTCGCCGATCTTCTTATGTGTAGGGCAAGTCAGCGCAACAGATCCAGCAACCGCCGGATGACGGCATCTTCGAGCGGCATGATCTCCCGGGCTTTGACCAACGACTGCCTGATAAGAGCTTTCCACTTCTTCGGCAGGCCGTCCCAGAGAGCCAGCAACCGCACCGTTTCCGGCTTTTCCGTCAAGGCATATTGCCCGATGAAAACAGCCTGTTTGATATCCTTTTCCTTCTTGTCGCGGCGTTCGGGGCGCGCGGCCAGGAACAGCTTATGCAGAAGAAACGCTGACGGGCTGGGCACCCGAGCCCGTATCCCTTGACCCAGTTTGAGCACGATGGGATCGGCCAAGAGAATATCCAGGTATCTCAATTCCTGTGGAGTGAGAGCGAGCTCTTTGATGTGGCGGGGAGGACGAGTCCCGTCTCTTCGCTCCTTCGTCACGAACTCGACTTTTATCCCGCCGCCCGTGAAGTACATCGAACCATCGGGGTTGAAATGCTGGCTGAAACCCAAGCGCTGCAGCAAGCCGCTGAGGTCGAAGGGCCGTCCCTTGAACGGCCGCGGCACCAGAATATCCAGGTCCTCCGTTCGCAGCGGATACCGTTCCAAGGGGAGGTGCTTTTGGTAAAGGAGAAAACACCAGCTGCCGATGATCTCGAAGCCGGCCTCCCATAGCCTGTTCCGGGTCATGGCTCCGAGAATGGCCAGAACGGGATCCGTGAGATCGACCTCTTCCATTCGCTTCGACCTGAGGAGTCGCAGAGCCTCACGCACGCGGAGCAATTCCTTCTCCAGGCGGTCTCTCTCTGCCAGGTTATCGAGCAGGTCCCCGGGGATCTCCTTGCCGATATAATCCGTTTTTACGGAGGGGCCTTTCCTGTACGAAAGATAATTATAAACCACTCCGCCGATCGTCTTGGACCGGATGCGGCCCTTCGGAAGCAATGCCAGCCGTGCAGTGATGCTTCGTTCCTGGTCCCGGTAGAAGGCGGCGTTCTCGCTGAGCGCGTTCTTGAGGTCTTCCATAAAGGCAAATTACCCTACAATAATGAGAATGTCAATAGATTGTAGGGTAAAGCGGGTTTCGGCTTCGTCGAGATGCCGCACAAGGTAACTTTATTCGCAAGCAAGGGCGGATGCCCGGGTAGGGCAATCCGCCCTTTTTTATTTCGGGCGAGTTCACGGCATTGACATCCGGCCGGCCGTTCCGATATGGTAGTTTTCCCGATGCGAGTTGTCCTATTCCTGACCGTCGTGTTCATTCCCGCCCTTCTTTCCCTTGCAGGAGGTGCCGTGAAGGATTTCGGCCCGCAAATCCCTAAACAGGTCCTGGACTGGAAAGCGTCCGGGCAGGACGCGGTCTATGACCGCAAAACGCTCTACGACTATATGGACGGGGGCGCGGAAGTCTACCTGGCCTTCGATTTCCGCGAGGTCTTCGTCCGTAAGTACGCCGACGCCTTGGAGAACGAGGTGAACCTGGATATCTACGACATGGGTTCGCCGGCCGAGGCCTTCGGCCTGTTTTCCTGCGACCGGCAGGATCCGGAGGCCGGAATCGGCCAGGGCTCGGAATACGGCCCGGGACTCCTCCGGTTCTGGCGGGGCCGCTATTTCGTCTCGATCACGGTCTCGGGAAACGAGGAGAAAGCAGAAAAGGCCGTCCTTATGATGGGGAAGGCGGTCGCCCCGCTGCTCGGCCCGGACGGCGCCTTGCCGGACATGATCAAACTCCTCCCCTCCGCCGGGCTGCAGGCGGAAAGAACCGCGTATTTTCACAACCACGTCCATCTCAGCAACCGGTACTTCGTCGCCTCCGAGAACATCCTGAACCTGGACGAAAGAACCGAATGCCTGTTCGCCGAGTACCGCTCTGAGAGCGGCGAATCCGCCCTGTTGCTCGTCGTCCGGTATCCCGACGCCGCAATAACCAGGGCCGCGGCCGCGTCGTTCCTGAAGTCCTTTCTGCCCCGGGCGGATGCCGACAGGGCCGCCCTGACCGAAAACAAAAAATGGTCGATGATCAAGACGCGGGAAAACGTCCTGGCGGTCGTTTTCGAAGCGTCGTCGAAGGAATATGCCGGACGGCTCGCGGAAGCGATCGTTCGTCCGCTCAAATGAGGTGACCATGACATCCCCCATGACCCGCCGCGATTTCATCACGGGCACCGCCGCAGCCGTACTGGGAGCGTCCGCCGCGTTCGGCCAAAACACGGCCGCACCGGCTAAGAAAACCCGGGTGGTGCTGATCCGCCATCCGGAGGCGCTCGACGCCAATTCCGCCTTCAATGAGCCGGTCATCCAGCAGATGTTGGACGAAGCTGTCGCAAAGCTCTTGGACCAAAGCGACCCGGTCGAAGCCTTCAAACGGCTTCTTAAACCCGAGGACGTCGTTGGGATCAAAACCAATGTCTGGTCCTTTCTGCCGACGCCCGCCCCGGTCGAGAAAGCCATCAAGCGCCGCGTCCTGGACGCTGGGGTCGAGGAAAAGAACATCGGGCTGGATGACCACAACGTGCGGACGAACCCCCTCTTCGTCAAAGCCACGGCCCTGATCAACGTCCGTCCCGTACGGACGCATTACCTGGCCGGAATGTCGGGCTGTCTGAAAAATTACATCATGTTCGCCGAGTCCCAGCCGGCTCACCACCCTGATAGTTGCGCCTCGCTGGGGTCACTTTTCCTCCTGCCTCAGGTCAAGGGAAAAACCCGGTTGAACGTCCTCTGCGCGTTGACCCCTCAATTCCACGGCCGCGGCCCTCACAATTTTAGCCGCCGGTACGTCTGGAATTATAAAGGCCTCATCGTCGGGCAGGACCCTGTGGCCGTGGATTCGATCGGTCTCCGGCTGATCATTGCCAAACGGCGGAAGGAATTGGGGCCGGCCCTGGAAATCCCCCCGGTTCCCAAGCACATCCAGATCGCCGACACGAAATACGGGATCGGCACGGCCGACCCTGAAAAGATCGAGCTGATCAAGCTGGGCTGGCTCGAAGACGTCCTGATATAGACGCCGGAGCGGAGGACGAACATGTTCAAATCGAAATCCGGTGCGCGGATCCTATCGGCCCTGATCCTGTTTTCAGTCGGCGGCCTGGCCCGCGGCGGCCCGGAAGACGGCCGGCTGACCTTTCTCGGCTCCTCTCTCTGGACGAAAGCCCATGACGTCGAGATCCGGGGCGAGCTGGCTTATTGCGCCTTCCTGGACGGCTTGATGATCCTGGACCTCTCCGATCCCCGGAACCCGGAAACGCTTTCCCAACTCTATCTCGGCGGAGGATTCGCCGTCGCATTGGCCGGAAACCACGCTTTGGTCGCCGCGGCCGACAAGGGCCTGGCCGTGATCGACGTTAGCGACCCGAAGGCCCCCATTTTGAAAGGCGTTCTGGACACTGCCGGCGAAGCCCGGGATGTCGCGGCCTACGGTTCCATCGCCCTGGTGGCCGACGGACCCGGGGGATTGCTGGCCGTCGATGTCGCCAACCCCGCAGCCCCGAAAGTCGCCGGCTCCTGGGATTCCCCCGGCGAAGCGACCGGGATCGCTCTCAGGGAAAGATCCCTCTTCCTGGCCGACGGCAGCGCCGGCTTGCAGATCGTCGACATAGCTGATCCGGCCAGGCTCGCGCCGGTCGGGGCCCTCGACACGGACGGAACCGCCGAAAGCGTCGCGCTTTCCGGGAACTATGCGTACATTGCCGACGGCTCCGGCGGGATCAAGGTCGTGGACGTCACCTCGCCGGCCGCCCCGAAATTGGCCGCTTCCCTTGTCGCCTCCGGATATGCCCACAGCGTCGCGGCGAACGAAAAGCTGCTCTGCGTCGGGAGCCTCTATGACGGCGGCTATCAGATCTTCGACATCTCCAGGCCGGATTCCCCGGCCGTCGTTTCGACCAATAAGTACACGATGTACAACGAGGGCTGGCGCGTCATCCTGAGGGAAAACCGGGGGATCGTCGTTGATTATTTCTCGGGCATCTTCTTCATGGACTTCGCCGATTCCCGGAAGCCGACGGTTACGGGCTTTTTTCCAGCCCCGAGCTCCATCGTCGCCGTATGCGGCCGGGACCGTTATGCGTTCGCGGTCGGCGAGCTCTCCGGGGTGCTGGTCGTGGATGCGGTCGACCCGGCCCGGCCCAATCTTGTCGGCGGGACGAGCATCTTCCGGGGCGTCCAGAACATCGCCGTCAACGGGAACTTCATTTATGTCACGGACCGCTGGTCGATCCGGGTATTCGATGCCACGGACCCGGCCAAGCCCAAACCGGGGAAGCCCCTGACGTTCGCCGAGGGGATCCCGAGAACGCTGGTTGTCCGGGGGAACTCCGCGTATCTCACGGCCGACAACTTCGGCTTCTACACCCTTGATGTCACGGACCCGGCCGCCCCGAGAGTCGTCGGCTCGTTCAGACTGTCCGGATTCACGTACGGGCTGGCCGTTTCCGGGGACAACGCCTTCCTGGCCAACAGCGACACCGGGCTCCACGTCCTCGACGTCCGGAAACCGGAGGCACCGGCCGAGATCGGTGTGGTCAAGCTCGCCGGGGAGCCGAGCGGCGTGGCCGTCCGCGGCCAGCTCGCGTATATAGCGTCCGGAACGGACGGCTTGATCGTTGTCGACATCGGCCGGCCGGACGCGCCGAGGATACTGGGCACGGCTGCCTCCGGCGATTATTCGAGCGCCGTCGTCCTCGATGGGCACTTCGCCTATGTCGCCGACGGCCTGGCGGGCGTTAAAAAGATCGACATCTCCGACCCGAATTCCCCAAGGCTTGTTTCGTCCTACGACACGCCGGGCGAAGCCCAGAATCTCTGCGTCCTGGGAAAAAGCATCCTCGTCGCCGACACTTACTCGCTGATCCTGCTGAAATAAAAGCAGATGAGCCGGATACGGAGAGACGAGATCAGGCCGGCACAGGCGCTCTAGCTCGACAGGCGCGCCGGAGTCCGAGCCCCTAGATTTCAAGCCGTTGACGCGCTTAAAAGGAAATGTCCGTCACAGCTCTTGATCTTTCCATACCCCGGTGTATGTCGCGGTGCCTTTGCATTCCTGAAGAACGACGTGACAGATTCTCATTCCCGGCGTTAACATTATCTTATTCCGCCCGGCGTTGTAGATTTCCAGAATCTGTCTGTTCGAGATCCCCGGAGCCAGGAACGGAGCCGCGATATGACTCATGAGTCCGATCCGGGCGAATCTCGAGCGCGAGTTCAGCCACCCGCACACGTCCCCAGGGAGGGTGATCCTCTCCTTCGTGATCCCAAGCACGAGTTCACCCGGCTCCAACAGATAGCCGTCGATGATGTCCGTGAGCTTGGCCAGCGTTTTGTAGTCGATATCTGCCCGCGTGATGTGCTGGTCGGTATCGAAAACCCGCAACTTGTTATCTAACGTCAAATCAATCGAGGCGGGGCCAACAGCATCCTCATCATAGGGCTCGATCCTTATCCTACCGTCATGGATCTGCCGGAGAATTTCGGGTTTCGCCAAAATCATCTTGAACGCTCTCTTTCAATCATGTTTGAGACTCCTGGTGTCCACCGCCGTACGGCTTCGGACTCGGGTGTTGATTCGTCAAACTGCAAGTCCCGGCCATCAGATTAGTTCAGCTGACGCCGTTTGGCAAGTACTCAAGCCTGGCCGCACCGACCGGCCCCGGCCTTGCTACCGCCCTTGCCGGTCTCCAGCACCGGCACTGCAAAGCCGGTGGGAAGCCCGGCCCCGCACGGGCGGCGCTGCAGGGATGGACCTCGTGTTGTCTCGAGAAGAAATGTTACCAAATCGACTCAGGTCTTGACGTTCCTTCCCCATGTAACTACAGTAATAACGTCGTGTTCGATGGAACGATGCGCATTGAGGAGGGCCGAAGATGAGAACCCGGGAGCTCAAAGTCGCTCGGATCGGAAACTCCCGGGGGGTCCGCCTGCCGGCCGCATCGTTGAAGCGTTATTCCGTCGGTTCCGTGATGATCATGGAAGAAAGAGCCGAGGGGATCCTTCTCCGGCCCGCGGGACCTGCCGTCGAGAAACTCACCTGGGAGGATACGGCCCGGGAGATGGCGGCCGCGAACGAAGATTGAAGCGAATGGGATGTATTGGACGGGGACGGATTGGATTCGGTCCCCTGGGAAGCGTCGAAGGGCTTCAAGCCCCGCTCCCGCAAGGAAGCCGTCAAGCGCTACGAGGTACGCTGGGTGGACTTGGATACCTCGCGTGGGGCGGAAATGGCCAAGACAAGGCCTCCTCCCTCCGGCGGCTCATCACCGAGACGTTCGGTGAGTAAGACCTGGCGCCGAAGGGGGAGAGGATGCGGCCTGCCGTCTTTCGGGGGATTCCTCAGCCGTCGAAGCGAAGCGGGGCGAACAGAGAAAGGGATTGAAGTAAGGGGTGCAAGGGCATTATAATCTTCAGTAAAGAGGAGTCAGTATCATGGCCAAAATAAACGTGACGGCTTCGGCCTACAGGGTGGCGAGAGGGAAGGCGGAGATCGCTAGGGATAAAAAATGGCTGAAGACGGCGAAGTTAACGACGAAGAAAAGCCAGGAATTAAAGAAGCGCGAGCCTGCGGGAAAGGGTATCGAGGAAAGCGGAGGACGAGACCAGAATAAAACCCCAGGGGCGGAGGACCCCGAGAGTTTAGCCAAGGGCAAAGCCACCGAGCTTCAGGGGCCCGAGGCTCCGGATAATAATAAAAAGCCTTAGAACAGGGGAATAGACAGCCGCGCCCTCATGGTCAAACCGACAAAGCGGAGAAAACTCTGGCGGTGGCTGCTTCTGATCGCCGTTCTGACGCCCATCGCGGTGACGGCCTACATCCTTCTGACCCTCCCCGATGTCTCCAGCCTCAGGACAAAGGACCCGTCTTCAACAGCCTTCATGAGGTTTCGCCAGGAAGAAGCCCGCAGGAAAGGCCGGACCATCGCCATCCAAAAGGAATGGGTGGATTTCGTGAGTATCCCGGCGCTCCTCAAGGAGGCCGTCCGGATCACGGAAGACGCCTCGTTCTATTGGCACAAGGGGATCGACTTCGAGGAGATCAAGGAATCCCTCAAGCGCGATCTCCGCGAAAAACGGTTCTCCCGGGGCGGGAGCACTATCACCCAACAGCTCGCCAAGAACCTTTTTCTGTCCCCGAGTAAGAATCCCCTGCGCAAAGTCCGGGAATATTTCATCGCTCGACGCTTGGAAAAAGTGCTGAGCAAGGACCGGATCTTCACCCTCTACCTCAATCTCATCGAACTCGGCTCGGGAATTTTCGGAGTCCAAGCCGCCTCTCGCTATTATTTCGGCAGGGATGTTTCCGAGCTTTCCCTGGAGGAGATCGTACGCCTGACGGCCATCATCCCCCGCCCCGTCACGACCGACCCGCGCGGATCCGAGGGGTGGCTCAACTGGCGGTGCAGCATGATCCTGGAAAAGCTCAGACTCTATAAGAAAATTGGCGAAGACGAGTATCAATCCCTAATCGGAAAATTCCAGTAATCCCATACGCTCTTCGGGCTCCGCTATTTGGGGCGATTGACTTGGCCGCGCGCCCGGAACTATCATCTAAGCATGGCTAAGAGGGGAGATTCATCGCCCAGAACGAAAATTCACCGCAACAAAAATGCTCAGCAGTCAAATCGAAATCCTGAAGGAGGAATACCATGAAATCCGGTACGAAGGACCAGGCGGAAGGCAAGTTACACAAAGTCAAGGGTAAGCTCAAGGAGATCGCCGGGAAACTAAGCAATAATCCAAAGTTGAAAGCTGAAGGTACGGATGAAAAGATAACCGGCAAAGTTCAGGAAAAAATCGGTCAGGTCAAGAAGGTTTTAGGGAAGTAAAGCCTAGGATCTTTAACGGGCTCTCATAAAATCTACATCACAAAGCCGCGGAAAAGGCGGTCGCCGCCTTCTGAGCCGCCCCGAAAGACGTCAACTAGCCGCGCTACGACCCTATTCCCACTGATAATATCTGACGTAATCGATGATGTACCTTAGGGGAAAGATGGCGTCGTCGATCCCGTTTTGGCCGCCCCAGGTGCCGCCGATCGCAGTGTTGAGAAGCAGGTAGAACGGCTTGTCGAAACGCCAGTAATCGGGATACCGGGTGTCCTTCTTATAGGTGAAATATTTCTGACCGTCGACGAAGAAGTCCAGCCTGTCGGACTGCCATTCGACGGCATAGACATGGAAGTCGGCGAACGGATCGGGGATATCGATGTGTCCGCCTCGAACCACCAACCCCGGATTATTGACCGAATCCGGCGTATGAACCGTCGCGTAGATCCTGTCGGGTTCGTAGCCTACGTTTTCCATGACGTCGATCTCGCCGCATTCCGGCCAGTAAACCCGGGGAATATCCGTTCCCATCATCCAGATGGCGGGCCATGAGCCGAAGCCAGTCGGGATCTTGGCCCTGACCTCGATCCTTCCGTAGAAAAATTCCCTTTTCCCCAGGGTATTCACGCTGGCCGAGGTGTATTTTGCGCCCGCATAGTCTTCCTTCCGGGATTCGATCACCAGGCAGCCGTCTTCGATCCGGGCGTTTTCCGAACGCCCTTCCGTGTAGTACTGGGCCTCTTGGTTTCTGATGAAGCCGACTTCGTAATTCCAGAGTCCGGGATCGGGGAGACCGCTGGTGCTGAATTCCTCGGCCCAGACGAACTTCAGCCTTGGGGGACTCTCCTGCGTGGAACAGGACACGACCTGTGCGGCCGAAAGAACCATGAGGAGAAGGGTCCTCGCGATCATCATGCAAGTCGCGTATTTTTTCATCAACTCAGCTCTTCCTCCCACCATAATTCCAGAGGACGGGCGCCGATGCAATATCTTTTTTCCCGAATTGACCTCGCCGCGCGGCCGGTGATACTATTCCGTCGCGATGAGGAGGGAAAAGGAGATACGATGACCACTCGAAGATTCCTGGGATCGGCCCTTTTCATGGCGTTTCTGGCCGCCGGCCTCCAACCGGCCTGGAGCCGGACGGTCCCTTCCGACGATGGAAAACCACGCATTCTCTGCATCGGAGCCCACCCGGACGACGCCGAGTCCGGGGCGGCCGGGACGGCGGCCCTCTGGGTCGCGAAGGGGTATCATGTCAAGTTCGTGGCCGTGACCAACGGAGACATCGGCCACTGGAAGGAATCCGGCCCGGAGCTCGCCCGGCGCCGCAAGGCCGAGGTCGAGCATGGGGCCAAGCTCGTCGGCTACGACTTTGAAATTCTAGACAACCACGACGGCGAGCTTCAACCGACGCTCGAGAACCGCAAGACGATCACCCGTCTGATCAGGGAGTGGAAAGCCGACGTGGTCATCACTCATCGACCCAACGACTATCACCCCGATCATCGTTACACGAGCGTCCTCGTCCAGGACTCGGCCTACATGGTCACCGTGCCGAAGTTTCTCCCCGAAATCCCGGCCCTGAAGGGAAACCCCGTGTTCCTCTACTTCTCCGACCGCTTCCAGAAGCCCTATCCGTTCCAGCCCGACATCGCCGTCGGCATCGATTCCGTGATGGACAAGAAGCTCGAGGTCCTGCTGGGCATGGTCTCGCAGTTTTACGAAGGCGGGGTGAGCGGTTCACCGGAGCTCCTCTCGAGCGATCCCGAGCGGCAGAAGGCTCGTTGGCAGGCCGTCCGGGAACGTTTCACGAACCGGCAGCTGGACGTCACCTCGCTCTGCCGGAAGAGCCTCGAGGAATGGTACGGGAAGGAGCGGGCGGCGAAAGTCCGCTACGCGGAGGCGTTCGAGATCGGCGAGTACGGCCGCCGTCCGGACAAGGCCGAGATCAGGAGACTGTTCCCCTTTTTCGATTAGCCTACTTTTTGACCT
>JADBLN010000077.1:25219-33153 GCA_014894455.1 Acidobacteriota bacterium | reverse complement strand
CAAGGCCGAGATCAGGAGACTGTTCCCCTTTTTCGATTAGCCTACTTTTTGACCTTGACCGTCAGGGCGGGTCACTCATCCGTGCCGTTCGCGGGATCCGGGTCGTTCTCGGGCTGGCTGTGACCGCGGATATCCGTGGCCCGGGCCTGGACGAGATAATCCCCGGCGGCGGGGAAGAGACGTCTTTTTGATTCCTGGACGGCGGCCCGCGAACGGCGCTATAATCTTGCCATCCCGGTGATCCGGCTCGGACAACTTGGAGGCCCGCATGACGCTCAAACCATCACCCGCAGCCGCCCTGGAAAGACTCGTCGTCCCGAAGGTCGACCATGTCGACCTCGTCACCGTCAAGCTGCCGTTCGTCGCCCCGTTCGGGACGAGCGTCTACACCTGGACGCACAAGGAAGCGTTGCTCATGCGTCTCGAGTCGGCCGGTGTCACCGCCTGGAGCGAGTGCGTTTCCGATCCCGACCCCTTCTACTTCTACGAGACGAACGGCACGGCCCGCCATATCATCAAGGACTTCCTCCTGCCGCTCGTCGAGCCGGGGATCGCGCTCGGCGAGCTCGAGGAGCGGTTCCGGCACGTCCGGGGGCACGGGATGGCCAAAGCGACGATCGAGAACGGCCTCCTTAACCTGATCGCGCTCCAGAAAGGCCAGCCTCTCCACGAGCTCATGGGACGGCCGGCCAAGAGGATCATGTCCGGCATCAGCATCGGCCTTAAGGGTTCTCAAGCCGAGCTCTTGGCCGCCGTCGAGCGGGCCATGGCCAAGAAATACGGCCGCGTCAAGATGAAGATCAAGAAGGGACAGGACGTCGAGTGGGTGCGGGCGGTCCGGGAACGCTTCCCCGATCTCCGGCTCATGGTGGACGCCAACGGCGATTATTCCCTCTCGGACACGGCCCTCCTCAAGCAGCTCGACGCCTTCGACCTCATGATGGTCGAGCAGCCGCTCTCCTATAGCGACATCTTCGAGCACGCGGCGCTCCAGAAGGAACTGAAGACCGCGATCTGTCTGGACGAGTCCATCCACAGCCTGGCTGACGCGGCCGCGGCCATCGCCCTCGGGGCCTGCCGGATCATCAACATCAAGCAGGGCAGGGTCGGCGGCCTCATGGAGTCGATGAGGATCGCCCGCTTTTGCGCCGATCGCGGCGTCGGCGTCTGGTCGGGCGGCATGGACGAGACGGGCATCGGCCGGGCCGTCAACATCCACCTCCAGACCGCCGAAGGCTTCTCGCTGCCGGGCGACACCTCGGAAACGAACATCTACTTCGACGAGGACATCGCCGATCCGCCCGTCGTTCTGGGTCCCGACGGGTTCATCGACATCCCCGGGGGGCCCGGGCTTGGCGTCCGTGTCGTGCCCGAACGCATCCTCAAGCGGGCCATCCGGTGGGAACGCCTCTGCTGACGGCGAATAAAAAATAGAAAAGGAGAGAACCATGGCCAAGATCCAAGCCTACTGCGGCCTTGATTGCGGCGAGTGCGAAGCCTATATCGCCACTCAGAAGAACGACCGGGCCGGACTCGAAGCGACGGCGAAAAAATGGGCCGAGCAGTTCGGCGGCAAGGACATCAGCGCGGACATGTGCATCTGTGACGGCTGTCCGTCGGGAAAAAGGACGAGCCCGGCCCACGCCGTGACCTGCGCGATCAGGCTCTGCGCATCCGCGCGCGAGGTCGCGACCTGCGCCCACTGCCCGGACTACGGCTGTGATACGTTGAACGGGTTTTTCACGTTCGCCCCTGTCCTCAAAGGTAAGCTGGAGGCGATCCGGAAAGAGATCGGGAAGTAGGCCGGCCGATTCCCTATCGACGTGGCCCTGTCCCTCGTCGAGCTCGCGCTTGAAAAGGCATAGCCCGGGTTGTATGATCGCTCCGTACCTTAAGGAGGTCCACCATGCCCGATCATCCGCTGTCCACCATGAGAAAGCTCGACCCGGAATTCATGAAGCATCTGGAAGATACGGACGCCCTCGTCTATGCCGAAGGCGCCCTGCCGCGCCGGGTCAAGCTCCTGATGGCGATGGCCTTCGACGCGGCCCACGGGGCTCCGGGCGGCGTCCGAGCCCTGGCCGAGCAGGCGTTGAAGGCCGGCGCCACCAAGGAGGAGATCGCCGAGGCGCTGCGTGTCGCCTTCCACCTTTCCGGCGTCGGCTCCCTGTACGCGGCCTCGTTCGGCCTCAAAGACGTCCTGTGCTAGGCCGCCCGGTCACAGGGACCGATGGTCATTCATAACGAGCGCAGATGACCTTGTCGTTCCCGAATAAGGAGCATATCCCGGGCTGGCTGCTCATGGTTGCGGTCGGCGTCCTCGCCATGCTCCTCTCCAACCTCGTCGTGGCCGGGGGGAAACACCCGCTGGAGGCGACGGCCCTGGCCGTCATCATCGGCCTCCTCGCCAGGAATATCGGCGTCGTGCCGGGGTTCTTCCATGCCGGCATCAAGCAGTTCGATAAGCCGCTCATCTGGGGCGTCATCTTCATCGGCGCGACCCTGAATTTCAAGGACATCGGCGCGCAGGGCCCGCAGGTGCTGGCCATCATCCTGGTGACCATGACCGTCAGCTATTTCGTCATCTACGCTCTCGGCCGGCTGTTCAACCTCTCCCCAGCCCTGTCCACGCTCCTTTCGGTGGGAACGACCATCTGCGGCGGGTCGGCCATCGCCATTACCGCCCCGCTCATCAAGGCGAAAGAGGAGGAGATGTGCTACGCCATCGGGACGATTACGCTCTGGGGACTGGCCGCGATCCTCTTCTATCCCCAGATCGCCAAGGCGCTCGGAGTCGGCGACATCGCCTTCGGTGTGTTCGCCGGCACGGCCATCCACGCCACTCCCCAGGTCGTGGGGGCTGGGTTTATCTTTTCCGACCTGGCCGGAAAGACGGCCACGGCCGTGAAGCTCGTCCGCAACTGCTTCATGGCACCGCTGGCCTTCATGATCGCCGCCGGGTTCGCCAGGACTCATTTCCAGGCGGCCGCCCTGAAAAAAGAAAAGGTCAATTGGGCCAAGGCCTTTCCCTGGTTTCTCTTCGGCTACTTCGTCATGGCCGGTCTCAACACGGCCGGCTATTTCTCGGCCAAGGTGGTGGGTGGCCTGACCTGGCTGGGGCGGTTTCTGATCGTCGTCTCCATGGCGGGGATCGGGCTCAACACGGCCTTCGGCGCCTTCCGTAAGGTCGGGCTCAAGCCGCTTGTGGTCGGTTTTCTCGGCGCCTTGGCCGTCGCTGCCTGCAGCATCCTGATGATCAGCTTGCTTTTATAGGTAGAATCCTTTCGACGGGATCGGATGGACTACCCCGAGAAGGTGGATTCAGGTACAATCTCCCCATGCCTTCCGATACCCAAGTCATTTTCTCCATGTCGCGGGTCGGCCGCATCCACCCGCCCAACCGCCAGGTCCTGAAGGACATTTCGCTGGGCTTCTACTACGGGGCCAAGATCGGGGTCCTTGGCCTCAACGGATCGGGCAAGTCGACCCTCCTGCGCATCATCGCCGGACTGGACCTCGATTACAGCGGCGAAGTCGCCATGAGCAAGGGCTACACCGTCGGCCTGCTGGACCAGGATCCGCAGCTCGATCCCGTCAAGACCGTCCTCCAGATCGTGCGCGAAGGTGTGCAGCCGGTCGTCGACCTCCTAGCCCGCTACGATGCGGTCAACGAGAAGTTCGGCGACCCCGACGCCGACATGGACGCCCTGCTGGCCGAGCAGGCCCGCCTGCTGGAGGAGATCGAGAAGCACGATGCCTGGAACCTCGACAACCATCTCGAGATCGCCATGGAGGCCCTCCGCTGCCCGCCGCCCGAAACGCCCGTGACGGTGCTGTCAGGCGGCGAGCGGCGCCGGGTCGCGCTGACACGCCTCCTGCTCATGGAGCCCGACATCCTCCTGCTCGACGAGCCGACCAACCACCTGGACGCCGAGTCCGTCGGCTGGCTCGAGCGGCACCTGCAGGAATACAAGGGCACGGTCATCGCCGTGACCCATGACCGCTATTTCCTGGACAATGTGGCCGGTTGGATCCTGGAACTCGACCGCGGCCAAGGCATCCCCTGGAAGGGCAACTATTCCTCCTGGCTGGAGCAGAAGCGGGAGCGGCTGGCGATCGAGGAGCGGACGGAATCCCGCCGCCAGCGGTCTCTGGCCCGCGAGCTCGAATGGGTCCGGCTGTCGCCCAAGGCCCGCCAGGCCAAGGGCAAGGCCCGCGTGACCGCTTACGAAGAGCTCCTCAGCCAGGACTTCGAGCATTACCGCGATGAGCAGGAGCTCCCCATCCCGCCCGGCCCTCGGCTGGGAGACGTGGTCATCGAGCTCGAGGGCGTGGCCAAAACCTACGGCGACCGGGTGATCTTCGACGGCCTGACGGCGAGCATCCCGCCCGGCTCGATCGTCGGCGTCATCGGCCCCAACGGGGCCGGGAAAACGACGCTGTTGCGGCTGATCATCGGGTCGGAGACGCCCGACGCCGGGCGGATCCGGATCGGGGAGACGGTCAAGATCGCCTACGCCGACCAGTCGCGAATCCTCGACCCCGGCAAGACGGTCTTCGAGGAGATCTCGGGCGGAGCGGAGCTGATCACGGTCGGCGGACGGTCCATGAGCACCCGGGCCTATTGCGCCTCGTTCGGGTTCGGCGGCACCGACCAGCAGAAGAAGGGCTCGATGCTGTCGGGCGGGGAGCGGAACCGCGTCCACCTGGCCAAGGCCGTGTCCGAGGGCGGCAACGTCATCCTCCTGGACGAGCCGACCAACGACCTGGACGTCAACACCCTGCGGTCCCTGGAGGACGCGCTGGCCGGGTTCGCCGGCTGCGCCGTGGTCGTCAGCCACGACCGCTGGTTCCTGGACCGGGTCGCCACCCACATCCTGGCCTTCGAGGAGGACGGCGGCATCCGCTGGGTCTTCGGGAACTACTCGGAATACCGGGAGGACCTGCGCAAGCGCAAGGGGAACGCCGCCGACCAGCCCCATCGGCTGAAGTACAAGACGCTGAAGCGGTGAGTCGGGCGCTTTCCCGATTTCTAAAACTGATAGACGCGGTTTACACCTAGGGCTCTCTTGGGGAGGGACTTTTCTGGTATACTGGCACGTTCAGGCGGGGGTCCATTTCCGCAGCGAAGGCTCGTCCCTTGACCGGAGGAAGCATGAACAGGGCGTCGGAGCACTCCGATAAACGGAGCCTGCAGGCCGTTAACCTCGCCCTGTTCGCAAATGCCGGACTGGCGGCGCTCAAGACCTCCGTCGGAATCCTGGGACACAGCCCTGCGCTGCTCGCGGACGGGATCAACTCCACCTCCGACGTGGCCTACGGCATCATCGTTAAGGTCTACATCAGGCTGGCCCGCAAGCCCGCCGACGACGAACATCCTTATGGACATCGGCAGCTCGAGAGCATCGCGGCGCTGATCATCGGCGCCTTTGTTCTGACGACGGCCGTGGCGATATTCTGGGACGCGGCGAACGAGGTTTACGACCTCCTCTCCGGCGAGGCTGCCTCTGCCCGGGCTTCTTTGGGAGCCCAATTTGCGGCCTTGTTCACCGTGGGTTTGAAAATCTGGCTGAGTCGGAAGACCAGGCGCATCGCCCGGCAGACGGGTAACCCCGCGGTTAACGCCCTCGCGTACGACCATCGGAACGATATCTTCTCCGCCGCCGCCGCCAGCCTCGGGATCTTCCTGGCCCGCAGCGGCTATGCGTGGTTCGACCCTCTGGCCGGAGCCCTGGTGGCCCTGGTGATTCTGCGAACGGGACTCGAAATTCTGCGCGAATCCTCAGGGGATCTGATGGATACCGTTCCCACGGCGGAGCTGAGAATAAAGGTCGAGGCCTCGGTCGCCGGAACGCCCGGCATCCTGGCCGTCGAGGAAATGCAGGCGCACCGCTTCGGCCCTTATATCGTCCTCAACCTGACCATCGCCGTGGACGGGGCCATGACCGTGGCCGAGGGGGACGCCGTCTCCGCCCGCCTGGAGCGCGCTCTGCATCGGGAAATCGACCTGCTGGAGCGCGTGCACGTTCATTACCACCCGCTGTCGGCGAGTCCGGCGTCCCATCCCGGATCCTGAAGCCGGGAGAGAAACCGCAACCCGGCCCTGAACGGGCGGCAGCGGCCGCCCGGATCCTATCCGGCGTTCAGGGAAGCCGCGCGGCTCAGAAAAAAGACGAGTTCCGCGTCGAGCTCGCTGAGACGGGCTCTGGCCTCGGCGTATTCGGCCACGATTTGTTTCAGCCGTTCGCGAAGACGGGCTCTTTCTTCTCTGAACCAGGCTTCTTTTTCTTCCGCCAGGCGCCGCAGGTTGTCCTGGACCTTCGTCCGCACGCAGGCCAGCGTCACCGCGTACTCTTCTTTCAAGGCCTTCAGCTTTTCCGCCGCTTTTGCGTACTCCGCTCTCAGCGCGCCGGCAAAACAGGCCAGGGCATATCCCTGCTTGAGCCCGGCGACCAGCTCCCGCACCGGCACGATGGCTCGGACCAAATGGGCGTTCGCGCCGCAGAAAACGAAGCCGTTCTCGAAGTCCCCCTTCCGGGCGCTGTCGAGCGCCTCGGAAATGCAATAGCGGGCCTTGCCGGCTTCGCAGCTTTCGAGACAGCGCGAGGGACAACGAAAGAGCTTCTTCTCCCCGCGGGCGATCGCCGCCAGGAATGGGCCGCGGATCGCCCGCCCCGGCAGGCCCACGGGGCTCTGGACGATGACGATGTCCTCTTCCCGGCAGGACAGGTAAGCTTGCTTGAACCGGATGTCGGCGTCGCATTCGGTGGTCGCCACAAAACGGGTGCCGAGTTGCACCCCTTGGGCCCCGAGCGCCAAGAATCGATGGATGTCTTCGCCCGAATAGATGCCGCCCGCGGCGATCACCGGGAACGTGCGGTTCCAGCGCGCTTCGAATTCCCCGAGCGCTTCGATGACCTCGGGGACGATCCGTTCGAGCTGAAATTCAGGACGATCGATCTGTTCCGGCTTGAATCCGAGATGTCCCCCCGCCCGGGGCCCTTCGACCACGACGGCATCGGGGAGGTCGCCGTAATGCTTTTCCCATGATTTGAAGATCAGGCGGGCCGCCCGCGCGGAGCTGACGATCGGAGCCACCTTGACGCCCGACTCCCGGATGGCCCGTACGGGGATGCCTTTGATCGGCAGGCCGGCCCCCAGGAAAAGAAAATCGACTTTTTCCTCGATAGCGGCGTCGAGCAGCTGATGAAAACAGTCGACGGCGACCATGATGTTGACGCCGATGAGGCCTTCTGATTTTCGGCGCGCTTCGCGGACCTCGCGGCGCAGAGCCCGGACGTTCGCCGCTGTGGGATCGTCGTAGTAATCGTCCTCGATCATGCCGATGGCGTTGGCGGCGATGACGCCGATCCCGCCTTCCCGAGCGACGGAGGCGGCGAGATTCGAAAGCGATATGCCGACTCCCATCCCGCCCTGGACGATCGGGAGTCCGGCCGTTTTGTCGCCGATCCGGAGCGCGGGAAGCGGGTATTTCGCCGCGCAGTGATCCTTGAGCTCTGCTAATTTCGCTTCAAAGGCGGCCAGCAAACTCATGTAAACTCCATCGCTTATGATTCAGTCTTCCGCAAAGTCGAGTTAAATGATAGGCTTATCGGGCAGAGCTGTCAAGTTGATCTGCCACCTGATTCGGTCCATTGGGAGTGAAGATTTGAGGATAGAACAACCCTTCTACGAATTGATTCCCACGGCCTTTGGGACAATGGGCATCGCCTGGTGGAAAGCGGAGGCTGGGCCGAGAGTCCGACAGATGTTTCTGAGCAGAGTGCGGAAGCCTGTCGAGAGGGCCGTCCTAGAAGCTTATCCCAACGCCCAACGGCATGCGTCCCCTGCGGTTGTCGGACTTGGGGATAGAATACAACGCTTTCTCGAGGGTGAAGCCGTCGTCTTCGATTTGGAGATGATCGCGCTGGAGG
>JADBLN010000077.1:4010-25119 GCA_014894455.1 Acidobacteriota bacterium | reverse complement strand
CGCTTTCTCGAGGGTGAAGCCGTCGTCTTCGATTTGGAGATGATCGCGCTGGAGGCGTGCGGGGAGTTCCAACGGCAGGCGGCTATCAGGGTGGAAGCGGGATGAAACGCGCGTTGCTGGCCATGGAGGGAGTGGAATTCAGGGGCAAGGGCATGGTCTTGATGCAGAGAGTGTATTATTTATTTGCGGACGAAGTTCTTTTATGGTAATATATCCATCGGAATTCCCCCGTAAAGGGGGCGTGGGTCGAATAAAGGTTAAAGGTGCAGAGGCCCTAACAGCCGACATACTCCTCTCCTTTATTGCGATCGATTTTTTAACACGGGCCGTTTCGGGTACCCCCGGACGGACCCATCGTCAAAGGAGACGAGTATGAACATCTACGTAGGGAACCTTTCTTTCACCGTGACAGAGGAAGATCTCCGGCAGGCTTTCCAGGCCTTCGGAGCGGTCGAAAAAGCGGCCATCATCACCGACAAGATGAGCGGTCAGCCCCGCGGCTTCGGCTTCGTCGAGATGCCGAACAAGGACGAGGCGGTTAAGGCCATCAGCGGGCTCAACGGCAAGGACCTCAAGGGCCGGAACCTCAAGGTCAACGAAGCCCAGCCCCGTCCGGCCGGCGGCGGCGGCGGCAGAGGCGGCTTCGGCGGCGGCGGCAGCGGACGCGGCCGGTTCTGATCGCTCGTTTAACCTAGCGATCAATCACGTTCGTACGCAAGGGCGGATGCCCGGGTCGGGCACTCCGCCCTTTTTTTTGTCCTGGCCCTGCTCGTCCCCGGCACGGAAGACCAGACAAGACCTGGCCGGCCGAACCCGAAAACGATCGCTTTTTTACGGCGCCATCTGGGGCGCTGAGACCCGGCGCCTTCCCGCGTTCATAACCTCACGGCGAGGCCGCCGCTGATCATGAATCCGTCGAAGACCCCGGCGTCGACGAGGATGTGGATGTTTTTCGTCAACCGCGCCTTCAAACCGAGGTTGAGCTGGATGAACGGCAGGAAGTTCGGGAGCTTGGTGTCGCTCTCGTCCTTGAGCTCCCGTAGGGTCTTCGAGTCAGCGCCCGAGACGGTTTCGGTTGGGATGGCGTCCCCCGTGAGATCGCCGGAATAGGTGTAGGCCAAGATCGAATCGTCGAGGGCCTTGGCCGTGGATATGCCGCCGCCGAAGGTGATGTAGGGATGGACGATCGCCGACGGGAAGATGTCCCAGCGGAAGGTCAGGAGAAGCGACATGGCCTCGATGATCGCGCTGGCTTCCGCCGTCCCGTTGAAAATCGCCGTCTCCAGAGTGCCCGAGTCCTGGAGCAGCATCAGGGATGCCACGGAGGGGAGGACCTTGAAGGTGCTCTTCTCGACGGAAACGCCGAGGCTGAACGAGCCGCGGTGACCGCCGGGGTAGAAACGGAACCCGAAGCCGAAGTCGTCGCCGCGCGAGTCGAAATCGAGGGTCTGATCGTAGGACGTCAAGGTCAACCCGGGATAAGAGTCCTGGATGTCGGTCAGGATCCGGTCCTGGATCTCGTCCTTCGTCGCGTCGTTGAGGGCGTCCTTGGCCAGGTTCCCGAGCAGGTTCAGGCTCCACCGGCCGTAGTGGCCGCCGAACTCGAAATGCCCCTGGGCCACGAGCGTGGGGGCCGTGACCAGAAGAACGGATAGGGAGAAAATAATAACAAGGCGGCGAGCTGTCATTTTCATGTCCTTTCTAATCCAGGATCGAATGCATCCTACACTTTAGTCGCCGGGGATGGTCCGAGCTTGATTTGCCAAGTCCGGCTCGCAGCCACTTTCTTTCCTTGACTCAGGGACAAGGACGAAATTATGATCTTGAGAGAAAGGCTATCGCTCGTCGGTCGGGCGGGCCAAGAGACCGAGGAGAAATATATGAGAAAAAGCTATGTCCTGGCGCTCGCCGGCGCCCTCCTGCTCTTGTCGCCGGCGTTCTCTCAGCAGAAATCATTCAAGGTTATCCTTCTTTGCGACATGGAGGGCGTATCGGGCGCGACCTCGGTCCGGCACACGAACTTCGGGGCCAATCCGGAATACGAGGAGGCCCGTAAGTCCCTGACCGCCGACGTCAACGCGGCCATCGCCGGGCTCAAGGCCGCCGGGGCGACGGAAATCATCGTCGTCGACGGCCACGGCTCGGGCAACACGCAGAGCCCCGACGTCCTCGAGGCGGAACTCCTGGCGCCGGCGAAAATGATCTCGCGCGACCGGCCCTTCGACATCTACATGGATAGCTACGATCCGTCGGCCGACGCCATCGTGGCCGTCGCCATGCACGCCGGCGCGGGAAATCCGGCCGGGTTCATATCCCACACCTACACGATCGAGGACATCCAATACAGGGTCAACGGGACTCCTTTTAATGAATCGATGATCCTGGCCATGGGCGCGGCCCGTTTCGGGATTCCCCTGATCATGGTCAGCGGCGACGACCAGCTCGAAAAAGAGATCCGGCGCTTTCTCCCCTGGGTCAAGTACGCCGCCGGCAAACGCGCGGTCGGACGGACCAAGGCCGAGCCGTTCCCCCGAGAGGAGGTCTCGCGGCGCATCGAGAAGGCGGCCCGGGAAGCTCTCCTCGCCCTCGACGCCGCGCGCCTGCCCGAGAATTTTCCGGGTCCGTTTCGCTTCGCGCTGACCTTCCAGGACGAGTCCCAAGCCCGGACCGTGGCCGGGCTCCAGGGCGCCGAACTCCTCTCCGACTCGGTCTCCGTCCAGATCCGGGCCGCCGATTTCGAGGAGGGCTATCGGGCTAGCCTGAGGCTCATTTCGACGGCCGGTCTCGTCGGCCGCCTACAGGCCGCCCAGAGGGTGCTCGCCGCCCAGCCGAACGCGGCGGCCTTGCGCGAGGCCGTATCCAAGTACATCACCGACCGCTGGCTCGATCCGCAGCCCGCGCCGCCCGCCCCGGCCGCGTCCGCAGCGCCGCCGCGCTACTGGGGTGCCCGCTAAAGGCAAGGTACTCTCGCGACAGCTTCGCCGTCAGGCGAGGCCGCGGCCCATCTTCCGGAGCCCCTCGAGGCAGCCCTTGATGTTGCCCATCGGATCGTCGCCGACTTCGTGCTCGACGACGTACCAGGCGGTGCCTCCAGTCGTTTCGCAGACCTTGAAGACCTCGGCCCAGGGAACGACGCCCTGCCCGATGACGGCCGCTTCCGGCCCGCCGAATTCTTTGAGGTGGACGGAGGCGGAACGTCCGGGATATTTTTTCAGGATGGCCACGGGGTCGCCGCCGCCGATCATGCAGTTGCCGATGTCGTTCTGCATGATGACGTCGGGGCTGGTATTGTCGAAAAAGATCTCCCAGGAGGTCGTATCGCCGAGCTTCCGGAAGTCCCCGGCGTGGGCGTGATAGCCGACGCGCATGCCCAGGGCCTTGGCTTTCGCGGCGATCTCGTTGAACCTCTTGGCCAGGTCGAGCCAGCCTTGGGCGTCCTTGGCCTCGAGGCTGGGGACGATGAGGAAGGAATTCCCAAGAATCGCGTGCAGCTCGGCGGTGGCCTTCAGGTTGTCGCCGGTAACGGTTTCGAGGTCGGTGTGCGTGCCGCAGCACTTGAGGCCGTTCCCGTCGAGGAGCTGCCTCAGCTCTTTGGGCTTGCGGTCCCAGCCGTAGTACCCGGCGAACTCGACGCCCTTGTAGCCCATCTTCCCGATCGCCTCGAGGACGGTGGGCAGGTCTCTCGCGGCCGCCTCCCGGACGGAGTAGAGCTGGACGCCGACGGGGATCGCTTTTCGGGAGACTCCCGTCCGGCAAGCCGTGGTGGTGAGGCTCTCCAGGCCCACCAGGCCGGCGCCGGTACCGACGGCCGCCGCCCTGAGGAACTCGCGGCGTGAAAAACTTTTCCGTTCAGGACGATTCATGGATGCCTCCTTCATGGACCTCATGCAGTCTCCCTGTTACTAAGCCGGGCAGAATATAGTTGACTTCAGATTCCCTTATTGCCCGGCTAGTACTCGGGGAGCAGAAAGGATTAGGTAATCTATTTGCTGCTCCCCGTAGTAAGTATCAAATAGTTGGCGGCAATTCAAGGAAGATGATAAAAGGCGCCGAAGGACGGGGCGATGGGAATGCCCCTATCGCGTCTCTCCGAGCAAGCGGTCTGCGGCCAGCACGGTGAACACGTAGGTCGCCGCCCCCGTCAGAACGTATTCGGCCTGCTGCCAGAGGTACGGGAAGGGCTCCTTGAGCTCGGGAAAGTCCGGACGAATGAGCGAAGGGCCGGAAACGCCCCCTCCGGGAATGTGGGTCCAATCGTTCAGGTTGATGCCGTAGGCCACGGTCATGGACTGGGCGCCGACCGCGGAGACGAGAGACGTGCTCGAGGCCGGATGGCAGCCGAGGACGTAGTTGAGGACCCGCAGGAGGTTCTCCCGGTCGAATTCCTGCGGAAACGCACGATGGAGGAAATACTGCCTGACCGCGTATTCCTGGATGTCCCAGGTGACGCCCCAGATCTGGGGTTCGAAGGGAACACCGTAGGGCGTTTTAGCCAGGTCCGTCTTCAGCCTGGCCGCGTATGCCGCGAGGATCGAGCCCACGCGCTTCGAGAACTCAGCGTCCTTGATGTGGGGGAGCGCCCGCGCCGCGGCCCATCCCACTTCCTGCACCTGCGCCTCGATGACTGGCAGAAGGGACTTTAGACGCTCCGCGAAGCGCGCTTCCCGCGTTGTGATCAGAAGCTCCGCGGTTGCCAGGACCTCCTGAGAATCCGCCCGCTCGGGAACATAGGGATTCGGCTGACGGACGGCCGGGTGGCTCCGTTCGAACTCCCAAGCCCTGACGGCCGTCTCCAGGCACTCCTTGGCGATGCGGTCGTCGAAGCCCTTGAGCACGCGGCTCGAGGCGGCCAGCGCGGCGGCGGCTGCGTATTCCATGCCGGTATCGCGGCCGGTGAAAGCGTAGCGGTCGTCGCGGCGCCCGGAGCGGTCGCCCTTCACTTCGTCGGTCGTGAGCGCAGGGTCGAAGATGCGGTTGTCGGTCAATGATGCCGGTTCGCCGAGGGTGCCGTACACTTCGAGTGAGGAATCCGAGATCCCGGCGAAGCTGTGTCCGGCCAGGCGATACCCGGTCAGAAGATTTTCCACGCCGTGGACGACCTGCTGGAGGATGTCGGGCTTTCCGTCCGGGACGTGGAGGACGACGTTCCGCCGCATGGTGTCGACCGTCGTCTGGTCGCTCGCGAGGCCGAAGGTCTCCCGGCTCAACGCGAGCAGCATGGTGGCCCAGGCTTGGGCCCCGCCGGCGAGGTCGTGGTCCGCGGCGTCGTGCCAGCCGCCCCGGTCGAGGCCGGGCATATGCTGGTCGGCGGCAAACGGCGTCTCCGTCTTGAGACCCTGTTTGTACCCCTCGATGAAGGCCAGGTCGAGGCCCTGCGGCGCCTGGAGCGCGTCGTCCATGTGGCAGGCGCCGTGCCAGATCCGGCCTCGGTCGATGACGCGCACGTGGCACATCTGGACCGGAAGGAAGGTCTCCAGGGTCGGTTGCCAGACGTCCCGTCGATAGACCTCGGGCGAGATGAGGAAGGGCGATGTCTGCGAGTCCCCGTAGCGCACGAGATAGGTGCCCGGCTCGCGGACGGCCGTGAAATCGAAGAAAGCATAGTCGTAGCGGAGAAAACGCCCCCAGCGGACGAGCGGTTGCTCGAGAACGGGGACAAGACCCTTTGCCGGATCCACTTTTAGGAGCGTCCCCGCGCCGAGCGAGGCCGTGCGGGGGTCGAGTTCGATGACCGCGCGCTTCTCCTGCTTGGGATGGTATCCCACCTGCGAGATGCCGATGACCGGCGGGCGCCGCCAGCTCGATACGGAGTTGGGTGTGATCTTCCAGCGCACCGCGCCCTTCGTGGCGCCGGCACGGATGAGCGAACGCACCAGGAACCAGCCGTTGGTCTCCGTGCTGCGCCCGTCGAAAAAGCGGAGGTCGCCGGACAGGGATTCAATTGTCAGACGGCGCAGAGGATCCTCCGTTGCCGCCGTGAAGATCGGACCTTCGGCGAGCGGCGCCGCTCCCACGACGGACCCGACCTTCACGGTGGGGCCGTTGCCCTGACGCGGGAAGACTCCGTCGGTGCGGCCCAGATGATAGGTTTTTCCGAAATAGGCGCTGGGGAAGATCTCCAAGTTGAACCCGGCCCGGCCCGCGAATTCAGCGGGCAGGGGACGCTCGAGGTCCACGGTCACGGCGATGGCGTCGCCGTCCGGCTCGACCCTGACCCGGTACGCGATCCCTTCCTTTTCGAAGCGAAGCGGCACTTCGGCGCGGCTTAAAGCCCGGTCGACGACGCGCTTGCCGACGACCGGAAGTTTTCCCCACTGCCCCGGCGCGGGCTCGAGGCGCACGTCGCCGAGGGCGGCGACCCGCTCGCCGTGCTGGATGATCTCGATGCCGCCCTGCTTGCCCTCGGGATAGATATCGTGGAAGACGAGGACCGATAGCCCTGGCTTTTCGAAATACTCCTCGGCGTTGAGGACCCAGCCGGACTTGGGTTGCGCGGCTTTCTCCTGCGGCGTTTCCGCCGAGGAGGGGGTGGAAAACGGCGGCGCCAGGATGAGAATGAGGGTTATCGCCAGGGTTGCGGTCGCTGTTTTCATGGTGAGGCTCCTGCGCGGAAGTATATGGGCGGCCGCTCGGCGCTGTCAATTAAATCGGCGATACAATGCCCTGTCGAGAGCTTCCACCGCGCGTGAAGACAAGGACCCCGGCCCCGGCGATGTAGCCCGCGGTCAGGGCTGGGCCGACGGCGACGGCTCCGACGGTCCTGAAACCCAGGACCATCAGGGTGAAAACGGCCGCGGTCACGGCCAGCTGGGCGGCGACGGCGATGCTGATCGGGGCCGTCCGATGGGCCTTGACGAAGACGCCGCGCTGGTAGGACAGGACGGACTCGAGGAAGGGGAGGAAGACGAGTAAGACCCCCGGCAGGAGGGCGAAGGCGGCGAGGTCCGGTGACAGGCCGGACACCGTCCGGTACCAGACTTTCGCCAGCGGAGTGAACAGCACGGCGGCCAGCGCGGCCGTGGACACCGCGCCGACCCGTAAGGAAAACCGGGCCAGGACGCGGCGGTTCTCGCCGGCGTCCCCGACGAGGGCGATCACCACCTCCTGCATGGCGATGCCCGCGGCGCGGAAGACAAAAGCCAGGCCGACGATGACGGGCAGAACGGCCAGCGACTCGAGGGGCGAGCGGCCGCGGGCCAGGAAGAACGCCGTCAGCGGATTGATGAAGAAAGACAGGAACGAAGTCAGGGCCAGCGGCGCATAGAAGCGCATGACCCTGGCGGCCGTGAGCGACCGTCCGAACTCGCACTCGCCGTCCGTTTGCCGCCGGAGCCTGCGGACGGTCGGCCTGGCCATGACCCAGCTGGCCGCGCCTTCGGCCAGAACACCGGCGCCGAGCGCGGCCGCGCCGACGCTCGCGCCGGGCAGGCGGAAGACCAGGGCCGAGAGAAGTCCGGTCGCGGCCATGGTCGCGAGGCGAATCACCGTTCCCCAAGTCACGGCCTGGGGCCGGCCGTCGCGGATGAGAATGCCCTGGTAGAAACGCCGGAAGCCTATGGCCGCCGGCCAGAGGACGAGGAAGATCATCGACCGTCCGGCCAGGCCGGCCACGTCCGCGCTCAGGCCGATGACGCGCCGGGCGACGAGGTCGAAGACGGACGGCGTGATCAGGACGATCATGGCCATGGTCACGGCGGCGTTGAGGGCGAAGGAGAAGCGCCGGAGCTTACGGTAGGCGACGCCGTCCCGGACGAGGGCGTTCGAGGCCGAGAGCATCATGATGATCGGCGACTCGACGATCCAGGCCAGCGCCGAGGCGACCGCGAAGGCGGCCAGGTTCTCTTTAGGGCCGGGCAGGCGGGCGATGACCGCGGCCAGAAACGGCCCTTCGGCGGCCATCATCAGCCAGGTGGCTTCGAGCGGCAGCCAGAAGCGGGCGATGCGGCCCGGGCCCAAAGCGTGTGGCGATGTTTCGTGTCGGCGCATGGTTGGCCGCGTAGGATAACACGTCCGGCGCCCTCAGGCAATCGCGTCCCGTTTGATACGTTCGCGGCCACCAACCCCATTTTTTAAAACTGGGTTGGTGACGCTCAGTATCAACCCTGAGTATGCCCCGGCCGCTGTCGAATGGGTTAATTCTGGTGACACACGACTAAATTCATTTAATTACGCCGGTTTGACACTTCTCTTCCCCCGGCGATATAGTGGAAAGCGGAGGTCGGCATGGTACCTGGCAGGAAGGGTGGAGAAGAGTTCGCCGCGCGCGCGGCGCTTGTCCTTTTCGCCTTTTTTGCAGCCGGCGTGTCCGGACGTCAGGGGCTTTCTGCTCAAGTCAAAACCAAGACTCCCGAAGCGCCGCTTCAGCATCAGGTCACCGTGACTTTGAAGCTCATCCAGATCTTCGTCACGGACGATAAGGGCAAGCCGGCCTTTGACCTCGAAAGGTCCGACTTCGTCCTCTACGACAACGGCGCGCCCCAGACGATCACGGATTTCGAGAAACACGTCCTAACAGCCCCTGCGGCTGAACGCCCCGGGGCGGCGGCCGCGCCGGCCCCGCCTCCGGCCCGTGAGGCCGCTCCGCTCCTGAACCGCAAGTTCATCTTCTTTATCGACTACGGGCGAAACGACATCGAGGGCCTTGTCAAGTCCAGGAAGGCCGCCGTCGAGTTCCTGGACACGAAGGTCCAACAAGACGACGAAGTGGCGCTGTTCTCGTTCTCGACCGCGAGCGGGCTGACCCTTCACGAGTATTTTACTTCGGACAAGGGGAAGGTCAGGGCCGCCATCAAGAAGATGCGGGATACCCCGGGCATCTTGGAGTCCGGCATGTCCAGCGTGTCCTCCGACCATGAGCCCATGGGCATGGAAGTTCTCAACAGCCAAGTTCTCGGCCGTCACGGCGGGCACGCCGGCGCGGGCGTGCGCAACCTATTCGCGGAGGTCGGGGAATGGGCCAAAGCGTTGCGGAGCATTCCTGGCCAAAAGAACATCGTCCTGTTCTCGCGGGGATTCGGCGGCGGGGTCGTCCGGCCGGGCGACGCGGGTAACACCCTGTTCCAATCGATGGCCAGGGCGCTGGCCTCGGCCAACGCACCGGTCTTCTCCGTCAACACGACCACGGGCTTTGCCGCCAAAGTCGCCGCCGGCGTCTTTCCGGAAGAGTCGCTGGATTATCTCTCCCAGACGACGGGAGGGAAGTACCTCGGCGGCGTCGACTACCCTTCCCGGATCGCCGCGGACATCCAGGATGCCACGAGCAACTACTACGTCCTCGGCTATACGATCCCCGCCGCCTGGGACGGGAAGTTCCACGACGTCAAGGTCGAAGTCCGCAGGCCGGGGCACAAGGCCTACGTCCAGAGAGGCTACTTCAATCCTCTTCCCTTCAACAGGCTGTCGCCCGTTGAAAAGCACCTCCATCTGCTCGACCTCGCCCTGGCGGAGAAGGCCACCTCCAAACGCAGTCTGGATATCCCCCTGACGGTCATCGCCTTCTCCGACGAGAAGAACGAGAACACCCTTCTCCTTTCCGAGATTCCCGTCCTGTCGATCCGGGAGGCGGTCGGAGACCGCACCGAATTCATCAGCCTGGTGCTCGACCAAAACAAGGTCATCGTCGACGGCAATAGGTTCGAGATCGACTGGAAGAGCATGCGCGGGGAAAACGTCTATCAATACGCGGCCGTCGCCCTGGCGCCGGGCCGATACGACTGCCGGGTCATCATCAGGAATCTCGAAGATGGGAGGGCGGCGGTCGGCTCCATCTCGGCCATCTTCCCCTTCCCGCCCAAGGAATACGTCCCCCTGGTCGGCTCGCTGGAGCGGGGGCAGGACCTGCTTGGCGCCGCGGTGAGATGCGTTTGGAAAGGTAACCGGAGCGGCGAGATGGAGCTTTCCGCCTGGCTCTCACCCGAGGGAAGCGGCGAGAGAACCCAGGTCGAGATGACCATCGTCAACAGCGCCAGCCGGGATGAGACCGATTTTTATCTGATGGAATTCGAAGTTCCCGGACTCCTGCCCGGCTGCTACCGGCTGGAAATTGTGGCCGAGGACGCGGCGACGGGGTTGAACTTGCGGACGGCAGGCTGGTTTTCGGTCCGGCCGCCCGGGTGAATCTCGGTTCTGTTACCCTTTTCGGACTACCCGGATCGTCTTGATCTCGTAGGGCCCGAGGGGCACGGAGATGGCCGCCCCGGAACCGAGCAGCTTTCCGGACGGACGCTCGATGAGGTCGGTTTCTTGCGCATCGACCGGCCAGGGGAATTCGAGTTTGGCCTCCGTCTTCTCGCCGTGGATCTCATAGAGCCTGAGGACGAGGCCGCGCTCGGCGTAGCCCATCTCTTTTTTCAGCGCCGAGAGGATGACGTTGCCCGGTCCGACCCGGACGAAGGAATGGACCTTGGGCAGCGTGCCGCCGTGGACGAGCGGGACCCGGGCGATGAGCGGGCTGTTGAGCTCCATACCGCGGCGCGTCGTCTCGGCCGCCTTCCAGTCGCCCCGGTGGGGGAGGATCGAGTAGAGGAGTTCGTGCTTGCCGCGGTCGGCCTCCGGGTCGGGCGCCGTCGCGCCGTGAATGACGGACAACCGCATGACACCGCCCTTGACGTCGAAGCCGTATTTCGAATCGTTGAGCAGGCTGACGCCGTATTCGCCCGACTGCTCCGAGACGTCGACCCAACGCAAGGCGGGCACTTCCGTCCCGTCGGCGGGCCGGCCGATCGAACCGTAGGGAATCTCGAACCGGGCGGCCGGGGCCTTGAGGTCGAGCGGGAAGGCCGCCTTGATCATGATGTTCCGCTCCCGCCAATCGAGGCGCATGCGGCAGTCGAGCCGAGGGACGCCGCGGTAGAGGGTCAGGTCCTGTTCGAAGGTCGAGTCGCGGAAGCGGCTCTTGACGCGGAGGACGACGCGCACGGGGCCGCGCTCGACGAGTTCGACCGTCGCCCCATTTTCTCCAGCGCGGCCGACCGTGTCCTTGAGGCCGAGCTCCCAGGCCGACATCGACGCCGGCTCGTCCGCGATCGCTTCGAGGACGTTCGCAGCGCCGGCTAGGACTTCGCGCCCCGACCCCTTGTCATACAGGCTCTCGACCCAACCGGTTTTCGGGTCGAGCCGGACCTTGAGGAACTCGTTCTCGAGCTCCCGGGCTCCGGCCCGGACGACCTCAGGCCCGGCCCAGGCCTTCTTCGTAGGAATGATCCGGTAGAGCTTGTACCCGAGCGAAGGCACGCCCTCGGCGACGAAGACGACGCGGAAGACAGTGGCGCCGCCCTCGATGCGCTTCTCGAGGACCTGGACGGCGATATCTTTTCCCTCGCCATCGGTCATCCGGACCGTGCCATCCCAGGCCAGCGCCGTTTTCGCGTCGGGAGGGACGGCGATCTCGGCGAAGGCCGGCTCCGTCCGCTCCCAGAAGAGAGGGTTGTAGACGACGATGGGAAAGCCCTCGCCGCGCGTGTCGATCGTGTTGGAGATCGTCTCGAGCGAGAAATCGAGCGCCCGCTCGCCCCGCTTCCGCGCCTGGCCGTAGAATTCGGCGACCTCGTCGTAGACGGGGCCGATGCTCGAGCCGTCGAGGATGTCGTGGAATTGGTTGCGGAGGACGATCTTCCAGGCTTCGTCCAGGTCCCTCTCGGGGTAATAGTCCCGGTAGCCGGAGGTCACGGCCACGGCTGAGAAATTCTCGGCCGCGAGGAGGAGGCTCTCGAGCTGACGGTTGTTCTTCTTCGTATCGGCCTGGGTCGTGTAGCAGGCCGGGAAGGTGAAGTTGAGCTCGCGCTTGACGACGGGGAAGTCGGCCGCCTTCTCGATGATTCTCTTGAAATAGGCCTCGGGGACGTCGAACTCGAGCCGGGGCTCGTTCGGGTCGTTCCGATATTTCTTGATGGCGACGATGTCCGCGTCGCGCGGTCCGCCGCCGTGGTCGCCGGCTCCGTAGAGCATCATGAAGTCCCTGACGCTGGTATTCGTGCGCGCGCCTTCCAGGATCTTTCGGGTCCCTTCCCCGAGATCGACGTTATACCACCCGGGGGGCACATAGCCGAGGACGCGCGATCCGTCCATCCCCTCCCACCAGAAGACGTGCGTCGGGTCGGGCCCGGGCGCGCAACGCCCGAAGACGTAGGACTCGATGCCGGCCTTACGCAGGATCTGGGGCAGCTGCCAGTTATGGCCGAAAGAGTCGGGGTTCCAGCCGACCTTGACATCGATGCCGAATTTGTCCAGGAAATAGCGCTTGCCGTAGAGGAGCTGGCGGGCGAGCGATTCGCCATCGGGCATGTTGAGATCGGGCTCGACCCACATCCCGCCAACGGGGACCCACGTCCCCTCCTTGACCTTCCGGGCGATGCGCTGGAAAAGATCGGGGTAGTCTTTTTCCATAGCTTCGTAGATGGCCGCCTGGCTCTGGGCGAAAGTCAGGCCGGGGAGCTTGTCCATCTGGGCCAGCGTCCCCTTGAAGGTGAAGGTGGCGATGTCGGCCACGGTCTCCTCCCAGCGCCAGAGCCAGCTCAGGTCGATGTGGGCGTGGCCGACGAGGTGGGCGGCGAGGGAGCGCGGCGGGACGGGAGCCGCGGCCGGCTTTTTGTCGGGCGCGGCCTGGCCCGTGCCGCCGATGGCCGGCGCGACAGACAGCGCGATAACTGCGGAAAGGATAACGATTGTGCGAAGCGCGCGGGTTTTCATGGATTGCCTCCTCCGGACGAACGCTGGCGGGTCCGCTTCAATCGCGGATCTCGTACACGACGGTGAAGAACTTGAAATCCTTGTAGACGACCTCGGTCTTCGATCGGATAAAGGCCTTGCCCGATTCCTTGAGGTAGGCTTCCTCGACGGACAGGCGGCTGGGGAAGCGGATGCCGTTCTTCTCGGCGCTGAACTCGGAGCTGATGACGAGGCGCGGCTTGCGGTTGTAGAGCTGGCCGCGCTTCTCGAAGACGTCGAAGCGGCCGACGCGGCTCTCGCTCCACTCGATCTTGAGGATGTCTCCCGTGACGGGGTCGATCCAGGCCTTGCCGTAGAGGTTGCGAGTGGGCGTGCCCCCGGGCTTGGGCCTGGCGTCGATGACGAAGACCCTCGTCTTGCCGATCTTCTCCTCGCCGGCCATGGCGAAATCGTAGTCGGGCTGGAAACGCTCGCCGAAGAGGCCGACCGGCCCCATAAGGGTCGTGCCGAAAACGACGATGGACGTCTGGAGCTCGGCGTTGGGCACGACCTTCTTTTTGCCGTTCTCTTCGAGCTGGGTCCGCATCTCGCGCATGGTCCGTCCAGCCCGGACGCACTGGTAGTCGTAGACGAAGGTCCGCTTGATCTTTTTTGTCCAGCCGATGATGAGTGTCGGCCCCAGATACGACGACCCTCCGGGGAGCGGCGGAAGGGTTTTCGGCTTGGCGTCGAGGGAGGGGTTGATACTCTCGGAGATCTCTTCGCGGCAGACGAAATCGAAGGCGGCGCTCTCGAGCTTCCGGCAGTACTCGGCCGCTTTGGCCAGGAGGGCCGGGAGTTGGGGCTGAGGGCAGAGCGAGGCGGGGTTTTGGGAAGTGCGGAGCGGAGAAGGAGAAACAGCGTGAGCCGGTGGTTGAGAGAGAAAAAGGAGGGCGACGGCCGCCAGGGCCGCGGCTGCGAGCGATGGCGCGTTCCGGATTTTCGACATTCGCACCTCGGCGAACGATTGGATTCTGACCCTACGACTAGGATAGGCCTGCCGCCGGGCAAAATCAACCCCGCTTGGATTTCTTGACGCCCGGCGAATTGTCGGGCTATAGTTGCGATAATTGAGCGGAGGATGCGATGAAAGTCCGATACGGATGCGACGAGAGCGAACTTGCCCATTACACGTGTTTCAGGACGGGTAAGAAGATCGAGATCGACGGAAATTTGAACAAGCCTGCCTGGCGGGAGGCGCCGAAGTCCCGCCGTTTCGTCGACTTGGTAAGCGGTGTCCCCGGTTTTCTCGAGACGCGGATGGCTTCCCTCTGGGACGACGAGAACCTCTACGTAGCTTTCTGGGTGGACGAGCCGAACGTCCAGGCGCGCTTAGCGAAACGGGATTCCCTCGTCTGGACGGAGAACGACGTCGAAATTTTTATCGGCGGCGAGGACTGCTACTACGAATTCCAGATAAACGCCCTAGGCACGATATACGAAGTTTTCTATATGCCTCGGGATGTCCTGAAGAAGGGGAGCCGCTTCGATATACCCGAGTTCGACCTGTACACGCGCCGGGTCGATATCATCGGCGGCTTCCAGGATGGGACGCGCTACGGCAAGGACCCTCAGGGGCCGCGCTGGGCCTTCATGGACTGGGACTTCCCCGGCCTCGAAGCGGCGGTGCGGGTCGACGGTACCATTAACGACCCGTCGGACGTCGACAAGGGCTGGACCGCCGAAATCGCTTTTCCCTGGCGCGGCATGAAAACCCTCGCCGGAAAGCGTCCCGTTCCGCCGCGCGACGGCGACGTCTGGCGCCTGGACTTCTCGCGCTTCGAGCTCCTCGAGTTCTGCGGGACGAAGGCCGAGCCGCACCCGGGCTGGGCCCTCAACCGTCACGGCGTCTACAACTCCCACATCCCCGAATGCTTCTCCTTCGTCCACTTTTCCGGAGGGCCCGTCGGTTAAGCGCCGAGTCGTCCCAAAAATACCCCGCGGACACGCTCGATGAGCTCTCCGGCGTTCTCTTTCGTGTAACCTGCCGTTGACACCGCCGGCTCGATAGCGATGTCGACCAACCCCGGCCTGATGAGAAGACTGCCCTTACGGGCGATGCGGTAGGCGCCCATCTGGACGAGGGGCAGGATGTCGAGGCCCGTCTCCAGGGCGAGCAGAAAGCCGCCGCGCTTAAAGAGGCCGAGGTTCCCGTCGCGGGTCCGCGTCCCCTCGGGCAGGATGGAGAAGGAGAAATCCGGCCTCAGGCGGATCCAGGCCGCGGCTCGGCGCAGGCTTTCGATTGCCCGCTGGGTGTTCTTGCGGCTGATGGGGAACATGCCGATGCGGCGGATCGTCCCGCCGTAAATCGGCCAGCGGAAGTGGCTCTCCTCCTCGACACCGCGGACCCCGCCCGGGAAGGCGGACTGAAAGACGAGCGGGTCGAAGAAATTGACGTGGTTCATCATCACCACGTACTGCCGGCCGTGGACGAGATTTTCCCGGCCGCGGACGCGGACGCGGATACCGCAGACGAGGAGGACCGTCCGGCAGCCGGCCTTGATCAGATTATCGAGCCCCCTAGCGCGGAGGACGAAGGAGCCGAGCCAGACGAGGACGCAGGCGTAGAGGAAAAGGGGCAGGGCGATGAGCCAGATGAGGAACGAGCGCAGGCGGTCGCCGGGCTTTCTCATGCCAGGATGACGAGCTCGGCCGGCAGGACCTTGAGCCGGAGTGGAGTGAACCCGAGGAGCTCGCCGTCGGCCATGAGGCGGAGCGGCCGGTCCGCGTCGACCGAGATCGAGGCGGCCTGGAGCATGTCGACCTTGGGGTGGGCCGTGTGCTTGCCGGAGAAAACGCCGGCGAAGATAGAAACGATCTCGCGGCGGTTGACGCCGTTGAAGAGAACGATGTCGGCCCGGCCGTCGGACGGGTCGGCGGGAGGGGCGATCTTCATCTTTCCGCCCGTGAATTTCGAGTTGGAGACGACGAGAGCGCTGTCGGAGACCTCGAGCCTGCGGCCGTCGGCCTCGATCGTGATGCGATTGTTCATACCGCGGACGAGGCGGACGAGGACGGCCAGGCTGTAGCCGGCCGAACCCATGAACTTGAGGTGCGCGTTGGTCAGCCGGAGGATGTCGGCGATGAGGCCGATGCCGATGATGTTGAGGGAGTAGCGGCGGACGGTTTCGCCGCCTTCCTGATAATAAAACTCGACGAGATCGACCTTGCGGCGGCGGCCGGCGAAAATGGCCTCGAGGGCCTGTTCGGGCGTCAGGATGTCGAAGTCGCGGAGAAAGGAATTGCCGGTGCCGGCCGGGATCTGGCCGATCTCGGGGAGGCGGGCGGGGCGGCCTTCGGCATAGAGGCCGTTGATGACTTCGTAGGGCGTGCCGTCGCCGCCGAGGCAGATCACGCGGTCATATCCGGCGCCCGCGGCCTCGCGGCCGATCTCGACGGCGTGGCCGGCGTATTCCGAGAAACGGACCTCGAGGCCGGGGATCTCGGTGCGGAGGCGAGCTTCGAGGCTTTGGAAGCATTTTTTGCCACGGCCGTACCCGGCGGCCGGATTAACGACGAGCAGGGTTTTCATCGCTTCACCGCTAGGGACTTATAGCACAGGGCCGGGAAAATAAAAAGGGGACGGTTCTGTTTTTTGCGAGCATGCGGGAAGCCTTGACTTCGCCTGCTTTGCGGAATATTATACACATATATATACACATATAGGGAGGGCACGATGAAACGAACGAATGTCCTTCTCACGGATGGTCAGCACAAGACCGTCAAGGCCTATGCCAAGCGGGAGGGGAAGACGCTCGGCCGTATGGTCCGCGAGGCGCTCGACGTCGCCTACCAAAAAAAAGATCCGTTGGAACTGCGGAAAGAGACGGCGGTTGGGGCCTACCGAGAGGGCTTCATCAGCTTGGGCAAGCTTTCGGAGGTCCTGGGGCTCGATCCCGTCAGCGCCCGGATCTATCTGAAGAAAGCGGGCAGCCCTCTTCTGGTCCAGGACGCGACCGAGATCAAGCGCGATGCGGACAATGCCTGAGATAGTTATCGACACATGCGTTATATCGAACTTTGCCCTGGCCGGCGCGCTCGGCATCTTGGAAGGCCTCTACCGAAATAAAGCTTACATCATAGACATTGTTTCCATAGAGATTTTGCGGGGCATCCAGAGTGGTCATGCTCGGCTTGAAGCCATTCCGAAGGCCGTCCAGGCCGGTTGGCTCAAGGAGACCGGGCTCAAATTAGGCAAGGAGAGGGAACTATTCGAGACGCTTTCGGTTTCGCTCGGTCTGGGGGAGGCATCGAGCATTGCCGTCGCCAAACGGCGCGGATGTCATTTCGCGTCCGATGACAGGCTGGCCCGGGCCGAGGCCGCCCGGTTGGGAGTTCCATTAACCGGGACCTTGGGCATTCTGGTCAAAGCGGTGCGGGCGGGTGTTTGCGATCTCGAAGCGGCCGACGGATATCTCGGGAGAATGATCGAATCCGGCTTTTTCTCCCCGGTCCGCTCGGTCCGCGAAATCGCCTAATCCGTCTTGCGCTCCGATTTGATCCGCGCCGGGGTCATCGGGAGCGTATCCATCCGGACGCCGATGGCGTCGTAAATGGCGTTGGCGATGACCGCGCCCATGACCGTGACGGCCGGCTCGCCGCATCCCTGCGGGGCCATGTCCGGGTTGTCGACGAGCACGACCTCGATCTTCGGCAGCCAGGAGAAGCGCGGGATTTCGTAGGTGTCGAAATTTTCGTCGAGGACACGGCCGTCCTTGAACCGGATTTCCTCGGTTAGGCAGTAACCGAGGCCCATGGTGATACAACCCTCGATCTGCATCCGGGCGCCCTCGGGGTTGATGACCTCGCCCGTGTCCTGGGCGCAGACGACGCGCACGACGCGGACAGCGCCTTTCTCCTTGTCGACCTCGACCTCGGCCATGGTGGCCACGTAAGTGCCTAAATAATCCGTGATGGCGATGCCGTAGCCGCGCCCGGTCGGCGCCTTGGCGAACGTCCGGCCGAATTTATCAGCGGCCGCTCCGACCACCTTCTTCATGCGCGCGTCGGCTAGGTTCTTGAGCCGGAATTCGAGGGGGCTCAGGCCCGCCGTTTCGGCCATGATGTCGATGTGGGATTCCGTGGCGAAGATGTTGGTGTTGCTGCCCGGGCCGCGCCAGGCGCCCGTGCCGAAGGGATGAGCGGGGACTGCGCCGGCGCCCCCGCCGCCGAAGCCTCCGCCGAAGGACAAGACGCGCTTGTGCGGGATGTCGTAAACCGGCTGGGAGCTGCGGCTCCCGGCATGGTAGTTCTTATACTCCCAGAAGACGATCCTATTCTCGGCGTCCAGGCCCGACCGGATGTTGTAGACGGCCGCCGGGCGGAAGGTGTCGTTGAAGAACTCTTCCCTGCGCGTCCAGGCGACCTGAACGGGTTTCCCGGCGAGCTTGGCCAGGCGTGCCGCTTCGACGATCTGTCCGCCCTGGTTCTTGCCGCCGAAGCCGCAGCCGACGAAGGGCGTAATGACGCGGACGTTCGCCGCCGGGATGCCCAACGTCTGTGCGATCTCTCCCTGGGCCCGGAAGGGCGATTGGGTCGAGGCCCAGACCGTCGCCCGGTCGCCCTCGATCTGGACGACGGCCGTGTGCGGTTCGGACGGGGCGTGGGCGACGTAGTGGGCGAAATACGACCTCTCCACCGTTTTTACCGCGAGCTTGGCGCCCTCGTCCAAATTGCCCGCTTCGACGACGACTTCGGCCCGCGGTGCGGCGTTTCTCAAGTGGGCGAAGATCGTGGTGTTGTCGAGTTTCGACGCGGACGGCTCGAACTCGGCCTCGATGAGCGTGAGCGCTTCGGCCGCGACGTCCGGTCTCTCGTGGAGGACGGCGACGAGGTCTCCGTCCCGGACGACGCGCGCGCCGGGGATTTTTTCGGCCGCCGCCGTGTCCGCGCTCTTGAGCTTGGCGCCGTGGGCCGGCGGCCGGAGGATCGAGGCGTAGAGCAGGCCGGGAAGACGGATGTCGCCTGAGAACTTGGCCTCGCCCGTAACTTTCGCTCGCGCGTCGGTGCGCAGGGTCGGCTTGCCCGAGACGGCGTGCTTGGAGTAGGGCTTGATGGGGGGCTTTTTCTCCAGGCGCACTTCGATCTTCTTGCCGCCGACGAGCTCGGCGTAGGTCACCTTTTTCGACGGGCGTTTCGCGATGTAAACCGTGCCGTCTTTCGTTGCCAGTTCCTCTTCGGCGGCGCCGAGACGCGCCGCGGCCAGCCGGACGAGGACGCCGCGCGCTTCGGCCGCGGCCTGCCGCATGGGCGGCCCGAAATATTTCGTACTGCGCGAGCCGAAGGTGCCGGCGTCGTAGGGGCAGAGAGCGGTGTCGCCCATGACCATGTCCACCGCCTCGAGCGGGACGTCGAGCTCCTCGGCCAGCATCATGGCCAGCGAGGTGATGATGCCCTGTCCCATCTCGATCTTGCCGGTGAAGCAGGTCACTCGGCCGTCCGGGCCGACCTTGAGGTAAGCGTTGGGGTCGTCGGGGTAGCCGCCGCCCCGCGCGCCCTCTTGCAGGGCCAGGCCGTCGCCGACCGCGAAAAAGACGATGAGCCCGCCGCCGGCGAGCTTGAGGAACTGCCGGCGCTCGAGGGCGGATCCCGTGCCCGGACCGTCCGGGCCGAACATCGTGTATTCGTCGTCCCGGCTCTTAACGGGCTTCATGGATGGCCCCTTTCATCGCCTTGGCCGCCGTCTGGACGGCCGCGATGATGCGGTTGTAACTGCCGCAGCGGCAGAGGTTGCCCTCGAGAGCGTCGGCGATCTCCGCCTCGGTCGGATTCGGCTTCCTGAGGAAAAGGCCGTAAGCCTGGAGGATCATCCCCGGCGTACAGTAGCCGCACTGGAGCGCGCCGTGATCGATGAAGGCCTGCTGGAGCGGGTGGAGGCGTCCGCCCCTGGCCAGGCCTTCGATGGTCAGGACGCTCCTGCCCTCGGCCTTGGCCAGCGGGAACTGGCAGGAGAACGTGGGTTTGCCGTCGACGAGAACGGTGCAGGCGCCGCAGAAGCCCTCGCCGCAGCCGCATTTCGTGCCCGTGTGCCCGAGGTCGGTACGAAGGACCCACAGGAGCATGCGCTCGGGCGGCGACTCGACGCGGACCTCTTTCCCGTTGAGCTTGAAGCGGATCGTCTTGTCCATGCGGCCTCCCCTCGTCGTCGGCCCCTAAGAGGCTGATGCCTCCCGATAACCGAATGATAGCATAATTGTTGCTCCGCAGGAAACGGGGGAGGGCGCTCTGGGATTATCGATTCGGCGCGATGCGGAATTCCGACGGCAAGCGATAAGAGAATCCGATATCCGCGCTCAGAGCTCCGCAAGCTCGACGCCGATCTTGGCGAAATCCTTGCGGTTGAACGTCGCCACGCCGGAGGATTCGGCGGCGCGGCTGGCGGCGGCGATATAGGCATCGGCGAAATCGGAGTCCGTGGCTGAAGCCAGGGTCAGCGCATCGGCGACGAGCGACGTGTCGGTCAGGGTCACGCCGGGAGTCGCGAAGACGGCCCTCAGGATCTCCCGCACTTGCGTCCTGGGGGTTTTGTAGGCAGCCCGGAGGGTCCGGGCCAGCTCGAAGAGGACGGGCGGGCCCGTGATCAGCCGGCATTCCCCCTTTCGCGCGGCCTCGAACAGACGGACGGCCTTCTGGTGCTGGCCCCGGTCATCGACTGTCAGGAAGCGCAGAAAAACGTTGGTATCGACGAACCACGTTGTCATATGGCTCTCTTGTGACGCCGGGCGAGGAACTCGGCCGTTCTTTCGGCTTCGACGTCCGGAGGCAGGGCTTTGCCCAGGACGCCCTTGAAGGCCATCAGGTCGGGCGCGGAGACGATCACGATCGCCCCCTCGCGGACCTCGACCAGGACGCGGTCGTGGGGCTTGATCCCGACCTGGCGGCAGGCGGCCGCGGGCAGGGTGATCTGGCTTTTCGAGGAAACCGTAGCTGTCGTCATTGAGGTATCCTTTACATATGTTGATATTCTTTACATATTATAATTAGTAAAGCATAAGCTGTCAAGAGGGCGAGGGCCCTTCCCCTGGCCCCGGAGAGGTTGAGCCCGGAGCCGGCTTGAGGTATGGTGAGCGGGAACGGAGGGACACGATGCGCAGATTCCTAAAAAGATCGATACTCGGAACGGCGTTCCTGGCCTTGATCCTCGGCGCGGCATGCTCGCCCGGCGGCGATAAATCCCCGGAGAAGGCCGCCCCGGCGGAGTTCCCGCTCGAGGAGGCGACCATCGCCGGACTCCAGGAGATGATGACGTCGGGGACGGCGACTTCGGAGAGCCTCGTCTCGCTCTATTTGAAGCGGATCGACGAGATCGACCGCGGCGGGCCGGGGTTGAACGCCATCATCGAAACGAATCCCGACGCGCTGGCCATCGCCCGCGAGCTCGACCTTGAGCGCAAGGAGAAAGGCC
>JADBLN010000077.1:2378-3910 GCA_014894455.1 Acidobacteriota bacterium | reverse complement strand
CCCGACGCGCTGGCCATCGCCCGCGAGCTCGACCTTGAGCGCAAGGAGAAAGGCCCGCGCGGGCCGCTCCACGGCATCCCCATCGTCATCAAGGACAACATCGACACGGCCGACAACATGGAGACGACGGCCGGCTCGCTGGCCCTCCTCGGATCGAAGCCCGCCCGCGACGCGTTCGTCGCCGGGCGTCTCCGGGCCGCCGGCGCCGTCATCATCGGCAAAACGAACCTCAGCGAGTGGGCGAACTTCCGGTCGTCCCGGTCGACGAGCGGCTGGAGCGGCCGCGGCGGCCAGACGAAAAACCCCTACGCCCTCGACCGGAACCCGTCCGGGTCGAGCTCGGGCTCGGCCGTCGCCGCGGCGGCCAACTTGGCCGCGGCGGCCGTCGGCACGGAGACGGACGGTTCGATCATCTCGCCGGCGTCTGTCTGCGGCATCGTCGGCATCAAGCCGACGGTCGGTCTCGTCAGCCGCTCCGGAATCGTTCCGATCGCCCACTCCCAGGACACCGCCGGGCCGATGGCCCGGACCGTCGCCGACGCCGCGACGCTCCTTGGCGCGATGACCGGGCTCGACCCGGCCGATGCCGCGACCAAGGACAGCGAGGGCCGCGCCGTCACCGATTATCGGGAATTCCTCAAGCCGGATGGATTGCGCGGCGCCCGGATCGGCGTCCTGCGGGCGAGTTCGCTTAATTTCGCGAAAAAACTCGACTCGATCCTGCAGAACGCCGTCGAGGCGATGAAGCGGGAAGGCGCGGAGGTCGTCGATCCCGTCGAATTCCCGACGCTCGGCAAGACCGATAATTCGGAGTACGAGGTCCTCCTCTACGAGTTCAAGGCCGACCTCGAGGCCTACTTCGCGGGGCGGCCCGGCGCCGCCGTCCGCAACCTGACGGACCTCATGGCTTTCAACGACAAGAACGCGGACAGAGAGATGCCGTTCTTCGGCCAGGAGATCCTGGAGCAGGCGGCGAAAAAAGGCCCGCTGACGGATAAGGCCTACCTCGACGCGCTGGCGAAGGACCACAAGCTCATGCGGGAGAAGGGCATCGACGCCGTGTTGGCCGAGCATGAGCTCGACGCGCTCGTCGTCCTGACGAACGGCCCGGCCCACATGACCGACCTCGTCAACGGCGACTCCTTCTCCGGGAGCAGTTCCTCGCCGGCGGCCGTTGCCGGCTACCCCACGATCACGCTCCCGGCCGGATGGGTCAACGGCCTGCCCGTGGGCATCTCGTTCATCGGCAAGGCCTGGAGCGAGCCGGAGCTCATCAAGCTTGCCTACGGCCTCGAACGAGCGCTCGGCATGCGGAAGGCGCCGCGCCTGCTTCCGACCGCGGAGATCCCGGCGGCGGGCTTGCGATAAGGTCCCCGGAAGCGCCCGGCTCGCTTCTCATCAAGTACAGGCGGGTCCGTTAATCGCTCTTGGCCAAGCCCACGTCTGTTGAAATAGACACAGGTTTATTTTTATAGCCCTTGAGCCCCGCTTGAATCGGTCCTATAATTCCCGCAACAAGGAGCAGACCGTGA
>JADBLN010000077.1:0-2278 GCA_014894455.1 Acidobacteriota bacterium | reverse complement strand
CTTGAGCCCCGCTTGAATCGGTCCTATAATTCCCGCAACAAGGAGCAGACCGTGATCGAACTGAACAATGTCTCCAAGAGCTACAACCGGGGCAAGGTCAAGGCCGTGGACGGCCTGACCCTGACCGTCAAGCCGGGTGAGATCTTCGGCTTCCTCGGCCCGAACGGCGCCGGCAAGACGACGACCATCAAGATGGTCGTCGGCCTGCTGCGGCCGGACTCGGGGAGGATCGTGGTCGAAGGTTTCGACGTGGCCAAGGACCCGCTCAAGGCCAAGCAGGTGACGACCTACGTCCCCGACTATCCGGCGATCTACGAGCGGCTGACGGGCCTCGAGTACCTGAACTTCATCGGCGACGTCTACGGCGTCCCCAAGGCGGAGCGGCTCGACCGGATCGGCAAGTGGCTCGAGATCTTCGAGCTGGCGCCGGTCGTCACCAACCCCATCCAGAGCTATTCCCACGGCATGAAGCAGAAGATCGTGCTGACGGCGGCGCTCCTGCCTGCGCCCCGGGTGATGGTCCTCGACGAGCCGCTCGTCGGGCTCGACCCGCGCGCGGCACATCAGCTCAAGGAGCTTTTCCGCGAGCACTGCGACCAGGGCAAGACGCTTTTTTTCTCGACGCACATCATGGAGGTTGCCGAGAAGCTTTGCGACCGCATCGGCATCATCCACAAAGGCCGGCTCGTCGCCTGCGGCACCATGGACGAGCTCAAGGCTATTGACCGGACCGAGCAGTCGCTCGAAGGGATCTTCCTGGAGCTCACCGACAAATGAGCAAGCTCACGACCGTCATCCGGGCCGGGCTCAGGTCGAATTTCGGCCTGGCCACGCTCAAGCATCGGCTGTTCAAGGAGAAGAAGGACCGCTGGCTGGTGCCCCTCTTCGGGCTGGCCGCGGTCGGCGTCCTGCCGACGCTCTACGGCGTCGTCCTGCTCATTGAAAACGCCTTTCTCATCCTCCAGCCGATGGGGCAGGAGCGGGCGCTGCTGACGCTGGGGTTCCTGGCCGGACAGCTCCTCATACTGCTTTTCGGCATTTACTACGTCATCTCGGCCTTCTATTTCTCGCGCGACCTGGAGATGCTCATTCCCCTCCCGCTCAGGCCCTACGAGGTCATGCTCTCCAAGTTCGCCGTCATCGTGATCAACGAATACCTCACGGTCATGGCCGTCGTCCTGCCGGTCGTCATCACTTTCGGCGTGCTGGCGAAGGGAGGTGCGGGCTACTGGGTGAATGCGGTCCTCGTTTATGCGGCGCTCCCGATCATCCCGCTGGCCGTCGTCTCCGTTTTGGTTGTGGCCATGATGCGCTTCATCAACGTCAGCCGGAAGAAAGACATCCTCATCCTCGCCGGCAGCATCCTCCTCATCGTGGCCTCGCTCGCCCTGCAGGTCGGGCTGAGGAGGTCGCAGGGGCAGGGGCCGGAAGCAAGCGCCCAGGCCGTGGCCGCGTTCTTCACGTCGCCCGACAGCCTCCTCAACCGGGTCGGGGCGAAGTTCCCGCCCAGCATCTGGGCGGCCAAGGCCGTGGCGGGGGGCTTCAGCGGGGAGGGGCTGGCAAACCTGGCGCTGCTGCTGGGGACGTCGCTGGCCCTTTTCGCGGTCATCATCGTTCTAGCCGAAAAGCTCTTTTACCGCGGCCTCGTCGGGCTCAGCGAGACGACGGGAAAAAAACGAAGATTGACGCGCGATGAAATGTCGCGCCGCGTCTCGTCGGGCCGGCGGGCGGGCGCCGCGGTTTTCGGAAGGGAATGGCGGATCATGAACCGGACGCCGATCTTTCTCTTGAACGGGGTCCTGGTCGTGATCATCGTCCCGGTCATTTTCGTTCTGATGGCGACCATGGGTTCGGGAAAGGGCGGGGGAGGGGGAGGAAGCGACTTGAGCGCCATCCTTAAGACCATGACCTCGGCCAACCCGCTTTACGCCATTTTGGCGGCGGCGCTGTTCATGACCGTCTGCGGCAGCCTCAACGGCACGTCGGCGTCGACGTTCTCGCGGGAGGGGGCGCAATTCTGGATTTCGAGGGTCATTCCGGTCGCGCCGAGGGAGCAGGCGACGGCCAAGTTCCTCCACTCCTACTTGATCGCCATGCTGGGTGTCGTCACGGCGTCGGTCGTGGCCGCGATCGTCCTTCACCTCAAGACGGCGCACTTGGCCGCGGCGGCGGGGTTGGCGCTCGTGGCGGGAGTTTTGCTCACGGCCGTGGGTATGATCATCGACTTGGCCAGGCCGCTCCTCGACTGGACGAACCCGCAGAAGGCGATCAAACAGAA
>JADBLN010000021.1:115450-118123 GCA_014894455.1 Acidobacteriota bacterium | reverse complement strand
CATCGGAGAAAGTCCTCGTCAGTAGGCGCGGGCGAAATAGGCGACCGTCTGGCCTTTTCCGCCGCAGGCCACACAGGGAGCCGCGGTCATCGCCTCGTTGTCGTCGAGGGGTATGACCCGGATCGTGGCCATGGTCTCGGTCTTGATCCTATCCTCGCACGCTTCGCCGCCGCACCAAGGCGCCCGGACGAAGCCGCGCTGGTTTTCCAGGATATCCTTGAAGCACTGATAGTCCGAGGCGTCACGGATATTGGCTTCGAGGAAAGCCCGGGCCTGGGCCATGAGTCCGGCCTGGATACTCTCGAGAAGGACCGGGACCCTCGCGGCGAGAGAAACGAGCGGGACGGCCTCCTTGGCCTTGGTGTCGCGGCGGACGAGAACGGCCTGCCCGGCCTTGACGTCGCGAGGGCCGATCTCGATGCGCAGGGGCACGCCCCGCATTTCGTATTCGGAGAACTTCCAACCCGGCGTCGCCTCCTCGCGGGCGTCGATCGAGGCCCTGACGCCGGCCGACCGCAGTCCCTCGACCGCGGCTTGGGCGACCGGAAGGACCGACTCCCGCCAGTTGCCGATGGAGATGGGCACGATCATCACCTGGACCGGGGCGATCCGGGGCGGGAAGCGCAGGCCGGAGTCGTCGCCGTGGACCATGATCAGGGCCCCGATCGTCCGCGTCGTCATGCCCCAGGACGTCTGCCAGACGTACTGGAGGGTCTGGCTGCGGTCCTCGAACTTGATGTCGAAGGCCTTGGAGAAGTGCTGGCCCAGGTTGTGGGACGTCCCCATCTGGAGGGCCTTGCCGTCGGACATCAGGGCTTCGATGGCGTAGGTCATCGAAGCCCCGGCGAACTTCTCGCTCAGGGACTTGCGGCCGGAGAGGACGGGGATGGCCAGCTCGGTTTCGCAGAACTCCTTGTAGAGCGCCAGGATCTTCAGCGTTTCAGCCTCCCCTTCTTCCGCCGTCTCATGGCACGTGTGGCCTTCCTGCCAGAGGAATTCCGTCGTCCGGAGGAACGGCCGGGTCACTTTCTCCCAGCGGACGATGTTGGCCCACTGGTTGATCAGGAGAGGCAGGTCGCGCCAGGACTTGATCCACTTGGCGTACATGTGACCGATGATGGCTTCGGAGGTCGGCCGGACGGCCAGTCTCTCCTCGAGTTCCTCTTTGCCGCCGATCGTGACCCAGGCCACCTCCGGCGAAAAGCCCTTGACGTGCTCGGCCTCCTTCTTGAGGAAGCTCTCCGGGATGAACAGGGGAAAATAGGCGTTGACGTGCCCCGTGGCTTTGATGCGAAGGTCGAGGGCCCGCTGGATATTCTCCCAGACCGCGTAGCCGTGCGGCCGGATGACCATCATCCCCTTCATGGGGGTGTAGTCGGCGAGTTCGGCTTTCTGGACGATCTCCACATACCACTTCGCAAAATCATCGCTCTTCTGCGTGATCTGTTTGACCTGCCGTTCGTTCTCGTTCACGTCATCTCCTTGTCTTTGAGCGTTTTACGATTCTAGCCGCGCCCCCGATAATTGTCAAGAAAACCACTCCCCGCCCTTCCGAGGCCGGAAATATCCCCCGCGGGTTCATCGGTAGGGGTGATTGACCGGTCCCAGAGGCCCATGCGAAACTGGTCTCGCCAATTTCAGAGGAAAAGGAAAGTCAATATGCTGAGAGGGATTTCCTGGGAGTCCAGGCCCGTCCGACACCGACCGCCCGAACGGGGATTCAAGCTCTCCCTGCCGATGACCGTCGAGGGACCGGACCCCGACGGCACGTTCTTCCACGAAGAGACGACGCTCACCTTCATGAGCCATCAGAGCGCCCTCTTCCCCCTCGAGAACCAGGTCGCCCTCGACTCGCGGCTCAAGCTCGTCGTCTCCCTCCCGCCTAAGCTCGGGGAAGGAAGGAACCTCAAGCTCGTCGTCAAGGGAACGATTGTCGACGTCGACTCGAACGGCGGGGTCGGACACCCCCGCCAGGTGGCCCTCCGCCTCGAGTCGAGGTACATCATCCAGACGGACGCCCTATGACGGGACGTCCGGGGCCGGTCACGCCGGCCCGGATGCCTAGCCTTTAACGGTGAGAAGAGCGGCCCGAATATGACCCCGCTATTCCCCATGAAGAGGGATTGTTAGTGGCCGTGAGGCGAGGGAAAATACGAGCTGACATGGACGCTGAAAAGTCTTTTCCTAGTCCCTCCACCCAAGGCCCAGCCGAGGCTGGAAAGAGGGAGCGGACCTTCGATCTCTCTCTTCCGGCTTTGATCAAGGGCCTCGACGCCGCGGGCAGGAAGTTCGAGGAGAGAAACGCGGTCTGCGCCATCAGCGCCCAGGAAGTCTCGTTCCGGCTCAAGGCCCGGCTCATCATCGACTCCCGGGTAACCCTCTTCCTGGATATCCCGCGGACCTTGATCCTCGAAAGCCCCCTTCGCCTGGTCCTCTCCGGGGCCGTCGTCTATGTCCGCTTCGAGGAAGGGAACGGCAAACTGCAGTTCGTCGTCGTCCGCCTGGACCGCGGCTTCCGTCTCCACCCCTCCGGCGTCCCCCCCGCTTAGCCTTTCTCCACCCCCTCTCTCACCCCTTCTCACCCCCCGCTTGACCCATTCGCAAGGCTCAGGGCGAAACCCGAATAAGCCCCCGAATTCAAGCAAGGGATTCTCGGGTTTTGCCCATTCGCAA
>JADBLN010000021.1:102830-115350 GCA_014894455.1 Acidobacteriota bacterium | reverse complement strand
CCCGAATAAGCCCCCGAATTCAAGCAAGGGATTCTCGGGTTTTGCCCATTCGCAAGGCTCAGGGCGAAACCCGAATAAGCCCCCGAATTCAAGCAAGGGATTCTCGGGTTTTGCCCATTCGCAAAGCTCAGGGTTAACCCCGAGAAGTCCAGGGGTTGACACGTTCGCCGCTGCTAAGCACCGCCCTTCAAAGGGGGATGAGAAGCGCGGCTCAGTGTTAACCCCGGGAAGTCTGGGGGTTGACCCGTTCGCAAGGCTCAGGGTTAACCCCGGGAAGTCTGGGGGTTGACCCGTTCGCAAGGCTCAGGGTTAACCCCGAGAAGTCTGGGGGTTGACAAGCCGGGGGGGATTGACTATGATTTGCTGAAATCCGATGCAAAGGATGACCAAAGTGCCAAGAGGGACCGATACGAGCATGGAGAAAAAGAAAGCCCAAGCAACCTCGGACTCGAAGATCAGCCTCCTCGTTTTTTGTCCGTCCGACATCATCCTCTCCGGGATCCTGCGGGCCCTCGAGGCGGACCCGGACTTGGAGATCCTGAACATCGAGAAGAACACGATCGAGTCGTTCATGGACTCGATCAAGAAGCTCAAACCCCAAGTCATCCTTTTTGCCCACATCGAGGCCCTGCCGAACCTCCGGGAGATCTGCAAAGCCATCCGGGAGATTTCGAAGAGCCAGGGCCGCTCGGAGCTTCTCCTCCTCGGCAGCATCCCGGCCCACGAGGAGATCGTCAACCTCATCAACGCCGGGGCCCGCGGCTATTTCGACCTCAACGACGCCTCGACCCAGCTGCCCGAAGCGGTCCGGGGCGTCCACAAGGGCGAGATCTGGCTGCCCCGCGACAAGATGTCCAGCATCATGGACCGCATCATTTCCGTCGTCGGCCGGGATCTCAAGGAAAAAACCCTGGACCAGCTGACCCCCACGGAATTCCAGGTCCTCCGGCTCATCGGCCAGGGGAAGAGCAACGACGAGATCGCCGAGCTCATGTTCATCAGCAAGAACACCGTCCGGTCCCACATCAAGAGCATCTACGCCAAGCTCGACACCCACAGCCGGCTTCAGCTAGCGCTCTACGCCATCAATTCGGCCCTCTTTTAGAGCAAGGAATCGAGGTCGCCATGACAAAGAAAGCCGCACCCAAGAAGAAAACCAAATCCGTCCCGGAGGACCTGGAGATCAACCGCCGCCGGGAATGGCGGTTCGAATTCCCCCTGGACGCCTTCGTCGAAGGCAGCCTCGCCGACGGCAACAAGTTCAAGGAAGAGACGCACCTCGAGAACATCTCCTCCGGCGGCGCCTATTTCTCCCTGGATTCCGGGGTGGTCGTCGGCTCGAAAGTCAACCTCTTCCTCGAGCTCCCGGAGAAGCTCGCCGACGGCAAGAGATTGAGGCTCCGGATCGGCGGTATCACCGTCCGCCTGGAAAAGCCCGACAAGAAAGCGAAGCACCAGGGCGTCGCCGTGCGCTTCAGCGATGACTTCTTCAAAGTCGTCCCCGCGAAAAAGACGGCCAAGAAGACCTAGCGTTCTTCGCGTCGCCTTGACGGGGGGGATCGCCTGCGGCAAGTCCGTCATCTCCCGGCTCCTCGAAGAAAAAGGCTTTTTCGTCCACTCCGCCGACAAGGCGGCCCATGACCTGATGTCGCCCGGCCGGCCGGCGTGGAAGAAAATCGTCGCCCGCTTCGGCCGGGACATCCTGCGCCAAGACCGGACGATCGACCGGGCCCGGCTCGCCCCGGTGGTTTTTTCCGACCCCTCGGCCCGCCGCTTCCTCGACAAGCTCCTCCACCCTCTCGTCCTTAAGGAACAGGAACGGATCCTCCGCCGGCTCGAACGCGAGGGCCGCGTCCGGATCTTCGTTTCCGAGGCCGCCCTGACGGTCGAGGCCGGCTACGCCCGGCATTTCGACCGAGTGGTCGTCGTCCATTGCAGCAAGTTCGAACAGGTCCGGCGCCTTCGCGAACGGGACGGAATCGGCCGGGCGGCCGCCCTGCGGAAGATCGGCGCGCAGATGCCCCGGAAAGAGAAACTTCGGCACGCCGATTACGCCATTGACACGACGGGGTCGCTGGGAGAGACAATCGAACAGGTCGAGCGGGTCTCCGCGTGCCTCCACCAGGACGCGGAATTCAACCCATTCGCCTCCCGGGCTGAAGCCCGGGATATGCTCAGGGTTGATACTGAGCACTACCCACCTCGTTTTAAAAAATCGGGGTGAGTGGTGTCGAACGTATCAAAAGGATGGGGTCAGCCGGGCTTGGTCTTGGAGAGGAGGGTCTTTAGTTCCTGGCCGGGGCGGAACTTGATCCGCTGGCCCTTTTCGATGCGGATCTGTTTCTGACGGCGGATATCCCTTCCGAAGCCCGTCTTCTTAGCGACGACCTTGAAGCTGCCGAAACCCCGGATCTCCACTTTTTCCCTCTTCGTCAGGGCGGTCTTCAGAGACCCCAGGACGGCCTCCACTATCAACAATGACTTGGCCCTATTGAATTCCGTCTTCTTTTCGATAGCAAGGGCGACATCATTCTTAATCATAAAAAAAACTCCCTACCGTGAAAACAACTCACTATAATTAATTTATTGATAATAAAAAGTCAAGCAGAATTAATGCCGGCAGCGAGGTGTTGACTTGACCTCGGTGAATTCCTATAATGACATCGTATTGCGCGCCAAAACACTCGTCTTTTTCCTCCTCCTGGGGCCCATCCTCGCCTCCGCTTCCGTGCTCAAGATCAAGGTCGACGCGCCCATCCATCCGGTCACTTCGGAGTACATCGTCAAGTCGCTCGAAAAGGCCGACCGCGACGGCGCCGACCTCGTCATCCTGACCCTCGACACGCCCGGCGGGCTGGACACATCCATGCGCGAGATCATCGAGAAGATCGTCAATGCCCGGACCCCCGTCGCGGCCTTCGTCGGCCCGAGCGGGGCCCGCTCCGCCTCCGCGGGCTTCTTCATTGCCCTGGCCTGCGACATCTTCGCCATGGCCCCGGGCACGAACACGGGCGCAGCCCATCCCGTCGGCATCTCCCTCCCGGGACAGTCGATGGACGAGACCATGGAAAACAAGGTCACCAACGACGCCGCCGCCTACATCAGAACCCTGGCCGAGAAGAGGGGCCGCAACGTGCGGATGGCCGAGGATGCGGTCCGCAAGAGCCTATCCTATACCGAAAAAGAGGCCCTCGACGGCGGCCTCATCGACCTCATCGCAAGCACGGAAGAAGAGATCATCGCCCGCTTCGACGGAAAAACCATCAAGCGCTTCGACGGCGCCGAACGGACGCTCGCCCTCCTGGGCAAGCCCGTCGTCGCCCTGCCCATGACCTTCCGCCAGAAGTTCCTCCTGACCATCGCCAACCCCAACCTCGCCTATATCCTCCTCATGATCGGGCTCCTGGGGCTCTATTTCGAGTTTTCCCATCCCGGGGCCATCCTGCCGGGGGTCCTGGGAGGCATTTCGCTTCTCCTGGCCGTCTTCGCCTTCCAGATCCTGCCTATGAACTACGTCGGGCTGGGGCTCGTCCTCCTTGCCGTGATCCTGTTCATCCTGGAAGTCAAGGTCCAGAGCTTCGGAATGTTGGCCGCGGGAGGGATCGCCGCCATGATCATCGGTTCTCTCATGCTCATCAAAGCCCCCATCGCCGAGTTGCGGCCGAGCCTGCGTTTCATCCTCCCCGTGGCCATCGGCGTCTCGTTGATCGTCCTTTTCCTCCTCACCCTGGTCTTCCGGGCCCACGCCCGCCGCTCGTTCTCCGGGCGCGAGGGGATGATCGGCGAAAGGGGCACGGCCCGGACCGACCTCGCCCCTTCAGGGAAAGTCTTCGTCCACGGCGAGCTCTGGACGGCGGAGGCGGAGGAAATCGTGCGGGCGGGCGGAAAAGTCAAGGTCATCGAAGTCCTCGAAGGACTTAAAATCAAAGTCGTCAAAGCCTGATAAGGAGGGCATAATGATCACTTATCCAATCATCGTCGTCGGACTCATCGTCCTTTACATCCTGAATTCGATCAAGGTCCTGAGAGAGTACGAGCGGGGGGTCATCTTCCGTCTCGGCCGCCTCCTGCCCCAGCCCAAGGGGCCGGGCCTTATCCTCGTCTTCTCCCCCATCGACCGGATGGTCAAGATCAGCCTGCGGCTCATCACCATGGACATCCCGCCTCAGGACGTCATCACCAAGGACAACGTCACGGTCAAGGTCAACGCCGTCCTCTACTTCAGGGTCATCGACCCGATCAAGTGTGTGATCGAGGTCCAGGATTATATCTACGCCACCTCCCAGCTGTCCCAGACGACCCTGCGGAGCCTCCTCGGTCAGGTTCCGCTCGACGACCTCCTCTCGGAGCGGGACAAGTTGAACACCCGCCTCCAGGAGATCATCGAGCAGCACACCGACCCCTGGGGCATCAAGGTCCAGCTCGTCGAGATGAAGCAGGTCGACCTGCCGGAGAACATGATCCGGGCCATCGCCAAGCAGGCCGAGGCCGAGCGGGAACGGCGGGCCAAGGTCATCCACGCCGAAGGCGAGTTCCAGGCAGCGGACAAGCTGACCCAGGCCGCCGATATCATTTCCAGGAATCCCCAGGCCCTCCAGCTGAGGTACCTGAGCACGCTGGCCGAGATCGCCACCGAAAAAAATTCCACGATCGTTTTCCCCCTGCCGATGGAGTTCCTGAGGGCCTTCACCTACGATAAATCCCAGGAGAAAAAATAGAACTGATGAAAAACAAAGATTTCCGGGAGATCCAGGTCTCGAGCTCCCTGCTCGTCGTCATCTTCCTCGGCGTTCTGGCCTTGGGCGTGTTCATCTTTCTGCTCGGCGTCTCGGTCGGGAAAAAGCAGGTCCGGATCGCCTCCCCAACCCAGGTCGTCACCCAGCAGATTCCGGAACCCGTCAAGGAGCCCCCCGTCGAGCCAACGGTTTCCGAAACGGAGTCGGCCAAGACGGAGCTTTTGGCCGGCGGCGGAGGATCCCCCGCGGCCACGGCCGCGGCGGCGTCGAAGCCCCCGATCCAGGAGCCCGTGGTCAAGCCGGCCGCTGAAAAAGCCAAGGTCGCGCCCAAGAATGCCCCCGCCGGCGGGTCCGGCCTGTACTATGTCCAGATCGCCGCTTTCGCCGATAAGGCCCAGGCTCAGGCCCAGGCGGACAAGTATAAAAAGCAGGGGTACACGACTTTCGTCGCCAACCCCAGACCCGCGGACACGAAGACATGGTACCGGGTCTGGCTGGGCGGCTACTCGACCAGGGACCGGGCCATCGCCCTGCTCAACAAGCTGAACGCGGAGGCCAAGAAGAAGACCGACTTCCGGATCGTTCAGGACTAGGCCGGTCCGGGCTACACCCGGGCCGGGGATGTCCTGCCCGTCGCCGGCTTGACTTTGAGCCTTCTGTCCCTTATTCTAACTGTGACAAAAAGAGCGAAGGATAAACGAATAAATGGCCGCCCTCGACAAATCAACTGACCTAAGGACACGCCTCAACGGCCTTTTCGAGAAGATCGAAGAGGTCCGAGGCTTTCTTTGACCTAGATCGCAAGAACGCCGAGTGGGATTCCATTAACTTGCGCCTCGCCTCCCCCGAGGTCTGGCAGGACCAGAAAACTTCCCAGGTCCTCCAGCAGAAAAAAAAGCGCCTCGAGAAGGACATCCAGTTCTTTAAGCAGATCCTCGGCCAGAAAGAAGAGCTCGAGGTCCTTATGGAGCTCGCCGCGGAAGGCGAAAGCGTCGAGGCGGAAACCGAGGCCGGGATCGGCCGGCTGGACAAGACCCTGCAGGAGGCAGAGCTCCGGGCGCTTTTTTATGACGAAGACGACCCCCGGAACGCCATCCTGACGATCCACCCGGGCGCCGGCGGTACCGAATCCCAGGACTGGTCCCAGATGCTCCTCCGGATGTACCTTCGATATGCCGAGCGGAAGGGATTCAAGGTGGAAATCCTCGACCAGCAACCCGGAGACGAAGCGGGTTTGAAGAGCGCGACCGTCAGGATCGAGGGCGACTACGCCTTCGGAAACCTGAGCCAGGAGACGGGCGTCCACCGCCTGGTCCGCATCTCCCCGTTCGACGCCGCCAAGAGGCGGCACACATCGTTCTCCGCGGTTTTCGTCTACCCCGAAGTCGACGAGGACATCGAGATCAACATCAACCCGGACGATATCAGGATCGACACTTACCGCTCGGGCGGCAAGGGCGGCCAGCACGTCAATACCACGGACTCGGCCGTCCGCATCACCCACATCCCGACCGGCATCGTCGTCCAGTGCCAGAACGAGCGTTCCCAGCACAAGAACAAGGCCTCGGCCATGAAGGTCCTCAAGGCCCGGCTCTACGAGCTCGAACAGCGAAATAAGCGGGTCAAGATCGACGCTCTCGAGGACGCGAAATCCGATATCGCCTGGGGGAACCAGATCCGGTCCTACGTCCTCCACCCCTACCGGATGATCAAAGACATGCGGACCAGGGTCGAAACCGGCGACACGGATAAGGTTCTCGACGGCGACCTCGACGAATTCATCAGGGCCGCGCTCATCCTCAGGAAAAAGCCGGCGGCGGCCGCCAAATAAAGGATTCCGCCATGACCAAAGACGACGCGAAAATCAAGGACGACGCTGAGACTCCCGGGGGTCCGGAGTTCCTTCCCCCCCTCGAATTCAGCTCCGTCGTCATCCTCCTCTATTTCCCCGCCCTGGTCCAGCTTGGCCTCGTGGAGGACCCGGCGACGGGCGAGCGCCATGAAAGCCTGGGCCTGGCCAAGAGGAACATCGACATTCTCGACCTCCTCAAGGACCGGACGAAGGGCAACCTCGAAGCCGAGGAGCAGAAATTCCTCGACGGTATCATCGACCAGCTCAAGCTGGCTTATCTCAAAAAAGCCGATATCGTAAAGATGTAGCCGCATGGTCGTTTATCGCGGCCTCGACGACGCCCGCCTCCTCCCCCGCCCCGCCATCGTGGCCGTGGGCAATTTCGACGGCCTCCACCTCGGTCACCGGAAGATCCTGTCCAAGCTCTGCGCCCTGGCCGAAAAGCGGGGTCTCCGGTCCCTCGTCCTGACGTTCGACCCCCATCCGGAGCGCGCCCTCGGCAAGAGGTCGGTCAGGATGATCGAAACTCCGGAGAAGCGGCTGGAACGGTTCGGCGAGACGTGCGTCGACGCCGTCGTCGTCACGTCCTTCGACATGTCCTTCTCCCGGCTCTCCTGCCCGGATTTCGTCGACCGCATCCTCGCGGCGAAGCTCGGCTCCAGGGAAGTCGTCGTCGGCCGCGACTTCAGGTTCGGCCGGAACAGGCGCGGCGACACCGGACGCCTCCGGGTCCTGGGCCGTCGGGCCGGCTTGGCCGTCCACATCGTACCGCCGGCCGTCCTCGACGGCCGGGTCGTCAGTTCGAGCGCCATCCGCCGCCTTCTCGGCCGCGGCCGGGTCGAAGAAGCCGCCCGTCTTCTCGGGCGGCCGTACGAGATCTCCGGCCAGGTCATCCGCGGCCAGCACCGGGGCGAGCTCCTCGGCTTTCCCACGGCCAACCTGGATACGGCCAGCGAACTCCTGCCCGAGGGCGTCTTCATCACGGAGACCGTCCGCCGGGGCCGGATTTTCCGCTCCCTGACCAGCATCGGTACTAACCCGACCTTCGGCCCCCATCCCCTGAGCGTCGAAACCCTTCTCCTCGATTACCGGGGCTCCCTCTACGGGGCGGAACTCACCGTACGCTTCCTCCGCAGACTGCGGCCGACGAGGAAGCTCCCCGACGCCGCGGCCCTCAGCGCCCGTATCGGGCGGGACGTCGAGGAAGCTCGGGCCTACTTCCTGCAACGGGGTTGACATTTGGGGGGATCTCATGCATGTTCAAGGGGAAGGAACACGACATGAGGAGTGACCGCATGGAAGAGAAAATCAAAGCCCGGATCATGGACGCCAGCAAGATCCGGCGCGTCCTGGCCCGGGTCGCCACCGAGATCATCGAGAGGAACCGGAACCTCAAGAACCTGGTCATCGTCGGCGTCAAATCCCGCGGCATCTACATCGGCAAGCGCGTCGCCCATCTCGTCAAGGAGCTGGAAGGCATCGATATCCCCGTCGGCATCCTCGACATCGCCCGCTACAGGGACGACGTGACCGCCCCGAAGGCGAAGGGGGCTCTCGAGGAAGCGGAGATCGGCTTCTCCGTCGTTAAAAAGGACATCCTCCTCATCGACGACGTCCTGATGACGGGCCGGACGATCCGGGCCGCCATGGACGGCCTCATCGACCGCGGCCGCCCGCAGAGTATCCAGCTCATCGTCCTCGTCGACCGCGGCCACCGCGAGCTGCCCATCCGGCCGGATTACGTCGGGAAGGTTCTGCCCACCTCGCGCCGCGAGGTCGTCAAGGTCCGCCTCAAGGAGATGGACGGCGTCGACGAGGTCCTCATCGCCGAGCCGGTCAAGGTCGGCGGGAGAAAGAAGCGGTGACGACCCTCGTCCGCGGAGGCCGGGTCGTCGACCCCTCGACCGGCCTCGACGGACTCTTCGACATCCTCCTGAGCGGCGGAAAGATCGCCGCGGTCGGCGCGAGGCTCGACGCCGTCCCCGAACGGACGATCGACGTCACGGGGCTCGTCGTCGTTCCCGGGCTCATCGACATGCACGTCCACTTGAGAGAGCCCGGCTACGAGGCCAAAGAAACGATCGCGACGGGCGCCCGGGCGGCGGCCAGGGGCGGCTTTACGACGATCTGCGCCATGCCCAACACGAACCCCGTCAACGACCGCCGCGCCGTGACCGAGCGAATCCTCGCCGAGGCCGGCCGTAACGCCGTCGTCAACGTCCTTCCCATCGCCGCGGTCACGCGCGGCTCCCGGGGGGAGGAGCTTGTTGACATGGCCGACCTCACGGCCTCCGGGGCGGTCGCCTTCTCGGACGACGGACTCCCCGTCATGAACAGCCGGGTCATGCGCCGGGCCCTGGCGACCGCGGCGTCTTCCGGAAGCCTCGTCATCGACCACTGCGAGGACCGGGCCTTGGCCGAGGGAGGCGCGATGCATGAAGGCCCCGTCGCGGCCCATCTCGGCCTGGCCGGCATCCCCTCCGCCGCCGAGGAGATCATGATCGCCCGCGATATCATATTGGCCGAAGCCCTGAAGGCGCGCGTCCACATCGCCCATCTTTCGACCGCGGGCGGTGTCCGAAGCGTCGGCGAAGCCAAAAGCCGCGGCGTCCGCGTTTCGGCCGAGGCGACGCCCCACCATCTTCTCCTCACCGACGCCGCGCTCGAGTCGCGCGACACGAATTTCAAGATGAACCCTCCCCTGCGTGCGGAATCCGATGTGGCCGCCCTGGTCGAGGGCCTCCGCACGGGCGTCGTGGACGTCATCGCCACCGACCACGCCCCGCACACGGTGGAAGAAAAGAGCCGGGGCTTCGACAAGGCCCTCTTCGGTATCGTCGGCCTCGAAACGGCCGTCACCCTTATTCTCGACAGGTTCGTCCGCCGGAGGGTCATCTCTCTCGGCCGGTTCGTCGAGCTCCTGTCCGCGAACCCCGCCCGGCTCCTCGGCCTCCCGAACAAGGGCCGCATCGCCGCCGGAGCGGACGCCGACCTGACGGTCCTCGATCTGGAGCTCGAAACCACGGTCGACAAGAACAGATTCGAATCCAAGGGCCGGAACACGCCCTTCGACGGCTGGATGCTCACGGGAGGCGTGGCCATGACAATCGTCGGCGGCCGGGTCGCCTATCCGTTCGGCGACGACGGCACGGCGCCGCGGGCATGAATACCGTGAAACGCGAGCGCCTCGAGAAAGTCATCGGCCACGTCTTCAAGGACCCGGGCCTCCTGACCAGGGCCATGACTCACAGCTCCCACGCCTACGAGACGAGCCCGGACAACCCCGAAGACAACGAGCTGCTCGAATTTCTGGGGGATTCGGTCATCGGTCTGGTCACCGCCGAATTCTACTTCGCCGCGTTTCCCCGCCGGAACGAGGGGGAGCTGTCGAAGCTCAAGGCCTCGGCGACAAGCACCCTGGCCCTGTCCCTGCTCGCCCGGGCGATCAAGCTCGACAAGGCCATCCTCCTCGGCAAGGGCGAAGAGAAATGCGGCGGCAGGAAGAAAGTCTCGATCCTGGCCGGCTCGTTCGAGGCCCTGGCCGGGGCCATTTTTCTCGACGGCGGGTTCGAGGCGGCCCGGCGATTCGTCTGCGGCCTGCTCCGTTCGTCCCTGAAACCCCTCAAGTCCGAAACGCTGACGATCAACAACTCCAAGTCCGCGCTCCAGGAGATCTGCCAGAAGGCGGGCCTCCCGGCGCCGGACTACCGCCTCGTTTCAGAAAAGGGGCCGGCCCACGACAGGACGTTCGTCGTCGAGGTCCGTCTCGGCGACGAGGTCTTGGCCAGGTCGAAGGGCGCGTCCAAGAAAAGCGCCGAGCAGACGGCCGCCGAGAAGGTGCTCAAGGCCCGTTTCGGCCGGAAGATCAAGAGGATTTCGTCGGAGGCGTTCGTCATCGAGGCCGAGGACCTGACTCTCCCCTGACCTCCGTCCCGCGCCCTTCTCTCAGGGCCCCATCAGGACGGCGACCGGCCGCAGCGCCGGGATATTCTGGCAGACGATCTTGATCACGGCCGTCAGCGGCACCGACAGGATCATCCCCGGGATCCCCCAGAGCCACCCCCAGAAAAGCAGCGAGAATAAGACGAGGAGTGGACTGAGGCCGAGCCCCTTGCCCATGATCCTGGGCTCCAGGATTTCGCCCAGGATCGTGTCCAAGCCCACGGTGACGACGAAGATCCAGAAAGGCATCCAGAAGTTCCCGAACTGGAAGAACGCGAAGCCGACACGGAGGACCATGGCGATGAGAGAGCCGATGTTGGGGATGAAATTGAGGAAGAACGCTAGCAGGCCAAAGAGCGCCGCGAAATCGACGCCGAACAGGGTCAGGACGATCCAGACCATCAGGCCGTTCCCCAGGCTGACGGCCGTTTTGATGACCAGGTATTTCCGGACCTGAACGTTGATCGCTTCGAGGACCCCCTGGACGCGGCTGGCGCGTCCGTCGCCCAGGAACTTCAAAATCTTGGCCCCGGCCCTTCCCCGGCCGGAGACGATGAACACGAGGAAGAGGAAGACGAGCAGGAGCCTTCCGAGGAGGCTGACGAACGGGCCGATCCCGGAGAGGAGGACCGCCCCGATCTTCTCGATATCGAGCTTCTCCAGGGCCGAGGAGAGGTCGATCTTGAAAGGTCCCAGGCCTTTCTCCAGGAGCCGGGCGAGGTCGCCGAGCCGGTCCTGGTACTTTGGGAGCTCGGCGACTAAAGCCTTGCCGCTCGAGTAGAAGAGGACCCCGACGAGGTAGAGGAGGACGAACATCAGGGCCAGGACGATGAGGACGGCCCCCGGCCTGGGGCAGCGGCACCGCGTCAGGAACGTCAGCGCGGGGTCGATGATGTAGGAGAGGAACACGGCCAGGATGAAGGGGATGAGGACGGGCCGGGCCAGCTTCAGGACGACGCCCACGACGAAAAGGACGACGACCGCAATCGCCGCTTTAATAAACCTGTCTTCGTCCAAGTTATTATCCGGCCATCATTTCGGGGACTGCGGCTTGGCCATGGCGGCCGTCAGGGCTTCGAGGAGCGAACCTCCCGCCGCTTCCTGGCCGTCGGGGACACGCATCACGCCGCAGAGGACGTTCCGGACGCGGCCGATGTAGAGATGCTGGGCGTAGCGGTTCCGGGAGTGATAGCCGAGGGCGATCCTCTCGGGAGTTTGCTTGTCCCCGGCCAGGGCCTCGATGAGCTTCCCGAGCATGTCTTCGGCGTCCTTCTCGGATTTCCCCTCGACGAAGAATCCCTCGAATTCCTTTCCTCCGACCTTGTACGTCGCGACAAAGCCGTGGCGGAGGAACTCGTAGCCCATGAAGTTCTTCTTGATGTATTTCTCGCTCTGGGCAACGAGGTTCTCCTTGGGAAAAGCGAGGACGAACGCCGGAATCAGACCCTTGACCTTGACCGCGGCCGCGACTTTCGCCCCGACAGCGGCGAGGACGGACCCCGTCTCCTCCCCGAGTCCGAAACCGAGCATCTTCACGTAGAACCGCCCGGTCATGAAGTTCAAGGCCTCGCCCTCGAGGTAACCCAGCTCGCCGATGGAGACGGCCCGGTTCTCCGGGTAGCGCTCCGCGCCGAAGATGCCGAAGGCATTGACGGGACTCCCCATGTCGTAGATCTCCAGGGTCAGCGTCGCCTCCGTGCCCTTTTTTTCGAGGTCGACGACGAGGAGCTCCCGGAAATCGTAACTCAGGTAGCTCTCGGCCGCCCCGTCGATGTATTCGAAGAGGCTTTCCGGAAAGTAACTCCGGGGCGCTTCCGTCTGGGTCCAGGCGTCCACCCGTGGAACGAGGGCGGCGAACTCCGGGCTCCCCTGTCTCGCCTGGGCCAGGCCTGCCGCAGGCGCCAAGAAGAAAACCGCCGCGAGCGCGGCCGGGACAGACAATCCTCTCCGGGCCCGGGTGAGTTTCATCCTCGACCTCCGTTTCAGCATA
>JADBLN010000021.1:84582-102730 GCA_014894455.1 Acidobacteriota bacterium | reverse complement strand
AGACAATCCTCTCCGGGCCCGGGTGAGTTTCATCCTCGACCTCCGTTTCAGCATACAGGATTAATATAGCGAAGGGATGCTCTCTTGGCAAGGCCGGGGCCTCGGTTGACAGGTCCCGGGAAAAGGGACATCATGGATTCGCCATGGCCGCCCCGCGCGTCGTCGTCATCAAGGCCGGGAATTTGTGGACATCGACCGGCGCCGTGGACCCGGCCGTCATCACCAAAATGTTCGCCAGGGGGTTCGCACTCCTGACCGGAGAGCGGGACGACGCGCGCGCGCTCTCCTCCCTTTTCCGGCCCGACGACCGCGTCGGGATCAAGGTCAACACCATCGGGGGGAAGGCTTTGAGCACCAGGCCCGACGTCGCCCTGCCCTTCGCCGGCTGGCTCTCCCGAAACGGGCTTCAAGCGAAAAACCTCTTCATCTGGGACAGGACGACGAGAGAACTCCGCGACGCCGGTTACGGGACGAGCGCCGACCGCAGCGGGATCAAAGTTTTCGGCACGGACGCGGACGGCGTCGGCTACGAGTCCAACCTCGTCTCCCATCTCAGCGTCGGCAGTCTTTTTTCGAAGATCCAGACGGAATTCGCCACGGCCTCGGTCAGCCTGGCCCTGCTCAAGGACCATGGCCTGGCCGGAGTCACGGCCGGGATGAAGAACTATTTCGGGGCCATCCACAACCCCAACAAGTACCACGATTCCCGCTGCAACCCTTTCGTCGCCGAGGTCTTCGACGCTCCCCCCGTCAAGGGCAAGCACAAGGTGTCGATCCTCGACGCCCTCGTCGTCCAGTACCACAAAGGGCCCTCCTACCACGCCCGCTGGGCCGCGAAATACGGCGGGCTGATATTCAGCCTGGACCCCGTCGCGGCCGACACCGTCGGCTGGAGCGTCATCGAGGGACTCCGGGCCGCCGCAGGCCTGCCCGCTCTCAAGGGCGAAGGCCGGGAGCCCGTCTATCTGGCCACGGCCGAAAAAATGGGCCTCGGCCGGGCCGACCTAGCGTCGATCGAAACGGTCGAGGAGACGGTCTTATGAAAAGACGGTCATTCATCCGCGGCGCCGCGGGGGCCGGGCTCGTCATCGGCACAGGCCTTCCTTCCGTCCGCTCCGGCCTGGCCGCGTTCGGCGCCAAACCCAACCTCTCCCGCGTCGAGGCCCGCTACTACGACAAGCTCCCCGACCGGGAGGTCGAGTGCCGGCTCTGCCCTCGGCAGTGCCGGCTCGGCGACAAGGAACGGGGCTACTGCGGCGTCCGCGAGAATATCGGCGGGACCTATTACACGCTGGTCTACGGAAAAGTCTGCACCCTCAACGTCGACCCGGTCGAAAAGAAGCCCTTCTTCCACGTCCTGCCCGGGACCTCCGCCTTGTCCCTGGCCGCGGCCGGCTGCAACGTCAACTGCAAGTTCTGCCAGAACTGGGAGATCTCGCAGGTGCGTCCCGAACAGGTCGACCATTTCGACCTGCCGCCCGAGAGGGCGGCCGCCAGGGCGATCGAGGCCGGATGTCCCTCGATCGCCTACACCTACACGGAACCCACCGTCTTCTTCGAATACATGTACGACACGGCCGTCCGGTCGAAGCGAAGGGGCGTCAGGAACCTCGTCGTGACAGGCGGGCACATCAACCCGGAGCCTCTCGCCGACCTCCTGGCCGTCGTCGACGCCGTCAAGGTCGATCTGAAGGGCTTCACTCAGGAATTCTACACGGAATATGTCCGCGGCGAGCTCAAGCCCGTCCTCGAGACGATCCGCGCCGTCGCCAAATCCAAGGCGTGGCTGGAGATCGTCTACCTCGTCATCCCCACCCTGAACGACCGGATGGACCTCATCCGGGAGATGGCCAAATGGGTCAGGAACGAGGTCGGGGACCAGGTCCCGGTCCATTTCTCCCGTTTCCAGCCGATGTACCTCGTCAAGAACCTCCCGCCGACCCCCGTATCCACATTGGAAGCCGCCCGCGAGACCGCCCGCGAGGAGGGCCTGCGCTTCGTCTACGTGGGCAACGTGCCCGGCCACGAGGGCGAGAACACGTTCTGTCCCGGGTGCGGGAAAGTGGCCGTCCAGAGGGTCGGCTACCGAATCGAAGCGATCCGGCTCAAGGCCGGCCGGTGCGACACATGCGGCACGCCCATTCCCGGGGTCTGGACCTGAAGTCCCGGCTCCCGGCCCTCCTCCTCGGCTTCCTGGCCGCGGCCTTCGAGATCTATCTCCTCCGGGAATTTTCCGCGGAATTTTACGGCAACGAACTCACGTTCGGCCTTTTCCTCGGCTCCTGGCTTCTTTGGGGCGGCCTCGGCAGTCTCGCCCGGCCCGGAGCCGCGAAAGGAGCCTCTTCCGGACGCCTCTCCGGCCTCTACGGCCTCGCGATCGTGCTTTTCTTTTTGAGTCTCGTCGCGTTGAGGTTCTCACACAGCCTGATGGGGATCATGCCGGCCGAGCTCACGGGGCTTATTCCCGCCCTCGGGTTCGCCCTTTTCCTGAGCTTTCTCCTGAGCTTCCCCCTGGGTCATTACTTCGTCCTCAACGCCGGTCTCCTCGGCGGCGACGTTTCCCTTGTCTACCTCCTGGAATCTGCGGGAGCGGCGGTGGCCGGACTGGTCGTCCATTTTCTTCTCATCCCCAGGTTTTCAAATTGGGAGGGAGGGGCTCTCATCGGCGCCGGGGCGGCTGTCCTGATCCTCGCGGGGATGAAGCCCGGGCGGTCGCGTTGGCTCGTCGCCACGGCGCTCGTCTGCGCCGCCTGCCTGGCCGCGTTCGACCTCCCATCCCAAAAAGCGGCCTGGAAACCCCTGCGCCTGGTTGAGGCCGAGGACACGCCTTACGGGAAGCTCCAGGTCATCAAGACCGAAGAGCAGGTGACCCTCTTCGACAACGGCCTTACGGTCTTCTCGCACCCGGACGCCGGCGCTGCCGAGGAATCGGTCCACTTCGCCCTCCTTCAACGGGACGGCATCCGCAATGTTCTCCTCGTCGGGGGTGGAGCGAGCGGCGGGGCCGCCGAAGTTTTGAAATACCCGAACACTCGAGTGGACTATGTCGAGCTCGATCCAGCCATAATCCGGCTGTCTGAAAAGCACCTCGCCGCGGCGGATTTCGCCGCCCTCAGGAGCCCGCACGCCCGGATCTTCTACCAGGACGGACGGTCTTTCCTCGAGCGGACAAGCGAGCGTTACGACGCCATCATCCTCAACCTGCCCGAGCCGGCGACGGCCCAGGTCAACCGGTATTACACGCGCGAGTTTTTTCTCGAGGCGCGGAAAAAGCTCAACCCCGGCGGCGTGCTCAGCTTCACCGTCCCCTCGGCCGAAAACTACATCAGTGACGCGTTGGCTCAATTCCTGAGCTGTCTTGCCGGCACACTGCGCGGCGTCTTCCCCGAAGTCGTGGCCGTGCCGGGCGGCGACTGTGTGTTCCTGGCCTCGGAGAGCCCGCTCTCGATCGATCCTGACCGCTTAGCGGCGGCGATCGTCCGTCTCGGAATCAAGAACCGGTTCGTCAGTCCGGAGATGCTCCCCGCCCGCCTCAACCCTCTTCGCGTCGATTATCTGGCCGGGAAAATTTCAGGCCCGCCGACGAGGATCAACCGCGATCTCGTGCCCGTGAGCTACTACTTTCATTCGATCCTCTGGGCCGCCCAGTTCCGCGGTTTGGAGTCGAAACTCCTTCAGGCCGCCGGCCGAATCCCCTCGGGCTGGCTCCTGGACGCGCCCCTGGCCGTTTTCGCCCTCGGCCTGGCCTTCCTGGCGCTCAGGAGGAAGCGCTCCACCGCCCGCTTCCTCGTTCCCGTCGCCGTCATGGGTTTGACATCGATCGTCGTCGAACTCGTCGTGTTCATCGCCTTCCAGGCCAATTTTGGTTGCGTCTACGGAAAGATCCCGCTCCTCCTCGCCTTCTTCATGGCCGGCCTCGTCCTCGGCTCGCTCCTGGCCAGGCGGCGTAAACAGTCTGGCCGCTTTGACTTGCCCGTGGTCCAGGGCGCCCTTGTCCTTGCCCTCCTCATCACGCTCGGTGGCCTGTCGGGGACCGGCGGAGAGTACGTTTCTTTCGCCCTCCTGCTTGCGTTCGGCGCTCTCGGAGGCTATCTGTTCGTTTGCGCGAACAGGCTCCTCCTCCGCGAGACCCCGCACCCGGGTCTCGGCTACGGCATCGACCTGTTGGGTTCGTTTGTCGGCGTGACCCTAGCTTCCGCCGTGATCATTCCCCTCTGGGGCCTTCCCGCCGTACTCCTCCGCCTGGCCATTCTCAACGCCATCTGCTTCGCCTACCTCCTCGCCACTTCCTCTTCAAGATCCTAGCCGCGTCGCCGGCGACATTTCCTTTCGCTTAATTTCCAAATATATTGGAATAATTCCGCGAGGCATGACTGGGGCGCCGCCCGGGCTGTGATGGGGACCATCCAGAGCCCCCGTACTAAAGCGGGGACATGTACCGCTTCTCCCGAAGCGGTACGTGTCCCCGTTCTTCACCCAAGACTCACTTCAGATATTTACCAGAATTGTGGCTCCGGGTTTCTCCGCCACAATTCTGCTGGTCGCTCCCAAGAGTCCGCTCCCTGCCGGAGGCGATCCCCGAGGCCCCTCCATGTAACTATTCGGACCTGGGCCGGATTATATTATAATAGCTGACTAGGCCATCGAAACATGTTTGAGGATTGTCTTCCCGCCCCCAAGAAGAACGGCCGGCCGCCGCGCGACAAGGCCGTCGGCGTTCTCGTCACACTGCTCTTCCACGGACTTCTAGGTATCGCCATCTACCATGGCCGGTTCACGGTCAAGATCCTATCCTTCGAGAAGGAAGAGGTCCGGGCCGTCATGATCGTCCCTCCGCTGAAAGTGAATATCCCGAAGATCGTCGGCGGCCGGGGTCTGACGGCCGAACCCGCCGGCCTGCCGGAGAAAGCAGGCCCTCCCGGGACGGCACGGCAGGCCGAAGATGTCCGGCAGAAGCCGGCGGAGGGCCCGGGAACACCGGCCAAAGCCCCCCCAGGCGAGGCCCCTCCCGCCACGACCGGCGCCAGCTCCGCCATCCCTTCCCTCTCCTCTAAATACCAGGAAATAATCGATAAACCCAAGCCGGCCGGTGAATCCGGCCTGACGATCGCGCTCGCGCCGCCGGGCACCCCTCCCGGCCCCCCCGGCATCGGCGGCGGCCCCCCACTCCCGGATTTTTCGAAGTACGGCCGGGGCGCCTACGGGGGCGGCGAATACGGAAGGGGCGGAGGCCGAGGCGGCAGCGGAACGGGAGGCCGCCAGCGGGTCGGCATCTCCATCGCGCTCAAGGGCTATGACCTTTTGCCCTGGGCCTCCGTCGTTGTCGACCGGATCCAGCGCTTCTGGAACCTGCCCGCCGTGTCCGAACTGCCCGATACGGCCAAGGTTCGGTTGATCGTCGTCATCAAGAAAAGCGGCGATCTCGATTCGATCGAGATCCTCGAAGGGACCTCCGTCGAGGTTCTCGACAGGGCCGCGCTCGAGGCGATCCGGGCCGGACTCCCCTTCCCCGCCCTTCCCGCCGATTTCCCCGGCGACCTCCTGGAGATCATTTTCGAGTTCGTCTACAATGACTAAACGCATACCGGCGGCCATCTTCCTTCTGTTGGCCTTGGCGCCTCTCCTCCGCGCCGACTGGAAGTCGGAGCTCCTCTCCCGCCTGGGCCGGACACCCAACTACCGCGCCGCCTACGAGTACCTCGTCGAAGAATCCAAGAAGCTGGAGCCGGAGGACAGGCAGACCGCCGGAGTCCTCCTTCCCTTCCTGGCCGGCAAGCTCGGCGATGTCGTGCGGGAGAGAGACCTGGCCGCCGACTATTTCGAGACCTACCGGGACAACGACCCGAATTTCGGCTTCCTGGACGAATATACCCTGCGGGATTTTCTCGCTTTTTGGGTCCGCTGGAAGCGGTCCTATCCCCTGGCCTACGACCTCAATCTCCTCTCCTACGCGAAGGGCCCGGCGACCGGCCTGCCGGCCGCTGTCGAAATTGGCTTCGAGCTCCTGAACGAGGCCTACTACAGGATCTCGCTCGGCCCCTATATCCTTGAAGGCGGGTTTTGGCCGGCGGGCTTCCACATCCTGACCATCCCCCTCAACAACCTTTTCGAACGCTCGGACACATACGATTTCATCCTCGACCTCAGGGCCGGAGACATCGTCGTCAGAAAACCCATCCGGGTCCGGGTCGATATCGCGGACATGGTCGCCGCCGCGGCCCCCTCGCCCCGGGACACATTCTTCCGCGATGCCGGGGCGTCGGCCAAAACGATCCAGGAGGGTGAGATTTCTCTCTACGTCGACGGCAAGCTCGTTCTGAGAAGCCGCAAGATCGCCGCCAAGCCCTCTTCCTTCACCTTCCCTCTCGGCGGGCCGCTCATGCCGGGCCAGAAGCCCTACATGCCGCCGCCGAAAACGGGCCCCATGGCCAGCGGGGTCAACATCCTCGACGCCCTCGCCCTGGCCTACAAGGCCATCAAGGACCTCGTGGCCAAGAAGCCGCCAAAGCCGTCCCCTCCCTCCTACAACAAGGTCGGCAGCCTGTCCTTCGCCTACTCCAGGACGACGGCCGAGGGGCTGGCCGTGTCGGCCCGGGCGTCCATCGGTCTCGTTCCCTCGCGGGCCGTCATCCTGAAAGAATAAGCCCATTCGACTCCCCGGGCTAAAGTCCGGGGAATATTCAGGGCTAATACTGAGCGGCGCGAACGTATGAAACGGGTTGGGTTGACTTCGACACCGCAAGTCTGATATATCTTTCCTCAAGAGGAGGCACCCGCTGAATTGCCTCCAGCCGTTAGCCCGATAGGAAAGCCAGGAGAAACGGAGGTCCAAGATGGGCGAAAAGGGGATTGAAAGGCGAATCTGTCAGCGGTTCAAGATCCCCGGAGCGACGGTTTCCTACAGGAAAGAGAAGCTCCTTTCGTCCAAGACGAAGATCGACGAGGAGTTCTGCCCCGTCCTGGACCTCAGCCGTGGAGGCGTCCGTTTCCTGACCCAGAAACCCCTGAAATTCAAGTCCAAGGTCACCCTTCAGCTGTCCATCCCCGGCGAAAGGATCCCGCTCGACCTCAAGGGCCGCGTCCGCTGGTCGACGTTCAACGCCGGGAAGAGCTACAAGTACCAGGCGGGCGTGCAGTTCAGCCCCTACGGGCTAGAGAAAAAACAGAACTTCCCCCAGACGCTGACCAAGATCGTCGCCCTCGAACAGAAGTTCATCGAGCCGGGAAACCCGGACGGCCCCGGCAAGGCCAGCGAGTTCGGCGCCTAGCGCGGGGCCTTCGGTTTCGCCGGTTTCTCCCCTTCCACAACGACCTGCGAATAGTCCGCGATCCCCAGGAGCATCCTGTTGATGGATTGGAGGAGACCTAGGCGGTTCTGCCGGACCTTTTTCTCCTCGGCCATGACCAGGACCTTGTCGAAGAAGGTGTTCAGGACGGGCTGGATCTTGAAGGTGATGCCTTGGGCCCTGGCATAGTCGCCCCGGGCGATCATGGGCTGGGCGTTGTCGCGGATGATCGAAAACATCGAATAGAGGTCGCGCTCTTCTTTCTCGACGAAGATGTCCGGGTTGACCTTGGCGGCGGGGAGCCCCTTGAGGATGTTGTTGATGCGCTTGGCCATGAGAATGAACGGCTCGAACTGCGGGCTCGATTTCAGGGCGTCCAGGGCCTCGACCCGCGGCAGGACGTCGTAGACCTGGTCCAGGCCGGGTCCGAGGGCGGCGGCGACGAGGTCGTAACGGGAGCCCCGCTTCTCCAGCATGAACCGGAGGCGGCCCTCGAAAAATTCCAGGCATGAGGCCTTGACAGCCGCGCGCTCGACCGTCAGCCGGTCGCCGTAAACGGCCAGGACCTTGTCGAGCAGGAGCGGAAAGGAGAAGCGGAGCTTCCTGTCCAGGATGACCTTGCAGACGCCGTGGGCGTTGCGGCGTAATCCGAACGGGTCGCTCGAGCCGCTGACCTGGATGCCCACGCCCAAGACCCCGACGATGGAATCCATCTTGTCCGCGATCGACAGCACGGCCCCGGCGAGAGAGGTCGGCGAGGCGTCTTCGAGACTGCCGGGCTGGTAGTGCTCGTAGATCGCCTGATGGACCGCGGCCGGGAGTCCCTCCTGCTTGGCGTAGAGGCCGCCCATCCGGCCCTGGAGGCCGGAGAATTCCTTGACCATCTGCGTGAGCAGGTCGGCCTTGCACAATCCGGCCGCTTCGATCGTCTCGGCCTTGATCTCGGCCGCCTTGAGCTTGTCGCAGAGATAGGAGACGATCTTTTTCAGCCGTAGGGCCTTGTCTTCGTAGCTGCCGAGCTTCTCCTGGAAGACGACGTTCTTCAGGCCGGCCGCCCTTTCCTTGAGGGGAACCTTGCGGTCCTGATCCCAGAAGAACCGGGCATCCTCGAGCCGGGCCCGGAGGACGCGTTCGTTGCCCTTGCGGATGAGCCCTTTGCCGTCCGCGGCGGCGTCGGCGACCCCCAGGAAATGGGGCAGCTGCTTTTTGTCCCGGACGACGGAAAAGAGCTTCTGGCCTTCGCGCATGGCCGTCGACAGGACCTCGAGGGGGAGGCTCAGGTAGGCTTCCGGGAACGAGCCGAAGACGACGAGCGGGTGCTCGACGTTGAGGGTCAGGTCGTCGAGGAGCTCGGGGTCCGGGTAGACCTTCGCTTTGAGAGGGGCCAGCGCGTCTTCGATTTGGGTCAGGATCGTACTTTTCCGGGCCTCGGGATCGACGACGACGAAGCTCTTCTCGAGCTCAGCCCTGTATTCGGCAAAATTCCGGGCCTTTATCGTGCCGGGCGAGGCGATCCTGTGACCGACCGTTTCGTCTGTAGCTTTGAACCCCTCGAACGAGGTCTCGACCGGGACCCCGTCGAAGACGCAGAGCAGGCCGTGGATGGGGCGGGAAAAGCGGAACGGGCTCTCCGCCCAGCGCATCATTTTGGGGAAGGACAGCCCGCCTAGGATACGGGGAACGGCATCCTTGAGGATCTCGGCCGCGGGCGTCCCCTTGGCCTTGCGCTTGAACCCGAGGTATTCGCCGCGCGGGGTCCGGATGGCTTCGAGAAGGTTCTCGTCCACTCTCTGAGATCTGGCAAAGCCCTTCCCGGCCGGGGTCAGGGCCCCGTCCGGTCCCTTGGCGATCGCGAGCGGCGGGCCAGTGACGACTTCCTCGCGGTCTTCCTGCCCGGAAGCGAGATCGGCCACGACGATGAGCCGCCGCGGCGTGGCCAGGGTCCGGAGCGAAACGATCTCGATCCTGGCGGCCGCAAGCTCTTTACGGAACCCGGCTTCGATCTGGCCGAGGGCCGAGCGGATGTGGGAGGCGGGGAGCTCCTCCGTCAGCAGTTCCAGGAGGAATTCCATCAGACCGCCTCCTTTACCGCGGTGTATCTCCGGGCGACGTCGTTGACCAGGGCGCGGATCTGGGAGATCATCTTGACCCGTTCGGTGACACTGATGGCCCCCCGGGAGTCGAGGAGGTTGAAGTTGTGGGAGCACTTCAGGCACATGTCGTAGGCCGGCAGGAGCAGGTCCTTTTCGATCAGGCGGGCCGCTTCCTTCTGGCAGGCGCCGAAGGCCTGCCGGAGCATAACGACGCTCGCAACCGAGAAGTTGTACTCCGAGAACTCCTTCTCCTCGCGGAAGCGGAGGTCCCTGTAGGTGACGTCGGCCGACCAATCGAGGTCGTAGATGTCGTCCTTCTGCTCGAGGAACATCTCCAGCCTCTCCAAGCCATAGGTGATCTCGACCGGAACCGGCGAAAGGTCGATCCCGCCGCACTGCTGGAAATAAGTGAACTGGCTGATCTCGAGGCCGTCGAGCAGGACCTGCCAGCCGACGCCCCAGGCGCCGATCGTCGGCGATTCCCAGTTGTCCTCGTCGAAACGGAGGTCGTGGTCTTCGAGGACGACGCCCAGGGACCTCAGGCTTCGGACGTAGACGTCCTGGATGTCGGCGGGCGACGGCTTCATGATGACCTGGTACTGGAAGTGCTTCTGGACGCGGTGGGGGTTCTCGCCGTAGCGGCCGTCGTCCGGCCGGCGCGACGGTTGGACATAACCCACCCGCCAGGGCCGCTTGTCGAGGACGCGGAAGAACGTGTCCGGGGTCATCGTCCCGGCGCCGACCTCGAGGTCGTAAGTCGGAGCCAGGTAGCAGCCTTGCTCGGCCCAGAACCGGTGCAGGTTGAGGATCAGGTCTTGGACGGACATGCCTAGGGCTTCTTTTCCCAGCGCAGGACGGGGAACTTGGCCGCGGTCACTTCGTCGAGCCGGCTGACATAGGCGACGTGCGGGGCGGAGTGGAGGATCTCGGGATTCTCCCGGGCCTCCCGGGCGATGGCCTTCATGGCGTCGATGAACAGGTCCAGGTCGCGCCGGCTCTCCGTCTCCGTCGGCTCGATCATCAGCGCGCCGTGGACGATGAGCGGGAAGGACATCGTCGGCGGATGGAAGCCGTAATCGATGAGCCGCTTGGCGATGTCCAGGTTGGTGACGCCGAATTCCTTCTGGATCTTGTCCGAGAAAACGCACTCGTGCATCGAAGGGGTGGTGTACTTGAGGTGGTACTCCCCTTCAAGGCTCTTGCGGATGTAGTTGGCGTTGAGCACGGCGAACTCGGCGATCTCGCGCACGCCCTTGGGCCCGAGAGTCAGGATGTAGCACAGGGCCCGGACGATCACGGAGAAATTCCCGAAGTAGCTCCTGACCCGGCCGATCGTCGCCGGGCGGTCGAAATCGAGGACGAAGCGGCCGCCCTTCTCCCCTATCACGGGGATCGGGAGGTAGGGCACGAGCTCCTTCCTGACGCCGACCGGGCCCGACCCGGGGCCGCCGCCGCCGTGGGGGGTGGAGAACGTCTTGTGGAGGTTGATGTGGAGGACGTCGATGCCCATGTCGCCGGGCCGGACGATCCCCGTCAGGGCGTTCATGTTCGCCCCGTCCATGTAGACGAGGCCGCCTTTCGCGTGGACGATCTCGGCGACGCGACAGATGTCGGACTCGAAGACGCCGAGCGTGTTCGGGTTGGTCACCATGAGCGCGGCGACTTCGTCCGTCATGGCCGCCTCGAGGGCCTCGACGTCGATCGTCCCCTTCTCGTTCGACTTGACTTCCTTGACGGAGTAGCCGCAGATGTGGGCCGAAGAGGGGTTGGTCCCGTGGGCCGAATCCGGGATGAGGACGTACTTACGGGCGCCGCCCCGCGCTTCGAGAGCGGCCCGGATGAGCATCATACCGGTGAGCTCGCCGTGAGCCCCGGCCGCGGGATGGAGGGTGAAGGCGTCCATCCCGGCGATCTCGCAGAGGTAGGTCTCGAGCCTTTTCAGGACCTCGAGGCTCCCCTGGACCAGGTCCTCGGAGGCGAGGGGGTGGGAGGCGGCGAAATCGGGCAGGCCCGACAGGCGCTCGTTGACCTTGGGGTTGTATTTCATGGTGCAGGAACCGAGCGGGTAAATGCCCAAGTCCACACAGTAATTTTTCTGAGAAAGCCGGGTGAAGTGCCGGGTGACTTCCGTCTCCGAGACCTCGGGAAAGCCTTCGAGCTCCCGGCGCAGGGGGACGCCGGCGAGGAGGTCCTTTTTCTCGGGCACGTCCAGGGCGGGCAGTTCGACGGCCCTCTTGCCCGCTTCGCTTATTTCGAAAATGAGGGGTTCACGGATTTCCTTGATCATGACAGGACCTCCTGGAGCGCTTGGGCCAGCCTGTCGATCTGGTCCTTGGTTTTCAGCTCGGTGACGCAGACGAGGGCGCAATTCTTGAGCTCCGGATAGGCGGGCTCGAGGCCGTAGCCCCCGATGAGCCCCTTGCCGCGCAGGCCGGCGTCGACGGCGGGCCAGGGCTTGGCCAGCTCGACGACGAACTCGTTGAAGACCGGCCCGGAGAATTTTCTCTTGACGCCCGAGACGGCCCCCAGGCGGTCGGCCGCATAGGCCGCTTTCTGGCCGTTCTGCCAGGCCATTTCTCTCAAGCCCTGCTTGCCCAGGCTTTCCATGAAGATCGCCGCCCGGAGGGCGCAAAGGCCCTGGTTCGTGCAGATGTTCGACGTCGCCCGCTCGCGGCGGATGTGCTGTTCGCGGGTCGAGAGGGTCAGGACGAAGCCGCGGCGGCCTTCCTTGTCCACCGTCTGCCCGACGAGGCGGCCCGGCATCTGCCGGAGAAACTCCTTCTTACAGGCCATGAAGCCGAGGTAGGGCCCGCCGAAGCTAACGGGGACGCCCAGAGACTGGCCCTCGCCCGTGACGATGTCGGCGCCGAGCCGGCCCGGCGCTTCGAGCAGCCCCAGCGAGACGGCCTCGGCTACGACGGCGACGGACAGGGCTTTGCGGCCGTGGGCGGCGTCGGAAAGCGCCTGGACGTCTTCGACGACGCCGAAGAAGTTGGGCGACTGGAAGACGACCGCCGCCGTGCTCTCGTCGAGGGCCCGGCCGAGGGCGTCGTTGTCGACCCGGCCGTCGGGCCCGTACGGGACGTCGACGGCTTCGAGGCCGAGGTTCTTGATGTAGGTCCGGACGACCTCGCGGTACTGCGGGTGGAGCGTCCGGGCGAGGAGGACCTTGTTCCGGGTCGTTATCCTCTGGGCCATCAGGACCGCTTCAGCAGTCGCCGTGGCGCCCTCGTAGAGGGAAGCGTTGGCGATATCGAGTCCCGTGAGCTGGCAGACGAGGGTCTGGAACTCGAAGACGGCCTGGAGCGTGCCCTGGCTGACTTCGGGCTGGTAGGGCGTGTAGGGGCTGACGAATTCGCCCCTCGAGCTCAGGTAATCGACGACGGTCGGGATGAAGTGCTCGTAGGCCCCGCCGCCGAGGAAAGAGACGTAGCGGGAGTACGCGTTCTTCCGGCCGATGGCCTCGATCGTCCGGACGAGCTCGAGCTCGGACTGGGCCGCGGGCAGACTGAGCTCCCGCTTGAGCCGGACGGCGTCCGGGATGCAGCAGAACAGGTCGTCGGTCGACCCGACGCCCACGGCCGCCAGCATCTCCTTCTTGTCCTTGTCGCTGAGAGACAGGTAACTCATCAGTGCTCGAGCCCTTCCAGGAATTTTTCGTAGTCGCCCGCGGTCAGGAGCCCGTCGATCTCCTTCTTGTCTTTGATCTTCAGGCGGACGATCCAGCCCTTCCCGTGGGGGTCCTTGTTGACCAGGTCCGCGGTCTGGGCGAGCTCGCCGTTGACGGCGACGACCTGGCCGGAGATGGGCGCGTAGACGTCGGACACCGATTTCACGGATTCGACGACGCTGATCGATTGGCGCACGGCGAGCTCCTTCCCCACCGGGGGGAGTTCGACGTAGATGATGTCCCCGAGCTGGTGCTGGGCGAAATCGGTGATGCCGACGAGGGCCTCATCGCCCGCGACCTTGATCCACTCGTGCTCCTTGGTGTAACGAAAATCATTCGGATACATGGATGCCTCCTCGACGATGGAACGTGTTATTTCTTGTCGGCCCTTTTGTAGAAGGGCGTGGGAATGACTCTGGCCTTGGTCCTCTTCGTCCGGATCTCGATCTCGAACTCCGCGCCCGCGGCCGTGGCCTCGATGGGCAGGTAGACGAGCCCGATGGCCTTCCTCAGGAGCGGCGAGAAGGTCCCCGACGCGACCTCGGACACCTTCTGTCCCTTGACGTAGACGGGGTAGTGGGGCCTGGCGACGCCCGGCTCGGCCAACTCAAAGCCGACGAGCTTTCTCCTGAGCCCCTCGGCCAGCTGCTTCTCGACGACCGGCCGGCCCAGGAAGTCCCCCTTCTGCAGCTTGACGATCCACTTGAGGTCGGCTTCGAGGACGGTCGTCTTGTCCGAAATGTCGTTGCCGTAGAGCATGAGCTTGGACTCGAGCCGCAGGGTGTCGCGGGCGCCGAGGCCGATGGGCAGGAGCCCGAGGGGCGTCCCCTTCTCGATGAGAGTCGTCCAGACAATGCCCGGATCGGAGTCCATCGTGTAGATCTCGAAGCCGTCCTCGCCCGTGTAGCCGGTCCGCGACACGAGGCAGTCCTTGCCGAGCACCTGGCCCTTGGCCCAGTGGAACGATTTCATCCCGCCCAGGTCGATGTTGGTCAGCGGCTGGAGGATCTTTTCGGCCAGCGGCCCCTGGAGGGCGAGCTGGGAATAGGCGTCGCTCTGGTTCTCGACCTTGACCTCGAAACCCTTGGTGTGGCCGGCGATCCAGGCGAAGTCCTTGTCGACGTTGGCCGCGTTGACGACAAGGAAGTATTCCTCGGGGCCGATGCAGTAGACGAGCATGTCGTCGACGAAGGTCGATTCGGGCGTCATCAGCGCCGTGTACTGGACCTGGCCCGGGGCCAGACGGGCGGCGTCGTTCGGGGTCAGCCACTGGACGTAGGCCAGGGCTTGCTTGCCCGTGACCAGGACCTCGCCCATGTGGCTGACGTCGAAGAGGCCGGCCTTGGTCCGCACGGCCATGTGCTCGGGGATGATGCCCGAGTATTCGACCGGCATTTCCCAGCCGCAGAATTCGATCATTTTGCCGGCGAGCTTTTTATGCAGTTCGTTGAAGAGCGTCTTTTTCATTGTCCCTTCCTTTCTTAAAAAGAAACTCAAAATTATCACATCTCCGCCCTTCTATCAAGTCCCTGAAGGTAGTGTACAGTGATGTTCGCAATTTGGCATAGGAGGCGGGCCCGGAGAGTGGATACCCGGATGGGAACGGTCTATCTTGTTGTGCCCAAGGTCCGCAAGGAAAGAGCAGTCTGCCCTTTTTTTATTTCAGGCCCTTCTCCCGCTCCAGGGCGAACTCCCATTTGACGATCGCGCCTTTGGCCGCTTGCGCGTCGGGCGCGTCGGGGACGGCTTTGAGGTAGAGTTTCATGGAACGGACCGCCTCTGCGTAATTCTTGATCGTTTCGTTGATCAAGGCGAAGTCGAAGTACAGACGTCCGATCTGCGGCGCATAGCGGATCGCCTTCTTGTATTCCTCGGCGGCCTTCTCGAAGTTCGTTTCCTTGACTAGGATCTCGGCCCGGAGCAGGTGTTTTTGGACTTCCTCCGGCACCGCGTTGAGAGCCGGATTCCTTCTCGCCAGATCGAAGAGGTCATCCTGGATGGCAGTGGCGTCCGTCTCGTCGGCGATCTCCAGCGCCTTGGCGAGCTGGGAAAGTGCTTCCCGATACTGCCGTTTCGCTTCGCACGAAGCGGCGCTGTTTCTGAATTCGGCAACTAGAGGCCTGAACATCTGAAGCAGGGCCCGGCGCTCCGTCTGAAGCGGGATGTCTTTGGCACGCACTTCGCCTTCCAGCGTCTGGCCGTAGAAGGCTATGGCCTCGGTCCAACGACCCTGCTTGGCCTGGGCTTTCGCCTGGAGCAAAAGCACATAGGGGTCGTTTTTGAGCTGGGCCAGCAGCTTTCCGGCTTCCTCGTATCTTCCCAGCTCCACGTAGAGGCCCCCAAGGCCTTCCAGCGCCAGGGGCGAGGTCGGATTAAGGGAATAGGCTTGCTCGGCGTCTTTGAGAGCCGCGTCCAGGCTTCCTTTGTACCGGAGCGCAACGCTTCTGACCCATAAGGCCTGGACCGCTCCTTTGGGAAGCATTGCCTCCCTGATCACCGTCACCTCCAAAGGCTTGCTATCCCCGGTCCTTTGGATTCTAAGCTTGACCTCGCTGCCCGGTTCTCCCTTGAGGGCGACCGATTCTCTTTCGGTCCAACCCTTGGTTGAATTCCTGCCTATCTTGACGATCTTATCCCCGATGGAGATGCCTGCCTTTTGGGCGGGACCTTGCGGGGCGACGTCTTTGACGACCGGAAAATCGGAATCGTAAGTCAGCGTGATCCCTACTCCCGAATAAGTCAGTAAAGGTATGATTTTATCGGCGGAGGCGATGGACTCGTCATATCGGCCCGCTGTGCAAAAGGCGATGGCCAATTTGGCAAGATACTCCGTGTCGGAAGGCTTCAAATCGACGGCTTTTTGATAGGCCTTGGCGGCCTCGGCGTATTCCTCCATGGCCGAAAGCAGGTTCCCAAGCTCGGATCGGTATTGGGCGTTTGCCGACGCTATGTTGATCGCGTTTTTATAGGCTTCTAAAGCCTTGTCGTATTCCTTCTTCTTCCCATACGCGTAGCCAAGGTTATCGTAGCCCGAGTCGCTCGATCCCCCCAGCTCGATCGCCCTCTTGGCCGCGGTGATGGCCTCGTCGTATTGCTCTTTCTCGTTGTAAAGATGGGAAAAAAACGCGAAGTAGCCGGCGTTATTGGGGCTGAACTCGATAGCCTTCTGACAAGACGAAAGCGCCGTATCCCAAAGTCCAAGCTTGTCTTGCGATAAGGCTAGGTACATCCAGGATTCGTTTTCTCTGTCCTTGTTATGGGTGGCGTTCAAGGAACGATTAAGCGCATCTACCGCCTCTCGATATTGCCCGTCATTGTAATAAGCTATCCCCAAATATTTGATGGCCTCTCCATCGTCGGGATTCTCATCTACGGCTCTCTTGAAATAAGCAATGGCCGTTTTGTAATCGTTTTTCTGCCAAGCGAGCATGCCCCGATAAATGAGGCCCTGGGAGGTTTGGGCGGCAAGGGAGCTTAGGATGAGGCTGACCATGGCGAGAGCAATCCAATTCTTTTTCATGGAGTTCCCCTTTAGTGCCGGCGACTTCGGCCGCTTCCTCTTCCTTTCTGGTTACTTGCCCAGATTCTTGATCTGATTCTCGAGATCCTTGAGATCGGCGTTCCGCTTTTCTTCTTCCTTCACTCGGGCTGCTTTTTCCTCATTCAATTTCGCCACCTGGCCATTGGCTTCCTCGTCGATCAGCCGGGCCAGTCTTAACAGCTCGTCGGCCTGGGCCTTTTCCTCGGGCTTGGCGGCGACAGCCTTGGCCTCGGCTTCCTGCCGCTTGACCCGGGCCGTCTCCTTCCCGCGCTCCGCCGTCTTGATCCGCACGTCAAGCTCGTCGATCTTGATTTTGACCGCCTGGAGGGCCGCCACTTCCTTTTTCAAGGTGCCGATGAGGACCGTCACCTTCTGCTTCTGGGCGGCGGCCGCTTCCGGAGACGGCGCGGCGGGGACGTTCGGGAGAGGAGCCAGCTTCCAGGGTATGTCCGTCGGCTGCCTTTGGACCATCTTGTCCGCCTGTTCGGCGAGGAATGCGGCCCCTTCATAATCCCCGGCGGCATCGACGGCGCTCTTGAGGAAATAGGCGGCGCCTTGCAATGTCTCAAGCGTTGTCATCGTAATCGGGATGGCGTAACGGCCGGATTCTTTCTGCTGGAGTTTGACTTCGGTAGGATTCGCTGTTCCGAAGAAATTCGTTCCTATCATCTTGAACGTGAGCTCGCCGCCGCCGGTCGTCCCGATGTTTCCCAGGAGCCTGTTGCTTTCCTCGCGCTTCTTGTCGTCCAATATCGCTTTGTCACGAAACTCGTTTGTCTTTAGCTCATTCCATTTCTCTTGGGCTATGGCGTCATCTTTCTTCTTTTGGCTGGCCGCTACGTCCGCTTGCCGAGCCAACTCCTGCTGGTACAGCTCGATATCCCTCTGCCGGGCCGCCGCATCTTCGGCGGATGTGTCTTTAAAGGCGAAGTCGACGATCTTTTTCATTAAACTTTCCAGTGGCGATGCCGAATTGGCTGAGCTGCCGCTCGAGCCTTTGCACCGAACGCAAAAAGCCCGGCCCGCATACACTGGCTCCCTAGAGATCTGAGCGGCCAGCACTTTTTTGCAGTCTAACTCCGAGCCAAATTTGCCAGCATAGGGGGGATACTTATTGTTGGCACCGCTCTCCGGCATTCTAGTCATAAAAAATTTAATAACTTCAGATACGTCGATCGTCCAGCATTCCTCGACCGGCCTGGGCAAAGCGGACAGCAAGACGGCGAACAAAACCATCCTGGTTTTCATGGCCCCCTCCTAGCAACAAGAACTGACATCCCGCCCTCCCGGTCCCCGAGCTTGCGCGACACGGCACCCGAAGATGCTCAGCGCGGGAATTCGGAGAAACAATCCTTTCCCATTGATTCAACGATAGACCCTCGATTAGGGGATGTCAAGGGCGCGATATCCAACCCTCGTTTGACGATCAGTCATCCCGGACGGATGTTTGCCCGTTTTTCGTTTCTTGACATCCCCCGGATAGCGGTCTATGTTGGAAATAAAGTTGTTAAGGTATTTCAAGGCGCGCAAGCAGATTATCCATGCGGGACGGCCGAAG
>JADBLN010000021.1:83328-84482 GCA_014894455.1 Acidobacteriota bacterium | reverse complement strand
GTTGTTAAGGTATTTCAAGGCGCGCAAGCAGATTATCCATGCGGGACGGCCGAAGAAGGCTCATTCAAGTCTTTCTGGTCCTTGTTTTCTGTCTCCCCGTTGCCGGCGCCCAGGACAGCAACCAAGCGAATGCTGCCGAACTGGTCAAAATCATCCATAAGATTGATGGCCTGGTTTTGGCTCTTATGAGCCGAATCTCGGAATGCGAGATGAATATCCGGGATTGCGACAAGACGATTAGCCAATCCGAGAAGATCATCAGCCTTGCCGGCCAGCAAGGACATAGCGAAGCTAAAGCGACGGCCGGGGTGGCCCTGCGGAAGGCCCAAGAAGCGCGGAAAAACTACCTCGAACAAAAGACCGCGGGCCAAGAGGATCTGATCAGACTAAGGAAAGCGCGCGAAAACGCCGTCGAAAAGTGGCGTTCCTACGAGTTCCCCGATGAAAGCGTTGACCCTGTGGCCAATCGCTACATCAAAGGTATGGCTGCTGCGGCCGAGCGCCTGGGATGGAGCGCCGAGGAGCGTAAGCGCCTCGATGATAACTTGAATGCGCTGGGTGTTGACGTCCCGCTGAATGCGTCCGCCGAAAAAATAAAAAGCTTCTGGTCGAGCCTTTCGGCCCGGCGCGAAGATCCGGATCTGGCCGCGGCCGCCTCGCAAGGCGAAGGCCCAGGTTTCCTGGGAGGCGATAAAGAGCAGAACGGCAACGATTGCGCCGTCCATGCCCTGGCGACTGCGACGGGTTTGCCTTACGAAGATGTCGCTGCGCGGGCGAAAGACCTTATCCGTCAAGGCGATTGGCGCTCCGCCTCCGAGCGGAAGGATCCTCAGGGAGTCATCAAGGCGGGCCTCGCGGGGGGCGAAGTGGTCATGCTGGCCGAATCAATTGGCCAAGCTTGGGTCATACCTCCATCCGGTTTTGCCGGGACCCTCAAGAGAGGCGATCCTGTGCTCGTAAATATCTCTCCCCAGAAGGGAGATGCCGGGCACCAAGTCGTGCTCACCAAGACTTTCCAGCACGACGGGGAGACATGGTATCAGATGGCCGATTCCAACTGGCCCGGCAAGCGGATGTTCATCAAAGAGGCGGAGCTGAATTTGATGCTCAAAGAGAACGGCGTCGCCTTCGTTTCCAAGGATAAGAAAGACAGC
>JADBLN010000021.1:57737-83228 GCA_014894455.1 Acidobacteriota bacterium | reverse complement strand
ATCCACGACGGCATACTCCGTGAGGAACGTATCTCGTATTCTGAAAGGAACCGGTCGAAGTTATGGAACAGCACCCGGTAGAGGGCTGTGCGCTCCGGCGGAATCTCCGCCATTCCACTTCATTTCTTGAATATACAATATAAATGCATTATCCTTTATAGAGCAGATGCATTAGAGGCGGGTTAAATCATGCTATGGCAGTGGTCTCCCGGTGTTATTGCGGAAATCGCCGCTTCGGCCTGCCTCCTCGTTCTGGCTATCTACTTTCCCTGGCGGGAGCTGAACCGCCGGGCGAGTCTTATCGGAGCCTCGCTTCTACTGTTTTGCGCTTTGTGGATGCTATCGCACGCCGTAGAGATTGGGGTGTCTCTTCCCACCCCGAAGAGCTATTTAATGGGAGCACAACTCCTCTGGGGAACCCTGGCGTTAACGTTTTGGTTGCTCTATATCGTCCATCATATCGGATCAATAAAATGGCTGACCAAGCGTAACTATATTCTTCTAGGCATCATACCGAGCGTCGTCATATTGGGGATTTGTACCAATCATATTCATAACCTTATCTGGAGCACACCCGGTTTAGACGGCCATAACCCTTATTTGCCGCTTCAGCCTACCTACGGCATGATTTATTGGATCGACATTGCTTATTCATTCGTTCTGACTCTTTCCGGCAGCCTCCTGCTTATTAAGAACGTCATCCGCCTGCATCATGGCCGTTACCGGGAATCCGCGAGTTTGCTGATTACCGCGGTGCTGCCTATGCTGGCTGCTTTGGTTGAAACACTTGGCTTGAGCAGCTCTTTGAAGCTATCGGTTGGAATTACGCCATGGGCATCCTTTATCGGCAGCTTATTACTGATTTGGAATCTGCCGCGATTCCATCTCCATTCCGTAATACCGATGGCCCGCGATACCATTTTTGAACGTATTAAGGATTACATCATCGTGCTGGATAAATCGGACCGTGTCGTGGACTTGAACCCTGCCGCGGAACGATTTACAGGTTTCGATATTGCGGAGGCCAGAGGCTTATCCGTAAAACAGATTTTACCTCAATGGCCGGACCAATTCGGCCAAGCCGGCCAGACGATCGAATCCGACAATGAAATAGTCCTGGATCGAGGCGATGAGCGGCGGACCTATAATCTGAGCATTAGTGCCCTGGATTCTAATGGCCATTCCGCAAGCAAGGTGGCTTTGCTGGCCGATATAACCCATCGAAAGCAGGCCGAGGAGGAACGTCGAAAGAGCGCGGAAAAAATACTGATTACCCTGAAGGCAACCATCGAGTCCATAGCCAAAACGACTGAAATAAGAGACCCCTACACGGCTGGTCATCAAAAACGTGTTGCCCAGCTTGCCTTTGCCATAGCCGGCGAGATGAGATTGCCTCCAGACAAGGTGGAAGCAATCCGTATAGCTGCGATCATTCACGATATCGGCAAGATGTACATACCCGCGGAAATCCTGGCCAAGCCCGGCAAATTAAGTGAAGACGAGTTTAACTTGATTAAGCTTCATCCCCAGGCAGGTTACGATATATTGGAAAACATAGATTTTCCCTGGCCTATTGCTCAAATCGTGATTCAACACCACGAGAAGATGAACGGCTCCGGTTATCCTTCAGGTCTATCAGGAGAAGCCATAATAATTGAAGCGAGAATCTTGGCTGTCGCTGATGTCGTCGAGGCCATGGTTTCCCACAGACCTTATCGACCGGCGCGTGAAATAGACAAAGCATTGGAGGAAATCAGCCGGGAAAAGGGGACCCTTTTTGATGCTGATGCGGTGGATGCTTGCGTGCGTCTATTCACGGAAAAAGCGTTTAAATTTGAATAGACCCCGGCCCTTCGTCCCGACGGCGTCCCGTGAATTGATGGGAATTTCCTTTTCCCGTGCGGAGAACTGAGGAGGCTGGACGAAGGGCCTGTCGCCGACAGCCTTAAGGATCCGGGTTTCTATCAAGTCCACAAGCACTGGGCCGATGCTTGCCCTTAGGAAGCTTTTTGATATAATAAATTGCCGAACATGATCGCCTTTAAAACCCGCTTGAAAGAAACGATTTACGAACGGCTGAAGGGCGTCTATCCGATCGCGATCGAGGACCTCGACATGGCCCCGACGCCCGACCCGAAGATGGGCGACCTGGCCTTGACCTTCCCCTTCCAGCTGGCCAAGACGCTCAAGAAGGCCCCCCGCGCCATCGCCCAGGAGGCCGCTTCGTTTCTCGGTTCGGTCGAAGGCGTCGTCAAGGCGGAAGTCGCCGGCGGCGGCTTCCTCAACCTCTGGCTCGACAAGGCCGCCGTCTTCGCCGAAGCGCTCCGTGCCGCCGGCCGGTCGTCCCTCGTCCCCGAAGAAGACAAGGTCATCATCGAGCACACCAACATCAACCCGAACAAGGCCGCCCACATCGGCCACCTCCGCAACGCCTGCCTCGGCGACACCCTGGCCCGCTGCCTGCGCTTCAAGGGCGAGAAGGTCGAGGTCCAGAATTACATCGACGACACGGGCGTCCAGGTCGTCGACGTCGTCTTCGGCTTCACGGAGCTCGAGAAAATGACCCTCGACGACCTCGAGAAGCTTCCCGGCAAGTTCGATTACTATTGCTGGGACCTCTACGCCCGGGCGTCCGTCTATCTCGGCGAGCACCCCGAAGCCCAGACCAAGAAGGCGGCCATCATCAAGAAGATCGAGCACGGCCAGGACCCGGAATACGCCCTGTCCCGTTATGTTTCCCGGCGCATCGTGCGCGCCCACCTGGCCACGATGAAACGGCTGGGCATCGCCTACGACGTCCTGCCCTGCGAGAGCACCATCCTCCACTTGAAGTTCTGGGACAAGGCCTTCGATCTCCTCAAGGAGCGGCAGGCCATATATTTGGCCGAGCAAGGCGCGAACAAGGGTTGCTGGGTAATGCGTCTCGAGGAGGACGAGGAACGGGAGAAGGTCATCGTCCGCTCCGACGGCACCGTGACCTACGTCGGCAAGGACATCGCCTACCAGCTCTGGAAGTTCGGCCTGCTCGGCCGCGACTTCTATTACGAGCCCTTCGCCGAGGAGGACGGCCGGACCCTGTGGATATCGACCTCGACGCCCACCCCGGGCGGCCCGAGCTTCGGCGAGGCGAGCAAGGTCTACAACGTCATCGACACGCGGCAATCCTACCTCCAGAAGGTCGTCGTCCAAGGCTTGCGCTCCTTGAAATACGATACCCAGGCAGCCAAGTCGGTTCACTTCTCCTATGAGATGGTCGCCCTCTCGCCGAAGAGCCTCAAAGAGCTCGGTTACGCCGCGTCCGAAGAAGAGAAGGAAAGGTCCTTCCTCGAGGTCTCGGGACGGAAGGGTCTCGGGGTCAAGGCCGACGACCTCCTCGACCGGCTCGAAGACAAGGCCCGGGTCGAGATCGAGAAAAGGAACCCCGCCCTGCCCGCCGACGAGAAGCAGCGCATAGCCCGGGACATCGCTTCGGGGGCCCTTCGCTACTTCATGCTCAAGTTCGCCCGGAACTCGCTCATCGTCTTTGATTTCGATGAAGCCTTGAACTTCGAGGGAGAGACCGGACCGTATCTCCAGTACACCGCGGTCAGGCTGAACAGCATCTTCCGCAAGCTCAAGGAGCGGGACGGCGTCGCCGAATCCGACATCGTCCCCCCGGCCGACGGCCTGGCGCTCCTCCCGCCGGGGCTCTCGGAGAAAGAGACGGCCGACTTCTGGGACCTCGTCGTCACCGCCGCGTCGCTCGAGGAGGAGGTCCTCCGGTCCGTCGCCGCCCTGGAATTCTCCCACCTGGCCAAGTTCGCCTTCCTCCTCTGCCAGAAGTTCAACGGCTATTACCATAAATACCCGATCCTCGCCGAAGAGAATAAAGAGGTCAAGGCCTTCCGTCTGCTGACCATCCGCTACACCAAGGAGCAGCTCCAGTGCGCCCTGGCTCTCATGGGCATCCCCCTGCCCGAGCGCATGTGACGCAACTCCTCGCGGTCCTCGGCGGTTTATCAACCTGACAGCGGAGGTGAAAATGATCGAGGTTCAAGGGCTCACCAAAAAGTACGGAGAGCTCGTCGCCGTCCGCGACCTCACGTTCAAGGTCGAACCGGGGCGCATCTGGGGTCTCCTCGGGCCGAACGCGGCCGGAAAGACGACGACGATGCGCATCCTGACCGGCTACCTGCCGGCTACGGCCGGCCAAGCCACCGTAGCCGGGTTCGACGTCTTCAACGAGCCCGACGCGGTCAAGAGGTCCATCGGCTACCTGCCCGAGGTCGTCCCCCTCTACCTGGACATGACGGTCTCCGGATTCCTCGGCTTCGTCGCCGAGATCAAGCAGGTCCCGGCGGCCAAGCGCAAGGCGGCCGTCGCCCGGGCCGTGGAGTCCGCCGGCCTGAAGGACGTCAGCCACCGGCTCATCAAGAACATCTCCCGCGGCTTCAAGCAGCGCGTGGGCATCGCCCAGGCCATAATCCACGACCCGAAGGTCCTCGTCCTCGACGAGCCGACGATCGGCCTCGACCCGGCCCAGATCCGCGAGATCCGCGAGCTCATCAAGAGCCTGCGCGGCGAACACACCATCCTGCTCTCGACCCACATCCTGCCCGAGGTCACCCAGGTCTGCGACGGCGTCGTCATCATCAACGAGGGCCGGCTCATGGCCTCCGGCTCTCTCGAGGAGCTGGCCGCCTCCTTCGAGCGGAAAGACGGCGTTATCCTCAAGCTCCGTCGCGGCGGCGCCGAAGAGGCCGCCCTCCTCCGGGCCATTCCCGGCGTAGAGAAGGTCTCCGCCGAGGGGAACGAGCTCCGCGTCGAATGGAGCCGCGGCCGTGACCTCCGCGACGACGTCGCCCGCCTGGCCCTCGACAAGAGCCTGGGAATCCAGGAGATGAGGTCCCTTGCCAGCATCGAGGACCTCTACATGAAGGTCGTCTCGGGAGGGCTCGAACCATGAAAAACATCTGGTCCCTGATGAAAAAAGAGATCGGGGCCTACTTCAGCTCGCCCATCGCCTACGTCGTCATCTCCGGCTTCCTCCTCCTCGTCGGCTACTTCTTCTACAGCCTCGTCTTGTGGTTCAACGCCCAGGCCATGCAGATGGCCCAGAACCCCTACTACGCCCAACAGATCAACATCAACGAGATGGTCTTCTCGCCGCTCTTCCACAACATGAGCATCATCCTCATCCTCGTCGCCCCGCTCCTGACCATGCGGTTGCTGGCCGAGGAGAAAAAAAGCGGAACCGACGAGCTTCTTTACACCTCCCCGCTCTCGGTCGGCCAGATCATCCTCGGCAAGTACTTCGCCGCCTTGGTCATGCTGGCCGCGATGCTCGGGCTGACCGCCCTTCTCTCGATCTTCGCTTTCGCCTTCGGCAACCCCGAGATCGCCCCCTGGCTCACCGGCTACCTGGGGCTCTTCCTGATGGGGGCGACGTTCATCGCCATCGGCCTCTTCTTCTCGTCGCTGACCGAGAACCAGATCGTCGCCGCCTTCCTGACCTTCGTCACCCTCCTGCTTTTCCTCGTTCTGAACTGGGTCGCCTCGTCGGGAAGCGGAACTTGGCAGAGCGTCCTCAGCTATCTCTCGTTCTCCCAGCACTTCGAGGACATGACCCGCGGCATCCTGGACACGAAGGATGTCGTCTATTACCTGAGTTTCTCGTTCTTCGGCATCTTCCTGGCCCACTCCGTCATCCAGTCGAGGCGGTGGAGGTAAGCCATGACCAGCCTGAAAAAGAACCTCAACGCCATCGCCCAGGCCCTCATCGCCGCGGCCGTCGTCGGCGGGATCGTCTGGCCCCAGAAAAAAATCCTGGTCGTCGCGATCGGCGCGCTCGGCCTCCTGGCCCTGGCCGCGCATATCGCTTTTAACTTGAAATCCCTCAAGCAGAGCTTCCGGCGCAAGTCTTTCATCTATTCGGGGAACCTCCTCCTCGTCGTCGTGCTCGTATTGGCCATCCTCGGCCTCGTCAACTACTTCCTCTCGAAAAACCACTACCGGATGGACTTCACCACGGCCAAGCTCCACAGCCTGTCCGACCAGTCCGTCACCGTCCTCAAGAACCTCAAGACGGACATCGCTTTCAAGGGCTTCTTCCGCGAGGGGAATTACGGCCGGGCGGCCATGGAAAACCTGCTCAAGATCTACGCCTACCATTCGGGGAAGGTCAGGTACGAGTTCATCGACCCCGACAAGAACCCCGGCCTGGTCAAGCGTTATGGCGTCACCCAGGACGGGACGACGGTCATCGAGGCCGGCGACAAAGAGAGCCGGATCACCACGACCACCGAGGAGGACGTCACCAACGCCCTGATCAAGGCCACCCGGGCCGCGAAAAAAGTCATCTATTTCCTCGAAGGCCACGGCGAGGAGTCCGTCGAAGAAGCCGGCGACAACGGCTACGCGACCGCCAAGGCCGAGCTTGAGAAACTCGGCTACGAAGTGAAGAAGCAGGCCCTGGCCCTGGCCGACAGGTTCCCCAAGGACTGCGCCCTCCTCGTCGTCCCCGGGCCGCAGAAGGACCTTCTGCCGAACGAATTCGAAACGGTCCGGGCCTACCTCAAGGACGGCGGCCGCGTTTTGTTCATGGTCGACCCCGAGACGGCGACAACCTTGCCGGCCTTCCTGGCCGAGTACGGCTTCAAGCTCGAGAACGACATCGTCGTCGACACCGTCTCGCGTCTCCTCGGCGGCGACTACTTCATGCCCGTCGTCAGCGAGTACGAGACCCACGCCATCACCGAAAAGTTCACCTACGCGACGTTCTTTCCCTTCGCCCGGTCCGTCGAGATCGCCGAGCCCAAGCCCGAGGGCGCAGCGCTCACGGCCCTGGCCAAAACGAGCCCGAATTCGTGGTCGGAGCGCCAGCTCGACCAGAAAGAGGTCAAGTTCACGCCGGACAAGGACAAGCAGGGGCCGATCAGCCTCGCCGTCGTGTCGAGCTTCAAGACCAAGTCCGGCCAGCCGGCCGTCGAAGAACCGAAGACCAAACCGGAAGCGGCCGAGAAGGAGGCCCGCATTGCCGTCGTCGGCGACTCCGACTTCGCGAAGAACCGCTACTACAGCGTGTCCGGCAACGGCAATTTCTTCCTCAACATCGCCAACTGGCTGACCGAGGAGGCCGACCTCATCGCCATCCAGCCCAAGACACAGACGCCGCGGACGATCCAGCTCACGCCGTCGCAGGGACGCCTGCTTTTCCTCGTCAGCGTCATCATCCTGCCCCTGGCCGTGCTTCTCCTCGGTGTCTTTGTCTGGGTCCGGAGGAGGTCGTTGTGAAATTCAAGACGACCCTGGTCCTGCTTGCGGTCTTCACCGGCCTTCTGGCGATTGTCCTTTTGTTCGACACCCGGAGCGAAAATAAAATTGCGGCCGAGGAGAAAGCGAATACTCTCATCAGCCTGGCTTCGGGCGACATTCGGAAAGCGAGTCTCGTCCGGGACGGCGAGACCCTGACCTTCGAGCGGAACGAGGCGGGACCGTGGCGGCTGACCTCGCCGCTCCAAGCGGCGGCCGACGACACCGAAGTCGGCAGCTTCATCGACTCCCTCGCTTCCCTGCGCATCGAGCGCGTCGTCGAGAAGGAGGCCAAGGACCTGGCCGCGTACGAGATCCCTAAAATGGAAGTCTCCCTCTGGGTCAAGGGCCAGGACGCGCCCGTCCGGCTCCTCGTCGGCATGGAGAACCCCCTCGACAAGACCCTCTTCGCCAAGCGCGAGGACGACCCGCGGGTCGTCCTCCTGGCCTCGACGCTCAAGACGACGCTCGACAAAAAGATCTTCGACTTCCGGCAGAAAGACGTCTTCAAGTTCAACGTTGACGACGTCAAGGCCGTCCGGGTCCGGGCGAAAAGCCTCGCCTGGCAAGCGCAGCGCGAAGAGGCGGGCTGGTCCCTGAAGGCGCCCGTCGCCGCATTGGCCGCCAAGGGCAAGGTCGAATCCCTCCTCGATTCTATATCGGGGCTCCGAGCCAAGGCGTTCGTCACCGAGGCCAAGACCGCCGAGGCCCTCAAGAAATTCGGCCTCGACAAGCCCGAATACGAGGTCGTCCTGTCCCTCCCCGCGTCAAACCAAGAGATCGTCTTCTCCCTGCACCAGGAGGGCGAGGCCTTCTATGCGACGACTTCCCTCTCGACCAAGGTCATCGCCTTCGAGGGCGCTCTCCTCGCCGACCTCGACCGGAAGGTCGACGGGATGAGAGAGTCAAAGGTCGCCGATTTCTATTCCTGGGAGGCGGACAAGGTCGCCCTCAAGAGTGACGGCCTCGATCTCACCGCGGTCAAGGAAAAAGTCGGCGAAGAGGAAAAATGGCTTCTCGACCCGGCGACCAGGGAAGAAGCCGACCGAACCAAGGTCGAAGATTTCATCCGCAAGCTTGAGGGCCTCGAGGCCGCCGCCTTCATCGACGATCCCGGCCCACTCTCCGCCTATGGTCTTGACGGCGGGACGGAGGTCCGGATCCGGACGAAGGACGCCCAGGGCAAGGTCAAGGAGACGGTCCTTCTCATCGGCAAGGAGGACGCGGAGAAAAAGCAGGTCGTCGTGAAGACCGCGGAGCTCGCGTATCTCTTCCGCGTCGATTCGGGCTTTCTCCAGGATTTCCCCAAGGACAGGAAAGACTGGAAAGTCGAGCCGCCGAAAACAGAAGAAGGCAAGACCGATAAAAAATAAATTCGCCGATGAGCTCCCTTCCCTCAGGGAGCGTCAAGATCGTCGATTTTCTGGCGCGCCGGAAAAGCACTCCGGTCTGAGTTGCCGGGGTACGTAAAATACGTTTTTTCCGCCCGTCCTTGAAGAATCCTGCCTGATAGCTTTTTCTAAAGCAGGCCCAGTTCCCGGTGTTTGGCGGAGACCGCGTCGGCCAGCTTGTCGATTGCCTCGAGATCGGACGGCTTCGGCAGCCCCTTGCAAATCACCGGAGGAAGAAGCTCGACCTTGAGGTTGGGCATGGCGGCCTTGAGGACGTCGGCCATTTTCCCGGCCCAGCCATACGAGCCGATGATAGAGGCGAACCGGACCTTCGGCCGGAGGGCGTTGGCCAGGATCACGGCGTTGAGGACCATCGGGTGGGGCCCGGCGTGGACCGTCGGAGCGGCCACGATGAGCGTCGCCGCGTCGACGAGGGCCATGGCCAGTTTGCCGATGTCGGCCGTGGCCATGTTGAAAGGAAAGACGGCGATGCCCCGTTCGGACAGGGCGTTGACGAGCCGCTCGACCATGATGGCGGTCGAGCCGTGCATGGTCACCCAGGGAATGACCACGGTGTTATGGGGCATATCATCCGTCCAGTCCCGGTAGGCCTGGATGATGGACTGGGGGTCGCGGTGGACGGGGCCGTGGCTCGGGGCGATCAGCCGGATGTCGAGGGCGCGGATCTTCTCCAGGTTCTTCTGGACGATCTTGCGGAAGGGCATCATGATCTCGGCGTAATACCTTTTCGCTTCGGCCAGGATGCAATCGGCGCCGTCGACGAAAAGATCGGTCGAGGCGATGTGGGAGCCGAACCAGTCACAGCTGAAAAGGACCTTGTCCTCCTCGAGATAGGTCGACATCGTCTCCGGCCAGTGGACCCACGGCGTATAGATGAAGCGGAGGGTCTTCCCTCCCAAGTCGAGCTTCTCCCCGTCGGCGACCGTCCGGATCCTCGCTGCGTCAAGGCCGAGGTGGTCGACGAGCATGGGTTTAGCCGGCTCTGAGGATAGGAGCTCGATCCCGGGATAGCGCTCGAGGACCCAGGGGATACTCCCCGAATGGTCCTGTTCTGTGTGGTTGGAGATAAGATAGTCGATCCGGGGGACGTCCTTCAGGTGAGCCTGGAGCACATGGAGCATCGCCGGCTCGACCGTGTCGATGAGGGCGGTCTTGTCCCGGCCATGGACGAGGTAGGCGTTATAGCTCGTCCCGTCGGGCAGCGGGATGAGGGCGTCGAAAAGCCTCCGGTCGAAATCCTGGGCCCCCACGTATTGGACGCCGGGTACGATCTCTCTGGGCTTCATGACCATGAATCTCCTCGCTTATCAAGTTTAATCCCTACTTATTTTATAGTATTAAGTCCGAAAAAGAAAGAGGCGGGATCAGCGCATCAGACCTTGAAAAAGATCCTGCGCCGATAGAGGAAGAGCAGGCCCACCCACTTCGCCGCCAGGGCCCCGACCGGAATGATGAGCGGGATGAGGAAGCCGGCGTTCCGCTCGACCCCGGACAGGAAGAATCTCGCGATCCCGTCGAAGTCCACGACCTCCTGGCCGAAATAGACGAGTATGGCGTTTGTCCCGATGACGACGAAGAAAAACGCCCAGCGGCTCCGGCCCTTGACGTCGATGAGCCAATAAAAAAGGGCCGTCAGGAGAAGGCACCAGCCGCCGGCCCAGAGCACGTACGAGCTCGTCCAGATGTGCTTGATGATGGGAAAAACAAGCCCCCACGCGTATCCGACGCCCAAGCAGAAGATGCCGCCGGCGACGAGGCCGAGCGTCTTGGCGTTACCGCTTCGATTGGACTTCAGCCAGTATCCGGCGAACACGCCCAGCAGGAGGGAACAAGCCGCCGGAAAAGTCGAGGCCGCCCCGAGGCTGTCCCCCGGCCCGTAGAACTCGGCCGAAATCTTCCCCGGCATGACCTTCTGGTCGATAAAGCTGTGGAGGGACCCTTCAGGCGTCATCACCCCTGCCCCGTGCCCCGGGACGGGGATGAGCGCCATCGCGACCCAGTAGAGCAGCAAAACCCCCACGAACACGCCGACCTGCGTCCTGACCTTCGTGTTGAGCACCAAGATGGCGACGAGCAGATAGCATATCCCGATCCGCTGGAGGACGCCCGTCCAGCGCATGTTGGCGAAGTCGAACCTCAGCACGCCGCCGGCGATGAGCCCCAACAGGATGAGGATGAGCGAACGCTTGACAACGTGGAGATACAGGCGCGTTCGGTCCTTTCCCGTTTCGGCCCGCTTCAGCAGAGAGAACGGGAAGACGGCTCCGATGATGAAGAGGAACAGGGGGAAGATGAGGTCGTAGAACGTGAAGCCCGCCCAGGCATTGTGCTCGACCTGGCCGGCGAGGAAGCGCGTCCAGGGCGCATCCTGGATCACCGGCAGGCTCCGGCAAATCGCGTCTCCCCCGATGATCCAGAACATGTCGAAGCCGCGCAGGGCGTCGAGCGACATGATGCGGGCCGCCGCCGGTCCCGGTTTCTGGGCCTCCATCGTCCCTCTCCCCTACCGTCCGCCGTTGCCGCCGTCCCGGCCCGCCGCCTGCTCCAGGGCCGTTTCCATGGAATCGTACATCCACTGCATCATCTCTGCCGTCCGGGATGGTTTCACCTCCGCGGAGACGGCCGCCTCAGTTTCCATGCGGAGAGCCCGAAGCACTTCGAGGACCCGCCCGGCCTCGGCCGCGATCTCCGGGCCGGCCCCGCTCTGCCGCGACTTCAGGAGAATCCTCGAGGCCTCGGCCCGGTTAATGAGGTTCCTGGCGGCGAGGTCCCAGGCACCAAGCTCGTCGCTCCCCGTTTTCGCCGCATTCGCATAGGCGCCGAGCTGGGCCAGGCCCTCCCGATATTCCTTGAGCCTCGTCTCGCAAGTCGCGAGTTCCGTCTCCAGCTCGCCTGTCTTCGCTATCTCCTCGATCCGGTCCGCGACGTAGCCTCTGGGCGCCGGCTGGGCATCCTTGAAGAAGCCCAGGTCGGCGGCGTAATTGAACAGGCCCCTCCTCGCCAACCGCCCCGCAGCGACGAAGAACCCCGTGTCGTCGACGCCGAAATGCTCGCGGACGTAAGCCTTTTCGAAGGCCGCCAGGTCGCCGTCGGGATGAGCGGCGATGAACTGCGGCAGCTCGATCGACGTCCTCTGCAGTTCCCAGGGGAAGAGATGCACCGTCCAGCTCGTCAGGACGGCGCCTTTCAGCGGCCCGGACGTCCCTTTCCGGAACGAGTCGGACGTGTTCCTCATGTGGAAGTACGTCCGCGGGGCGAACACGCTATCGCCGTAACAGCTCGAGCTCGGGCAGACGACGACGTCAAACCCGTTCGCCGCGAGGTAATCCGCCGTGTAGAACGGGTCCGGGTCGCGGCCGGGTTCGTCGCCGAGCGGGTAGAGGTAGGCGCCGAACCGCTCGAGAATCGCGGCGTCGAGTTCCTCCTTGGCCTGATTCCCGTTGCCCCACACATGGACCTCCCCGAACCCGTAGTACCTGTCGTAAAGCCAATCGAAGATAACGACCTTCCTCGAGAGCCTGTCGAGGGCCTCGGGGTGATGCAGGAGCATGTCGCCCCAGATGACCGGACGGATCCCCTTGTCGATCAAGGGAACGCTCATGGCGTTCATGTGGTCGATATAGAGCTCCGAAAGCGAATGCTCCGCGGCGTAAGCCCTGCATCGAGGGCATTCCCCTAGGGTATAGGCTTCGTCCGCACCCAGGTGGAAATACTTGACCTCGCCGAAGACCTCCAGGTACTCGTCGATCCACTTCCGCAGGAACGGCACGACGTCCGGATTCCGGGGGCAATACTGGTCGATCCGGTCCGTGACCTCCGCCAGCGGCTTGTAGCGCTCGTTCTTGAGAACGTATTCGCAATGACCGATCGTCTGAAGCAGGGGGATGGGTTCGAGCCCGAGCGAACGGCTGTAGGCGAGGATGTCCTTGAACTCGGCCTTCGTGAACGCGTCCGGCGAGACGCACTCCGGGCACGTCTCCCAACGGATGTTGTTCTCGACCTCCCAAATAATCGTGTTGTAGCCCAGGTCGGCCAGCGTCTTCAATTCTTTCTTAAGGTAGGGGCCGCGGAACTGGGTGATGTTCATGTCGATGTGAAAGCCCCTCATCCGCGCGGCCGCGGCGCCGGTTTCCGGCCGGGCCGCGCAGGCGGCGAATCCCGCCGCCACCAGCATGAGGATTGTCAGCCAGACGCATGGGCTCGCCGTTCTGATCATGGTGCGGCTCCTTGCCGGCATGATATCGCATCGGAATTGGATTGACAAGGCGTCGGGGCTCCGTCTAGAGTAAGGGCGGAAAGCGTGTCTCATTGAAAGGAGCAGGCTGGGGCATGGGGTTCGAAGAAGGGCTTTCGGCGACCATCCGTTCCCGCGGAGACTGGGCGCGGGACCTCCTGTGCAGGCTGATCGCTTTCCGCAGCACGACCGGCGCCGAGGGCGGCGTTCAGGAATTCCTGTACGACTTCCTCTTGCGCTCCGACCTCCCCGCGAGGCTCATCCCCATCGACGAGTCCATCGTCGACGACCCGGACTACACGCCCGTCCCCGGGCATGAAAGCTACCGGGGGCGGCCGAACGTCCTCGTCGACCTCGCCGGCGCGGGCGGAGGGAGGAGTGCCATCCTCAACTCCCACACCGATGTCGTCCCCGGCCCGGACGGGATATTTGAGGCGAGGTGCGCGAACGGGGCCGTCCACGGCCGTGGAGCCTGCGACGCCAAGGGCCAGGTCGTTACGATATTGCTGGCCCTCTCCGCGCTCAAGGAGCTCGGCGTCCGGCTCAAAGGGGACGTCGAGGCTCAGTTCGTTATCGAAGAGGAGGCCGGCGGCAACGGCTCCCTCGCGGCCATCGGCGGGGGCCGTCGGGCCGACGCCGCGGTCGTGCTCGAGCCGACCGGCCTCGGCGTCCGTCCCGCGAATCGAGGGGCCGCCTGGTTCAAGCTCACCGTCTCGGGCCGCTCCGTCCACATGGGCCGTTACCGCGAGGGCGTGAACGCGTTCGACGAAATGCTCGGCCTCGTCCCGGTCCTCAAGGAGTACGAAGCTTCTCTCCGAGAAGTTTCGAAAGGATACCCCGGGTTCCCCGACGACCCCAGCCCGGTCGTCGTGAACATCGGCCGGGTCCGGGGCGGAGACTGGCCATCGACCGTGCCCGCCGAGTGCGTCGTCGAGGGCGGGATCGCCTTCCTCCCGAATCGGACCGCCCGGCGGATCGAAGAAGAGGTCCGGGCCCTGATCGAAGCTAAAGCGACGCCCTGGGCACGGGAGCACGCTCGTTTCGAGCTCGCGGGACTCCGCAACGAGGCCTTCGAAACTCCGGCCGGCGATCCGGCCGTCCGGTCGTTCCACCGGGCCGCCGAGTCGCTGCTGGGGCCGCGGCCGCTCGAGGGCTGGGGCGCCTCGTGCGACGCGCGTCTCTTTTTCCATCGCGGCGGGATGCCGACGCTCGTCTTCGGCGCCGGGGACCTCGGCCGGGCACACGCGCTCGACGAGCGTATCGAAATGGATGATATCCTCCGCGCCGCCGAGGTGCTGACGAGGTTCCTCGCGGATTGGTGCGGCGTCGAGGGGAAGGAGGAGGGGAATGCCTGTTAGGATCGCCGTCGTGGGAGCGGGAAAGTTCGGTCAGATGCACCTGGACGTGTTCACCCAGCTCGGGTCGACCGGCCTGGCCGAGCTCGCCGCCATCGCCGAGACAAACCCGGGGCGGGCGGCGGAGCTCCGCGACCAGTACGCCTGCCCCGTCTACGGGGATTACCGCGAGATGCTCGGAAAAGAAGCTCTGGACGCGGTCAGCGTCGCCACCCCCGATCATCTCCATCGCGAGATCGCCGTCGCGGCCGCCGCGGCGGGAAAGCACGTCCTGGTGGAGAAACCCCTGGACGTGACCGTCGAGGGCGCGGCCGAAATGGTCCGGGCGGCCCGGGACACCGGGGTCCTCCTGCAGGTCGACTTCCACAAGCGCTACGACCCCGACCATCAGACGATCGAGCGGCGCGCGAGGTCCGGCGACCTCGGCGACATCCTCTACGGCAGCGTCCACATGGAAGACCGCATCGAAGTCCCGACCGTATGGATCCCGCACTGGGCACCCCGCTCCTCCCCGGCCTGGTTCCTGGGGGTGCACTTTTATGACCTCGTCCGCTGGATCGTCAAGTCGGAGGCAAAGACCGTTTATGCCACCGGAGCCAAGAACACTCTTCTCAAGGACCATGGCATCGATACCTGGGACTGCATCAACGCCAAGGTCGACTTCGAGAATGGGGCTGCCTTCACGTTCGACACGAGCTGGGTCCTGCCCAAGGGGTTCGAGGCCATCGTGAATCAGGGCCTCCGCGTCGTCGGCACGAAGGGCGTCTTCGAGTGCGACAGCCAGGACCGCGGCACCCACTCCTGCATCGACCGGGAGGGCATGGCCACCTACAACAACAACTTCAAGCGCGAATCCGTCGACCGGCAGGGCCGCAAGGTCCTCCGCGGCTACGGCATCGAGAGCATCGAGGACTTCGCCGGGAACGTCGCCTTCCTCAAGAGCGGCGGGCGGCTCGAAGACCTCAAAGGGGTTTGGGCCTCGGGCGCGGACGGGCTTGAGGTCACGCGCATCGCCGTCGCCGTGCACGAGAGCCTGGCGACCGGCCGGGTCGTCCGACTGAGGTAGGGCTATGGCGATCTACGATCTCACACCCGTCGACGTACCGCGTGTCGAAACGCGGTATCGGTCCATCCGGACGAAGATCCCAGTGCCGGAATCGGTCCCCATCTTCGAGACGCTCGCGGCGAGCGAGCCGCGGTCCATGTCCGGCCAGCCGCCCGTCGTGTGGCACAGGGCCGAGGGCTTCACCGTCCACGACAAGTGGGGCAACCGCTGGATCGACTGGTCGAGCTGCGTCCTCGTCGCCAACGCCGGTCACGGCCGGCCTGAGATCCGGGAGGCCCTGAAAAGGGTCATCGACCAGGGCCTCATTGCGAGTTACGTCTTCGTCCACGAGCAGCGGGCCGAGCTCTGCGGCATGCTGAGATCGCTCTCCCCGGACCCGGAGGCTTACAGAGTCTTCTTTCTTTCGACGGGAAGCGAGGCGACCGAGAACGGCATCAAGCTCGCCCGGACCTACGCCCTGGAGAAATACGGCCCCCGGCGGAAATATCTCGTTTCCTTCCGGAACGCCTTCCACGGCCGGACGATGGGCGCCCAGCTCGCGGGCGGCATGGACGGGCAGAAAAAGTGGATCGGCGACCGGGACCTCGGGTTCGTCCAAGTCCCGTTCCCGGACGGCTATAAGAACACGGACACGAGCTTCGGCCTGTTCCTGGCGACCCTCGAGGAGAAGGGGATCCCCCCCGCCGAGATCGCCGGGGTGATGACCGAAAGCTACCAGGGCGTCGGACCGGACTTCCTCCCGGTCGAGTACGCCGGACGCCTGGAGGCGTTCTGCCGCGAGCACGACATCGTCACGATCTTCGACGAGGTCCAGTCGGGCTTCGGCCGGACCGGGAAGATGTTCTGCTACGAACACTACGGCGTCAAGCCGGACATCATCTGCTGCGGCAAGGGCATCTCTTCTTCCCTGCCGATCTCGGCGGTCATCGGCCGGGCGGACATCCTGGGGCTCTACCTGCCGGGGGCGATGACCTCGACGCATTCGGCCTCCCCGCTGCCGGTCGCAGCGGCCATCGCCAACCTGAAGATCCTCCTCGGGGAGAACCTGGCGGCAAGGGCCGCCCGGATGGAGGGGATCCTCATGCCCCTCCTGGCCGAGGTTCAAAAAAGACACGCGGCGAGGCTCGGCTGCCTCAACGGCAAGGGACTGGTCGCGGGCATCCAAGTCGTTAAATCCGGAACGAAAATCCCGGACCCGGATACGGCCCTGGCCATCAACGTCGCCTGCATGCGCAAGGGCGTCCTGATGTTCGCGCCCGTCGGGGTCGCCGGGGAATGCTTGAAGATCGCCCCGCCGCTCATGATCGCCGAGGACGCCCTGGTGGAATCGGCGCATGCCTTCGGGGAGGCCGTCGACGAGGTGCTGGCATGAACAAAGACATTTTCGGACTGAACGGAAAGACCGCCGTCATCACCGGCGGCGGGGGCGCCCTCGGCGGTGCCATGGCCATTGCTCTCGCGAAGCGCGGGGCAGCCGTCGCCCTCCTTGACCTACGGGAAGCGGCCGCGGCCGACGCCGCCCGCCGTATCGCCACTGCCGGCGGCCGGGTGATCGGCGTCCCCTGCGATGTCCTCGACGAAAAAAGCCTGGCTGATGCCGCGGCGAAGGTGGTAAGTGAATTCGGGCGCGTGGACATCCTGGTCAACGCCGCGGGCGGGAACGGCCCAGCGGCGACCACGTCCAAGGAAACCGTCGAGCGCGCGGACCTCCACGAAACGCCCGGCGGGCCCACGACGTTCTTCGACCTCGACGCCCGGGCCTTCCGGTCCGTCTTCGACCTCAACGTCCTCGGCACGTTCCTCGCGTCCCGGACGTTCGGGCGCTTGATGGCGGAATGCGGCGGGGGCGTCATCGTCAATATCTCGTCGATGACCGCCTCGCGGCCGCTCACCCGGGTCCCGGCCTACTCCGCGGCCAAGGCCGGCGTGTCCAACTTCACCCGGTGGCTGGCGACGCACCTGGCCCCGGTCCATATCCGGGTCAACGCCATCGCTCCCGGCTTCTTCCTGACCGAACAGAACCGGTTCCTGCTGACGGACGAGAAGACCGGCGACCTCTCGGCGAGGGGCACGGCCATCATCGCCCACACGCCGATGGGCCGCTTCGGGACGGGCGACGACCTGGCCGGAGCGCTGATCTGGCTCGTCTCCGACGCTTCGGCCTTTGTGACCGGCGTCGTAATTCCCGTCGACGGCGGTTTCTCCGCGTACTCGGGAGTATAGGACCCTCATGATCACCAACCAACCCCTACCATCCACGATGAAGGCGGTCGTGCTCGAAGCGCCGCGGAGGCTGGCCTTGCGCGACATTCCGATCTGGCCCATCGAGGCCTACGGCGACCCGGACTTGGTCCTCGTCAAGGTCGCGGCCTGCGGCGTCTGCGGTTCCGACTACCGGTATTACGCCGGCGAGAACCCCTGGGCCATGCACACCCTCGGGCGCCACGTCGACAACCCGCCGAATATCGTCCTCGGCCACGAATTCGCGGGCGAGATCGTGGCCGTCCTCGACGAGAAGAACGCCCGCCTTCTGGGCCGGCGGGTCGCCCCGGTCTGTTCGAAGGTCTGCGGCACCTGCCCCGAATGCGTCTCGGGGCAGACCCAGCTCTGCCCGAACACCGTTCACCTGGGTCACGGTCAGGGGTGGGGAAAACGCGATTTCTATCCCGGCGCATACGCCGACTACGTCCCCGCCTGGGGAAGCGGCTGTTTCGCCATCCCGGACGGGTTGACCTACGGGGAGGCGGCAATGATGGACATCCTCGCCGTCTGCGTCCATGTCGCCGATCAAGGGAACGTCCAGCCGGGCCGGCCCGTCCTGATGATGGGCGCCGGCCCGGCCGGTAACGGCATCGCCCAGGCTGTGCTTAATCTCGGGGCCAGCCGGGTCGTCGTCACCGACATCGCCGACGCGCCCCTCGAAGCGGCCCGGAGAAGGGGGTTCGACGCCGTCGTCGACGCGAGAGGCAAGTCGCACCGGGTCCTCGTCGAGGAACTGTCGGCGCTCGCCCCGGAGGGGTTTGGCAGCGTCTTCGACAGCGTCGGCGGCCGGGACAGCTTCGAGCTCGGGTTGCGGCTCCTCGGGAAGAAAGGCACGCTCGTCAACATGGCCGTCCACGACCTGGACATTCCGGTGAACTTCCTCCGCCTCGGCAGCGAGCGCCGCATCGCGACGAGCTCGAACTTCGCGACGGGCGACTACCCCTGGGCCCTGAGCTGGCTCGAAAGCGGCCGGTTCGTCGTGAAGGACTGGCTGACGGAGGTCCGGCTCGAGGACGTCCCGCGCGTGTTCGCCGAAGCCGACGGGGCCGGGCGGCGCGCCTTCAAGCTGGTCATAAGATTCTAAGAATTGGTATAAATAATGGCGAGGCCTGTTCTGGTCATTCTCATGACGATGCTCCTCGGCGTTGGCGTAAAGCCCATAATAGCGGACCTTGACCTGGCCTTTATCGAGGATGTGCGCGGTCACCCGGGCAATGAACTCAAGATAATCTATCGTCTCCAGCTCGGCCGCCTCCCGGCCCCATCGGAAAAGCGGCCCCTGCCGCCGCCCGTACGGGGACAGTCGGTGCCGGGCCAGGCTTCGTTGACCGTCCGGGGATAGCCCTAGACGATCAACTCCTACTAGTATTAATCCCGAAGAAAGAAGTGGCCGATATCACATCCGGGGGCGGCCGAAGACTCGCCTAGCGCTTTTTCTGTTCGAGCGTCTTCAGCGTATCCCTGAGCACGGGGAGCACGAGAAGGTCCTTTGGCCGACGGATGGTTTCTTTGCTCTTGATGATCCGGGCCAGGTCGAGAACCCTAACCTTCACTTTTCCCAAGCCGACCTCGAAGGAATTCATTTTTTCTTCGGCAAAGCTCATAAGCCCGTGCATCGTCAGGACGATGTCGAACAGCTTCACAGCGTCTCCGGCGAAGGTCGGAGGATTTTGGCCGAAAGCAGGGACCATGACCCCGTCCGATTTCAGGAGTGCGGCCTGGATGCCGGGGTTATTGACGTCTTCAAACCACAGGTCAACGTCTTGCGTCACGATCGGCGCTCCCTGAAGGGCCGCGGCCGCCGCGCCGACGAGCATGAACTCGACCTTTTGCCGCTTCAGTTCTCTGAGGAAGGCGATTTCCTTACTTGTGAAGATCAGGTTTTTGGGCACGGATGAGACTCCTCTGCAAGCGTTCGATCGGCTTTTCTTCGAGAAGAAGGAGCGTATGACGGACGTTGTCCCGGTCCATCGATGGGTCGCTCTCAACGATCCGGTCGGCCTCCTCCAGGAGCCGCACCGCCCGGCGCGATTCCTGGTCGGCCTCAACCAGGAGGGCCGAAGCCCGGACGCCGAGGGTGCCGGCCAGGGCTTCGATGGAGCGAGGGAGAACAGACTCCTTATATAGCAGATGATAAAACGCGGTCTTGCTGACCCCCGCACGCTTCAAAAGGGCGTTGAGGGACAGATCATGCGAACGGCACAGTCTTTTAATGTTCTTCCCCGAGAGACGCATATCAACATGGTACTAAATAATAGTACCGATGTCAATGTTCTAAAGATTGCCGATGATACGTCCGCCCTCAGACGCCGGGATATTTCCGCTTGGCGAAATAGATGATCTCCGGGTGCTTTTTGTAGCCCAGCCTCTCGAAGACCGCCATGGAGACGGCGTTGTCGTCCTCGATGAGGCAGGCGAGGATATCCATCCCCAGGGCCTCGAGCCGCCGCTCGGCCTCGCTGACAAGACGGGCGCCTATCCCCCGCTTCCGCAGCGCTGCGTCCACGGCCAGCCGGTTGATCCAGCCTTTCCGCCCGTCGTGCGTAGCCATCACGGTACCTATTACCCGGCCCCCCTCCGGTTCCTCGGCTACGAGGAAGAGGACGTTTGGCATCATGATCTGCCGGGAGATATTCTCGCGGCTGTCCCGGCCCGCGGGCTTTAGCGGCAGGCCGCCATCGGCCCAGAGCTCCATGACTCTGTCATAGTCCTCGATGCGGAACTCCCGGACGCTAAAATCGTCCGTTTGAGATTTTTCCGACATCGCCTTTCCCCCTTCCCTTCTCTCGGACCCTTTTCCGCCGAGCGCCGTCATCAGCGGATGAAAGAGACGTAGGTCCCAATGGCCGCGGCCGCGGCCGCAAACCCCGCCAGCACGGCGCCAAGCCCCGATTTATTCCGGAGAAGCCGGGCGGCGAGCATGAAATTGCGGAGGGCCAGCGCCGCGGCGGCCGCGTAAAAGACAAGGTACGCCGTCTGCCCGGGCCCGGAGTTCGAGAAGAGGCCCACCCATTCGCCCTGGCCCATGCCGAAGGCCATGAACGCGGCCTCGACGGCGGAAGGGATCCAGGCCAGGAAAAGCGGTGAGCTCAGGGCGACCCCGGCGAGCGCCGCCGTCCCGCAGAAGCCCGGCCTGTCCTTCTCCCGCCTTTCCAGAACCCGGATGACTCCCGCCGCGCCAAGCCAGCCCGCCAGGATCATGGGCAAGACGAAGATCATCTGCCAAAAGTAGTAGTTATCAACGTCCCGCCCGAAAAAGACGGGCGCGGTCGGTACGGCCCCGGTGACGGCCAGGATAGCCGACGTGATGACGTAGAGGAAGCCCACGCCCCCGACGGCGAGGATGGCTCGGCGCGCCGGATGCTTCATCTTGAGGAGCTCGCGCATGGTCTTGCCGGGCTTGAAGATCGCGCTCGTCAACATCATTTCTCTCTCATCCAACGAAAAGGTGCTTGCTCGAAAAATTAGGTTCGGTTGTCAGGTTCGTCCCGAAACGCCGCAGGCCCGCTTCGTCCCCCGGCGTCGGGATGTGGGTGATGTGGACCTCGCAGCCCTGCAGGTCCTTCATCTTCTCCAGAGCCAGGTGAGCCATGGGGTTGGTGGACGCGTTGATGCTTAGGCAGATCAGGACCTCCGAAAGGTCGAGGCTGACCGTTTTGGCCCCGAAGACGTTTTTCTTGAGGTCCCCGACGGATTCGATGATCGACGGGGAGAGAAGATGAATCTTTTCCGGGATCTCGGCCAGCTTTTTCACGGCGTTGAGGACCAGGGCCGACGAGGCATGCATGAGGGGGGAGTTCTTCCCCGTGACGATGGTGCCGTCACGGAGCTCCATGGCCGCGCCGACGAAAATCCCTTTGTTTCCCTTCCCCGTCTCCCGGGCCTCCTCGGCCGCCCGCCGGGCGGGCTCGACGACCCGCCTGTCCTCGGGCTTGACCCCAAGCTCCTTCATCAGGAGCTCCGACCGCTGGACGGTCTCCTTCTCGACGAAGCCCAGGAGATATTCGCAGGAGTAGCGGAAATATCTCCGGATGAGCTCCTGCTTGGCGGCGTCTCGGACGACATTGTCGTCCTTGATCCCGACGCCGGCAGCGTTGCAGCCCATGTCGGTCGGCGACTTGTAGAAGGACGGGCCGCCGGTGATCTTCTCGATGATCCGCCTAAGCACCGGAAAGACCTCGACGTCCCGGTTGTAGTTGACGGCGGCCTTGCCGTAGGCCTCGAGGTGGAAGGGGTCGACCAGGTTGAAATCGCCGATGTCGGCCGTGGCCGCCTCGTAGGCGACGTTGACCGGGTGCTTGAGGGGCAGGTTCCAGATGGGGAAGGTCTCGAACTTGGCGTACCCGGAAGCGCGCCCTCGCCGGTATTCGTGGTAGAGCTGGGACAGGCAGGTGGCCAGCTTGCCGCTCCCCGGCCCGGGCCCGGTGACGATGACCAGGGGATGCTCGGTCTCGATGTAGTCGTTCGCCCCGTAGCCCTCGTCGCTGACGATGACGTCGACGTCCGTGGGGTAGCCCTTGGTGAAGCGGTGGGTATAGACGCGGATGCCCTGCCGCTCGAGCTTGTTCTTGAAGATGCGGGCGGCGGGCTGGTTGTCGAACCGGGTGATGACCACGGCCCGGATCTGGATGCCCCACTCCCCCAGGTCGTCGATGAGCTTCATGGCGTCGACGTCGTAGGTGTGGCCGAAATCGGCCCGCATCTTCTTCCGTTCGATGTCCCCCGCGTAGATGCAAAGCAGAAAATCCGCTTGGCTCCGGAGCTCCTGCAGGAGCTTCATCTTGACGTTGGGGTCGTAGCCGGGCAGAACCCGGGCGGCATGATAGTCGAAGAACAGCTTGCCGCCGAATTCGAGGTAGAGCTTGTTCGGGAAACGTGTCATCCGGTCGAGGATGGCCTTCTTCTGTTCCTGGAGGTAGAAGCCGTTGTCGAAGCCCGATATGTGATTCATCGCGCGATACCCTTGAGCACCTTGAAATCGTCGAAGAGCCCGTAGTCGACGGACCCGTATTCCGAGCCGGGCGGCAATCCCCCCTTGGCCCCCTGCTGGAAAGAACCGGGCCAAGCCCGGCCGAGGGGCTGGTTGTTGTGGAACGGTCCGAGCGTGTTCCTGAGCGTCCCATAGACGACGACGGAGACCTCGTTCGGACCGACGACGAGGGCGTCCGTCAGGTCCACTTCGTACGGCGCGAAAGCGGCCGTGCCGACCCGCTTGCCGCCGACGAAAACCTCCGCCGTCGCCCCGAGCCATGCGCCGAGCTTGAGACGGTAGGCCGGCCGGGGCTCATCCTGCGGAACGATATAGGTTTTCCGGTAGCGAACTCCCGCCCCGTAGAAAGGCAGGCCCTGGGCTTTCCAGGACCCGGCCGCGAGGGGCGCGGGCGGGTGGAGCTCGAAGCCGCGGGCGGCGCCGGCGAGGCGGAAATCCCCGAGGAGGTAGACCGGCTCGAGCTCGGAGTGGATGGTGAACGGCTTGGCCTTGACCGTGATCTTGTTCTTTCCGGAGACGACATGGGGGCCGACGGGGAAAACGCCAAAGGCCCGGTCGAGCCACCATTCTCCCGGCAGGGCCTTGACCTCACGGTCGTTGACGAAGACGCGGAAGAGCTCGGGACGCTCGACCACGGCTTTCAAGGCCGCGAAATCCTGGGCGTCTCCCTTGACCGCTCGGAACCAGAAAACCGCCTCGAAGCCGGAATTCGCCGGGAACTTGTCGCGGTCGAGGATATTCGTCTTGTACTGGACGGCGCTGTCCCAGGGGTTCCGCCCCATCCCATGGTCCTCGTACGTCTTTCTCTGGGCGTCATAAAAATAGAGGTCTTTTTCGGTCCGGCCGCCGAGGACGAGGTCGCAGTAGTCCAGGGTCAGGACGTTCGGCGCCAAAGGCTCGACCGCGAGACCCCCGTCGGCCGCGACGTCCTCCCAAACGATGGCGGCGGCCGGCGCCGGTTTCGCCCGCTCATTCTTGAGACAGAGAAGCAGGCTCCCGCCCGGCGGAAGGGAAAAGGCGACGTCCACCTTGTTGCCGCGCCGGACGAAAGGATAGGCCTTGACCCGGCCGGTGAATGCGTCCCACTCTTCGGCCGAGCCGCCGGCCAGGGTCATCGTTCCCGCGGCCGTCTCCGCGGCGTCGGAGTTGGCCACGAAGACGAACCGGCCGCCGTCGAACTCCCGCCGCTGGTGGAAGATGCGGGCGTTCGCCGGCGTCCCGGCGAAAACGACGGCCGGCGGGCTGAACATGCGGACCTTGTCGAAGCCGCTGCCCGGTCCGGCGTTGACCCAGCGATCGCCGAAGGAATCCTGCAGGAGCCGGAGGTCTTCGGTGACGATGCCGTTGACATAATCGGGCGGCGCGACCCAGGAGACGATCTTGCCGTCGCGGATGAGATAGTCGCGGACGAGGGCCACGGTCGAGTCCTCGAGGTTGCGCAGTCCGGGCGGGAAAATGACCAAGCTATACGAGCGGGAACCGATGTTGAGCTTCCCGTGGCTGACCGAGGCGAACTCCTGAAGGGTTTTTTCGCTGATAAGGTCGTATTCGACCTGCTCGGCCTCGAGAAGGTGGACGAAGGCCTGGAAATCCCGGCCGACCGTCTGGAAATCCTCCGACTCCGCGGCCGGAGAATAATACATCCAGGCGGTCGTCGTCGGCTCGACGACCAGGATATTATTGACCTGCTCGCCCAGGCTCATGACGACGGACAGCCGACCGAAATAGTCGGCCAGGGTGTTGTAGTACGGCCACCAAGGTTCGTGGTCGGAGAAGGACAGCGGGTGGTCGCGCTTGCGGGCGCCCTTGATCGTGGCGTAGGACAGGTGCTGGTTGAGGAAGTTCACGCCCAGGGCATACTCCCAGTCTCCGATCCGCTTCTGGTCAGCGAAGGTCAGGTCCCAGCCCCCGGCCCCGTACGTTTCCGACATCGTCCGCTTCCGTCCCATCTGATTGGCGGCGCTCCGGATCTCGCGGACCGCGCGGGCGTTTCCGAACTGGCCGTGCGGGCCGGAGTCCCATTCGTTCATCAGGATGTCTATCCCGGGCATGTGGGCGTAGGCGGCCATGGCCAGGTTGTCCGGGGAGCTGCGGGGCGAAGGCCATTCATGCTCCCAGTAGTGTCCGGTGAAGGCGAGGTTGTTGTCCGTGGCGTAGGCGTAATAGGGCTTGGCCCAGTTCTCAATGAACAGGTCGAGAAGGGTCGCATAATAGTCGTGCCGGACGCGACGCCAGTTGCCGACATCCTCGAAGAGGGACACGAGGTTCGGCCGGAGGTCATAGCCCCAGCGCGTCTGGAAGGTCTGGAAGAGGGCCGGCGTGAAGTTCAGGGCCTCCCGTCCGCCGGCGGGCGAGATCTCCGCCTCGTCCTGGAAGACGCCGGGCACGGTCAGACCGAACTCCTTGCCGATCGACCGCTTGTATCCGTTGAGAGTCAGGTCGAGGAATTTCTCGGTGACGTCCTTGCGCATGACGTCGACGTAGGTAAAGCCGCCGTGCCAGGGCGAAGGGTCGGCGCGGACGACGTCGAAGACGTAGTAGGCCGCACCGTCGGCCCGTCCGGTCTGGACCTTGCCCGTCACGTCCTCGAAGCCGGTCAGGGTCTTGCGCAGGACGACCACAGGTTCTGCGTCGAAGGCTTTCGGGGGACCCTCGAACCGCCTCATCCTCAGCCCCGAGCGCGCCGCGTCCGGCATCTCCGCCGGCACGTGACCACCGGCAAACCCGGATGGATAGGAGTTCTCGTCATAGAGCCAGACCCGGAGCCCGAGAGCCTTCCCCGTCTCGACGGCGTAGGCGCAGAGCGAAAACCATTCGTCCGTGAGATAGGGCGTGATCAGGCCGGGCCTCGGGTGGATGAACGCGCCGCCGATGCCGCGCGC
>JADBLN010000021.1:43989-57637 GCA_014894455.1 Acidobacteriota bacterium | reverse complement strand
AGGGCGTGATCAGGCCGGGCCTCGGGTGGATGAACGCGCCGCCGATGCCGCGCGCTTTGAAGTCCTCGAGCTGGCGCTTGATCTCGTCGCGGGTCATCAAGTCGTTCCAGACCCAGAGAGGAGCGCTCCGGTATTCGGCCGGCGGGTCGGCGAACAACCGGAGAATCCCGTCGTAGGAATCGGCCACTGGCTTCTTGGCACAAGCGGCGCCGGCGGCCGCGAGGGCCAGGGCCAAAGCCAGGAGGGTCAGAGTCGGGCTTCGACGGTTCTTATTCATGGGATGTCCCTTTCGCTCTCTCGCGGGAATGCGGCCTCGGACCGAACGATATTTATGAACGAAAACATACGGCCCCAAATTTAAGGGAACATGACCTCAAAGTCAAGCCGAGGGCGCGTGCTGTGGATATCGAAAATGATATTGGTCATGAAAGAATATTCAGTGGCGGAGAGGGCGGGATTCGAACCCGCGGTCCCGGTTTGATCCAGGACAAACGCTTAGCAGGCGTTCCTGATCGACCACTCCAGCACCTCTCCGCGGTCAGGGAACGTGGGGCTATTCTAGCATGAGAGCGGGGCCAAAGCCAAACGGCTGGCGTCCCGTCAGCAGGGCCCCCACTTGTGGCGGGGGTGGCGCTTCTTGTACTCCTCGGCCGTGTTCTTGGTGATGAAATGCCACGGCTCCCCCGTCTTGGCCCCGACGATCCCGGCCAAGGCGCAGCGGCAGAGCGTTGGGTCGACTTTCTTGCGCAACTTTTGGAAGACATCGTAGGGGTCGCGCTTCAAGAAATCCTCTTTGGTCCGGATGCCGATCCTCTCGAGTTTGGCCGCGGTCGTCTTGCCGATGTTCGGCAGGTCGGTCAGCTTCGCCGGCTTCTTGGCCATTGGGTTCATGGGACCTCCTATCCCCTCCCCGCGTTCCTCTGCCGTGTCAACGCGTTCCGGAAAGTTCCTGAAAACGAGCGTAGGCAGCCCTTCTTTTGCTAGTTAGATCGCCGTACTCTTTAGCCAACACATCCAAGTCAGAGTTTTTACTTTGGATCGCTCTTTTGTAGGCTCTAAGACTCTCTAGACCTTTTCCAGAAAGATCGGCGACCTCAAGTGCTTGGTCCATAAGTTCTGCGTCGTTCTTGATTAAAGAAGATAGTCTCAAAGGTGCTTTGGCACTAAGGTCGATTACGGCGTTGCCGACCTTGCTCTCAATGTCATCGGCCCCGCTCATGGAAAGATCGGAAATGGCTTTATCGAACCTTTCGTAGGAAGCAATAAAACCCCGAAGTGCCTTAATGTCGTCATGATACATACGGTAAAAGAAGAAAAAAACGCCGGCTGACGCCGCCAGAACGACGATGAGCAACCATTTGTATCTCCTAATGATCCTCATGTTCATGAATCTGCGAGGGCGATCTTCTTATGGCCGCCGACATTAATCCCACGAAGAAAAGCGATAGTGGCGGAGGGAGAGGGATTCGAACCCCCGTTCCGGAGGACCGGAAAGCGGTTTTCAAGACCGCCGCCTTCAACCACTCGGCCATCCCTCCGTCTTATTGTTATTTCGAAGTTGAGATGCGTTCGAGTCCGTCCATGTAAGCCCGCAGGGCCTCGGGCACGACGACCGAGCCGTCCGCCTGCTGATAATTCTCCAAGATAGCGCTGACCGTCCGGCCGACGGCGAGGCCCGAGCCGTTGAGCGTGTGGACGAACTCGGGCTTGGCCTTGAGCTCACGCCGGAAGCGGACGGCCGCGCGCCGGGCCTGAAAGTCGACGCAATTCGAGCAGGACGAGATCTCCATGAACCCATCGCGGCTGGGCATCCAGACCTCGAGGTCGTAGGTCTTGGCGCTGGCGAAGCCCAGGTCTCCGGTCGCGAGCAGAACGACGCGGTGGTGGAGCTCCAGCCTCCGCAGGACTTCCTCCGCCGAGGCCGTCATGTATTCGAGCTCGTCGAAGGAGCCCTCGGGCCGGCTGAAGATCATCATCTCGACCTTGTTGAACTGGTGCTGGCGGATGAGCCCGCGGACGTCCTTCCCGTAAGACCCGGCTTCGCTCCGGAAACAGGGCGTGTAGGCGACGAAGCGTATCGGCAGGACCGCGCCGTCGAGGATCTCGTTGCGGTAGATGTTCGTCAACGGCACCTCGGCCGTCGGGATGAGATACCAATCGAGTCCTTCGAGCTTGAACAGGTCCTCCTTGAACTTGGGCAGGTTGCCGGTGCCGGTCAGGCTCTCGGCGTTGGCGATGAAGGGCGGCAGGACCTCGGTGAACCCGCGCTCCCGGGTGTGCATGTCGAGCATGAAACTGATTAGGGCCCGCTCGAGACGTGCCCCCGCGCCGAAGTAGAGCGCGAACCGCGACCCCGTGATCTTGGCCGCCCGCTCGAAATCGAGGATGCCGAGTTTCTCGCCGATGTCCCAGTGGGCCTGCGGCTCGAAGCCGAATTCCGGCCGGTTCCCGAAGCGCCGGACTTCCTTGTTATCTTCGGCCCCGCGGCCGACGGGGACGGACTCGTGGGGGATATTGGGGACGTTGAGGAGGGTCGTCTTGAGCTCCTCTTCGAAGACCTTGAGCTTCTCGTCGAGACCGGCGATCTCGTCGCCGACCTTTCTCATGTCCGCGATCAAGGACGAGGCGTCCTTCCCTTCCTTCTTCAGCCGGGAGACCTCTTCAGAAGCCTTGTTTTTCTCGGCCCTGAGGTCCTCGACTTTCTTGAGGACGGCCTTCTTCTCACGGGAGACGCGGACGAACTCCTCGAGGCTTATCCGCGGGCCTCTCGCCGCGAGCCTATTCTGAACCGATTCAAGGTTTTCCAAAACGAATTTCGCGTCGAGCATGGCCCGATTATAGCATGGACGAACAAAATTTTGACAAGACGGCCGGATTATTCAAGAATAGACGCGATGGCCGGCTTCATCCAAGTCTATACCGGTAACGGAAAGGGCAAGACGACCGCGGCCCTGGGCCTCGCCCTTCGGGCGGCCGGCCGCGGTTTCAGGACGTATATCGCCCAGTTCCTCAAGGGACAGCCGACGGGCGAGGTCGAAGCCGCGAAACGGCTCGCTCCCCTCGTCCGCATCGAGCGGTTCGGACGCGAAGGTTTCATCACGGTCAAGGACAGCCCGGACGACGAAGACGTCACCCGGGCCAGGACCGGCCTCGAAAAGGCGCTCGAGGCCATGCTCTCGGGCGATTACCGGATCGTCGTCCTGGACGAGGTCAACACGGCCGTCCACTTCAAGATCCTGCCCGAACAAGAGGTCCTGGACTTCCTCGACAAGCGCCCGGCCGGCGTCGAGGTCGTCCTGACCGGGCGTTACGCCCCGGACTCCTTTATCGCCCGGGCCGATCTCGTCACCGAAATGACGGCCCTCAAACACTATTACGACCGGGGCATCAAGGCCCGCGAGGGCATCGAAAAATGACGCGGAAGCCGAACCCCTTCGGCCGGAGCCCGTTCCGGCCGTCCATAGACCGGGCCCGCTTCGAGGAGCTCGTCGGAGAGGCCCTGGCCGAGATCCCCAAAGGCTTCCGCAAGCTCATCGACAACGTCACCGTCATGGTCGAGGACGACTGCCCCCCGGGGACTTCCCTGCTCGGGCTCTATCACGGCGTCCCCTACCCCCATCGGAGCCCCGGTTCCTACGGCAACCTTGCGCCCGACGTCATCGTCATCTACCAGCGGCCCATCGAGTCGATCTCGCGGACCGACGAGGACATCAAGGACCATGTCCGCGACACCGTGCTCCACGAGGTCGGCCACTATTTCGGGCTCGGCGAGGCCGAACTCCGGGAGATCGAGAGGGCCGTCCGGGAATCGCGAAAAGGAGAGAAAATTTGAGCAAACCCCTCGAAGGCGTCTACGCCGCCCTGACCACCCCCTTCGCCGGGGACGAGATCGCGGCGGACAAGCTCCGGGACAACGTCCAAAAATACAATCGCACGGACCTCGCGGGATATCTCGTCCTCGGCTCGACCGGGGAGAGCGTCTCCCTGACGGATGGGGAGTCGTTACAACTCGTCGAGGCCGTCGTCGCGGCCGCCGCGCCGGAAAAAAAGATCCTCGTCGGGACGGCCCGCGAATCGACCAAGGGCACGATCGATTTTACCAACAGCCTGGCCGGCCGCGGGATCGCCGCGGCCCTCGTCCGGCCGCCCTCCTACTTCAAGTCAAAGATGACGCGCGAGGCGCTTAAAACGCACTATCTGGCCGTGGCCGAGGCGAGCAAGCTGCCGGTCCTCATCTACAACATGCCCCAGAACACCGGCATTTCCCTCGAGCCCCAGCTCATTATCGACCTGGCCCCGCATCCGAACATCGTCGGACTCAAAGAGAGCTCGGGCAGCCTGGCTTTCCTGGGCGAGGTCGTCCGCGAGGTGCCCGACCGTTTCCATTACTTCCTGGGTTCGGGGCACGTCATCTACCCGGGTCTGGAGATGGGGGCGTGCGGCGCCATTCTGGCCGTGGCCAACGCGGCGCCGGAGATGAGCGCCGAGATCTTCAGGCTGTTCAAGGCCGGGAAGAAAGACGAAGCCCGCCGGCTCCAACTCGACCTCGTCCCCCTCAACAAGGCCCTGATGGAAGTTTACGGCATCGCCGGGCTCAAGTACGCCCAGGACCTCCGGGGCTATTACGGCGGGCCGGCCCGGCTTCCGCTTCTCCCGGTCGGGGATCAGGCGAAGCGGGACATCGCCGCCCTGCTCAAGAAAATGGGCTTGTAAATCCGGCGGGCTCGGCAGGGAAAAAAAGCGACCGTGCACCCTGCTCCGACAGCACTCTCCCTGCGTGTCCCGAGCCGCCGGCTCAGGCGAGGCTGACTGCCGCACAAGGAACCGTCCCGTTGCCGCTGCTACCTTCCGGTCCTGACGGAGTTCGCGGGAAGCCCTTCGCGCAGGGCCCCGGCCTTCAACGCCACGTGCAAGGGCACCGGCCAGAAAGAGGGAAGCCTCGGCAGGGGATTCGACCCCACTGGAGCGGATTGTGGGCCACAGGGCACCGCTACCTCCCCGTCTAGCACGGTCGATTCCTATTATACATTTTTTCCGATCATCCCGCCTCTCATCCCGGCATTTTACGCCCCGGCCGCTGTCGAATGGGTTGATTTCCAACCGCTCCCCTGCTATCCTTCGCCCTTGAGATCCGGTCTTTACGCGATCTCGCCGAGGGAGGAATCATGAATCCGAAAAACGTCGGTCGGCGGCAGTTCTTCAAAAAGTCGGCGATGGGTGTTCTGGGTGCGAGCCTCGCGGGAAGCCGCGCGTTCGCGGGAGACGATAATTCCAGCCAGGCGGCGCCGCAGGCGTCCCCGGACGATTTGCCCAAGATCAAGGAATACCGCACCCTCGGACGGACCGGCTTCCAGGTTTCCGACCTCTCCTGCGGCTTCATCATGGACGAAGGTGTCATCCGGGCCGCCTACGAGTCGGGCATGAACTACTTCGACACGGCCGAGGAATACCCGGGGCACCACCGCGTCCTGGCCAAGGTCATCAAGTCCATGGAGCGCAAGAAGGTCTTCATCACGACCAAGCTCGAGGCGACCAAGGGCGAAACCAAAGAGGGCTTCCTCAAGAGGGCCCGCAAGGCCCTGGAGGAACTCCAGACCGAATATGTCGACTGCCTGATGATGCACTGCCCGGAGAAAGCAGCGACGCTCAAGGACGCGGGTTTCCACGCGGCCATGGCCGAGCTCAAGGCCGAGGGTCGCGTCCGGCACGTCGGCGTCTCCCAGCACGGCACATTCTGGTTCCGCGACCCCGAGGAGACCATGGGAAAGATCCTCCTCGCCGCGGCCGACGACGGCCGGTTCGACGTCTTCCTCATGGCCTACAACTTCCTCAAGCGGGACAACGCCGAGCGCGTCCTCGAGGCCTGCGGCAAGAAGCGGATCGGCGTCGCCCTGATGAAGACGGCCCCCATCGCCATCTACTATAATCTGAAATCGAGGATCGAGGCGCTAGAAAAGGACAAGAAGGAGATCGATCCGCTCTACGCCGACGGGTTGAAGCGCTACAAGGAAAAGTACGACGCGGGCCAGGAATTCATCCAGGCGCACGGCCTCAAGAATCCGGAGCAAATCCGCGACGCGGCCATCCGCTTCGTCCTCGGCCATCCCGACGTCCACACCGCCTGCTGTCAGACGCAGACCTACGACGCCCTCAACGCCGTCCTACGGCTCTCAGGCACCAAGCTGACCGTCACCGACAGCGCCAATCTGGATGCCTACCGTGAGGGCTGCGGCGGCCTCTACTGCCGGCACGCCTGCGGCGTCTGCGAGCCGAGCTGTCCGCAGGGAGTGCCGGTCAACACCATCCTCCGCTACCAGCACTACTTCGCGGGCCAACGGCGGGAGAAAGAGGCCATGGGTTTCTACGCGAAAATCCCCGGCGTCCGGGCCGATGTCTGCCGCGACTGCGCCGCGCCGTGCGAAGCCGCCTGCCCCTACGGCGTCCCGGTCCAGGGGATGCTCCTCGTCGCCCACGACACCCTCTCCATGCCCTGATCGCACGCGTCCGTCAGTCTGGGTCCTGGCTTTCCTTGACAGCCCCCGGCTCGGGTGATAGAAAGACCTCTTCGATCTTCCGCAGGAGGTCTCCATGAAAAAGTCCCCGGTCATAACCCGGACGCTGCTCGTCCTAACGCTCGTCTTCCTGGCCGCCGGCCGGCTCTCGGCCCAGACGCCGCCGGATAAGTTCCTCGGCCACAAGGTCGGCGAGGACCGCAAGCTCGCCGATTACACCCAGATCAAGGCCTACTTCGAGAAACTGGCCCAGGAGTCGCCGAAGATCAAGCTGTTCACGATCGGCGAGTCCGTGCTCAAGAAGCCGATTATCATGGCGGCAATATCGACCCCTGAGAACCTGGCCAAGCTCGACCGCTGGAAGGAGATCACCCGTAAGCTCCGCGACTCGCGCGTCACGCCCATGGACGAGGCCCGCAAGCTGGCCAAGGAAGGCAAGGCCATCGTCCTCATCACCTGTTCCCTCCACGCGACAGAGATCGCCGCTTCCCAGATGTCGATGGAGCTCGCCTACGACCTGGTCACGGGCAAGACCTTCTTCGACGCCGGGAAGATCCTCAACGACGTCGTCGTCCTTCTCGTTCCGAGCCACAACCCGGACGGCAACCAGATGGTCGTCGACTGGTACAGGAAATACGTCGGCACCCAGTACGAGGGCGGCAACATGCCCTGGCTCTACCACCATTACGCCGGGCACGACAACAACCGCGACTGGTACATGTTCAACCTGCCCGAGACCCGGGCCGTGACCAAGGTCCTCTACCACGACTGGCTGCCCCAGATCCACGTCGACGAGCACCAGCAGGGCAGTAACGGCGCCCGGCTCTTCATCCCGCCGTTCATGGACCCGCCCCTGCCGAACATCCAGCCCATGGTCTGGCGGGGGGTCAACCTCGTCGGCACGGAGATGGGCTACGACCTCCAGAAGCACGGCCTGAGCGGCGTCGTCAACGGCCGGTCCTACACCGCCTGGTGGATCGGCGCCTGCGACGACACCTCCTGGCTCCACAACGTCATCGGCATCCTCAGCGAGGCGGCCTCGGTCCGGACCGCGACGCCGATCAACATCGAGCCCAACGAAATTCCGACAAGCTACTACGAGAAGCGGATGGACTTCGTCGATCCCTGGCCGGGCGGCTGGTGGCGGCTCCGTGATCTCGTCGACTACGAACTCGTCCTGTCGAAGAGCATGATCAAGACGGCCGGCCTCCACAAGGAGGACCTCCTTTTCAACTTCTACCAGATGTACAAGAACTCCATCGAGAAGGTGGACAAGGGCCAGCCCTACGCCTTCGTCATCCCGGCCCTCCAGCGGGACACACCGACGACGCTCAAGATGCTCGAGGTCCTGCAGATGGGCGGCGTGGAGGTCCATCAGGCCAAGGCCGACTTCGTCGCCGGAGGAAGGCTCTACGGCGCCGGCTCGTTCGTCGTCAAGACCGCCCAGCCCTATAAGACCTACGCCTGGACCCTTCTCGAAAAACAGAAGTATCCCGACATGAGGCAGTACCCCGGCGGCCCGCCTGTCCCCCCTTACGACAACGCCGCCTGGACCCTGCCCCTCCAGATGGGCGTCGCCTGCGACGAGGTCGACGAGGCCTTCGAGGCCAAACTCGAAAAGCTCGACAAGGTCCCCTACCCCAAGGTCCCGGCCAAGCAGGGACAGGGCGCCTACGTCCTCCTGAACTCCCAGGTCAACGCGTCCTACACGGCCGCCTTCGCCCTGCTCAAGGACAAGGCCGAGATGTGGCGCACGACGGCGACGGTGAAAGTGAAGGACGCCGACGTTCCGGCCGGGAGCTTCATCGTCAAGAACTCGGCCGAGGTCGGGAAGTCCCTGCCGGCGCTTCTCGATAAACTCCACCTGACCGTCCTCGACCTCGACGACGTCGCCGCCCTGCAGAAGGCGTCCCTCAAGTCACCGCGTATCGGGCTCTTCCAGTCCTGGCGGGGCAATGCTGACGAGGGCTGGACGCGCTACGTTTTCGACGACATGGGCATCCCCTTCAAGACCCTGCACAACGACGACATCAAGGGAACGAAAGACAAGAAGACCGACCTGCGGGCCGACTATGACGTCATCGTCTTCGCCGACGAGAATGTCAACACCATCAAGGGCCCCCGGCCCGGCGCAACGCCCGGCGCGGGAGGCGCCGAGTCGCCGATGGCCCGGATGTTCCGTCAAGGCGCCGTACCTCCCGAGTACGAGGGGGGGATCGGACAGGAAGGCGTCGACGCCCTCAAGGCTTTCGTCGAGAAGGGCGGCATCCTAGTCGCTCTCAACGGCGCGTCGGAGTTCGCCATCGCCGAATTCGGAGTTCCGGCCCGCAACGCCCTGACCGGCATCGACCGGACGAAGTTTTTCTGCCCGACCTCGATCCTCAGGATCCTCGTCGATAACGAGACGCCCATCGGCTACGGCATGCCCAAGGAAGCCGCGGCCATGTTCGTCAACAGCCTGGCCCTGGACACATTCTCGCCGTCCTATGACTGGGACCGCAAAGTCGTGGCCGCCTATCCGGAGGACGAGGTCCTGCTCAGCGGCTGGCTCTTAGGCGAGGAGTACCTGACCCGCAAGGCGGCCGTCGTCGATACGAAATGGAAGGCCGGCCGGATCATCCTCATCGGGATCAGGTGTCAGAACCGGGCCCAGGCCCACGGGACGTACAAGTTTCTCTTGAACGCCCTGCTCTATCCGGGAATGTGAAGCGGGTTTTCTGCCAGAATCCCGCGCCGGCGGAATCGAGGCCGGTGATTATTTGCCGTAGAGGAAAAGTTTATCTCCCGGCCGCATGTCGGCTTCGATGACCGGGCCGATATTGCGGACCCCGCCCTCAGCGATTCCCGAGGCCTCGTAGGCTTCGCCCGGGAAGGGGTTTTCGAGCTTGAGCCGGCCGCCTTTCTCCGACGTCACCCGGACCTCGACGACTTTTCCGGCTTTCATCTTCGCCGAGACGAGGAACGCGCCCTGGGCCCGGAGGGAGTCGAAAGAGGCGTCCTGCCACGCCCCCGGGACGGCCGGAAAGACGCGGACGACGCCCGAGTGGCTCTGGAGAAGCATTTCCTGGATACCGGCCGAGAAGGCGAAGTTCCCCTCGAGCGTGAACGGCCGGTAGGTCATCTTCGATTTTCCGCTCTTCGACTGGTCGCCGTTCACGTGGAAGCTGTTGGGCAGGCAGAAGCATTCGGCGAATGTCCGGAGCGCCGCGGCCGCTTTGCCCCCGTCCATGGCCCTCGCCGCCATGTTGCCGAGCCAGCTGTAGGAATAGCCGCACCACCCGTCGGGGCCGAGGCGGTCGAGTTCGGCGAGCGCGCCGCGGATCGTCCTTTGGTCGGCCTCTTCCCCGCTCCAGTCGACGAGACCCAGCGGATGAATGGCCATGAGGTGGGAAAAATGTCGGTGCGATTCCTTGAGCGGATAGCCCGGCGCGACGAGCAATCGGCCGTCGTCTTCGGCCAACGCCAGCTCCGGCCATTCCCCGAGGACCGTCCGCCATTTCCCGGCCTCTTCGGCGAACCCCAGCTCGCCGGCCAGTTCGGCCGCGGCTCCGAAGAGCCAGCGGACGAGGGCCAAGTCGAAATTCGTCGTCTCCCCGAACCAGGCGTCGATGCGATTGTCGTTGATCTCCGGGCTCGAGCTCAGCGGGAGCTTCCGCTTGCCGTCGGCCCGCCGCTCGGAGAGCCGGTCGAGGAATACGGCCACGGCTTTGAGATAGGGATAGGCCCGCTCCTCGAGAAACGCCCGGTCGCCGCTGAATCGCCAATGGAGATAGAAATGGTGGGCTAGCCAGGCCGAGACCGTCGTCCCGAGCGAGTACTGGATCCAGCCGCCCATGGGCGAGCCGTCGAGCGTAGCCACGCCGGGGACGTTGAGGCCCTCGACGCCGAAATAGAGCTTCGTGTATTCTTCGCAACGGGGCTTGATCGCCCACAGCCAGTCCAAGAAGGCCAGCCCCTCCTTCAAACGGTTGCCGCTGTAGCAGGGCCAGTAGCTGAGCTGGGTGTTGAGGTCGTTGTGGAAGTCTCCTTTCCAGGGCGGAAGACTGCCGTCGTCGGCCGTCCAGACGGCCTGGAGAGTGATCGGCGGCGCGCCGCGGCGCGAAGCGGCCCCGAACTTGTATGTTTCGAGATACCACTGTTTCTCGAGCACCGGGTCGGGGAGTTCGATCGTCGACTTGGCCCAGTATTCCTTCCACCAGGCCTTGTGGGATTCGAAGTCGCGCGGGAGCGATCGCTTGAGCGCCTCGGCGGCGGACTGGGGGGCGAACTGGGATGCAACGCCGGTCTCCGCCGTCCCGCCTTCCTTCTCCGGGTATACGGAGCTGATGCTCCAGACGCCGGTGAGGATCCCGGCCGAAGGCCGTTCCCACTCCGCGTCGACCTCGTAACTCATCCCGCCCCAGCCCTCCTGATGGTAGCGGACAGATGTCTCGTCCCCGACGACCTCGGGGGACGGATAGCCGAGACTGGCCAGGGTTTTCCCGGTCAGCGAGTTCTTTTCCGCGTCACTCGCCGGGACCGGGGCCGCATAGGCCGGTGGGATCAGCCGGGGCATCAAGGCCGCTGGCAGGCCTTCGAACGTGAACCAGCCCACGGGCTCGGTCGCGTGGACGAAGGCCGTCAGCCTGGCCCCGTTTTTCCATTTCACCCGGCAGACGGCGTCGGCGACGGAGAGCCGCACCGATTCGACTTCCCCGAGGCCGGCGATATCGAACTCCAGGGCCGCGGCCGGGATCTTGGTCGGGGCGGGTTCGCGATCGTAGGGGATGTCGCCCATTCTGTGGACGGGGTCGTAATCCTTTTTCAGGACCTGCTTCTTGACCCAGGCGAAGCGGAATTCGGGTCCTGAGAATTCGGCCACGGGACGGAGGTCCCAGAGGTCGGCCCGGTCGAGGGACATCCGGAGAGAATCCCCTTTCTTCCAGACGAGGGCCCCGATCATGCCGTTCCCCAGAGGGATGCCTTCGTCCCATGTCCCGGCCAGGGACTTGAAGACGAGGTCGTGACGGGAAGCCGGAAGGGGGCTCCTGCCGGCAGGAGGAGCACAGGCCGCCGCCGGAAACAGCGCGGATAAAAGAAGGACGCAGGCGGCCACGCCGCCCAATGGCCTCTTGCGAGTCGTTTTCTCGGGATCGGTTTTCATGACAACCGCCTTCATCTCGAATGGTCAAGGGACGAGCCTTCGGCTCGCCACTCGCCCGTGGCTTATATCCACGGGCGAGTACGGCGGAAGTGGAACCCCGGGCAAAGCCCGGGGCCCCGGACGCCGTCGGCCGGCCGAAAGGACCGGCCCGGATCGCTTTATTCCATCAGGCCGGCGACGAAACCCGAGGCCCAGGCCCAGGCGAGGTTGTAGCCGCCCCGGCCGCCCTGGACGTCGAGGACCTCGCCGGCGAAATAAAGGCCTTTCCGGAGCTTCGATTCGAGTGTCCGATGCTTGACCTCGCAGGCGTCCACGCCCCCAGACGTGAACTCGGCCTCGTTCCAACCACGCGTCCCCAGGACGGCAAACTTCTTGGACTTGAGCGCCACGGCCAGCCTTCGGCCCGCTTCTCCATGGCTCATATTTCCGGCCGAGGCGCCGGCATCTTCGATGAACTGTGGCATGACCAGGGCGAATTTCTCCGGCAGGAGCCCCGCCCCGAGGTCCTTCGCCGGCCACCCGGCTTCCACTCTTCTCGATAATTCGGCGGCCAGGTCCTCCTCGGACATGAACGGGACGAGGTCGACGATGACAGCGGCGTCTTTTTTGGAGTCCCGGTTGACGGCGATGGAGAGGCTTTCACTGACGTCGAGCGCCGCGGTCCCCGAGAGCCCATATTGGGCGAAGAGAAGCTCGCCTGCAGCCTTCTGTCCGGCTTGGCCGGCGATCAGGCTGACGGCGCGGACCATGAGTTTCTGCCCCTGGAGGGCATGACACATCGGGTCCTTGACCAGCAAGGGCACGGCGCTCGGCACCGGAGGAACGATATGGTGCCCGAATCTCCCGGCCAATGCATAACAGCTTCCGTTTGCGCCGAGAGCGGGGTAGGATTTACCGCCGCCCGCCAGGATGACGGCCCGGGCCTCGACCGTCCGGCCGGCCGCGGAGGCGACCGAAAAGCCGCCCGACGATGTCGTGATGTCCGCCGCTTCGAAATCCGCCTTCACCGAAACGCCGAGCCGTCCGACCTCGAGCTCCAGGACCTTGAGGATCGAGGCAGCCTGGTTCGTCGCCGGGTAGACACGGCCGTCTTCTTCCGTCCGCAGCCGAAGGCCGAGGCCTTCGAAGAAAGCGCGGATCTCCGCCGTACCGAACCTGTCGAGGACGGAAGCGACGAGGCCGGGGTCGGACGAAGTGAAGGCCGGGGCGGCCAGGTTTTCGTTGAGGAGATTACCGCGGCCGCCGCCCGTGGCCAGGAGCTTCTTTCCCGTCCGCGGCAGGCGTTCGAGGACGGCGACGGAAGCCCCCCGCCGCGCCCCGCTTACGGCGGCGACAAGGCCCGCCGCGCCGCCGCCGACGACGACGATGTCGAAACGTTCAGGCATGGGACAAGCTTAACTCATTGCACCGGGGCCGGTAAAGGGGCCTCTAAAAATGTCCGGGAGGCCGGCTCAGGCCCCGAGGAACGCGCAGGCCCGCTCGATGTCCGAAACGTCCATGACGACCGTGACCTGGCTGCCCTTGCGGGCCAGCGTGCCGTAGCAGTATTCGATGTTGATCCCTTCGTCCCCGAGCTTGGTCGTTAGTTCGGCCAGGGCGCCGGGCCTGTTCTCGAGGTCGATCTTGAGGACGTCGCGAAGCTCGATCGTGTAGTTGAGCTTCGCCAGGAGCTTGACGGCCTTGTTGAGGTTCTGGACGCAGAGCTTGGCCGTGTCGTGGAACACGCCGATGGCGTCGATGTTGATCTCGTTCTCGGCCAGGTAACTGCACAAGTCACCGAGTTGGGACGGCTTGTTATCCAGGATGACGTAGATTTCGGTGATCCGTTCGATCATGCGTGACCCCCTAATCGTCCAGGATTTTCTAGCCCCTATTCTGTATTAATATCATGAACCCCCCTGGCAAGGCAAACCACGGGGTTAATCGAAAATCTTTCCCGGATTCATGATCCCGTTCGGGTCAAAGACGCGCTTGATGCCGCGCATGATCTCGA
>JADBLN010000021.1:18070-43889 GCA_014894455.1 Acidobacteriota bacterium | reverse complement strand
GGATTCATGATCCCGTTCGGGTCAAAGACGCGCTTGATGCCGCGCATGATCTCGATCTGCCGCTCGTCGAGGACGATGGAGAGGTATGGCTTCTTGACCAGGCCGATGCCGTGCTCGCCGGAGATGACCCCGCCGCGCTCGCGGCAGTCCCGGAAGAGCTCCTCCCGGACGAGGTCGGCCTTGTCCTTCCATTCGCTCTCGGGGACGGGCACCATCCTGCCGTCCTCGTAGCGGGCCTTCATGATGTGGGTGTGGACGTTGCCGTCCGCGGCGTGGCCGAAGGTCGGCAGCCACATGCCGTACCGGGCGGCAAGCTCTCTGACCTTGCGGACGTGGCTGGCCACTTCGGCCCTGGGGACGGAGATGTCGAGGATCTCGACCGTCCCGGCCTTGATGGCGTCGTAGATCTTCGAGCGGATAGCCAGGACTTCGTCCTGCTTGCTCGGCGTGTCGGCGACGAAGATGTCGATGGCGCCCTTCTCCAGGCAGACCTCGGCGACGGCTTCCGATAGCCGTTCCATTTCCGCCTCGGATGGGGCGTCGAGGATGATCAGGAGATGGGTCGTGCCGAGCTTCGTCGGCCATTTCTTGCGGATGTGCTCCTCGGTCAGGATGATGGGTTCGACCTCGAGGAACTCGACGGCGAGCGGCACGACCCCCCTTTTCATGATGAGCGGAACGGTTTCGAGGGCCGGCTCGAGTTCGGCGAAAGGCACGACGAACGAGCGCATGATGCCGGGCTTGGCTTTGAGATGGATAACGGCCTTGGTGACGACGCCGAGCGTCCCCTCGGAGCCGATGAACAGATGCATGAGGTTGTAGCCCGTGCTCGATTTTTCGAGCTTCCCGCCGAACTTGAGGATCTCGCCCGTGGGCGTGACGACCTCGAGGCCCCGGACGTAATTGCGGATGGTGCCGTATTTCACGGCCCGGCTGCCGCCGGCGTTGGTGGCGATGAGGCCGCCCATCATGGCGCTCTCGTCGCCGGGATGGGGCGGGAAATAGAGGCCTCCCTCTTCGACGGCCAGGGAGAAATCGGATAGGCGGACGCCCGCTTCGGTCACGGCCATCTGGTTGTCGGCGTCGATCTCGAGGACCCGGTTCATCCGCTCGAGGGAGAGGACGATCCCGCCGTGGACCGGGACGCAGCCGCCGCAGAGCCCGGTGGCGCCGCCCCGGGGGGTTACCGGGATGGCATGGGCGTTGGCGATGCGCAGGATCCTGGCGACCTCCTCCGCCGTTCCCGGCTTGACGACGACGTCGGGCTCATGGGCGATCTCGCGGAGAGAGAATTCGTCATGACCGTAATCGACGGTCTTGTCCGGGTCGGAGAGGACGTTTTCCGGGCCGACGACGGCCTCGAGGGACTCGCGTATCGCGGAGGTTATCAATGAGGTCATGGAGATTCTCCCTTCACTAGACGCGCTTGAGTTGGACGGGGACGCCGATCATGATCTGGGGGCGCCCCTTGTAGAGCTCGACGAGACCCGTCGCTTCGATCGTCCGTCCGGAGAAATCGAGCGAACCGGGGAGCGTCTTGAAGACCTCGAGCGGGATGGCCGCGTCAAACTCCGCCCCATCGGCTTCGAGGATGTGGAAGCCGCCGCGCTTGAATGAACGGAGGCAGGGAAAGCGGACGGTCACGATCTCGCCGACGCGACGTCCGGCCTCGGTAGCGCCGATCACGGGATAGGGCTCCTTCCGCCACAGGCCCTTCCCCGACCGGCGGGCCGAGCTCTCCGCGTCCTTGAGTCTTGTCTTCCAGGCCTCGTCGAAGGGAAACTTGAGGTAGGCGTAAGCGAAGCCCTCCCGGACCAGGGTTTCGTTGAACATCTCCCCGTCCGCCGTCCGGATATAGGCCAGGAGTCGGCCGTAAACATCGCGCTTTTCCGGGCCCGGGAGGAGTTCAACCGTGGACTGGAAAAGCCGGGTGAAGGCGAAGCGCTTGGCCAGGAAGGCCATGAGCCGGACCTGTTCTCGGGCGTCGTCGAGCTCGGGCGAGTCGACGCCGATGAGCCGGATGCGCTCGTCTTTTTGGCCGGCCAGGCGGACCCGGACCGTGTCTCCGTCGTAGACGACGGTGACCGTCCCTCTGAGCGGTTTCTCGGCCGGGGCGGACAACGACGAGGCCGGGACGAGGAGCGCGGCGGCGATGACGACGGCCAAAAAGGCGGACCGAACGAGACGGATTTTTGTCATCCGCGGACGAGTTCCCGTGCGGCCCGGACGATGTGCGAGGCGCTGAGGCCGTACCGTTCGAGGAGCTCGTCCGGCTTTCCGGACCTGGGCAGCTCGCGGACGCAGAGATGCTTCAGCGCGGCTTTTCCGGCCAGGGCCCGGGCGACGGCCTCGCCCAGCCCGCCGCCGGCGTAGTGGTCCTCGACGACGACCGCCCGGCCGCCCGTCTCCGCGACTTCCCGTAAGATCGTCGCCTCGTCCAGCGGCTCGACGGAATAGGCGTCGATGACGCGGAGACCGATGCCCTCTTTTTTTAGCTCGTCCGAGGCCTTGAGCGCTTCGTGGAGCGTGATCCCGGCGGCGATGACCGTGACCGCATCCCCCTCCCCTTTCCGCAGGACCTTGGAGCCCCCGATGGGGAACGTCTCGCCGGCGGGATAGAGGATCGGCGTCGCCGGTCGCGACATCCGCAAGTAGACCATGCCCTGGTGCGAGGCCGCGGCCGCCACGCACGCCTCCGACGAAACCGCGTCACCCGGGTAAAGGACGACACACCCGGGGATGGGCCGGAACATGGCCAGGTCCTCGAGGCCCATCTGGGAGGGACCGTCCTCGCCGATGCTCACGCCGACGTGGGAGCCGCAGACCTTGATATTGGAAAAGGAATAAGCGGCCATGCGGAGCTGGTCGTGGGCCCGGGTCAGGAAGGCGGCGAAGGTGGCGATGAAAGGGATATACCCTTTGGCCGCGAGGCCCATGCCCACGCCGACCATGTTCTGCTCGGCGATGAACGACTGGAAGGAACGCCCGGGAAACGCTTCGAAGAACTTGTCGGCGTAGGTCGAGTTCTTGACGTCGCCGTCGACGGCCACGACATACGGGTTGACCTTCCCCAGGCTGAGGAGGGCGTTCCCGTAGGCCAGGCGCGTCGCCATTTTATCCTTGTAAACCGTCCGAGGGAACTCGAAGGACGAAGCGGCTTTCTTTTTTTTGAAGGGCTTTGGTTTGTGGACGAACTTCCGCGAGTCGACGTCGGGAAGACAGCCGATCTCCTCGAGCGCCCGGGCCAGTTCGTCGGCCTTGAGCGGCTTGCCGTGCCAGCCGTTCTTGTCTTCGATAAAACTGACGCCCTTGCCCTTGAGCGTCCGGGCCAGGAGGACCGTCGGCTTGCCCTTCTTTCCGGCCTCTTTCAAGGCGGCGAGTATCCGATCGATCTTATGGCCGTCGATGATGGCGGCGTCCCAGCCGAAGGCGCGGAACTTGCGGGCCAGGGCGGGGAGGTCGTGCTGGTGCATGGTGGGGTCGGACTGGCCGAGCCGGTTGACGTCGACGACGGCGCAGAGGTTGCGGAGTCTCCAGTAGGCGGCGGAATTGGCCGCCTCCCAAACCTGGCCTTCGGCGCACTCGCCGTCGCCCATGAGGACGAACGTCCGCGCCGGCGACTTGTCGAGCCGCTGGGCCAGGGCCATGCCGACCCCGACGGACAACCCCTGGCCCAGGGAACCCGTCGCCGCCTTGACCCATTTCATCCGCGGCGTGGGGTGGCCTTCGAGCTCGCTCGAGATCTTCCGCAGGTCGAGCAGGTGTTCTAGGGGGATGATCCCGGCCTCGGCGTAAACGGCCCAGAGGAGCGGCGCGGCGTGGCCCTTGGACAGGACGAACTCGTCGCTCGCCGGGTCGGCCGGGTCATCCGTGTTCCAGCGCATTTCTCCGAAGAAAAGGCAGGCGGCGATGTCGGCCGCAGACAGGCAGGTCGTCGGGTGTCCCGACCCCGACGCCGTCGTCATGCGCAGGGAGTGGATGCGGAGCCGGGTCGCTATTTTGCGGAGGTCGTCGATCCTGGCCATGGGGTGGTTCTCCTCAAAGATCTTGGGGCATGTCCCTCAGGATGGGGATAATAACATGAACGCCAGGAGGAAAAAAGGGAGGTTACAGAATCGGCCAGGATTTCGGCAGGAAGACCTGCTCGTAGAGGGACATGGCGTAGCGGTCGGTCATCCCGGCGATGAAATCCCCGGCCCGGACGATGACCGGGTCGCCCGCCGGGTAGTCCTTGATGTACTCCTCCGGCTTCTCCATGATATAGGCGAAGAGATCCCTGATGATCTTCTCCGTCTTGCGCAGCTCGTCGCGGGCCGTGGAGTTGAAGTAGACGTTCTGGTAGAGAAACTCCCGCAGTTCGAGGACGGCCTTCATGATCCGGTCGCTCATGGCGATGCGGTCGAGCTCCGCGGCCAGGCTGGCCTCGACGACGTCCATGACCATCCGGTCGATGCGCGTCGCGTGCCACTTGCCCAGGACCCGGACGAGCCCCGCCGGGATGTCCTCCTCCTTGATGATGCCGGCCCGCAAGGCGTCGTCGATGTCGTGGTTGACGTAGGCGATGACGTCCGAGACGCGGACGATCTGGCCTTCGAGCGTCGAAGGCATGTCCTCCGGGTCCTCGTCGAAGATCTCGCCGCGGCCCTTGGAATGCCGCTGGATGCCGTCCCGGACCTCGAAGGTCAGGTTCAGTCCCTTGCCCTCGTATTCGAGCTTCTCGACGACGCGCAGGCTCTGGTCGGCGTGGTGGAAGCCGAGGGGCAGGAGCTTGCTGAGCGTCTCCTCGCCGGAGTGGCCGAAAGGGGTATGGCCGAGGTCGTGTCCCAGGGCGATGGCTTCGGTCAGGTCTTCGTTGAGGCGGAGGGCCCGGGCGATCGTTCGGGCGATCTGGGAGACCTCGAGGCAGTGGGTCAGGCGCGTCCGGTAGTGGTCCCCGAAAGGGGAGAGAAAGACCTGGGTCTTGTGCTTGAGGCGGCGGAAGGACTTGGAGTGGATGATCCGGTCGCGGTCGCGCTGGAAATCCGTGCGCAGGACGTGCGGAGCCTCGGCCCTGACCCGGCCTTTGGAGCGCGCGCTGAGGCAGGCCTTGGGCGAAAGGAACTTTTGCTCGGTTTTTTCCAGCTCTTCTCGGATGGTCATGGATTCTCTCCCCGGCCGGCACCGATTATAACAAAAAACGGTGGGCCGCCGCCAGCCATAAGAGGGGGTCAAACCTACTTTTTTTCGAAAAAAGTAGGTTTGACCCCCTCTTAGCTTGCAATTATCGCCGCGTTCGCCTAATAAATGAATGAGCGAGAGCGTTTCGGAACGGAGCCACCATGATCAAAGACAACGTCGCCGCGATCCTTCGGCAACTGCCTCCGGGCGTCGAGCTCGTCGCCGCCGCCAAGACACGGACGGCCGCCGAGATCCTCGAGGCCGTCGAGGCCGGCGTAAAAATTATCGGCGAGAACTACGTCCAGGAGGCGGCAGGCGTTTTTCCGGCCGTCGGCCGCCGGGCCCGCTGGCACTTCATCGGCCATCTCCAGACGAACAAGGTCAAGAGAGCCGTCGAGATCTTCGACCTCGTCGAGACCGTGGACTCGGTCGCTCTCGGCCTCGAGATCGACAGGCGCTCGGCCGCGGCCGGCAAGACCATGGACGTTCTCGTCGAGGTCAACAGCGGACGCGAGCCCCAGAAAGCCGGCGTCCTTCCCGAGGAGGCCGAACCTCTCGTCCGGGCCCTGGCGGGCCTCCCCAACCTGCGCGTCCTGGGACTCATGACCATGGGCCCGTTCGAAGGCGACCCCGAAGACTCCCGTCCCTATTTCAAGGAAACAAAAAAGGTTTGGGATGAGCTGAAGGCGCTCGCCATCCCGGGGGCCGAGATGCGGCGCCTGTCCATGGGTATGACCAATTCCTGGCGGGTGGCCGTCGAAGAGGGGGCGACCATGGTCCGCATCGGCACGGCCGTCTTCGGCCCGCGAACCTGAAGCCCTGGAACGCGCCCTACCTCGTCCCTTCTTTTTCCTCGGCTTCGTCGAGGGCCTGCACTTCGGCCTCGCCCAGGGCGATTTCAGGCTCGATCCCCTTTAGCCGCCTGAGGTCTTCGATCTTCTGGAGAGGCCGTTCGAGCTTGTTGCGGCGGGTCGTGGCGAGCTTCTGGAATTCGTCCCGGGCGTCGTCGATCTTGCGGCCCATGTTGTCCATGGACTTGCAGAACTTCTCCCACTCCTTGTTGAAGCCGCCGATGAGCCGGAGCATGTCGTTGGCCGCCTTGGCCGTGCTGAAGTTGTCCATGGCCTGGCGGATGACGGCCAGGATGGCGAAGAGGGTGAACGGGGAACAGAGGATGACCTTGTTCCGCAGGGCCTCGTCGATGATGACGGGGTCGTTCTGGTTGATGAAGGCGTAGACCTGTTCGTTGGGGATGAAGACGAGGACGTAGTCCAGGGTCTCGTCGTCGGGGTTGATGTAGTCGCGGGTCGTGACCTCTTTGATCCGACTCCGGACGTCCCTCAGGAACTGGCCTTTATGGACCTCGCGTTCCATATCGTTCTCTGTCTCGAGGTAGCGGAGGTAGCTGTTCAGGGGGAACTTGACGTCCATGTTGACCTTCCGGCCCTGGGGCAGCTGAAAGGTGTAGTCGGGACGCGACCCCGCCCCCTCGAGGGTCTTCTGCCTGAGGTAATTGACGCCCTCGATGAACCCGGATAGTTGGAGGACGTCCTCGGCCATCCGCTCTCCCCACATGCCCCGGGCCTTGGTGCTGACCAGGGCCTGGCGAAGGTGGTTGGCCGTGTCTTGGAGCTTGGCCGTCTGTTCCGCAGCCGTTTTCAGATGGGCGGACAGCTCGCCGTACTTCTGGACGCGTTCCTTCTCGAACCCGGCGACGACCTCCTGCATTTTCTGGAGGTCGCCCCGCATGGATTCGAGGGTCTGGTCGATCAGCTTCTTTTTCCCTTCGAGGTCCTTCTCGCCGGACTGGGTCTGTTGGCCGAGCACGGACCCGGCCAGCTTCATGAACTCCTCCGAGTTCGTCTTCAGGGCCGCGAGGGACAGCGAGCCCATGGAGTCCTTGACCCGGCCGAGGATGACCTCGATGTCCTTGACCTTCTCGTTTTCCGTTTCGCTGACAAGCTCGCGGGCGATCTCCCGCGCCTCCTTCCTCTTCAACAGCTGGATGATGAGGACAACCGCTGCTCCGAAGACGCCCCCGCCGATGAACAAATAGACACCGGTCATGTTTCGACTCCTTCATCGCCGCCCGGCCCTGCCCCGCCTTCCGCCTCGTCCATGGCCCGGTCGACATCCTCGTTGAAGTCCTCGCCCGTCTCCTCGCCCATCTCCCGTCCCATTTTCTTCATCCAGCGGGCGACGCTCTTCGGGTCTTTCTCGTCGAGCCCGGCCAGGGACGAGGGGTCGGCCAGGCTTTCGAGCCGGCTTTCCTCGGACCGCCGGACGGCGACGCGGGAGACGAGCTTGGCCAAGTTCCTTCCGCCGCAGTGCTGGCACACCGGGTCGACGGCCGTGTTGACGGACAGCGTCAGGACCGTTGTCTTCCGGCGGCAGTCGGCGCAGCGGTATTCGTAGATGGGCATGTCTAGATCAGGATCCCTTCGTCGAAGCCGAGCTTGACGAGCTCGATCCGGTTCGGGTCGCTCACGCCCAGGTGATGGCGCGTGTCGGCCAGCTGGATGTGGTGCGGCGTCGGCTTCAGGAGGCCGTCGTCCTTGAAGTGCTCGCGACGCTTGGCTTCGAGCACGCGGAGTCCCGTCGTGTCGGCCGCGACGGGGTCCCGGCTGACGATGAGGCCCTTGTATTCCCAGGTAAAATCCTTGTTGTATTGCTGGGTTCCGATCATGTGGAACAGGGGATTGAACATGACGAGAATATTGAGCCGCGTTTTGCCCTTGACGATCGGCAGGTTCCAGATCGTGGCCAGGTCGGCGCAGGTGTCGCCGTGGTAGGCCGAAGGCTGGGGGACGAACATGATATAGTTCTTGATGCAGCTCCCCATGCCCGACCATTGATGGGTCCTGGCCGGGCGGGCGTTGATCAATGCGGTGGCGTTCTGGAAAATCGGGTTCCTGAGGACGCCCCGGTCATCGACGGAGAGCTTGTCCTCGGCGACGCCCGCGTCCATGACCCGACGCTTGACGGCCTGTTCGACCTGAGACGTCGTCGGAAGCTTCCCCCAGGCGTTGGTCTTGATGCCGACGATGTCCTCGGGACGAATGAGCGTTTTCCAGGCCTTGACGGCGTCGCGTTCGTCGAGCAGGGCGCAGACCGCATCATCCAGCATGCGCTGGACGACCTCGGCGTTGGGCGCTCCGGACGCGTCCAGGGCGTTCGGATCGCGCACCAGAACGACCTTGACCTTCTCGGCGGGGCCCGCCGCCGCACCCTTGAGGGCCGGGAGGAACGCTCCGGCCAGGGGGGCGACGGACGCAACTTTCAGGAAATCTCTGCGCGTGATCATCTTGCCGCTCATGGTTTCGAAGCCTCCTTGATTCAGTCTGGCGGCCGCCGGTGGACCGGCCCGCCGCCGCGTTATTTCTTGTTCGCGGCTTCGATCAGTTCTTGGACGGACGCCAGCTGATTCATGGCAAACTGGTCCGAATCCGCGTTAAATACCACGATGACGATATCCCCCGCTTTGGCCGAGGCGGTCCATCTCTTGTCCTCGGTCCGGACGATCCCCGATTTCTTGGCGTCCGGCATGTAGTTCTTGGCGAAGGACCCATAGGCCTGAGCGGCTTTCGCTTCATCCGGAAAGCCGACGACGAGGAGATAGCTTTTGCCGCCGACCGTCGTATAGGGCGCCAGGACGGCCGAGGCTGTTTGCTCGAGGAGAAGGATGTCTCTATCGGCCACGAAAAAATGGTAGTTAAGGACCGAATGGTTATGAAAATAGCAGACCCGGTCCGCCACGAGGCCCTCGGCCGGCAGATAGGAAAGAAGTTTCGGCTTGGGCCCTTCCTTCGGGATGGCACGAGCGATCCGGCGCCCCAACTCAAGGACGAGCCCCTTGGTCTCGGCCGTCTCCTCCTCGGCGAACACAGATCCGAAATAGCGGTCCTTCCAGAAAGAGAGGAGCCCGGCTTTGTAGTTCGATCCCTGGCCGACCCCGGCGCCCTCCCCGTCGAGGTCGTGCGTGAAGACGCCGAAGGCGTCCTCCGGCGACCCCATGTCGAAGAGGTCGACGACGATGTCGGGCTTGCCGTCCTTGTGGAAGCGGCGGGCGACGAGGAGCTTCATGTTGTAGGACCTGTAGACCTCGCCCGCGCCGTCGATGTAGTCGAAGATCGACTCGGCGTCGAAGGTCTGGTCGGCCTCCGAAACATAGGGGCCGATCGACGGGGGGATGAACGCGGCGAGTTTTTGGACGTCGGGCACGATCGGTTCGGTCATCAGGACGAGTCCTCCCAGGAGGGCTAGGACGGCGGCGAAAACGACAACCCTCTTCATTTCTGTCGATTGTATCACGCCGCCCCGGACGAGACAAGGGAACGAGGCGGAAGGGAGCGGGCGTTTGCAAATTCCGGCGTTTCAGGGAATAATAGACGCGGTTTGCGTGATCCGATGCCGTTCCGACGCCCGACCAAAGGAGAGTCCACATGACTGAGCGCCGCCTGAAGGTTCCCGCCCTCCTCGTCCTGGTCCTCGCCGGCTTCCTCGCAGCCTGTTCCACGACGTCCGAAAACGGCGGCGTCACGCCCGTCGATATCCCCGCGGCCTCCATGTCTTACATCGTACTAGCCTGGAACGACCTGGGCATGCACTGCCTCAATCCGACCTACGACAAGGAAGTCCTCCTGCCGCCTTACAATAATATCTGGGCCCAAGTGATCAAGCGCGGCAACCCGCCCGAGATCGTGACGACGGGCGTCACCTTGGAATACCGGATCGTCGACAATACGTATTCCTACGGCAAGGGGACGGCGTCGCCGCTTCGCAGCTACGGGCAGTTCTGGGACAACGCCTTCGACCTCTTCGGCGTCTCCCTCGCCCACGACACGGGCCTCAACCTGGTCGATCCGGACATCCACAACGAGCTCTCGGGAACGATGCTCCTCAAGGGCAATCACTTCGAGGTCGACGGCGTCCCCGTCGTCCCCATCGACGACGCCGGGACGTGGGACCCCTACCAAATCGCGGAGATCGTCGTCCGCGACGCCTCGACCAGCGCCGAGCTGGCCCGGACCCGGGCGACCGTCCCGACGTCCGACGAGATCAACTGCGCCAATTGCCACGGCCAGACGATCAACGATGTTGCGATCCTGTCGGTTCTGGCAGAACACGACAAGGCCGAGGAGACGACGTTCGTCGCCGACGGCGTCCCCGTCCTCTGCGCCGACTGCCACGGCAGTCCCGCCCTCGGGCAGACCGGTTCGGGTTCGACGGAATTGTATCTATCCCAGGCCATCCACGGATTCCACAGCTCGACGGCCGCCACCTGCTACGATTGCCATCCCGGGGCGACGACGAAATGCAACCGGAGCACGGCCCACACGGCGACGGACGGCAACTGCACGACCTGCCACGGCACTCTGGCCAACGTCGCCGCCACGATCTCCGCGGGCCGGGTTCCCTGGGTTAACGAGCCGAAATGCGTGGACTGTCATACCTTCATCGCCGAAGTCTCGACGGGCTCGACGCTCTACCGCAACGCCAACGCTCATAACGGCATCTCCTGTCCCGCCTGCCACGGCAGCCCCCACGCCCAGATCCCCTCGGACAAGGCTGTGGACCACTACCAGGCCCTTCAATACCAGAACAAGGACAAGGCCCTGCCTCTCGGCAGCTGCCGGGTCTGCCACAGCGGGTCGAAAGGCGGCGGTTTAGCGAAAATCGTGGATGCCCACGGCGGAAGCCGGCCGACGGCGTGCGCGGTCTGCCACACGGGGCCCATCTCGACGAACAACCCCCTGGAGTTCCCTCACCGTTTCCAGCAGAGGAACCGCTGACGTCTTTCTACGAGTCTGATTTCCGGGACATGTGCCCGACATAAGTCCGCAGGAAGCGGACGGCCTCGTCGGCCCGCCTGAAGACAGGGATCCCGGCGCGCTCGAGACATCCGGCCAAGGGGGTATAGAGCTCTCCGGCGTCGATGTTGACGACGAACGGCTTGTCCGTCGATCGGAAAAGCTCGATCGTCCGTGAAGCGAAGCTCCCGGCCCGATTGAGATCCTCCCGATGCCCCTCCCCCGGCGGCAGTGTGTTCTGGGCCGGGGTCATGGGAACGTTCGAGACGACCGCGCAATCCACGTCCGGGTCCTCCAGGATGGCCCGCGCGCACTCCACGAAGACGGCGTCGTCGGCGACCGGAGTCACGTCGAGGGGGTTGTGGACGTCCTGGAGGCGGTCGATGCCGAGCGGCCGGAGGACCGCCGCGATCCTCTTCCGGGTCGCGGGCGTGAGCGGAGCGAGTTCGAGGCCCGTCCCGTTTTTCAGGTTGTCGGCCAGCACGACGCACTCGAACCCGGCGTTGCTGATGAGCCCGACCCGGCGGCCGCGGACCTTCCGGCCTTCGAGGAATGACAGTCCCTTCATGAAGCTCTCGAACTCGAAGATGTCCCCGGCGACGATCGCACCGGCCTGTTCCAGGACGGCCCGGAAGACGCCGTAGTCGCCGGCTACGGAAGCCGTGTGGCTCGACGTCGCCGCCCGGCCTTCGGGGCTCCGGCCCGCCTTGTAGACGAGGACCGTCCGGCCGGTCGCCGTGATCTCGCCGACGGCCCGGGCGAAAGCCAATCCGTCGCCCGGCTTGAACCCTTCCATGTAGACAGCGAACAGCTTGACGTCGGGGTCGTCTTTGAGGAACGTCAGGTAATCCGAGGCGGTGAGGTCGAGCTGGTTCCCGAGGGAGACGGCGTAGAGCGGCTCGACCTCCGGCAGCTTGCTCATCCGGCAGATCATGAAGGCGCCGCTCTGGCTGATGACGGCCATGTCCGAGCGCGTGCTCTTCGGCCGGGACAGCTTGTGCTTGGGGATGAAGGTCGTGTCGTAACGGCCGGGCTTGGAGACGATGCCCAGGCAGTTGCCGCCGTTGACGACGGGCGTCGTCTTCGCGCTCCGGCGGCCTTCGCGGAGAAGCTCCCGGATCTTTTCCTCGATCGACGCCCCGCCCTCCTTCTCGCCCATGCCGCCGGCGATGAGGATGACCGAACGCGCCTTCTCGTATTCGACGAGGTCCTTCATCACGTCGTAGCACTGGTCGGCGGCGAGGGTCAGGACGAAAAGGTCGACCGTCCGGGGCATGGCCTCGACCGATGGGACGCAGAGACAGCCTTCGATCGACTCGAGCCCGGGCTTGACCACGATAACGTTCTCGGCCGGAAAACCGTTCTGCAGGGTGTTGTTGAGGATGAGGTGGCCGATGTTCATCTTCTCCGAGACGCCGATGATGCCGATCGACGCGGGCCTGAGGAGCGGCCCTATGGCAGCGACAGGCCGGGCGGATACGCTCGCTTTGTCGCGGGAAAATCGGCAGACCCCATCCAGGGGGACGAGCCGGCCGCGGCGGACGACGAAGGGGTTGACCTCGGCTTCCTCGAAGACGAAAGGAGAGTCGGCGGAAAAGGGCGAGAAGGCGGCGGCCAGGGCGCGGAAGCGGAGGAGGGTTTCGACCAGGACCTTGGGGGAGACGAGCGCTTTCCGTCCCCGGAATTCGGCGGCCAGCTTGCCGTAGAAGGCCGGCGGCTCGAGAAGACCCTGAACCTTCCCGCCGGCGAGGAGGTGGGCGGAGGCGATGGCCACGGCCCTCCCCTCACGGAGACGCTCGCTCATGTACTCGACGTCGAGCCCGCCGTTCCCCATCGTCAGCACGGGCCCGAAGTCACGGGAATTCCTCAGGCCGAGGAGAATCTCCGAGCCGAAGCCGGCATTGTCGAAGGCGACTTTCTCGGCGACGAGGAACCCCCGGATGGATTCCCGGACGGCCTTCAGGGACGAAGGCTGTCCGGCGCCGCCGTGGCCTCGGCCCCTTTTCTCCCATTCGACATAGCGGAGGGGCACGGTCCGGAGCATCGAAGCGCAAGCCTTGTTCACCGACGCGGCGTCGGGCTTGATGAAGACGACGCCCCCGACGTCGGACTTGTGGATGATGAGCGGAGAAACGATTTTGAGGACGACTTGATCGGTCCCGAGGCCGATCAAGTCTTTCCGGCCGACGGCCTGACCGGCCGGGACGAAGACATGGCTGGGCGCGGGGATCCCGGCCTTCTCGAGGACCTCGTAGACTTCGTGTTCGAGCAGGAAATTCCGGCCGTCCCGCTCCGCCGCCTCGAGCGTCCGGTCGATCCTTTTCCAGTTCGTTTTCATGCGCCGAGGGCCGCTTTCTTCCCGAGCTCGAAGGCCTTGAGGTTGGCCTCGAGCACGGCGGCCCCGCGGCCGCGGAAAAGGGCGTCGATGGTCGCGAGCAGGCTCGCTTCCTTCAGGATCAGGGAACCCGCGGCCGCCCCGAGGAGGACGATGTTCTGGGCCTTGACCGTCCCGGCTTCCCGGGCCAGCTTTTCCGAGTCGACGACGACGCTCCTCGGCGCCTTGCGGACCGCCTCCAGGACCCGGTCGATGTCCGGATAGTCGGGGATGTTCCGGTACGGCGTCAAGCTCGTCACGACGATCCCGCCCGGCCGGAGGTATTCGAAGTAGCGCAGGGCTTCGAGCGGCTCGACGCTCAGGATCATGTCGGCCTCGCCCTTGGGGATGAGGTCGCTCCAGATCGCATCGCTCGAGAGACGCATGTGCGACTGGACGGCTCCTCCCCGCTGGGCCATGCCGTGGACCTCGGCCTGTTTGAAAAAGAGCCCGTCGGCGAGGGCCGCGTTGTCGATGACATAGGCGATGGACAGGATGCCCTGGCCGCCGACGCCCGCGAGAATGATGTCCTGCTTCATGGCCTAGCTCCTTTTCTTTCGCGTTTCCTGGACGCACTCCCGGATGGCGACGATGACGGACAGCCCGCGGTAGTCGATCTCTTCCTTGATGACCTGGATATTCTTTTCGTGGTTCTTCGGCAGCGGCTCGATCGTCCGGATGTGCTCCTTGGCCACGCCCACGCCTTCGATGATGCGGAGAAGGCGTTCGCCGGTCCCGTAGCTCGGCTGTCCCCCCGTCATGGCCGTCGTCGCGTTGTCGAGGACGATGACGGTCATGTCGGTGTTGGCGAAGGCCGCTCCGAGGAGCGGGGTGATGCCCGAATGGGCGAAGGTCGAGTCGCCGATGACCGAGAGGACCGGGTGGAGGCCGACGTCGGACGCGCCCCGGGCCATGCCGACGCTCGCCCCCATGCAGACGCATGTTTGGACGGCGTTGTAGGGAGGCAGGGCGCCCAAGGTGTAACAGCCGATGTCGCTGAACACGTTCGAGCCGGGGTAGTTTTCGAGGGCCTTGTTGAGGGCCTTGAAGGTGTCGGCGTGGGGACACCCGACGCAGAGCTGGGGCGGACGGCCGGAGAGCGGGAGCCCGCTCGCCGCGACGGCCGGGAGAGGGTCCCGGCCGAGCGCCCGGCGGACGATGTCCGGGGAGAGCTCCCCGGTGACCGGGAAGGCGCCGCTGAGCTTTCCCAGAACGGTCTTGCCGGCGATCCCGAAGAGCCCCTTCAGCTGCCGTTCGATGAATGGATAGCCGTCTTCGATGACGAGGACGGCGTCGACGTGGCCGACGAGCTCGCGGACGAGACTTTCCGGAAGCGGGTAGGTCGAAACCTTGAGGAAGGACGGGAGCGCCGCTTCCCCTTTCATGGCCTCGCGGAAATAGTTGTAGCCGACGCCGGAGGCGATGACGCCGAGGGACCTGTCGCTCTCGTTGAGCTTCAGGACATTGAACGGCGATTCCTCGGAGAAGCGGACCATCTCCGGCTGACGATCGAGAAGCAAGGCAAACCTGCGCCGGGCGTTCACGGGAAGGAGCGTCCAGTCCTTCGCCGCCCCCGTTTTCAGCTCGTTCGGGCCGCGGGGCTCGCGGGTTTGGACGGGCGACCGGCTGTGGGCCAAGCGCGTGACCATACGCATGAGAACGGGCAGGCCGAAACGCTCGGAGACATCGAACGCCTCGCGGGCCATGTCGTAGGCCTCCTGGTGGTCGGAGGGCTCGTAGGCGAAGATCTGGGCGAACTGGACGTAATACCGGCTGTCCTGCTCGTTCTGCGAGCTGTGCATGCCGGGGTCGTCGGCGCTGACGACGAGGAGGCCGCCGTTGGCCCCGGTCACGGCGGAGTTCATGAAGGGGTCGGCGGCGACGTTGAGCCCGACGTGCTTGAACGAGACCAGGGCGCGTTTCCCGGCGAACGAGGCGCCCAGGGCCTCCTCGTAGGCGACCTTTTCGTTCACCGACCAGACCGCGGTGAACGCCTTAGTCTCGCCGGCCAGGCGGACGAGGTACTCCATGATCTCGGAAGCGGGCGTCCCGGGATAGGAGTATCCGGCCGAGAGGCCCGCGTGGACGGCCCCCAAGGCGATCGCTTCGTCACCGAGCAGGATTTGATGGGACATGGGCATCCTTCTTTCGATGGTATTTCAACGGACCGACGCCCGGAAGACACGCTGAAGAGACGTGCAACCCATCGGTCGAGGGGGTAGGATACTCACAGCCGGCGGAGGGTGTCAAGCCGCCGGCCCGGGCGTCCGGGATTTGAGTAAACTGATAATTCCTATAAATTCATGTTGATAATTGGGGAAAAGCCATATAAAATAACGTTTTAAGGAGCATGCCATGATCAGACTTTCGACGAAGGGGCGCTACGGGACGCGGTTGATGCTCAACCTGGCCCGACACCACGGGAGCGGGGACGGACATAAGGCCGTCATCCTCAAAAACATATCGGATGACGAGAGGATCTCGATCCGCTACCTCGAACAGATCATCATCCCCTTGAAGATCAACCGTCTGGTCAAAAGCATCCGCGGCGCCGGCGGGGGTTACACCCTCGCCCGCAAGCCCGAGGACATCAAGCTGAGCGAGATCCTCCACGCCCTCGAAGGGAACTGCTGCCTCGTCGAGTGCGTCGAGGACGAGTCCTTCTGCGAATTCATCGATACCTGCCCGACATTCGACATCTGGAAGAACGCGACCGACATCCTGAAGGGCTATTTCGACAGCCTCACCCTGAAGGATATCGTCGGGATGGCCGAAAAAAAGGCCAAGAAGGGCAAAACCAAGGCCAACTGAGTCCTTTCCCGGCCTTTAGATCTTTTCCAATCCCTTGAAGAACGCCGGCCAGAACGGGTCTTGGTCCGGGACGGCGAGGGCCTGGGCCCGACCGTCGGTCCGGACGAGCGTCCGCCGCCGCCGGTTCGAAACGACCCTGCCTACGACCGAGGAGGCGATGCGCTTTCTCTTCAGGCGGGCGACGATCCCGGCGCTTTTCCCCGGCCGGGCGGTGACGAGGAGGCTGCCCTCGGCGATGGCCTTGACGGGGTCGATGCCGAAGGCCTCGCAGACCATCCGGACTTCGTCCGGGTAGATGAAGAGGCGCTCGTCGGCTTCTATCCCCACGCCGCTCGCCGCGGCGATCTCGAAGAGCCCGCCCATGACCCCTCCCTCGGTCGCGTCGTGCATGGCCGTTACTCCGCCCGCGGCCATGGCCGCGAGCGCGTCGTCGACGACGCTGATCGCGCGGGTCAGCGCTTTCGCCCTTGCGACGAGGGCCGCGGGATATTTCTCGAGGAGCTCCTCCTCGCGGAGGACCGCCAGCAAGCCGGCCGTCTCGATGGCCGGCCCTTTCGTCAGGATGATGTCGTCCCCGGGACGGGCGCCGGCCGGCGTCACGTACTCCCCTTTCCGGGCGACGGCGAAGACGGTGATGCCGCCGATCGTCGGCGCCGCGAAACCCGGGTAGAAACCGGTGTGGCCGCCGACGATGGCGATCCCGAGCTCCCGGGCCGCTCGATGGATGGAGTCGACGATCGTCCCGATGTCCTCGAGCCCCGTCTCCGGAGGCAGGAGGAGCGAATACGTCATGTAGCGCGGCCGGACGCCCATCACCGCGACGTCGCTCGCCCCGATGTGTACGGCGAACCGGCCGAACATCTCCAGGGGAAGCCGGGGCATGGTGAAGATGGGGTCCTCGGCCACGACCAGGACCTTGCCGCCGCCGAGGTCGACGACCCCGGCGTCGACGCCCGCCATCGGCGGGACGAGGACGGTCGGGTCCTTGCGGCCGAATTTCCCCTGTATCAGGGAACGGAAAACGGCGGCGTCGATCTTACCGATCTTCATGTCCGACCCGAGTCGAGCCTAGGGGGCCACAGGCCGGCCTTGCGCTCCGCGGCTTCGATGGTGTTCATCATCAGCATGGTGACGGTCATGGGGCCGACGCCGCCCGGCACGGGGGTGATGGCCTCGGCCTTTTCCTTGATGGCCTCGAAATCGCAGTCTCCGACGAGGCGGAACCCCTTGGGCGACGAGGCGTCCGGCACCCTGTTGACGCCGACGTCGATGACGACGCACCCGGCGCGGACCATCTCCGCCTTGATGATGCGCGGCACGCCCATGGCCGCGATGAGGATGTCCGCCTGGAGCGTGAACCGGGTGATGTCGGGTGTCCCTGTGTGGCAGATCGTGACCGTCGCGTTGGCCCCCTTTTTTTTCTGGATGAGGAGCGCGGCCAGGGGCTTGCCGACGATGTTGCTCCGGCCGCAGATGACGACGTGCTTCCCTTCGGGGCTATAGCCGCCCCGGACGAGCAGCTGGACGACCCCGTAGGGCGTGCACGGCAGGGGGCACGGCTCGCCCCGGAGGAGCTTGCCCACGTTGATGGGGTGGAACCCGTCGACGTCCTTCTCCGGGGAGATGAAGTTGATGACCTTGTCGGCGCTGACGTACTTCGGCAGGGGCAACTGGACGAGGACGCCGTTGTAGCGGCCGTCCCGGTTGAGGCCGTCGACCGTCCGCAAGATCTCCTCCTCCGAGGACGCGGGCGGCATGTTGATCGTCGTCTCGAAGATGCCGATCTCCGCGGCCGCTTTGGCCTTGGCCGTCACGTACGAGATGGACGCGGGATCCTCCCCCACCAGAACGACGCCCAGCCCCGGGACGACGCCTTTCTCCTTGAGCTTGGCCGCGCGGCCCTTGAGTTCCTCCCGGATCTGGCAGGACACGTCCCTGCCGCTGATGATTTTCGCCGGCATCCTCTCCTCCTTTTCGGTCGTGAATGACGTCACCTCTACCATAGACAAAACGGCCGGCTCGGTCAAGGGACGAATGCTCTTGAATTGACGGGGGGTCCCGGGTATAATCTCCGACGACTTAGGGGCTAGGGCGAGCGTCTATCGGAGGACACAACCATGAGAGTCGGAATCTTGACGGGCGGGGGCGATTGTCCGGGACTCAATGCCGTCATCCGGGCCGTGACCCGGAAGGGCATCGTCCATTACGGCTACGACATCCTGGGCATCAAGAACGGCTGGCTGGGCCTCATCGAGGGAAAGATATTCCCTCTCGACCTGAACGTGATCTCGGGTATCCTGCCGCGGGGAGGGACGATCCTCGGTACGACCCGGACCAACCCCTTCATGGTCGAGGACGGGGTCGGCAAGATCTTCTCCCAGGTCGAGAAGTTCGAGCTCGACGCGGTCATCGCCGTCGGCGGCGAGGACACCCTGGGCGTCGCCTACAAGCTCTACGAAAAAGGCCTGCGCTGCGTGGGCGTTCCCAAGACGATCGACAACGACCTCTCCGGGACCGACTACACCTTCGGCTTCGATACAGCGGTATCGATCGTCGCCGAGGCTCTCGACCGGCTCCATACGACGGCCGAGGCCCATCACCGGGTCATGGTCGTCGAAGTCATGGGACGCCATGCCGGCTGGATCGCCATCGAGGGGGGCCTCGCCGGGGGGGCCGACATCATCCTCATCCCCGAATTCCCCTTCGACATGGACGAGATCTGCAGCCAGATTTTCAAACGCCGGGAGCGCGGAAAACTCTTCAGCATCGTCGTCGTGGCCGAAGGGGCCAAGCCCCGGGACGCCAGCCTGATCATCCAATCGGAGGAGAAGGACGCGTTCGGCCACGTCCGGCTGGGGGGGATCGGCAACATCATCGCCCGCGAGATCGAAATACGGACGGCCATCGAAACGCGGGTCACGGTCCTCGGCTATATCCAGCGCGGCGGCTCGCCGACGGCCTTCGACCGTATCCTGGCCACCCGCTTCGGCGTCGGTGCGATCGAACTCGTCAAGGAAGAAAAATTCGGCTTCATGGTCGGCCTCCGGGGCAACCACGTCGTCCCCGTCCCTCTCCGGGAGGCGTTGGCCCAACCCAAAACCGTCGACGCGGAGCTCTACGACATCGCCAAGGTCTTTTTCGGCTAGGGGCCCCGCCGCGAAACGGGTTGATCTTAAAAGAGTTGGGCGGCGCCATGGGATTGACATCCCGTCCCGGGCGTGTTAATCTCCTCCACGCCAGGAGGCGCTAAGGTCATGAACAGGAAGCTCAGATCCTTCATTATTCTTTTCGTCCTCGCGGCGGCCGCTCCCCTCGCGGCGGACGTCCGATTCGAGCTCGGTTTCGGCTGGGCCCTGGTCGGACCGGCCATGAACGCCAGCTACATCAACCAGTACGCGCCGACGCTCACCCCCCCGGACCGCTACATCGCCAGCTCGGCCGGGCAGACGGTCCGGTTCAAGGGCAAGACCACTTACGGGATGAACGGGTTCTTCAACATCCTGCTCACGGAGAACATCGGCCTCCAGATTTTGGCCGACTACCACCGTCCGGGCCTGGGCGGGTCGAATGCCCCCTACAACGTCGAAATGCAGTTTCAAGCCTTCGCGCCCGAAACGTACTCCCGGGAGATCGATTGGCCGGCCTCGGCCGGCAACCTCACCGAGACGACTTTCAGCCTCAACGCCCTGGCCCGCTTCCGTGTCGCCGACAACCTCTCCCTCAGCGTCTCGGCCGGCCCGAGCGTCTTCCACTTCGAAGGCAAGGGCGGCTTCATCGGCTACACGTTTTTCGACCTCGCCCATATCGACGACCAGTACGTGCTGAGCGGAGGGACTTATCAGATGGTCGTCAGCTTCGGCCCGCAGACGAAATACGGACTGAACGCGGGGGTCGAGGCGGCCTACGAGGCCTTCCGGCACGTCGTCCTGGCCTTCGACGTCCGCTGGTATGGCGCCCCGAAGAGCGATCTTCCGTTGCATGTCGTCGAGGACGAGATCATCACCAAACCCCTCGACGAGATCGAGACGACGATCGGGCTCGGGACCCTGCGCGTCGACCCGTCCTATTTCCGGGCCGGCCTGGCCGTCCGCTTCGTCTTCTGAGCCCGCCGGCCTAAATGATTCCTAAATCTTCGCCCGCCTGAGCCTCAGGGAATTGCTCACCACCGACACGGAGCTCATGGCCATGGCCGCCGAAGCGATCATGGGGTTGAGCAGAAGACCGAAGACGGGATAAAGGACGCCCGCGGCCACGGGGATGCCGACGACGTTGTAGGCAAAGGCCCAGAAGAGGTTCTGCTTGATCGTCCGGATAGTCCTCCGGCTGAGCTCGAAGGCGGAGATCACGGCCGCGAGGTCGCCCGTCATCAGCGTGATGTTGGCCGAAGCCATGGCCACGTCCGTCCCCGTCCCAATGGCCATCCCGACGTCGGCCTGGGCCAGGGCCGGTGCGTCGTTGATCCCGTCGCCGACCATGGCCACGCGCTTCCCCTCGGCCTGAAGTTTCCGGACGATCTCGGCCTTGTCTCCGGGCAGGACTTCGGGGATGACGTCGTCGATCCCGGCGGCCGCGGCCACCGCCCCGGCCGTCCTCCGATTGTCGCCCGTCAGCATGATCACGGCCAGACCCATCCCGCGGAGCTTCCCGACGGCCGGGCGGGCGCTCGGCTTGAGCGTGTCCGCCAGGGCGATGAGTCCGGCGAGTCTGCCGTCGACGCCGACGAAGGCCGTGGTTTTGCCCTCCCCGGCCAGGCTCTCGGCGCGCGCGATAAGCGGTGACACGTCGATCCCGGCTTCCTCGACGAGCTTGCGACTTCCGACGATCACGCGGGCGCCCTTCACCGAGGCCTCGACTCCCAGGCCCTCGAGGGCCCGGAAATCGCCCGGGTGCTCCACGCCGATGCCGCGGGCGCGGGCCCCGCGGACGACGGCCTGGCCGAGAGGATGCTCGGAGCCCATCTCGGCCGAGGCGGCGAAGAAAAGGAGCCGATCGGCGGCCGTCCCATCGGCAGCCTCAGCGGCCGATGGGATGATGTCGGTCGTCTCGGGCCGGCCGGTGGTGAGCGTCCCGGTCTTGTCGAAAATGACGGTGTCCACGCGGTGGACCATTTCCAGGCTCTCGCCGCTCTTGATCAGGATGCCCCGCTCCGCCCCCTTGCCCGTTCCGACCATGATGGCGGTGGGCGTGGCCAATCCCAGGGCGCAGGGACAGGCGATGATGAGGACGGCCACGAAATTGAGCAGGGCGAAAACGAGCTTCGGCGGCGGGCCGAATACCGACCAGACGACGAAAGTCAGGACGGCGACCCCGATGACCACGGGAACGAAATAACCGGCTATGACGTCGGCCAGCCGCTGGATGGGGGCCTTCGTGCCCTGGGCCTCCTGGACCAGCCGGATGATCCTGGCCAGGGCTGTATCCTCCCCGACCTTGGCGGCGCGGAAACGGAAACTCCCCCATTTATTGAGCGTCGCCCCGATGACGGCGTCGCCCGGCCCCTTGTCGGCCGGCAGGCTCTCGCCCGTGATCATGGACTCGTCGATCGAGGAACGTCCCTCGAGGACCGTCCCATCGGCGGGGATCTGCTCCCCGGGGCGGACGACGAGGACATCGCCGACGCGGACGTCCTCGACGGGGACCTCCCGCTCGCCGGCCGCATCGAGGACGCGCGCCGTCCGGGGACGTAGGCCCATGAGCTTGCGGATGGCGTCCGAGGTCCGGCCAGTGGCCCGGGCCTCGAGCATCCGGCCGAACAGGACGAGGACGATGATGACGGCCGAGGTGTCGAAATAGACCTGGGGTTCGACCGCGGCCGAGCGCAAGAAACCCGGGACGGCCGTGGCCGCGGCGCTGAAAAGGTAGGCCGCCGTCGTGCCCACGGCGACGAGCGTGTTCATGTCGGCCGAGCGGTGCCGGAGCGCACCCCAAGCTCCCTTGTAGAAGCGGCGGCCGAGGACGAACTGGACCGGCGTGGCCAATGCCCAGAGCACGTAGGAGTTCTGGAGAACGCCGGGCACCCAGGGGAACCAGTGCCGCATGCTGCCCAGGAACACGGCCAGGGCCAGCACTCCGCCCCAGATTACGGATGTCTTGAGCGTCCGGAATTCCTCGTCGGCCCGGGACGCCTCCCCGCCTCTCCTTTCCGGACCGCCGGCAGGATCGGGGACGTCGTATCCGGCGTCGCGGACGGCCTGGACGAGTCGCCCGGCATCGACCCGGCGGGGATCGAACATGACGGTCGCCCGGGACGTGGCCAGGTTGACGTTGGCCGCGCCGACGCCGTCGATGCGCTTCAGCGCCCGCTCGACGTTGGCCGCGCAGCTCGCGCAACTCATGCCGATCACGGCGAGGTCGAGTCTTTGCAGTCCCAAGAAAACCTCCTATCCGTTCCTGGAATTATAGCAGATTTTTCAGGATATCATATAAGCCGGAGAGGTTGCGCCTGCCGCGCGTTTGTGCTACTATTTTGGCGCTCTAGAGAATAAGGAGAGGACCATGTCCGGACACTCAAAGTGGGCTTCTATCAAGCATAAAAAGGCCGCGACCGATAACAAGCGCGGTAAGGTCTTCACCCGGCTCATCCGGGAGATCAGCATGGCCGCCCGGGCCGGCGGCGGCGACCCCGACAAGAACCCCAGCTTGCGCAATGCCATCGACGGCGCCCGGGCTGCGAACATGCCCGCCGACAACATCAAGCGGGCCATCTTGAAGGGCACGGGCCAGCTCGAGGGAGCGACCTACGAGGAGGTGTCCTACGAGGGCTACGGGCCGGGCGGAGTCGCCATCTTCCTCCAGGCCGTGACCGACAACAAGAACCGCACCGTCTCCGAGCTCCGCCACATCTTCGCCAAGAACGGCGGCCGGATCGGCGAATCCAACTGCGTCGCCTGGATGTTCAAGCGCATGGGCTACATCGACGTCGAGAAGGCCAAGGCCTCGGAGGACATCCTCATGGACGTCGCCCTGGCCGCCGGCGCCGACGACCTCAAGGACGACGGCTCCATCTTCGAGATCACCACGTCGCCCGAAAGCTACGAGGCGGTCGTCCAGGCCCTCAAGAAGAGCGAGATCGAGATCGCGGCCTCCGAAGTCGGGTTCCTGCCCCAAAAATACGTCAAGGTCGAGGGCAAGGAAGCCCAGCAGGTCCTCCGGCTCATGGATGAGCTCGAGGACCACGACGACGTCAAGGCCGCCTCCTCCAACTTCGACATCTCCGAAGAGGACATCGCCACCTTTTCGCAGGCCACTTGACGGCCCGGCGGAATCCATGCGGGTCCTCGGGATCGATCCAAGCCTCCAGTCCACGGGGTTCGGGATCGTCGAGGACGATGGAGGCCGCCTCACGCCCGTCGCCTACGGCGTCATCAAACCGACGGGGAAACTTCCCCTCCACCTCAAGCTGGCCGAGATCAAGACCGAGCTCGAGACGATCATCCGGTCCTACGGGCCCGCGGAAGCCGCCGTCGAGAACCCCTTCTACGCCCAGAACATGAAGACGGCCATCCTTCTGGGCCAGGTCCGTGGCGCGGTGCTCGTGGCCGTCGCCGGGACGGGCTGCGCCCTCGCCGAGTACTCGGCCCTCGAGATCAAGAAGGCCGTCACCGGCTATGGCCAGGCGGATAAAGAACAGGTCATGACCATGGTCCGGGCGCTCCTCGGCCTCGAGGACGACCGCATCCCCCTCGACGCCTCCGACGCCCTGGCCACGGCCATCTGCCACCTCAACACCCGTCTCTATCAGCTCAAGGTCGAAGGACAGGATCCATCATGATCGCTTACCTCAAGGGCACGCTCATCCACAAGACGCCCGGCCAGGTCGTCGTCGAGACCGGCGGCGTCGGTTACGCCGCGGCCATCCCGGTCTCGTCCTACGTCAAGCTCGGGGAAACCGGCGGGACCGTGGAGCTCTTCATCCACACCCACCTCACCGACGACTCCCTCGCTCTCTACGGCTTCGTCACGCGCGAAGAGAAGGACATGTTCCTCAAGCTCATCGGCATCTCCGGCATCGGCCCCAAGCTGGCCATGAACGTCCTTTCCGGCATCGAGCCGGACGCCCTCGCGGAGGCCGTCCGGTCGAGCGACGTGGCCCGGATCTCGCTCGTCCCCGGCGTCGGCAAGAAGACGGCCCTTCGCATCACCATGGAGCTCCAGGACAAGCTGGAGAAGAAGGAAAGACTCCTCTCGGCCAAGGCTTCGCCCGAAAAGGAGGACCTCCTCTCCGCCCTGCAGAACATGGGCTTCCGGCTGAAGGAGGCCGAACGGGCCGTCGATCAGACCCTCTCCGCCCTCAAACCCGGCGCGGGATTGGAGAAGCTCCTCAGGGAATGCTTGAAGCGGCTGGCCAAAATATAGGGACTGTCCCCCTGAGGACTAATTGAGTAGAATAGCCTAGAGAAAAGCACGATGCCCGCGATCCTCAGCCCCATCCGGACCAAAGAGGACGTCCCCTTCGAGGACAGCCTCAGGCCGAGGACGTTCGACGAGTTCGTCGGCCAGGAGAAGGTCAAGTCGAACCTCAAGGTCTTCATCGAGGCGGCCAAGAAGCGCGACGAGCACCTCGACCACGTCCTCCTCTACGGGCCGCCGGGCCTCGGCAAGACCAGTCTCGCCTATCTCATCGCCAAGGAGATGGGCGTCGGCATCAAGCCGACGGCCGGCCCGGTCATCGAACGGACCGGCGACCTGTCGGCCATCCTGACCAACATGCAGACGAAGGAAGTCCTCTTCATCGACGAGATCCACCGCCTCCAGCCCTCCGTAGAGGAAATTCTGTACTCGGCCATGGAGGACTTCAGCCTCGACATCCTCATCGGCCAGGGGCCCGGCGCCCGGAGCCACAAGCTCAAGATCAAGAAATTCACCCTCATCGGGGCGACGACCCGGGCCGGACGCATCACGGCGCCGCTCCGCAGCCGGTTCGGCATCATCCATCGGCTCGACTATTATAAAGACGAAGACCTCAAGAAGGTCATCCAACGGTCGGCCAAGATCCTCAAGGTTAAGATCGACGACGAGGGCGCCGGCGAAATCGCTTTGCGGTCGCGAGGGACGCCGCGCGTCGCGAACAGACTCCTGCGGCGGGTCCGTGATTACGTCGACGTCAAGGGCAACGGCGTCATTACGGCCAAAGAAGCCCAAAGGGCCCTGGACATGATGGAGGTCGACGCCCTGGGCCTCGACGACGTCGACCGCAAGATCCTCTCGACCATCATCGATAATTTCGGCGGCGGGCCGGTCGGGATCGGCACGATCGCCGCGGCCATCGACGAGGAAAAAGACACGATCGAGAGCATCTACGAGCCCTTCCTCATGCGCATCGGCTTCCTCGACCGGACGACCCGGGGCCGGGTCATTACGCCCCGGGCCTACGCCCACCTCGGCTATGAATACGCCGCGGCCGGATCCAAGGCAAAGACCCGGACTTCGGGCCAGAAGAAGCTGTTCAAAGATTGAGGATGGCCCCGAACCCCGGGAAGCCGCTTCGTGTTTCCGACTTCGACTATGATCTCCCGCCGGAACTCATCGCCCAGCATCCCCTGCCCCGCCGCGACGACTCCCGGATGATGGTCGTCGAGCGGACGACGGGCAAGATCAATCACGGCCGGTTCCGGGAATTCGAAGCCCACGCGAGCCCCGGCGACATGCTCGTCCTGAACGACACCAA
>JADBLN010000021.1:0-17970 GCA_014894455.1 Acidobacteriota bacterium | reverse complement strand
GGGAATTCGAAGCCCACGCGAGCCCCGGCGACATGCTCGTCCTGAACGACACCAAGGTCATCCCGGCCCGGGTGTGGGGAGAGAGCGGCGAGGCGAAGGTCGAATTCCTGTTCATCGGGGAACTCGAGCCCGGACTATGGGACGTCCTATGCCGCCCCGCGCGGCGAATCCGGCAAGGCGACAGCCTTTACTTCGCGCCGGGGTTCGAGGCTCGGGTGGAAGGGATCGGCGAAGAGGGAAAGCGACTCCTCCGCTTTCACCGGACCGATGTCCGGGCCGAGCTCAGGAAGATCGGCTACGCTCCCCTTCCCCCCTACATCAAACGGAGCCGCGAAGACCTTTCGGCGCGGCCCGAAGACCTCAACAGGTACCAGACGGTCTTCGCCCGAAAGGAAGGCGCCATCGCCGCCCCGACGGCCGGTCTCCATTTCACGGAGGAGACCTTGGCCGGGCTCACGGCAAAAGGCATCGATATCCGGCGCGTGACGCTCGACGTTGGCCTGGCGACGTTCCAGCCGGTCCGGGTCGAAATCATTGCCGAGCACGTGATGCTCGAGGAAAGGTATTCCATTTCGCCGGCCGCGGCCCGTCACATCAGCGCCGCCAAGGCGGAAGGACGGCCGGTCACGGCGGTGGGGACGACGGTCGTCCGGACCCTCGAGAGCGCCTGGATGGACGGCCGGGTCCGGCCCGGCCGCAGGGCCACGTCTTTGTTCATTTACCCGGGCTTCGAATTCCACGTCGTCGACCGGCTCCTGACGAATTTCCATTTGCCGAAATCGACCCTTTTGATGCTCGTCGCCGCCTTCGCCGGCCACGACCTGATCATGAGCGCCTATCGGGAAGCCGTCCGCGAGCGCTACCGCTTCTTCTCCTACGGCGACTGCATGCTCATCGTTTAGGCCGGGACTTTGACTTGGTTTTTCATTCTGAATTATCATAGGGCGGAAAAACATGACAACGTGCGCAGGCATCGCCAAGGAGATCGAACGCCGCCGGGCCGACATCCTGGACCTGAGCCGGCGGATCCATGCCGACCCCGAGCTCGCGTTCCAGGAAGTCCGGGCGTCCCGTCTGCTCCAGGACGTCCTCTCGGCCGAGGGCTTCACCGTGTCCCAGGCGACGCACTCCCTCCCGACCTCGTTCCGGGCCGTGGCCAGGCTGTCCGCCGACCGGCCCCGGGTGACGTTCACGGCCGAGATGGACGCCCTCCCCGGCCTCGGCCACGCCTGCGGCCACAACATCATCGCCGCCGCGGGGACGTATGCCGCCGTCGTCCTCAAGTCCGTCATCGGTCCTGAAGTCGGCGGCACGATCGAGGTCGTCGGCACGCCGGCCGAGGAACGGGGCAGCGGCAAGGTCCGGATGATCGAGGACGGCGTCTTCGAGAATTCCGACGTCGTCCTCCAGATCCACCCGCACACTCTGGACACGGTCGTCGGCCAGGCCCTGGCCCGGCGCACGCTCGTCGTCGAATACTTCGGCAAAAAGGCCCATGCCGCGGCCGCGCCGCGGGAAGGGATCAACGCCCTGGATGCGCTCGTCCTCTTTTACCATTCGGCGGCCCTGCCCCGGACCAAGTTTTCGCCGGGCTGCCTCTTCCACGGCATCATCGAGGAGGGCGGTCAGACGCCGAACATCATCCCCGACTATTCGCGCGGCAGGTTCTCGCTCCGGGCGGACACCAGGCCGAAGCTCGAGGCGCTCTTCGAGCAGGTCGCGGCCCTGGCCCAAGCGGCCGCAGCGGCCACCGGGTGCCGGTGCCAGGTCGCCGAGCCCGGGCCCGGCGTGACGACCTTCCGGCGAAATTCCGTATTGGAGGACCTGTTCGCCGGGTTGTTCGAGGACCGCGGACGGCCCGACCCCAGGAAAATCCGGGAATCCTATGGCTCGACCGACTTGGCCAACGTGTCCCAGGTCGTCCCGACAATCGAGCCCCTGGTCAAAGCTAGCGATTTCCCCATCCACACCGAGGAATTCGCTCGGGACGCCGCAGGGGCCGGCGGCGAACGGGCCCTTCTCGACGGTGTCTTCTTCCTGGCTTGCGGCGGGTCTCGCATCCTGACCGAACCGCGCCTCCTCGACCGGATCCGCCGGGCCTTCCTCGAAACCGCGAACGCCGCGCCGAACGCGGCCGGATGAGCTACCGGACCCGATGAGAAGCCTCCCGGATCTCCTCGGCGGGAAAGACGATTGGCGCGTCGTGATCACCGACTCGGGTCTGGGCGGGTTGTCCATCTGTGCCGAGCTCGAGAAGCGGCTGCGCGGCGCCACCGGGAACCGGGCCATCCGCCTCGTCTACGTGAACGCCTGGCCCGACTCCCGGCACGGGTATAACGACCTTCCGGACGCCGCCTCCCGCGCCGCCGTCCTCGATAAGGCCCTGGCCGCGATGACGGCCTTCCGGCCCGGCCTCATCCTCATCGCCTGCAACACCCTGTCCGTCCTCTACGAGCTGACCGAATTCAGCCGGGCGCCCGCGGTCCCCGTGGCCGGCATCATCGAGGAAGGAGTCGACCTCTTTCATCGAGCCCTGACGCGGGAGCCCGAGGGCACGCTCGTACTTTTTGGAACGCGGACGACGATTGAATCGGGGGAGCACCTCCGCAGGCTGACCCGAAGGGGGATCGACGCCCGGCGCGTCTTCGCGGCCGCCTGCCACGGCTTGGCGGGCGCCGTCGACAAAGACCCCGATTCCCCCGGCTTGGCCGACCTGGTCGAGGAATGCGTCTCGCGAGCCATCAAGGGAATGAAAGTCGATGGCAGCCTATACGCGGGTCTGTGTTGCACGCACTACTCCTATATCGCCGATATTTTCCAAACAGCGTTGGCCCGGAGGACCGGGGCCAGGGTCGAGATCCTCGATCCCAACGAACATTTCGTCAGGAGCCTGACGTCCGGAATGGAAGGCGTGCGGCCCGAAGGCTCCGAGGCGGATATCGCGGTGGAGGTCGTCTCCAAGGTCGAACTCGGCGAAGCCCAGCGAAGAGCCGTGGCCCGGCGGCTTGAGCCCATGTCCGCCCGGACGGCCCGCGCCCTGATCGAATACACCCGGATCCCCGAACTCTTCTGACGGAGAAACACCATGAGAATCGTCCTGTTGACAGGCCCCGGAGGAGATGCCCAGGGCTGGGGGGACATGAAGGTCACAGAGTCTATCCGCGAAGCCGCCGAGTCCTTGGGCTACCCGGCGCGGATCGCCTACGTCGCGGAGGAAGCGGATTTCTTCCGCCTCATCGACCGGCCCGACTTCGACATCGTCTGGAGCGCCCTCTACCACATCACGCCCAACGAGAAGTTCATCGGCAGGAACGCGGCCGGGACGTGGGTGGCCGATGAGCTGGATGCCCGGCGAATCCCTTACATCGGCTCGGACAGCCGGACCATGAAAGCCATGATCGACAAGTATCAGACCCACGAGATCCTGGCCGCCGGCGGGGTGGCCGTCCCCGCCCACGTTCTGGTCCGGACGGGAGACGACGTCACGCCGGTCACCTACCCGGCCTTCGTCAAGCCCATCTGCGAATCCCGGTCGGTCGGCATCTCCGACGAGAGCGTCGTTCACAACGAAGAAGAGCTCAGGCGGCGCGTGGCCTACATCGAGGGCGAGTTCGACCAGCCCGCCCTGGTCGAAGAATTCCTGCCCGGCGACGAATACACGGCCCTCGTCCTGGGAAACGGGGAGACCCGGGAATGCCTGCCCGGGCTGGTCTCGGTCGAGGATAGGCACTACAAGAACTACCGGATCCTCCGGACCGACCTGCGGGGCGTCGGCTTGACGAGGATCAGCCTGGCGGGAGAGAGGACGGAGGAGGCCCGGCGGCTGACCGACAGGGCCGCCGAGGCCATGGGGTGCCTGGACAACGTCCGCATCGACATGAGGGTCGACGCGGCCGGCCGGCTCCGGATCATCGAGGTCAACGGCATCCCTGGGCTCAAGCCCCACAAGAGCTGGGCGCCCCAGATCTACACGCTCTACCACGCGTCGCCGCTGGGGGAAGATGAGGACTACCGCCGGCTCATCGGCGCGATCGTCGAATCCGCCCGCCGTCGCTACGGCCTCTAGGCGGACCCGGAGGGCGTGGTTTTCGTGAACCACTCCTCGATGAGGCGGGTCATACCGGCCGGGACGGGGCTTTCCTTCTCGGCCATGAGCCTGGTCAGGGTGTCCCGCCAAAGTTCAGAATGCTGGAGCGTCGTGATCCGGTTCCGGAACATCGCCGCGCCCTTCCGGGGCTCGGATTCCATCTTCTCCAGGATGCCGAGGACTTCTTTTTGGAAACCGCCCGGACCGTAGTAAGCGAGGTAAGCCTGCCAGGCTTCGGCGATCCCGGAAGCGGATCTCAGGGGTTCCGAGACGCGGTCGATCTTGTCGAGGAGCTTGATTTCCTCTCGACGGCCGAGCGTCCGGAGTCCCTGTTCCGTGATCCTGTAAGGGAGTAAATCGTGGGAGGACAGGCGATTCCCCCGGACATGGATCCGGAGGCAGAATCCGGTCCTTCGATAATACAGGTCGGACGGCTGGTAAAAAACGAAGTTGCCCAGGCTGTAGGCGATCAGCCGTCCGCACCGGACTTCCAGGCCCTGCGGGACATGGGGGTGGTGGCCGATGACGCAGTCCGCTCCGGCCTCGGCCAGGGCCCGGTAGGCTTCGACGATGTAGGGCGGAGGGAAGGGGATGTATTCGAGGCCGGCGTGCCCCACGGCAATGACGAAATCGCCCCGCCTCTTGGCTTTCCGGACCAGGGCGACGAGCCGGTCGATCTCCCAGCCGCACACGCCGGGCCCGCCCCGGGAGGCCATGAGGTCCTCGCCTTCGCTGAAGTTCAAGATCGTGACCCTCGTCCCCTTGACGAGAACGGTCAGCGGTGACGAAGCTTCTTTATAGCTGAGGCCCGCCCCGACCGTTTGGATCCCGTTCCTATGAAGGACGTCCAGTGTGTCCCGGAAACCCCGGACGCCGTAGTCGAAGACGTGGTTGTTGGCCAGGCAGGCGACCTCGAAGGGGACCCGGGTCAAGCCGGCGACATGGGCGGGCAAGCCCTTGAAGACGGCGCCGCTTTTCCAGACGGGCGTTCGGGCCGCCGTCAGCGCGCATTCGCAGTTGACGATCCTCAGGTCGGCGCCGCGGAGGACGGGCAGCATGTCTCCGTAGACGGAATCGGGGGCCGACCTGACCACGGGCTCCAGAGCCCTGATCGGCGCCCAGTCTGCCGCGATGACGATCGAGATCCCGGATCCGCCGCTTTTCGCCGCGGCCCGTCGATTTATCAGATTCCTGCGCTGCGTCATGATCATCCTTTATTCCGCTATTTTGACCGCTTGGCCATCTCCCTGGCGTGGGCCGAGATGATGGCCAAAGTGGAGGCGTCGGTGTCGTAGACGGAATACCAGCCGGCAGGTTCGTGCGGCGGATCCCCGACCCAGGACATGCCCGGCCTGGCCAGGCCCGCCCAGGCCCAGAAGTTGTCGCCCGCCGCCGGCCCCCCGGCCGCCATGGAATCCATCACCTGCTTGTAAAGGGCCGTGTAAAAGAGGTCCTTGATGGTCGTCGGCGAAGCCGGATTGAGGTTATCGCGCCGGGGAACCCAGTCGCGGGCCAGCCCGAATTCCTCGAGGACGAGCGGTTTCCCCATCGCCGCGGCCTCCCGGGCGTGGGCTTGAAAATAGGCGATGGATTTGGCTTCCGCCGATTGGAACGTCGAAGGCTTCTTGGGATCGAACCAGTCCCAATTCTGCGGCCAGATGTGGATGGTGACGTAATCGATGCCCGGGCCGCTGTGGGTCTTGACGAAATTCTGTATCGGCCCCCCCGGGAGCGCCCCTTCCGAGCCGGTCGTCACCATATGGTCAGGGTCGAGGGATTTGATGTAGGCCGCCGTTTCATCGATCCAACTCTGGGGGTATCGCCGCGGCTCATTCGCCAGCTCCCACGAAAACACGGCCGGATCGTCCCGATACTTGAGTCCCGTGTAGGGATTGGTGCGCACGGTCAACATCGCGATATGATCGCGGAACCAATTCTGGCACTCCTCATAGGAGTAGAATTTCGCCGAATAATCGATGAACTTTTCATAGTTTCCCGGGTACGGGATGGACGTTTTTTCGTGCCAGGAGACGTATTGGGCCATGCCGCCGGACCACTGCCAGAAGTTGTTGAGGACCAAGACGGCCCGCATGCCGCGCTTACCCATCTCGGCCAGCAGGAAATCCAGGCCGTCGAGGACGCTCCCGTCATACTCTCCCGGGGAGGTCATCAGGGCGGGGACCATCCGGTAGGGCTCGGTGTTCGGCCCCTCGGAGGAGGCCATGACGCGAAGGTTCGTCACGCCGAGCTGCCGAAGGGTATCGAGTTCCTGAAGGAGCCGGGTCCGGTCGCCGCTCGGACCGTTGACGCCCAAGTTCATCCCTTGCCAGAAATTGGCGCCGACGAAGTAATAGGGTTTTCCGGCCAGGACGAACCGGCCGTCCCGGACCGTCACGAACGGGCCGTGGGCGGCCGGAGAGCCCGACACGGCGGGTTCTTCCGCCTTGGCCGCGGGGCCCGGCTCCCGGTCGCGCCGGCATCCCCAGGCGGCCAGACCGATGATGAGAACGAACAGGACGGTTTTTCGCATGTCATTCTATCCTTCCGCGATCGGATGGAAAAAATCATAGACCCGGGCAACGGGAGTGTCAAGGCGCTTCTTATTCGAGCTTCTTGTGGAAACGGGCGACGCTGAGGCCCAGGATCACCGTCCCCAAGACGAGTAGCGCCGCGACTTGGTCCCAAAGCTCCGGCCATCCGGCGCCCTTGAGCATGATGCCCCGGATGATGACGAAGAAATAGCGTATCGGAATGACATGGGTGACGAACTGGAAGAACCGCGGCATGTTCTCGATGGGGAAGACGAATCCGCTGAGCAAGGTCATGGGCAGGATGAAGAACAGGGACGTCAGCATGGCCTGCTGCTGGGTCCTCGAGATGGTGGAAATGAAGAGGCCGATGCCGAGCGTGTTGAGCATGAAGGCCAGGCACAAAGCGAAAAGTAGGGGTACACTGCCCCGGACCGGAATGACGAATCCCCACTTGGCGACGGCGACGACGAATATCGCGTCGATGAAGCCAATGAGGACGAACGGCAGGAGCTTCCCCAAAATGAGCTGGTAGGGGCGGATCGGCGTCACGATCAGCTGCTCCATCGTCCCCGTCTCCCTCTCCCGGACGATGCCCTGGGCCGCGAGCGAGGTGGTCATGATCATCAGGATGAGGCCGAGGACGCCGGGCACCATGAAATTCCGGCTGCGGAGCTCGGGGTTGTACCAGACCCTGACCTCGGGGTTGACGAGGACGGGTTTCAGGCCGAGGCCCTTCACGCGCTCGAAGGACTCGAGAAGGATCTTCTGGGAATACTTCGCCGCGATCATCGTCGCGTAGTTGACCCCGATCGTCGCCGACTGGCTCTCCGACCCGTCGGCGATGATCATGACCGAGGCCTGCCTCCCCCCGGCCGTTTTGTCGCCGAAGCCCCGGGGGATGACGAAGGCCATGGCCGCGTCGCCATCATCCAGGTAACGGTCGATCTCGTCCATCCGTTCGACGCGGGCCTCAACGGCGAAAAAGCCGGAATTCAGGAACCCGTCGAGATAATCGCGGCTCGCGGCCGAACGGTCCATGTCGCAGATGACCGAGGGGATGCGCTTGACGTCGAGGTCCGCGGCGTAGCCGAGCAGGAGGAGCTGGAGGATCGGCGAGATGAAAATCACCGGTAAAAGCCGGGGGTCCCGACGGAGCTGGAGGAATTCCTTGCGGATGATGGAGAGGATGGCCTTCATCGAGTCCTCCTCCCCCGACTTCGTCCGTCCTCTTGCCCCAGACGGAGCCGGGCCATGGCTAGGCCGAGAGTCAGGACGGCGAACGCGGCCAGAAGCAGGGCCTGGTCCCAGAAGGCCCGGAGCCCAGCCCCTTTGAGGATTATGGCCCGGAGGGCGACCAGAAAATATTTGGCCGGGACGAGGTAGGTCACGGCCTGGATTACCGCGGGCATGTTCCTGACCGGGAAGATGAAACCCGAGAGGATGAAGGTCGGCAGGAACGTCGTCAGGACGGAGAGCAGGAAGGCCACCTGCTGGGTCCTCGCCATGGCGGAGATCAGGATCCCCTGCGCCAGCCCGCAGACCAGGAACAGGAGCATGGTCAGGAGAAGCAGGAAGTAGTTGCCCTTGATGGCCACGCCAAAGAGGACCCAGCCGAGGGCCAGCACGAAATGGGCCGAGGCCAGGGAGATGAGGACATAGGGGATCATCTTGCCGAGGATGAGCCCCGCGGAACGGACGGGCGAAACCATGATCTGCTCCATGGTTCCCCGCTCCTTCTCCCGGACGAGAGAAAAGGCCGTCGAAACGGTGAGGATGACCATGAGGATGAAGGCCATGAGCCCCGGGACGAGGAACTTGGCGCTCCGGAGCTCCGGGTTGTACCAGACGCGCACTTCGGTCGCGAGCGGAACGGTCGGCTCCCCGATCCCGCGACGCCTCATGGCTTCGAGCGTGATCCGTTGGGAGTAGCTTTGCAGGATGGCCGCGGCGTAACCGGCCGCCGTCGTCCCGCTCATGGCGTTCGCGCCGTCGAGGATGAACTGGACGGAGGGGCTCCTTCCGGCCAGGAGATCCTCGGAGAATGTCTTCGGGATGACCAAGGCCGCCCGGATGCGTTCGCGGGCCATGAGACCGTCGACCTCCGCGGCTTTGTTCAGTTCGGCCTTGACCTCGAAATACTCCGTCGTCCGAAACTTCTCGACGAGTTCGCGGCTCGTCCGGCTGCCGTCCTGGTCCACGACGGCGAGCGCGATGTGCTTGACGTCGAAGTTCAGGGCGAAGCCGAACAGGAGGAGCATGAAGGCCGGGATGAAGATCATGAAGATGAGCGACCGGGTGTCCCTCCGGATCTGGCGGAACTCCTTCTTCATGACCGGCGGGACGCAGGCGAACGGCGATCCCTTCATGGCGCCGCCTCCGCGCTCCCCTCCCCGCCCGCGGCCTGCTCCTCGATCTTGTGGATGAAGACGTCCTCGAGCGACGGGACGATCCGGTCGACGCGCTGCGGCACGATCCCCTCGCGGGCCAGCCGCTCCCGGACGAGCCGCCGGCCTTCCGTCTCGTCGGCGACGCTGACGTGGAGAGAGGTGCCAAAAATCGACGTCTCCAGGACCCAGGGCTCCTTCTGGAGGACCTCCAGGGCGTCGACGGCCCTGTCGGTCGCGACCTCGAGGATGGGGTTGCGGATGACCTTGTCCTTGAGCTCCCGGGGGCTGCCGCCGGCGACGATCCGGCCGGCATGGATGAGCCGGATGTCGTTGCAGTATTCCGCCTCGTCCAGGTAGTGGGTGGTCACGAAAACGGTGACCTTGCGCTCGGAGAGTTCGTTGATGAGCTCCCAGAAACGCCGCCGTGAGGCCGGGTCGACGCCCCCGGTGGGCTCGTCGAGGAAGACGATCTCGGGCTCGTGAAGGACCGCACAGCCGAGGGCCAGCCGCTGCTTCCAGCCCACGGACAGCGTCCGCGTCAGGCTCCGCTCCCGCCCCTTGAGACCGGCCATCCCCAGGACCCAGGGCAGCCGCGCGTCGACGGACTTTTTCGCGAGCCCGTAAGCGCCGCCGAAGAAGCGGATGTTCTCAACGACGGTCAGGTCTTCGTAGAGAGAGAACTTCTGGGACATGTAGCCGATGACCCTCTTGACCCGTTCCGGCTCGCGGCCGACGTCGAAGCCGCCGACCGTGGCCGTCCCCGCCGTCGGGTCGAGCAGTCCGCAGAGCATGCGGATGGTCGTCGACTTCCCCGCCCCGTTGGCGCCGAGGAAGCCGAAGATCGCGCCCCGGCCGACCTCGAAGCTGACGCCGTCGACGGCCGTGAAGCCGCCGAACTTTTTCGTCAGCGACTTCACTTCGATGGAATTTCCGGACACGGCTCTTCTCCCCCGCTTCCCGCTCCTCAGCGCCCCAACGCCTTTTCCAGCCGGGCCTGGGCCAGGACGAGATCGATCGCGGCCTGGGTCCGGTTCAGCCGCGCCTGGAGAAGGGCGACGTCGGCGTCCATGACGTCGGTCGTCAGGGCGACGCCCTGCTTGAACCTCTCCCGGGTCACGCGGAAGTTCTCCTCGGCCTGGCCGACGGCCTGGCCGGCCACCCGGACCTTTTCATTGGCCCGGGCGAGTGTCAGCCGGCTCTGGGTGACCTCCAGGACGGCCTGGTCCTCCAGGAGCTTGCGGGCATCCCGGGCCAGGGCCAGCTGGGCCTTGGCCTGCTCCGTCTGGCTCTTCGTCTGGCCCCAGTTCCAAATGTCGAACGAGACGGAGATGCCGAGGTCCCAGGTCCCATTGAACTTGTCTCGGGCCGGCATGAATCGGGGGTTCGGCCGGAGGTAGTAATAGTTGCCGGAGAGGAAAACCTGCGGATAGAAGCCGGCCCGAGCCGCCTTGACGCCGAGCTCGGAGGCTCTGATCCTGAACTCGGCCGACTTGATTTCGGGTCGATCGGCCAGGGCCGCCTCGATCGAGGGGTCCTCCCCGGCGGGAAGCCGGGAGGCTTGGCTCTCGGCCGACGTCGTCAGGTCGACGTCCGTGTCGAGGGGCAGGCCGATCAGGCTGTCGAGGGAGGTCAGGGCGACCTCGGCCGCGTTCCGGACGTCGATCCTCATGATCTCCGCGTTCGAGAGCTCGAGCTCGGCCCGGAGGACCTCGTTCTTCGTCAGGAGCCCCTGGTCGAAGAAGGCCCGGACGTCCTTCAGGTGTTCCCCGACCTGACGGATATTCTCATCGATGACCTTCTCGAATTCCCTGGCCCGCACCAGGCCCCAGTAGGCGTTCTTCACGGCGAAGATGAACTCCGCCCGGTCTTTTTCGAGATCTTGACCGGCCGACTTCTCGAGCATCCTGGCCGACTCCGCCCCGGCCTGGAGGCGGAAACCCGTGAACAGGGGCTGTTGGACGCCCAGTCGGAGGTTGAAGTTGTTGAAGTAGTTCTGCGAAACGACGATGGGGTTCGGGGAGATGGGCAGGGTCACTTCGAAGGGGGGGACCTCGCTCAGCCGCGTGTACCCGCCGCCGAATTTGAGCGACGGCAGGCGGCCGGCCTCGATCTCCCGGGACTTAGCGGCCGTCGACTCGACCTTCATCCGGGAAGCGTGGAGGCCCGGGCTTGTCTCGAGCCCGGCGGCGACGGCCTCTTCCAGGGAGAGCGGCCTTTTCTGGGCCAGGGTCGCGAGCGGCAGGAAAAGAATGACTACGACGGCGAAATTTTTTCTAAGCATGACCGGCCTCCGATGTCTGTGATTCGGTCACGGAGATGAAGACGTTCTCCAGTGAAGGAGGGAGAAGCCGCTTCTGGAGGACGGGGATGCCCTCCTTGCAGAGAGCGGACTCGACACGAGGGATTTGCTTCTCCGGCTCGTCGATGACCACGTTCAGCCGGTCCCCGAAGAGCTGGACCTCCCGGACCCCGGCGAGCGTCCTTAAAACGGCGAAGGCCCGCCGGATCTCGGGGCAGACGATCTCGACGACCGTCCCCCGCATCAGGAGTTTGATATTCGCCGGAGTGTCGGCGGCGAGCAGTCTCCCATCGCCGAGAAACCCGACCCTCGAACAGCGCTCGGCCTCGTCCATGTACGGGGTGGCCATGACGATGGTGATCCCCGACCGGAGGAGCGACGAGAGGATCTTCCAGAAATCCCGCCGCGACACGGGGTCGACCCCGGTCGTGGGCTCGTCGAGGAAGATGAGGCGGGGCGTGTGGATGAGCGTGCAGGCCAGGGCCAGCTTCTGCCGCATCCCCCCAGAAAGGCGTTCGGCCAGCCGCTTCCGGAAGGGCGTCAGCCGGGTGAATTCGAGGAGTTCGTCACGCCGCTTGCGATAGTCCCGGACGAGATGGATCTCGGCGAAAAACTCGATGTTCTCGTCGACGGTTAAGTCACCGTATAGGCTGAATTTCTGGGACAGGTAGCCGATCCGGGTTTTGATCTCGCCGGTCTCCCTCTCCAGGTCGTAGCCCAGGACAGACGCCCGGCCGGACGTGGGACCGAGGATGCCGCAGAGCATCCGGATCGTCGTCGTCTTACCGGCGCCGTCCGGGCCGACGAGCCCGAACATCTCCCCTTCCCGGACCGTGAGGTCGAGGGAGCGGACGGCCTCGATCGATTCGAACCTCTTGCCGAGGCCCCGGGTTTCGACGGCGAACGCGCTCATGGGTCGGCCCTTTTTTATTTGGCTTCCGGGCCGACCCGGATAACGGCGTCGGCGGGCAGGCCCGGCTTGAGCAAACCCTCGCGGTTCTCGATCTCGACCTTGACGCCGAAGACGAGTTTGACCCGGTCCTCTTTCGTCTGGATGTTTTTTGGAGTGAACTCGGCCTGGGATGAAATGTAAGTGATCTTTCCTTCGAAGACCTTGTCCGGGAAAGAATCGATCTTGACCTCCGCCGGACCGCCCAGCCTGACCCGTCCAAGCTCCTTCTCGGTGACGTAGATCATGACGTAAACGCTGTCGAGCTCGGCCAGGGTCACGAGGGTCGCGCCCTGGACGACGAGCTCCCCCGGCTCGACGGCCTTATGGGTCACGATACCGCCGGCCGGGGCCAGGATCGTGCAGTCGGCGATCGTCTTCTTGAGGAGGTCGGCGGCGGCAACGGCTTGGGCGAGACGGGCCTCGGCGGCTTGGATTTCCTCGGGCCGGGCGAGTGTGCGGACCTTTTTCAGGGCTTCGGCCGCGGCGTTCCGCTGGGCCGTCGCAACGGTCAAACGGGCCTCGGCGTCCTCGGCCTGCTTCGTCGTGACGCTCCCCGTTTTCGCCAGCACCCGCATCCTTCGAGTGTCGTCTTCGGCCACAGTGAGGACGGCCTCAGCTTGCTTATGTGCCGCCTCCGCCTGCCGGATGTCCTCGCTCCTCGCGCCCTTCACCTGGAGCGCGAGCTGGGCCTCGGCCAGACGCACGCCGGCCTCGGCCTGGCGGAGCTGGATGTCGAGTGTCGCATGGTCGACGACGGCCAGCTTGTCGCCCGGCTCGACCCGGGTCCCCTCCTCGACGGCGAGCTCCAGCAGTTCGCCGGCGACCTTTGAGGCAACATGGACCTCGACCGTCTCGATCGTTCCCGACGCGGAGATGACATCCTTCGCGCCGTTCCCGGCACAGGAGAGGCCGCCGAGGACGGCCAGACAAAGGACGATAATTCTCGCTCTCATGACACGCCCTCCTTTCGGGGCTCGAAAAGGGCGGGAGTTCTGGCGGAAAAATCCAGCCGCCCCTTGTCCGTCAGGATGCCCTGGAAAAAGACCTTGATGACCGATTCGAAAGTCGCCGCCGGCGACCGGCCGGACCGCAGGATCGCCGCCGGGTTGACGAATTCCTGGATGAGGCTGATGAACATCTGGAGGAGAAGGTCGAGGTCGACGTCCTCGCGGAAGAAGCCTTCCCGGCGGCCGGCTTCGAGGATGACCTTGAAGTTCCGGAAGATCTTGTCCCGTCGGAATTCGTCGATCTCTTTCCAGATCCGGGGCGCGCTCTTCTGGATGTCGCGGATGAAGAGCGGCCCGAACTGGGAAAGCCGGGTCCCCAGGAAGGTGAACAGGGCGACCATCTTTTCGACGAAACCGAGCGAATCGTCGCCGATGAGGCGTTCGACCCGGGCGAGCATCTCATTCAGGACTTCCCGGACCGCGGCTCCGAGCATCTCTTCCTTGCTCGAAAAGGCCTTGTAAAGGGTCGCCTTGCTGATGCCGAGCTCGGCGGCGATATCGTCGGCCGTCACCCGGACGAAGCCCCGGGTCATGAAGAGTCCCCGGGCTGCGGCGACGATGCGGGACCTCGGCCCATCCTCCCCGGCGCCGGACCGGACGATCTTCTCTGAATGAACCAAGGAAACTCGTTTAGTTTTCACAGTTTTTATTATAATCCCGGCTTGGGATTTGTCAAGGGCTTGGTGGTATGATGAGCCTCCATAAAGAAGCTCTGGGCGTATTGGATCCTCAGCGCCAAGAGGCCGGAAACCCGCGCCAGGCGCATCGAGGAAACGGTCGAACGCCTCCTCGCCGGACGCCGGCCGGGCATGTAAATCGGGGACACGTACCGCTTCTCTCGAAGCGGTACATGTCCCCCATCAAGCCTCTATGATCCCGAGCGGCGGGTTCGTCTTCCACTTGCCCCGGGTGAAGTCGGGGATGGCCACGGGCTTGCCTTTCCCGGCGACGCTTTGCGCGCTGGCGCCGACGACGGCGCTCCAGGCAGCCGCGTCGTAGACGTCCTGGTCGAGCGGCTCTCCCCGCCGGAGCGACTGGATGAGTCGGTAGTCCTCGATGTAATCCATGCCGCCGTGACCCCTCCCCTCCCCCTTCGAAGCGATGGCCTTCCAGAGCGGGTGCTCGAACTCGGCGGCGAACTTCTCGAAGTTGTCCCACTCGTGGGGCTTGGCCGCCTTGCCCTCGACGTAGATCCGGTCGGGCCACTTGTGGGCCAGGCCCTTGGTCCCCTGGACGAGGTTGATGCGCGTGTAGGGCCGGGGCAGGTTGGTGTCGTGGATGAGGATGATCGTCTTGCCGAGCTTCGTCTTGATCAGGCTCGTGTTGACGTCGCCGAGGACGTAGCGCTCCTTCGCTTGCGGGCTGTCGGCGCCGAACGTCTCGACGGCGTACTCGTGGAGGCCCCGGACCGGACTGCTCAGGGAGACGAGGTAATCGAAAGCGTCGCCGCGGTTGACGTTCATGCACTGGGCCACGGGCCCCAGGCCGTGGGTCGGGTAGAGGTTGCCGTTGAGCTTCTGGGCCCAGGCCCGCCGCCACAGCCCCTCGCCCTCCTTGGAGAACTTGACGCCGCGCAGGTCGTGGAGATAGCCGGCCTCGGCATGAAGAACCTCGCCCAGGATCCCCTTGCGGACGAGGTTCAGAGTCATCAGCTCGATCCGGTCGTAGCAGCAGTTCTCCATCATCTGGCAATGCCTCTTAAATTTTTCGGCCGACTCGACGAGCTTCCAACAGTCCTCGAGGGACATGGCCGCGGGGACTTCGGTCGCGGCGTGCTTGCCGTTCTTCATGGCCGCCAGACAGACCGGGACGTGCCATTCCCACGGCGTCGCGGTCATCACCAGGTCGAGCTCCTCGGTCTCGCACATCCGCCGGAAATCCTCCGGCCCCTTGGAGTAGCCCGTCGGTATGGGCTGGCCGGCTTCGACGACCCATTTCTGGGCCCGTTCGACCTTGGCCGGGACAACGTCGCAGATGGCTTTGACCGCGACGCCTTCGATATTCAGGTAATTCTGGACGTGGGCGGAGCCCATGCCGCCGACCCCGACGAAACCCACCCGGACGGTCGGAATGGGGGTCGTCTTGAATTGGGACCGGGCCTCGCCTGGGAGCGCGGCCGTGCCCTTGGCTTCAAGCCCGAACCCGGCTACGGCCGCACCCAGACCTGCGGCAGTACCGATCTTGAGAAAATCCCTTCGGCTTTGACTTCTGTCGTCGTTCATGGACCCTCCTGGACGAAAATTCTCGATCAACGTCAAAAAATCTTGAAGGCCACGCCCCCCAATAGCTGGAGCCCGCCCAAATTGATTTCGTTGACAAGGGACGAACCCGCTCCCGTGGGAATAGTGTCATAGGTCGCGGAACCGAAGAGCGAGAGTCGGCCGGGCAGGGCGACCGAAACCGCCGCGACGAACCGGGGGGAGACCTTGTTCCCCTTGAACCCGAGGTCGACTGTCTCCCACGTCTCCTCGTAGCGATGGGCGCACAGCCCGGCCCCGAGGCGGATATCGACGGCTTTGAGATCGAGCTGGTAAAAAACGACGACGGGGATCGAGGTCCGGAGAAACTTGACCGGGTATTCGGCGTCGCCTCCGTCCATGGGGACGGCCAGCCCCGTATCGCCGACCCATCCATACCCGGCGGCGAGTCCAAAAGGACCTTTGAACTTCAACCAGACGTCCACGGAAAAGGGCAAGCCGGAGCCGTAGATCTCCCGGTAGGCTTTCTCCGAGGCGGAGAAGGTTCCGACCGCGAGCGAGAGCGAGAGCTCCTGGGCCCGGGCGGCCGCGGCCAAGCCGAGAAGGACGAGGAACGCCGCGATCCGGCGGCCGGCATTCATCGTCCGCCTCCGAACAGCAGGGAGCTCAAAGTCCGGAGGGCCGCTGTCGCCTGAGAGAGATCGGGAGCCACGCCGGCTTGCCTCGAGCGGTTGCTCTCGAGGCCCGTTCCGCCGACGGCCGTGACGACATAATAATACGGCAGATCCGTGCGCACATCGTCGTCCGAGTACGTCGTCCCGACGACGGGCACAGCGTTGATCTTGATGTAGTCGATATGGGAGGAGTTCGTCCGGTAGACATTGTATCCGGCGGCGTCGGCCTGGGCGCTCCAGGTCAGGCGGACGGCCTTCAAGGCGCTGAAGAGCGAGCTGTAAACGACCGAAGTCGCGCTCAATCCGACGGGAGTCCCCGGGTACCCTTCCTTGATAGGCTGGGCCAACTCGGCCAGAAGGCCCAGGGAGGCCCGGGTGGCGCTCGTGAAGAAATCGAGGTTGATCTGGGCGAGCGTGTCCGTCGTCTGGTGATAAAAGGGGTTGTTGAGGGGGTTGTCTTCGATGGCCAGAAGGGCCGGATAGCCACTGTCCCAGAATGGGGCGTGGTCGGAGTAAACGAAAGAGGCGTCGACCGTCTTCGTGGCGCCCAGCACCCCGTAATTCGCGGCGGCGTCGAGGAAGCGGTCGGCCAGCCAGCCCGAAGCCGAATTGACGATCACCTGCAGGTCCTCGGGCATCGCGTCGGCGAAGGCGATCATGTCAAGGTTGATGACGCCGGCGATGCTCTCCCCCGCCTGCCGGGCCGCCGTGGCGTAAGCCCGGCTCCCGTAAAGGCCCCACTCTTCCGCCGAAAAGGCGATGAAACGGACGGTGAAGTCGAGAGGATATGAGGCGAGGATCCTGGCCGCCTCGAGGACGGCCGCTGTTCCGCTGGCGTTGTCGTCGGCCCCCGGGGCAAGGGTTTGACGCGAAGCGGAGGGAGAAGTCGAATCGTAATGGGCACAGATGATGACGATGTCGTCCGGGTAGGTTTCGCCCGTTTTCTCGGCAACGACGTTTCGCGAACTGTAGGATCCGGAGAAGGTGAACGGCGCGAAACGAACGTCGTCGAGGCCGAAGCCCGAAAAGGTGTTGTAGATGTATTGGCCGGAGGCCTCGCAGTTCGAGGTCGAGGCGTAGCGCGTCTGGAAGTCCTGGAGGGACTGGACATCCGAGCTCAGGTTCGACGGCGATACGAGGTCAACGATCATATCGATAAGCGGGTTCTGGGCGACGGCCTGGGGCGCGGGCCGTCCGGCGCCGGCGGCGGGCCGGAGGTCCACCCGGACAGTCCGCGATGAGAGGACTTTTCGCGGCAGGCCGGTCGGGACGGCTTCGGAGGGACTGCCCGTCTCCGTCCAGAAAACCGCGGTTCCCGGCTCGACGGCGATGGCCTTACCTGCCGAACGTAGGGCGGCCAGGGCGTCCGGGGAATCGGTCCGAACGACGAGCATATCGCGCTCCGCCGTGTTGCGGGCCAGGATCGAGAAGCGGACGCCGTTCCGGCGCAGGAGAGCGATATCCTCGCGGTCGGCCAGGGCCAGCAGGCAGCTCCCGAGCTCCTGCCGGACGTCGATCTGGAGACGGGAGAAGATACGAACGGGAAAATCGGGGCCCTTAGGGATCCTGATCAGGCTGAGCGGCCCCCGGCTCGCCGAGAAGGAAGACAGGAAGAGGAGGCCGCAGGTCAGCAGAACCGAAATAAAAACCTTGGCGTTTTTCATGGCTAGACTATTTAATCAGATTTCGAACACGGCGGTCAATTAGATCAAGAGTTTCCTTTTGCGGTCCCAGCGCTGGCGTAGCCGGACCGAGTCCAGGCCGAGAAAATTCCCTTTGGACAGAGCGTTCCGACCGGCGCCCTCGAAGCGGAGCGTGTGCTTTCCGGGCGCGAG
>JADBLN010000041.1:5702-8926 GCA_014894455.1 Acidobacteriota bacterium | reverse complement strand
TTTGGTGCACAGGACCGCCTTTTTGGCCTCTACGGCGAGAAAAACGGCCTCCCTGTGGATATTATTGGGGAGTCCGACGACCACAATCTCGGATTCGGGGTCGCATACCGCTTCCCGCAGGCCAGCGGTCCAGCGCGGGATGCCCCGCTCCACCGCGAACGCTCGCGCCCGCTCCGCCGACCGCGAGTAGACGTTGACCACCCGGTCGCGGCTCCTCAACCCGTGGAGCGTCTGGGTGTAGAACGTCCCGATTAGCCCCGTCCCCAGCATCGTTATCTTGGCCATGTCGACTCCTCAAAAGGGGGTCAAACCTACCTTTTGCAGCAAAAGGTAGGTTTGACCCCCCCCTTTATATCGCGGAAAAGCAGAATCCTCAAGAAATTTCAGGATATCGACATGTCCCTGCGAAATCGGTTATCATCTTGGCCGAATGGGGTAAAAGAAGATGAATGAACACGAAAACGCACCATGCCCTTGCGAATCTGGAAAACGGTACATCGATTGCTGTCTGAAGCTGCATCTCGCGAAGAGCCGCGAAAACCACGCCCGCGCCGCCAACGAAGAGGCCCAAAGGATTCTCCGCGATAAAAATTTCGATTCCCTTGAAGCATTGAATAATTTCATGCGGGTCTACTGGGACAGGCGCAATGCGGAGCCGAATCCGGATTTCCTGGGGCTTTCCTCCGACCAGATTCGCCGGCTGATCGATTTTCCCTTCCAATCGACGGATGACCTTGTCCGGCTGAATGATTCCTTCGGCCAAAACGACATGGCTGGAATTCCGGTTGTCGATAACGCGGTCCGGTTCCTTCGGGCCATGGCCGAAGTCGAGCCGCTGAAGGCGACGGCCGCGGGGAATCTCGCCCGTGATTTCGCTAAACGGCTCTTCGATGATATCGAACAGTCCGATTGGAAGAAATACATCAATTTTCGGAGCGAGACGGATTCCATGACCGTTCATTCTCTCCGCTTGATCCTGACGATGGGGGGCTGGCTGAAGAAGGAAAAGGGCTGGTTCCGGCTCACCCGCAAGGGAAGAAAGAGCGTTGAAGCGGGGTTTTCGGCGGCGGACTACCTGGACCTTTTCCGGACATTCACCCAGAAGTTCAACTGGGGCTTTCAGGATGGATATCCGGGTTTGGAGATCATCCAGAGAGCGTTCCTTTTTTCGCTGCTGCTCGTGCACAAGAAGGGCGGGGAATTCCTGGAGAACTATCGCCTGGGCCCTTATTTCGTGAGAGCCTTCCCGTTGGCGCTTGCGGAGTCGGAAAGATTTCCATGCGATCCGTACGAAAGGATCAGCCGCTGTTTTTCGCTGAGATTCCTGGAGCGATTTTGCGCTTATTTCGGGCTCATCGAGACAAAGTCGCTGGGTGAAGGCCCGCTTGACCGCAGGTTCTTTTTTAAGGCAAGCGGCTTACTCGACAAGCTGTTGACGTGGAAAATATAGGAACATCCTCCCGAATGGTCTAACTATTCGGGAACATCTTCCCGTTTGGTTTAAATGGCAGGGGGGCCTCGACGTCAAATGAGGGGAGCCGAAAAGGGGACATGTATCTCGGGTACGTGTCCCCGTTCTTGGGATGTTATCGCGGAGAGGCGACAACAATACTGATGGAGCTGATCTCAATGTCGTGGCGCGCCGTCTCGACGAAACCGCTCTCCCGCAGGAATGCCCTCAGCCCGCCGCGCTTCAAGAAGTCCCGGCCGTTCCGATAATGTTCGCCGCCGGCCAGGCGCTCGACGGCCCGCACGGCTAGCGCCCCGACCTTCGATTTAAAGCTCCAGGGGTTCTCGAAATCGACGGCGATGAAGCGGCCGCCCGGGGCCAGGACCCTCCGCGCCTCGGCCATCATCGCGCGCCGCAGGTCCGGGCTCTTGTCGTGGAGGCCGAAGGAGACGGAAACCGCCCGGAACGCCCCGTCCTTGAAGGGGAGCCGCCCCGCGTCGCCGCACACAAAGGGCAGTCCGGGCGCCCGGGCCGCCGCGTAGCGGACTAGGCCGGCGCTCTTGTCGAGGCCGCAGACGACGAGATCGGGGACACGTCCCGCTTCTCTTGAAGCGGGGACATGTCCCCTTAGCTGGCTCCCGGTCCCGCAGCAGACGTCGAGCCAGGGATAAAGCCACTCCCGTTCGACCGCCGCCGCGACCCGCCTCCGCAGCCCCTTGGAAATGCCCGCGAACGCCAGATCGTACAGACGTCCGGGGACATACCAAAAGCCTTTCCGTCGCATAAGTGTCCTTCATGATCATTCTAGGAGATTGCGCCGGCGGATTCCAGGGTCATTTGAAAAACGTGCCTCCTTTGTGCTAATCTCAACCCGAAGATGAAAAGAACGATGAACGAGCCGGAAAAGAACCGAATCGTCGGCGTGATCTCCGATCTGCTCTCGGAGAGAGTCGAGATCGTTTTCGCCTATGTCTTCGGCTCCTTTGTCGGCGACGCGAATTTTTCGGACATAGACATCGGCGTATTTGTCCAGGGGATCCCCCAGCCCGCATCTCTAAACTTAGAATTGCAGTTGGAGAGACAGGTCGAATCGCTCGTCCATATCCCTGCCGATGTCCGAATCCTGAACGGCGCTCCCCCGTCGTTCATTTTTCAGATCATTAAACGATCCCGTCGCATCGTCGATAAGGATCCCAATCTCAGAGCCGAGTTCGAGGGACGAATCCTCAAGGAATATTTTGATTTTGCGCCGTTCCGCAGACGTTACCTCGAAGAGGTCGGTCATGCCCCGCTTCGATCCTGAGCGGTTGCTGAGGCTGGGGGATTTCGGTGCCTTCGTGGGTGCCCTTTCGAATTTCCTGAAGTGGGGCGGGGTGGGTGGCTAATCGATCTTGACTAAAAAGGATTTCGTCCGGCGGATCCTGAACGGAAAAACGGACGTTCTCCAGGTCTTTCTTGACGCCCTTCGCGCCGCTAAAATCCAGTTTTGCGTGATCGGAGGGCTGGCCGTCAACGCTTACACCGATCCTGTCGTCAGCCTCGACCTGGATATCGTCGTCGTCTCGGACCGGATCAACGACCTCTCCGGATCCCTGCCGCCGGGCTTCAAGGTCAAATCATTCCCGACGAGGCTCAACATCTCCGCCCCGGGAGCGGATCTCAGGATCCAGGTCCAAACGGACTCCCGCTATCAGGATTTCCTGTCCCGCGCGAAACGGAAGTCCGTCCTCGGCTACCCGATGCCCGTGGCCGCCGTGGAAGACGTTCTTCAAGG
>JADBLN010000041.1:3762-5602 GCA_014894455.1 Acidobacteriota bacterium | reverse complement strand
CTGACCATCGTCGTCATGGGCTTCATCGTCTTCACCGTGGCCCGGGCCGCGGCCTATTACCTCGGCTCATCGATCGCCGCCGACGCCGCGCAGTTCCTGCCCTAGCCGCGGTTGCTAAGGCCAAAAGAAAAACGGGGACACAATACCAATTTCCGAATTATGTCGCGCGAAATTCGGAAATTGGTATTGTGTCCCCAAATTAAGGACGCTTACCCCGGACCACGTAGTCGCTGTAGGTCTCGACGGCCTCGATGCGGATGTTCTTGATGATGATGACGATGTGGATGCGTATGTCGGCCTTCTTCATGACCATGTGCCCCTCGGGGAGGACCAGGAAGTCGACCTTTATCTCCATGCGCTTGAGGGGGCCGGGCCTCTTGGCGATGGTCAGCTCGGCGCGGAGGACGTCGAACGTATCGGGGTGGATATAGTAGCGGCCCTCAAGCTTCTCCGCGGAGCGGACGCGGGAGCGGGACTGTAGGAGAATGACGGGCATGCCGTTGAGGTCGGCCGTGCCCTTGACGGTGAAGTCGTAGCCGGGACGCTTCCCGGGGCCGAAGGGGAGGGCCTCGTCGCGGATCATGTCCACGTTGCGGCGGCCGCGGCTCCGCTGTTCGTTCTTGCGCTTGTTCGCCGACTGACGTTTCTGTTTCTCGGCCCGGGCCCGGGCTTTCTCCCGGAGTTTTTTCGTGACGTCGCGGGTCTTGCCGTCCTCGGTTTCGGCAGCGCTCAGGATCTCCTCGGACCAGAGGCCGCCGTCCACGGTGACGGTTTTTTCGGTGGTCGTCGTCTTCTTCGGCTTCCAGGCGGAGTTCATGTAGGAGGTCGTGGAATGGGCTTTGGCCTGCCAGGAGTCGAGCTTGGGATGGGAGGCCAGGCGCTCGCCGATCTTGGCCACGAGGCCGGCGGCGTCGGTGATCTGGGCGGAAAGCTTCGCGGCGGAGAAAGTCTTCAAAGGTGAAGAGAGATAGAAGAGGGAGATAACCGTAGCGAAAACGGCGACGCGGCCGGCGCGGCTTTCTTGGACAAAAATAGCCCGCGTCGTCCGCTTCCATCGTTTGGGCATGTCGTCCACCTCGGACATCCAAGCCTATCAGCCGGAGCCGTTCTTGTCAAAACGGGGACACGAGAAGATCTTTAAATAGTAAATGGGTATTGTGTCCCTGATTAGCGCGGAGTCGGCCGGGACCGTCGGTCAGGGACCGCTTCTCCTCCGGGGAATGGGGCGCAATTTATTTTCCGTGCCGCCGAGCCGCGCCAGTTTTTTGCCGCTTTCCCGGGAAAGGTCTGAGAGGATTTCATCAAACCTTTGGAGGCATTGTCCTCCGAGGAACGAAGAAAGGGGACACGCCCTAAAGGGCCTTTACCGGGCCCTTTAGGACATGTCCCCTAAATCCCACCAACCCACCCGTCAATCCTCTCTCAATCCTTGTCAATCGACGGCCGTGGAAACGCTGCGCCCGAGCTTGAAGGAGAAAGCGGCCTCTCTAGGATTTCCCGGCAGCCTGCTTCAACAGAGCCGCCGCATAACCAAAACCGTAAAAATAGCTTCGCCAGTTACTTTCCGTCGAACCGAATTGATTTTCCCCGATAAAATAATCCAGTAGAACTTCCCTCAGCCGGGTCAGCTCGGCGAGACGGTGCCGGTGGCGGGGGTCCGCGATCGTCAGGCCGAGAAGCTCGAGGGCCCGGTCAAGGGCCAGGCGGCTATATTCGACGTTGTTTTTGCCGCGCCACGTGAGGGCCCGTTCGACTTCGCTCCCGACGTGGGCCAACTGCACCATGAGAGGGAAGCTCTGCCAGCGTCCCGCGGCAAGATCGCGATGCTGAACGTTCATGA
>JADBLN010000041.1:0-3662 GCA_014894455.1 Acidobacteriota bacterium | reverse complement strand
TTCATGATCTATTTATAGCACATGCCGGCGGGATGGGAAAGGGACGTTAGGGGCGCTTTCAAAACGGGGACACAATACCAATTTCAGAATTAGCCTATTTACTCAGAAATCTCCTAAAAGTGTGGCTCCGAGCCGCTCCGCCACACTTTTACTGGTCGCTCCCAAGTGTTCGCTTCCCGCCGGTCCCCGGAATTAGGGGAAGAGGACGTCGAGTGTGGCAGCGGCTTTTTTGAGCTGAAGGTCCCGGGTCCATAGGGGGATCCCGGCGAGGCGCGCCGAAGCTAAAAGATGGACGTCGATGAAGCCGAGGCCGATGCCCATGAGCCGATGGGCTTCGATCAAACTGATAACCTCGTCCTGGCCGGCAACGCCTGTCCGGGGCAAGTCGTGCAGGCGGCTTAGTGTAGCCGCACGGTCGGGGAGATTTCCGCACGCCAATTCCCCGATAACGAAAGGATGGCACACGACGGCCCCCTCCTCGAGCAGGGATGCGAGTCGCGGATTCCCGTAGCGGAGATGATCGACCCAGACCGATGTGTCGACGAGGATCATCGCTTATATCGCGCTTCGCCGGCGGGGGATGGGGCGAAGGTCTTTCGCCGTCCCGCCGAGCTTGGCCAGTCGCTTGGCGCTCTCCCGGGCGATGAGGTATTCCAGACCCATCCGGACCAGGGCCGTCTTCTCTTTGATCCCGGTCAGTTCTGAAGCCCGAGAGAGGATCTTGTCGTCGATGTTGATCGTCGTTCTCATGTGCATATATATGCCGTTTTTATGCATATTTGTCAAGTGCCTCCCATTTTATTCATCGTAATATTGGACGTCCCGGAAGGCGAGGAATTCTCACTCGCCCTTGTATTACCGCTTCCAGGTTTTTTTGATTCCTTTGATAGCCCAGGCCAGTCTGACCTTCTCTTCAATCCCTTCAAGCGGATATTTGGGGGGGAGCACTCCGAGCATTCGGGCCTCATCGTAAAGTGCGTCGACAATCCGGAAATTCCGTTCGACGTCGACCTTCTCAGTCCTGATGCGTTCGTCTTCGAACGCCCTGAGCTTTTCGGGGTTCTTAACCATTCTGTTGCCGCCTTTTATCCTATTATACCACGGTTAGAACCTTCGCATCTCCATTATTTTGTGTGTTTTTCGCGAGTTTTATCCGGCCGATGAGGACCAGGTTAATAATTTTTTTGAGAATTGGCTTGATAATGTTTCTCATTAGTGCTATATATAGCACGAATACGAAATGAACTATCACAGTTTACGTGACTCCTTGAAGAGCTTTACCGTTTTCTCGCTCCGCGATATCTTTCGGGTCGAACCCGGGTTCCATCGCCGGCGCCTGAACGACTGGCAGGCTAAGGGGTATATCCGCAAGGTGCTCAAGGGATTCTATGTCTTCGCCGACCTCCAACTTGACGAAATGGCCCTCTTCGAAATCGCCAACCGGATTTACAAGCCATCCTACGTCTCCCTGGAGTCGGCTTTGGCCTATTATCAGCTGATCCCGGAAAGCGTTTTCGGCGTGACTTCTATATCGACCCGCCGGACCTATCGATTCTCCACCGAGCTGGCCGAATTCCGCTTCCGGACGGTGAAGCCCGACCTTTTTTTCGGCTATGACCTCGTGTCCGTCCGCGGAAAGCGCGTCAAGATCGCCCGACCGGAAAAGGCGGTCCTGGATTTCCTCTACCTGAATCCGCGCTACCGGAGCGCGCCGGATTTCGAGAGCCTGCGCATCGACACGGACCGGTTTTTCCGGACGGTCGCCAGCCGGGACCTTCGAGCCGCGGTGGCCCGCTACGCCCGTAAGGCGTTTGCTTTACGGGTCGATCTTTTTCTGAACCATCTAAGGAGCCGGACCTAGAGGGGGAGGCCATGCTCGATCTTCATCAAATTGTCTCCTATTTTCCGGAGCCGCTGAGGGCCTTCAAACGGAATCTGCTCAGGGAGTATCTTCAGTACAAGGTCCTGGAGGTCATCTACGATTCCAAGTTCGGCGACCAGCTGACCTTCATGGGCGGAACGGCCATCCATATCGTCCACGGCAACCCCCGGTTTTCCGAGGACCTCGATTTCGACAACCGCGGCCTCGACCTGCCGGCCTTCGAGTCGTTGGGAGAGCTCATCCGGTCGAAAATGGGGCTCCAGGGATTCACGCTGGAGACGACGACCGTCGCGGCAGGCGCCTTTCGGCTGTCGCTCCGGTTCCCCAGGTTGCTTCGACTCATGAATCTCTCCTGGGATCCTCGAGAGAAGATTCATCTGCGAGTCGATGCCGAGCCCCAGGATTTCGCGTACGATGCGGCCGCCTTCTTGATCGACAAGTTCGACGTTTTCGGTCGGATCTCCGTCGCCCCGGCGGACCTTCTGCTGGCCCAAAAAATTCTCTGCATGTTCTCGCGGCCGCGGCCCATGGGGCGGGATTTTTTCGACGCGCTTTTTCTGTGGGGCAAAACCGAGCCTCGGCCGGCATATCTCAAGGAAAAACTCCGCATCGAGAGCGCCCACGATCTGAGAGCCCGTTTGATCACGCGCTGCCGGGAGCTGGATTTTAAAAGCCTGGCCGACGATGTGGCGCCGTTCCTTTACCGGCCGGAAGACGCGAAGAGAGTCAGGCTGTTTCCCGAGTTCATCGAGAATCACGAATTTAAGCTCTAAAATGTGCGATTTCTGCCACCGGCACGGGGAAGGGAAGAAATGGTACCTCGACGCCCGGAACTACTCCGAAGACCTCCTCAGCGACCTCGGGAGACGAAAATACATCGAGCATTTTTTCGAGTCGCCGGACCGCCTCGCCAAGGGGGACCGGGCGCTCAATAATCTCGACAAGATCCCGGCGTTCTTCACCCGCGGCATTCGGCGGAAGATCACCGGGAAACAGATGGTCAAGCACTTCGGCCAAGTCGTGCCCATCGAAGACATCGAAAAGATCCTGGATTTCACGACCTCGGTCGTGCGGCTCGCCTGCGTCTGCCGGCACGTTACGATCGGTCCCGAACACCGCTACTGCTACGGCATAAGCCTCGGACCCCAGGGCGGCGAGATGATGAAGATCGTCCAGGGGATCGACTCGGCCTACCTGATCGGGCCCCAAACCGGCGGCCTGGAGTATCTGCCCAAGGATGAGGCCCTGGCCCTGATGCGGGAAAACGAGGAAGAAGGGCTCTGCCACACGATTTGGTCGTTCGTCACGCCCTTCATCGGGGGGATCTGCAACTGCTCTCTCCCGGGCTGTCTGGCCATGAAGACGACGCTGACCCATAAGACGCCCATCATGTTCCGGTCGGAGTACCTGGCCCGGGTGGACGCGGAGAGATGCAGCGGTTGCGGGGAGTGCGTCAAGATCTGCCCGTTCGAGGCGTTTCACCCGCACAAGCGCAAAGCCAAGGCCCGTGTCGATTGGAAGAAGTGCTACGGCTGCGGCATCTGCCGGAACACGTGCCCGCGCGACGCGATCGCGCTCGCCGACCGCTCCGCCGTCCCCGAAGCCGCCTCCCTCTGGCTTTAAATAGAAGGGGGACACGTCCCCGATTCTGGCGGCCTTTTGCGGCTTGGCTTATCCGGATGATTGAAGCGCCTCTTTCAACTTATAAAAACAGATTTCCGGCGCGCTCAAGCTAGGCAAGAAGTTCTCCCCGCTCCGCGGCGATTTCTTTCAATCGTTC
>JADBLN010000123.1 GCA_014894455.1 Acidobacteriota bacterium | reverse complement strand
GGGACGGTAGTTTCATACTGCACCTCCCGCAGCGCAGGCTTGGACTCGGGGTCTGATGTGCGGCGAGGCGAGCACCCGCTGGCGGCACGCCTCCTTGACGTCGGCCGAGAAGGGCACGCACAAGTGTCCGCCCTGCTCGCGGCGCGCCTCAAGCTGGCCCTGCGCAATCCAATAATAGACGGCACTCTCGGTGATCCCAAGACAGGCGGCCACCTCGGCGACGTGGACCTCGCCGGGACCGAGCCGTGGCGCTGAAGGGATCCGATGGGCATGGCGAAGCCAGCGTACCGCAGCGACGTCGAAATGCCGTCCCGTTCCGGTCCTGAACCCAGCGGCGTCGAGCTCGGCCGCCACCTCTTCGTCGCCTCGTTCGCTCTGTTGCCTGACAAACTCGATCGCGCCCGTCGATGTCCGACGACTGACGGAGGCCGGGGCGGGACGACACACGACGAGTTCTTCACTCGCGCCCGAACGCCAGCGGACGCCGACTCGCACGTGCGGCTCGGTGGAATGGGAGATGAGGGTCACATCCGCCACCACCGTGCGCAGGAGGCGCTTGCGATCTTTGTTGGAGGTGGTGGAGGCGGCCCACAAACGAGACAGATCGGACGCCAGCGCCTCGAGCTCGGCTCGCGGCGGCAGCGGCATCGCCGCCGCGTGCGCCGCGGCCAATACGGCCTCGGCTTCGGTCACGGCCGCGAGCTTCTCCTCCCAGCGCTGCTCGAGACTCCGAGCGACGAGCCGATTCTCCGGCTCGCAATGGTGAAACGCCCGCTCGGCCCTGGCCGCCTCGTAGTGGACCCGCTCCACGCGGAGTTCGAGGGCCCGGGTGCTCCGCGCTCGTCGCGCGGTCACTTCATCGGCCGCGGCCAATGCCAGCGCGATCTCATGGGGCGTGACCACCGCCAGCACGCGCCGGGCGACGGCCGCATCGATGATCGCCGCCAGCATCGAACGACATCCGGGCGTCTTGGTGTGGTCGGATCGGGAATGGGCGCAGTCATACGTGGCCCGGCCTCCGGGGTACCCAACCGACATCGCCCGCCCGCATGATCCGCACAGCACCATGCCCTGCAGCAGCGCCGTTCCTTCGCGTGGCGGGCGCGCCCCGCTTCGCGTGTAGTTGGCGGCAAGTCGTTGCTCGTTGGCGAGAAACGTCTCCCAGCTGATGTACGCGGGGTGATGGTCCTGGATCAGCACGGGCCACTCGGACCGAGGTCGCTCCACCAGACGCACGCGGATCGTCCCCTCCGGGTCGAGAAAGCGCTGGGACTGGTAACGCCCGAACACGTAGGAGCCAGCATACGCCGGATTGGAGAGCAAGCCACAGACCCGGCCGTGCGTCAGTCGGCCCCAGCGAATCTCTCCCGCCCAGACGCCACCGTACGCGCGCCGCGGGAAGAGCCGATTGTGAAAGCGGCCGACGACCCCATAGGCCGAGCCGGTCGCCTCAAACGCCGTGAAGACATCCGCCACCGCTGCGCGGATCTCTTCGTGGACATCCACGACCGTGTGCCCCTCGTCGTCGAAGACGTAGCCCACCGGCAGCGGACACCGCAACTCGCCGCGCCGCGCCGCCGCGCGCTTCGACTCCTGCAGCCGCCCCGCCAGGATGTGCAGCTCCGCTTCCGACATCGTGCCCTTCAAGCCGAGGAGCAACCGATCGTTGAAATTCTGCAGGTCATAAATCCCATCGGCGTCCACGATCAAGGTCTCACTGAGGCTGCAGAATTCGAGCAAGCGCTGGAGGTCCGCGGAGCTGCGCGCGAAGCGCGAGATCTCGAGTCCAAAGATGGCCCCGACCTCGCCAACACAGATGCGGCTCACCAACTCTTTGAAGCCGGACCGCCCCGCGGCGCTCCGGCCTGAGAGGCCCAGGTCGGCATCGATGATGACGACCGCAGAGGCCGGCCATCCGAGCCGCGCGGCCTCCTCGGCCAGCGCGTATTGACGCGCCGTGGACTCGGTGTGCTCGCGGACCTGCATGAGGGTCGACTGCCGGACGTAGATAATGGCGAGCCGTTCCAGATGCCGACGGGTGATCGTGTTCGGGCCGCTCATCGCGTCTCAGCCCTCCTTGGGCAATCGCCGCCATCAGCATATTGGCCAGAGGTGCCACCAGGTCCGCGCTGGGGATGCCTCCCGTCACTCAATCCAACTTCCCGCGAGCAAACAGCTCGAGATTGATGGCCGAGATCTCCGCGAGGGCGGCCTCGATGCGCCCGGTCGTCTCCACGCGTCGCGTCACGTCCTCGACCACCTCTGCCGGGACATACAGCAGCCCACTGCGCGCGCCGGTCCGCACGGACAAATAGATGTAGGGCCCGTGCAGCTCCCCGGCGGCACACCGGCAGTCCGCCTTCCCACACCGACGCATCTGGCGCTGCAGCGCACCCCGGAGCGTCACCTCGACGTTGGGCAGCTGCCGGACCAGCCGCGCCCGTCGCGTTCGCAGCTGCCCCACGCTCAAGGGGCGTAGCCGTGTCTTGTATGTCATTCGGATACAAGATTATGCGCTCCCCTCCTGACCTGTCAAGGTGTTTCGGAGGACTGATATGACCGTGGCCAGGTCGGCCAGAACCTCAACGGTCAAGAGCCCGGTAGCCGCTGGCAGGGCGCGATCGGTGAACGGTTCGGGGAGCGTCACGGTCCCCAGCGCGCCACCATCGCAGATGTAGACCACGCCGACGGCAGATTTGTACCGGCGCTCAAAGAGGATCGAGACCCTCTGGCCGGCCAGCGGATGAAAGGGGTGAGTAACGATCAGCGAATCAAAGCCGTGACTGGACGGAGATGTAGTATGACGTGACCGTCGG
>JADBLN010000085.1 GCA_014894455.1 Acidobacteriota bacterium | reverse complement strand
GTCGGATTCCTCCAGGTCCTCAAGAAAGCCGGACTGGTGAATTTTTAAAAAAAACTTGACTCTGACGTTACGTCATAGTCGATGATGGTCGGGTGGACAAGGCCATGAAGAACGGATATCTCATCAAGGAGTTCGCGGACCTGACAAAGGTCACAGTCCGGACGCTGCACTATTACGACCAGCTCGGCCTGCTCAAGCCGAGCTTCGAGCGGTCCAACGGCTACCGCGTCTACATGGACGCCGACCTCCTGAAGCTCCAGCAGATCGTCACGCTGAAGTTCATGGGGTTTTCGCTAGGCCAGATCCGGAAACTTCTCGATAGCAAGGGCTACGAAGCCGTGAAGTCCCTCAAGGTCCAGGCCGAAGCGATCAAGGAAGAGATCTCCCGACTCCGGGAGGCCTCGAAAGCCATCGATCAGGTCCTGAGCCTGCTCGAGACCAAAGGCCAGATCAACCAGAAAAAACTCATAAAAATCATGGAGGTCATTCAAATGGGTGAAGACGTCAAAAAAACGTGGCACGAAAAGTTCTACACGGAGGCGGAGCTCAAGGAGTTCCAGGAGGTCGGCAAGAACTACACGCCCGAGACGATGGCCGCCTACCAGAACCGCTGGACGGCGCTCATCGACGAAGTCAAACGGAACCTCAAGGCCGACCCGGCGAGCGAAAAGGCCCAGGACCTGGCCAAGAGGTGGACGGACCTCCTCAACGAAGCCTACGGCGAGCACCCGGAGCTCAAGACCAAGATTACCAAGGCCTACAACACCGGCGCCATCCCGGCGGAGCAGAGGCCGTTCGGCCCGGAGATCTGGGAATTCATCAAGAGAGCCCACGAGGCCGCCAAAAAGAAAAGTTGACGTGCTGAACTGAAGGGACGGCGGCGGAGGGGCCTGCCCGGCCGGGCCCCTTGCCGCCTTTACTTTGCCCGTCGAGAGGATTATCATCATCCTCGTTGATGATGAAGCGGACAGCGGGCGGTGAAATGAGAATATCACGCATGCTCGGGGGAATTGGCTTTCTGATCCTCTACACCGCATCGCTCTCCGGGCAGGCCGTAAGCCCTCCCCAGCGACACGAGTCCGTCGTCGTGAACATCGAAGTCCCGGTCCGTGTCATGAAAAAGAACGCCTTCGTGGACAACCTGACGCTCGGGGATTTCGAGGTTTTCGAAAACGGCGTCCGTCAGAACATCGAGGCCGTCTACCTGATCAAGGACAAACAGATTTTCAGGGAGGAAAAGGCCGCCGGAGCCGCGCCGTCGCCGCCCCGAGGCGCCCGGCATTATGTCCTTTATCTGGATCTGAAGGAATATCTCCCCAAGATCGGAGACGCCCTGGATTATTTCTTCGACGACGTCCTTGGTCCCGAGGATACGCTGTTCGTGGTCACGCCCGTCAAGACCTACAGGTTCAGGTCCGAGGCCCTAAGCCGTGTGCCGAGACGTCAGATCGCCGACAAGCTCAAGGACAAACTCAAAGCCGATATCCTGGCGGGCAGCGCCCAATACCGGACGCTGATGAGGGACTTCTATAGTCTGGAGGAGGAGGAGTACCCCCCGGAACTCGCGGACGTCAAAGAAAGCCAACTTTTCGACCTCGCCAAGCAGATGCGGGACCTGACGGAGATCACAGAAAGCCGGGTGATGGGCTTCGCGGACATCCTGAAGTCCCAGGACGGCGAGAAACACGTTTTTTTGATGTTCCAAAAAGACGTCCTGCCGGAACATGTGTTCGGAGATGACAGGCAGATGGAGCTGTTCAAGCCGGTCAGCTTCGACGTGGACAAGATCAAGCGTTACTTTTCCGACGCCTCCATCACCATCCACTTCCTCTATATCACCAAGACGCCGGGGTTCGCCCTCAATACCATGAACCAGAACCGCTCCGTTTTGGCCTCCCGGCTCCAGGACATATCGGCCGACATCTATGCTTCCTTCAAGGAGATGGCGGTCGCGACGGGGGGGCTCGACGAGAGCACGTCCAACCCGAATTTCGCCTTGCGGCAGGCGGCCGAAGCCTCGAGCAACTATTATCTCGTGTATTACCGGCCGCTCGACTACCGGGCGGACGGCCGATTTCAGAAGATCGATATCAGGGTCAAAGGCGAAGGTCTCAAGGTCACCCACCGTTTGGGCTACATCGCGGACTGAGCCGCCGCGGATTCCCAGCCGGACAAAAAACGGTTGGAGCTCGGCGACCGAACGGCCTATAATGGCCTTGAATCAGGACGGAAGGAACGGCCATGATCGAGAACAAGCCCAAACGGATCGAGGATCTGAGGAAAAAGGACGACCTGCTCGTCGTCACGGGGGCCGGCGGCTTCATCGCCGGGTCCCTCGTCCGCTATTTTCATGACAAAGGATTCAGCCGCATCCGGGCCGTCGACAAGAAGCCTCTCGACGAGTGGTACCAGCGGACGCCCGGCGTCGAGAACCTCCGCCTGGACGTCAGCTACAGGGATAACTGCGTCAAGGCCTGTGAGGACGCGGTCGAGGTCTACAACCTGGCCGCCGACATGGGCGGCATGGGCTTCATCGAGCGCTTCCGCGTCGAATGCCTGCGGAGCGTCCTCATCAACACCCACATGATCGAGGCCGCCCAGAAAGCGGGCGCGGACCGCTATTTTTTCTCCTCTTCGGCCTGCGCCTACAATATCGACTTGCAGAAGGACACCCATTCCCTGGCCCTCAAGGAATCCGACGCCTACCCGGCCAACGCCGAGCGCGGCTACGGCTGGGAGAAGCTCTTCTCGGAGATCGTCTGCCAAGAGTACTGGGCCGAGCGCGGCCTCAAGACGGCGATCGCCAGGTTCCACAACGTCTATGGCCCCAACGGCACCTGGGACGGCGGCCG
>JADBLN010000074.1 GCA_014894455.1 Acidobacteriota bacterium | reverse complement strand
GCAACATATAGCCTTTGTCCGCTGGATTCTATGGCCGCCCTTCGTTCGGGAGTGTTGTTAAACGCGGAATACTCCATGCGTGCCTTCGCCCACTCACACGCCGCGTCAACCACGGGACGCAGGCGGGCGAGTTCGGCCTCTGACGCTTTTAGTTGCTGCATCACGTCTGCCGCCATAGCGGGGGCCTTGGATTCTAGTTCCTTGAGTCTGGCCTCTGCGGAAACGGCGCGCTTCTTGTACGTGTCCTTGCCTTCGCGGGCAGCATGGTGCAAGTCAGTGCGTTCGGCCAGTTGCTTCCGCAGCCGCTCGTTCTCGGCCTCGACCGCCTCCAACTTGACCGTCAAGTTCTGCAAGTCGGCGGGCAGGCTGCCGATGGTTTGGAGCGTGCGCCGGACGGCGGCAAGGTCGGCCTTGGCAGCGTTCCGCTCGTCCGCAGTCCGCTCCAGTATTTTCTCCGTTTCTTGCACGGTAGCGTGCCAAGACCTGGCGCAAGCCAAGGCCGACTTCAACTCCTTCCGCAGCCGCTCGTTCTCCTTCCGAAGTATCCACCCCGGCTCTGCATCGGCCGCGTCGGTCGTGGGCGTGAACCCCATGCCCACCATGCCCGCCTCGCACGCCGCGGCGTCAAGACGGTCGGCGATGGCAAGCATCACGGTCTTGTCGGGGTCGTCATCTGGTGAGTAGGACGCAATGCGCCGCAGGTCTTTTGCGTCCTGCTTCGCCTGGCTCGGTTCTGGACCCGGTCCCGCCACGATCTCGGACTTCCGCGACTTCGCCTCGAAGGCAGAAAGGTCGGTGAGGAACTTGTCGGTGGCGTCATGCCCCGTAACGCCCCACTGACTTCCCGTCGCTCCTGGCTCGAACGCCTTCGCCGGGTTCAGCGGGCTGGCGAAGCACCCCTCCCCGTTCGGGCCGCACAGGATGGCCACGCTGTGTTTCTGGTCACGAATGTCCCACACCGATGCGTAGAACATCCGGTATCCCAGCTTCAACTTTTGTTCGCTCATTGCTCGCTCCTTTGTGTGTTCAGGTGCATCGGGCTTATGTGCTGGTTTGTCAAACGAGTTTGTTCTGTTTGGACCGCGCGCCACGCCCTTTCGTAGACAATCGCCGCGCGGTCCCTGGCCACGTAGTCTTTCGGACGGGCATCTTCGCGTTTCTGCAACACCGCGCTCGACCGCATAGCCCGCTTCATCAGGTCTTTCAGGCTTGGGCGGTGTCGGCTCATGCGTTTCTCCCTCTCGGTTTCTCGGTCCACGCCTCGCAGGTTCCTGTGTCGGAGTTTACCCGGTCCCGTGCTACCACCCCCTCGTCGTTTTCGCAGTGCTCCCAAAGTTGGGTGCCATAAATTATCGACTTTCGATAGTACCTGCATCGCACGCACGCGCCGCTAAGGCCTCGCTCTCGATACCCGGTTCCGGGCGGAATCTCGTCAGGCATCGGACGCCCCTTTCGCTTCGGGTTCCAGCCCCGCCATCTCGCGGGCTTGGTGACACTGCTCGCCGCCCGGAACCATCGCCACACAGTCCGTAGGTCGAGTGCAGTAGATTTGGCAGTAGTACACGCCGATTGGAATCTCTTTCAGAAATGGGCATGGCTTTGTCCGGCCGCAAGCCAGCATCCAAGACCATGTGAGCGGGTCGCTGGCGGGGTCATTGCCGTCTAGAACTTCGCATGTCTCGGCGATGCGCGGTTCCCGGATGGCGTCCACGTCCTGCGCCTCGACAATCAACTCCCGGCAACATGCCCCGCATTGTTTGCACGGACCGTAGCCAACGGCCTTCTTAACCTCGTCCAGGCTCTCGTATCTCGGATTGCTCATGCGTCATTCTCCTTCGTCAGTTCCGCAGTTATCTGTTCGTTCAGCGACCCCGGCGGCAGTCCGTTGGGGTACACGTCCATCACGGCCAGCCGCTCCGCCGGGGTAAACGGCACGATTGACAGCGGCGTTTCGGGTTCCACAGGTTTCGTCAACTCCGCGACCAACGCGGGCGGCAGGGCGTTGACGGCGCGCCGTTGCAGATGAAGTAACTTGTGACATCGCGGACACAATACGATTACCTCTAAGGGCTTCAGGTAGTTTTCATGGTGTTTGTGAAGCCACCCTGCAGCACCACACTGAGAACAAGACGTCGGACACTTCAACCGGCCAGTGTCACACGCCGTCTTAACGGCAGTTCTGGCCCTTATGGATTCAGGATGATCCTTCTCTTTGGTCATCACAAGTCGCCACCTTTCACTTCGGGCGCGGTATCGAAGTACGCCACCCTGTTCTCGACCTGAAGTTCCAGTTCCGCCACGCGGTCCATCAAACGCAGAATCTCCCGGCAGAGAACCTCATCGTTGAAGTCTAGGTCGCTGAAGTTTGCAAGCCACAACTCCAAATGCCGCTCCACCTGCTCCCGCGTCATCATGAGTCACCCTCCTCTTCGTCCATTTCGTCGGGCCAAAGCACGCCCTCGACCTCGACTTCGATTTCGCCCACGTTGGCATCGTCGCCCGTCCCGTACCGTCCATCCTCCACTTCCTGGGCTATGGCCCTCAGCCCGTCCGCGATTGCCTTCTGTAGGCCGGTCATGCGCCACCCTCCTTCAGTTCGGGGTCCGCGTCATCCTTCTCCGCCGCCCGAATCGCATCCAACACGCCGTCCACGCGAAGCGCCTTATCCATACACTCCGGGCACACGCACCCAAGTTTTTCCGGCAGCCGATACATACACTTCATCAGCCGCATAGCCAGGGCCTTCCAGTCGGCGCGGGGGATAGCACTCGCCTCTGACGACTCGCCGTCGTGGAACTTGCGGCTGGCCCTGCCAAGTGCGGCCACCGGGTTTGCCGTCTCGGCGTACACGTCATTGACCGATGC
>JADBLN010000006.1 GCA_014894455.1 Acidobacteriota bacterium | reverse complement strand
ACCGCTGGAATATGTAAGAGGGGAAGAGGGGGTCCCAAGAGGGGGTCAAACCTACCTTTTGCTGCAAAAGGTAGGTTTGACCCCCTCTTGCTTTATAGCCAGCTCACTATATCTTCTCTTCGGCCTTTGCGATGGCTTGTTCGATTTCCTCCATGGCATTGGTAAGAGTCGCGTTGCCAGCAATCGCGACTCGGGCTCTCGAACAAGCATTCGATACCGAGGAAATGCTCAAAGAATAGAATTCTCCGATTTCTCTCAGCTTAAGCGCAGAATTCTTGTGGCTAATTAAAATGGCTATAGGGAGGAGGTGCTTGTTTCTTGGGCCCAGGACTTTTTCAGAGATGGAAAGAATCAGGGGGAGGTCGGGTTTCTTGCGCAACTTCCTTAGCTGAGGCTTTTCCCTATCGGGCTTACTGAGCTTTTCCCCTAAATGCTCGTTCTTTATCCTCGCCACAAACTCATCGCTACCAAGAATTCCCTTTCGTACGGAGTTCCTGATCGAAGCAGGGATCTCTAGGCCGATCCCCTTTGTCACGAATTCTAAATAAGCTTTCCTAGCTTCTTCGGGATGTTCTCCAAACAAGCTTAGGATGAAGGCGGTTTCCAGCCATTTTTCTGGCCCGGCCGCTCCTCGATAATACTCGTATGCGGACCATGGGTATTGTTCGGGATATTCCACGATCTTTGACCGGACGGGATTCAGATGGATGTACCTGGAGAGTTCCTGGGCATAGCTTTCGGCCTCGATCAGAATGGATTTATACCTCCCCTGGAATAGATGTCCGCACCTCTTGTGCTTTGTGTTGAAATAAACTGTGTATGCCGTATTCAGGAAGTGCATCATGTTCGACAAATTGCCTAGAGGCGTTTCTAAGATCAGGTGATAATGATTGGGCATTAAGCAATACACGTGCACGATCACCCTATATTTTTCATGGGCTTCCCTAAGACACTTGAGAAAGAAGAACCTATCGTCGTCGGATAGGAAAACCGGCTGTTTCTGGTTCCCCCTGGAAAACACGTGATAAAAAGCACCGGGGTATTGGATCCTTAGCTGCCTAGCCAAAATCATTTCTCCGGGCCTTAAACACTCTCGAAAACATAGACGCCTCGGCAGGCCCAGGATTCTCAGAGAAGGGGTGGCAAGAGGGGGTCAAACCTACTTTTTTCGAAAAAAAGTAGGTTTGACCCCCTCTTAAACGTTGAAGCGGATGCTGAGGATGTCGCCGTCCTTGACGCTGTAGTCTTTGCCCGCCAGCAGGAACTTGCCCTTGTCCTTGACGGCCTTCTCGGAGCCTAAGGCGACCAGGTCCTCGTACTTGTAGCATTCGGCGGCGATGAAACCGCGCGCCAGATCGGAGTGGATGGCGGCGGCCGCCTCGACGGCCGTGGCGTTCCGACGGATATTCCAGGCGCGGACCTCGTCCTCCCCCACGGTGAAGAAGCTGATGTAGCCCAGGGCGTCATAGGCCAGGGCCGTCAGCCGGTCCCGGGCCGAATCGCTGATTCCCAAGTCCTCCATGAAGGCCCGGGCCGACTCGTCATCGAGCCGCGAGAGCTCCATCTCGAACTCGCCGGCGAATTCGACCACCCCGTAACGCGCGCCGATAGCCTCCAAAACCGCCCCGTTCTTGCCGAAAAGCGCTTCGTGCGAGTTCAGGATGACCAAAGCTTGTTTTTTTGTCAGGAACTGGAAGCCTCGGATAATCGTCTCGCCATCCGCGTCCAGATCCAGCTCGCAAACCGGCCGGCCGGCGTTGAGCGCATCAACGACGGCACGCAGGACTTTTTCCTCCGCCCTGAGCGCCGGGGTCGTCTGGCCCTTCTTGAGCGCGAGCTCGATCTTCTCCAGCCGCTTCTCGGCTACGATGAGGTCGGCGATCAGAAGCTCGTCCTCGATCTTTTTCAGGTCGGCGAGCGGCGACGGATCGCCCAGGAGGTCGCTTCCAAATCCCCTCAGGACGATGGCCAGCGCGTCGCACGTGCGGACGAGCTTCATCATGTCTCCGGAGAAGGCGTCGGAGCGGGCGTCGCCCTCGCTGACCCCGGCCAGATCGACGATGTCGATCGACGGATAGACGATCTTTTTCGGCCGGTAGATCGCGGAGAGCTCCGTGACGCGTTCGTCGCCGACCCTGACAGCCGCCAAATTCGGACCCACGCGGCCCCCGGAGTAAGTCGTAACCGCCGCGGACGAGCCCGTCAGCGCGTTGAACAGCGTCGTTTTCCCCGATTTCGGGAGCCCGATAAATCCGATCTTCATTGTCCTTGTCCTTTGTCCTTCGGCCTATTCCCTTTCTCCGTTCGCTCACTGGCGATCGCCGCCTGTGCCATAACACGGGCCGGGGCCCGGGCCGGGGGCGCCGGCAAAATTCCAACCGCTTGTTGGCACGTCTGGATCCGCCGCCGGGCGGATGAGGGAAAGGCTCAAGCGCCTCAAACGAATGGAATTAGTTTAGCAGAATCGGGACGGCCTGGCAAGAAGGGGGGGCAAGAGGCGGGGCAAGAGGGGGTCAAACCTACTTTTTTCGAAAAAAAGTAGGTTTGACCCCCTCTTGCCCCGAGAGCTCGCGATACCGGAAGCACGTGACCAGGTGGTCGTTGACCATTCCCGTCGCCTGCATGTGCGAATAGACGACGGTCGAACCGACAAACTTGAACCCGCAAGCTTTGAGGTCTTGGCTGATGGTGTCCGATAGCGGCGTCCGGGCGGGCATGTCCGCGAAAGACCGGAGCTTATTGCGCACCGGCTTCCCGCCGACGAAGCCCCAGATGTAGCGGTCGAACGTCCCGAACTCTTTCTGCACTTCGAGGAAGCGTTTCGCGTTATTTATCGCGCCGAGGATCTTCAGCCGGTTGCGGATGATCCCGGCGTCGCCCAACAGGCGCCGCACGTC
>JADBLN010000051.1:5416-9636 GCA_014894455.1 Acidobacteriota bacterium | reverse complement strand
GTTAAGGCTGATCCTGACCTCTGTGTCCAAGGCTGAAGAGCTCTCCGGCAAGAATTTCGGCAATCCGGACCGGGAATTGACCCCGGAGGACATGGTCTATATCGAGAAACTGCAAAGGGAGATCAAAAGAGCCGAAGAGAATATTCCCAAACTCATCGACCTGGGCCATCCCAAAAAGGCCGAGCAGGGGTTGGCCAAATTGGTTTTAACCTTGGTTGAACGGATAAGGAAACTCATGGAGAAAGAGGCCTTTCGGAGAGTCAAGCGGGGGACTCTTTCTCCAGTCGAAATTCAAAAATTAGGGTTGAGTCTTAAAGCGGTCAAGAAGAAGATCCAAGAGATTCAGACGATCTTCGGTCTTGAGGATGAAGAGCTAGAATTGGATTTAGGGCCGCTGGGGAATTTAACGTCGTAAAAGAAAGCCGAGCCAAGATGAATTGTCCGATTTTTAAAAAAAAAGAAGCTGTTATCAAGAACCTGGCGGATAGAATCAACAGGGCTCAAGGACTGTCGGAGAAAGCGGGAATTGCCGAGGAAATGCAAAAAGAAGTCACGGTGCTTCTTTCCTGCCTCGAGTATGACAATAAAAGGACGGACTGCGGGAATTGCCGTTTTATCGCGAAGCTGCGCGAGAAAACGGCGCGTCTGATCATAAGGACCCGGAAACTCGAATAGACAGAGGAGCACAATCCCATGACCGAACAACAAATGATGCACGCCACGAATGCCACGAATCTTGCGGATATTTTAGAGAGGGTCCTGGATAAGGGCATCGTCATCGCCGGAGACATCAAAATTCAAATCGCCGACATTGACCTGCTCACTATAAAAAATAAGGCTCTTGATTGCTTCGGTGGACAAGGCCATGGAGATGGGGATCAATTGGTGGCAAACGGATTCTTATCTTTCCTCCAAAGCTCAGGAGTCGGAGAAAGAGGAGAGGATCAAGAAACTTGAGGAAGAGGTCCAGAAACTCAAAAGCGAAGCGTAACTCATGGGAAATGAATGAGAACTCTTCTATATGTTCCGATCATCCACACGAGCGCCGACCTTGGCTCTCTGGCCGAAGAGGTCGAGAGACGAGGTCTTAAAAAAATCGGCGAAAACATGTGGAGAGATCATCTGAGGACCATCGACGGTTTATGGGACGCGCTCTTCCTTTATTTTGATTCGATCCATGTCTCCGGAGCCAAGATATTCCAGGACGGCATGATCGCGGACGGGGACGTGGGATTGAATATCATCCAGGAAGGCGAAAAAGCGGGCAGCAAAAATCACCAATTGGTTTCCAAGCTCCTTCACCGAGGGGCGCTATTGATGAAGACGGAAAACTTCAACCTGGTGAAGAAAGAGCGGGACCGGTTGCTAAAAATGATCCGGGCCAAAACGACCGTGGAGAAACTATTCGGCTTGATCCTATATAAGTTAACCAAGAAAACGCTTTTAAGACAAAGAGATGAATATATCGCCCAAAGAATAGACCAGGCCCTTAAAGAGGGCGAAACAGGGATTCTTTTTATCGGCGCGTATCACCATATCAAGCCGAGGCTCCCCCATGACATTCACATCAAAGAAATCAAGGACACCCGAAAAATCAAAGATTACCAATCCTTGCTTCCCTTTTATCCTAAAAACAAAAAGCGGTTCGAGGACCTGAGCGGATATCTTATTTCCAAGATTGACGAAGGAGATAGCTGATGCCGATCAACATCCTGCTGGCCGAAGATGACGCGGCGCACGCCGAGATCGTGCGGCGCAAGCTCGAAGACTTCCCCGTAGCGAACCGATTCTTCGTGGCAAAAGACGGACAGGAGGCGCTGGATTTTCTCTTTCGCCAGGGTAGTTGCGCCGACCCCGAGACCAGTCCCCGGCCGGACCTGATCCTTCTGGATGTGCGCTTACCGAAAGTGGACGGGCTGGGGGTGCTGCGACGGATCAAAAATGACGGGAACCTCAAGCGGATCCCGACGGTTATGCTCACGACATCCGACGACAATTCGGACATCGAGGCCGCCTACATCCAGGGCGCTGGAAGTTACCTGATAAAACCGATGAATTTCGGGAAGTTCGACAAGATGATGGATGCCTTATGTTCCTACTGGCTGACCTGGAACAGATTTTCGGGTCTCGACGGAAGTTGAAGGGCCCCTCCGAGAAAGGTTTGAATATTACGAACGGGCGGCCCAGTTTCTTGGAAAGAGATCTGCGGTTTATCTTCTTTGGAGGGAAGGGGGGCGTGGGGAAAACCACTTCGGCCGTCGCCGGCGCTCTGGTTCTCGCCGAACGGAACCCGAACAAGAAAATACTCCTTGTCTCCACCGATCCCGCTCACTCCGTCGGGGATAGCCTTGACCAACACATCGGCGATCGGGTCGTTTCCGTCCAAGGAGTCGACAATCTCTTTGCCCGGGAGGCGGACGCGGAACGCTTGCTGGCCGAGTTCAAGCTCAAAAACGGACCTTTTCTGGCCAAAATCTCCGACCGGGGCACGTATTTCGATAAAGAAGACATCCGGAGTTTTTTCGAGCTCTCTCTGCCGGGAATGGATGAGTTCATGGCCATCCTCGAGCTCATGGAACTGGTCAAGGACCGGCAATATGACGTAATCATCATGGACACTGCTCCCACCGGGCACACGATCCGTCTGCTGGAACTCCCCGGGCTGCTGCAACAGTGGGTGAGCATCCTGGACCTGATGATGAAGAAACACCGATTTATGGCCAAGACCTTTTCCCGCGGCCGCTATCTGCCGGACGAATGCGATCGATGGCTGGAGACCATGGCCGGGGACGCCAAACGGGTCGAACAACTCCTTCAAGACGCGGCCGCTACGGAGTTTGTGGTTGTGACCATTCCCGAAGAGATGGCCGTGGCGGAGTCCGAGCGCTTGGTGGCCGCTCTGAAGAGACTCCGTATCCCGGTCCGGAACCTGGTCGTCAACCACGTTGTCGAACAAGACTCACTCTGCCCTTTCTGCCGACAGAGGCGGGCTGAGCAGGCGGGGTCGCTGGATAGAATCCAGCGGGAGTTTGCCGACCTCAACATTTTAAAACTCCCCCAGCTCCCCTGCGAAGTCCGCGGGGTGGAGTCCCTGAGACGGTTCGCTCGCTTTTTCGCCGGCGGCGCGCACCCGGTCGCCGTTGAGGGTTGCGCCAGGCCCGCGTCCACCGCGGTGTCGGAGGTTCCCCTTCTCCTTCCGACGGCCCGCCTCGTCTTGATCGGCGGGAAGGGCGGTGTCGGGAAGAGCTCGGTGGCCGCCGCCACGGCCCTCGAGCTCGCCTCCCGGTTCCCCGAAAAGAAAGTCTTGATCTTCTCCACTTGAATTCCAATACCCATCTCTTTCTGACGATCCCGAAGCCTTTTCTTTTGGACGAGGGCGAATCCCAGATGGCCGTGTATGCGGTTCCTCATCAGGACCTCTCGGCCCTGGTCAGGGACTCCAATGGCACCGGTTCTCTCCCCAGGTCCAAGGAGACCTTGGCGAGGCTGCTCATCGACCATCAAGCGGTTATCGAGAGGATCATGACTCAAGGAGCGACGGTCATTCCCATGAAATTGGGCACCTGTGCTCAAGATGAAAACGAAGTCAAAGCCATTCTGCGCGAGGGCTATCCCCTCATGAAAGACGTCATGAGGAAGATAGCGGACAAGATCGAAATCGACGTCGTCGCGACGTGGAGTCATTTCAACTCCACGATCAAAGACGTGGGCGAAGAAAAGGAAATCAAGGAATTCAAGGAAAGGCTCCTGAGCCGGCCCCAGGGAGCCACCGAGGATGACCGGATGAAGATCGGACGCATGATTCAGGAAGCCCTGGATGAAAAAAGGGCCGGGGCTTCCCGGGACATTCTGGGGCGTCTCCAGGCCGTCAGCGAAGACGCGCGGATCCATGAGCTGAGGGATGATCAGATGGTGATGAACGCCGCTTTTTTGATCGCGAAATCCAAACATCAGGATTTTGATAAAACGGTCAAAGAACTCGATGCGGCCATGCAGGATAAATTGAATTTCAGATGCGTCGGCCCGCTGCCGCCGTATAGTTTTTATACGCTCGAGGTCAAAAAACTCCTTTTTGGGGAAATCGATCGGGCCAGGAAGAAACTCGGGCTTCTCAAGGAAAAGGCAACCCGAGTCGAGATAAAAACTGCCCATAAGGCCATGGCTTTTTCATCTCATCCGGACAGAAACCCCCAGGCCCCCGGCAGGGAAAAAGAATTCGA
>JADBLN010000051.1:0-5316 GCA_014894455.1 Acidobacteriota bacterium | reverse complement strand
ATGATCGCCCATGAAAAGGCCATTGAGGAGGTCATGAAGGAACACCAGGTTTTGCCGGTCAGGTTCTGCACCATCGCGGAGAGTGAAGAAAAAATAATGAAGATCCTGGAGAAAGAACACGACCGATTTGTGGAGTTATTGAAGGCGATAGCCGGAAAAACGGAACTGAGCGTCATCGCGATATTTAAAGAGGACGTCATCTATAAAGACATCACCGAGAAATATCAGGATATCAGGGCGTTCAAAGAAAGAATTGCCGGTCTCCCCCCCGAGAAGACCCGCGGTCCGCTTATGGAAATCGGCCGGAGGGTAGAAGCGGCCTTGCATCAAGAGAGGGAGATCCATAAGGAGGAAATACTCCAGGCGTTGACGGCCCTGTCCTGCGATGTGAAAGTCAATGACAATTACGGGGAGCTGATGATCCTCAAGGCCGCCTTTCTGTTCGAAAGACGTCGAGAAGAGGAATTTGACCGAAAGGTCAATGAGCTGGCCGAAAAATATGCGGGGCAAATTCGATTCAAGTATGTGGGGACTTTGCCGCCGTTCAATTTTGTGAACCTGGTGATCGAAACCGGAAATTACTGAAGATGTTTCTCCTCGATGACATATTGCTGGCTCCGCTGCATGGCCTGATTTGGCTCGGCCGAAAGATCAACGAGATCGTCGATCGGGAGCTCTTCGATGAGGATCTGATCAAAGAGAAGCTTCTGGAATTGCAGTTCAAACATGAATATGAATTGGAGCCCATGAGCGAAGAGGATTATCAGGCCAGGGAAACAGAACTCCTGGGGCGATTGGACGCCATTCGAAAAGCGAAAGAGGAGGTGTGATCATGGCCGATATCAACGATGCCGGAAAAGCCGTCGCCGAGTTTTTGAAAAAGACCCTTGGGGCCAAGGATGTCAAGATGATCAAGACGGCCAAGGTCGGCGAAGGTTGGGAAGCCGAGGCGGAGGTCTATGAGGAAAGCTCATTTATCAAGTCCCTGGGGCTCCCCACCCGGGTCCGGGACAGGAACATTTATCTGGTCACGCTGAACGACGGGTTGGAGGTGGAATCCTATGAGCGAAAGGCTAGCTGAGTTCCGGAGATCAATGCTGAGCCAAAGAGAGCCTGTCATCCTGTGATCAGGAATATGATCAGGGTCAGGGAAAATAGCGTCATGCCCAGCGCGGGCGCGTTCCTCAGTCGAGGTGGTAGTTCGGGGCCTCCTGGGTGATGATCACGTCGTGGACATGGCTCTCCTTGAGGGAGGCCGGGGTGATCTTGATGAACCGGGCCTTGGTCTTGAGCTCCTCGACCGACCGGCAGCCGGCGTAGCCCATGCCGGCCTTGAGCCCGCCGACGAGCATTTGGACGATGACCGTCGTGCTGCCCTTGTAAGGCACTCGGCCCTCGATCCCCTCCGGCACGAGCTTGCTCTCGTTCAGCTGCATGTCCTGCTGGTAGCGGTCGCGGCTCTTGCCCTCTTTCATGACGATGACCGACCCCATGCCCCGGTACAGCTTGTAGGCCCGGCCCTGGTACATGACGACTTCGCCCGGGGCCTCCTCGGTCCCGGCGAGAAGGCTCCCCAGCATGATGGAGTCGGCGCCGGCGGCGACGGCCTTGGTCACGTCGCCCGAATACTTGACGCCGCCGTCGGCGATGAGCGGGACGCCCTTTTTCCGGGTGACCTCGAAGACGTCGGCGATGGCCGTGATCTGGGGGATGCCGGCGCCGGTGATGATGCGGGTCGTGCAGATGGAGCCGGGGCCGACGCCAACCTTGACGGCGTCGACGCCGAGGTCGATAAGCTCCTCGGCCGCCCGGGCCGTGCCGATGTTGCCGGCGATGAGCTCCTGCGCCGGGAACTCCTTCTTGAGCGTCCGGACCGTGTCGAGGACTCTTTGCGAGTGGCCGTGGGCGTTGTCGACGACGAGGACGTCGCACTTGGCCGCGACGAGGGCCCTGGCCCGGTCGAGGAAGTCGGAGCCGACGCCGATGGCGGCGCCGACCCGCAGCCGGCCCAGGCTGTCCTTGGCCGCGTCGGGGTATTGGATCCTCTTGAGGATGTCCTTGTAGGTGATCAGTCCCTTGAGGTGGTAGCTGTCGTCGATGACGAGGAGCTTCTCGATCTTGTGCTCGTGGAAGACCTTCTCCGCGTCCTCGAGCGAGGTCCCGACGGGGACGGTGACGAGCTTGCGGGTCATGATCTTCTCGATGGGCAGGTTGAGGCGGCTCTCGAAGCGGATGTCGCGGTTGGTCAGGATGCCGACGAGCTTGTTCGACTCGTCGGTGATGGGCAGGCCCGAGATGCGGTGCTCCTTCATGACCTCGAAGGCCCGGGAGATCTTGTCCTGGGGGCGGAGGGTGATGGGTTCGACGACCATGCCGCTCTCGTGGCGCTTGACCTTGTCTACTTCCTCGGCCTGGCCTTCGATCGACAGGTTGCGGTGGATGATCCCGATCCCGCCCTGCTGGGCCAGGGCGATGGCCATCCGCGACATCGTCACCGTGTCCATGGCCGCGCTGACGATGGGGATATTGAGGGTGATGTTCCGGCTCAGCCGGGTCGCGACAGAAGCTTCGGAGGGAACGACGTCGGACTTGGCCGGGAGGATGAGAACGTCGTCGAACGTTAGGGTTTCCCTGATCTTGTCGTCGAGCATGGCTCCTCCTTGGCTCCGAGACTCAGTGCTTGTGACGCTTGCCGGGGATCATGCCCCGGGCCTGCTTGGCCCTCTGTCCCGAGGGCCCCTGGGGCTGCTGGTAATAGACCGGCGTCTGCTTGCGCACCGGGGCGGGCTCGTCGACCACGGGCTGGATCAGGAAGAGGTAGCGGACGGCGTCCTCCTCGACCCGGTCGAGCATGGACTGGAACATCTCGAAGCCCTCTTTCTTGTATTCGATGAGGGGGTCCTTCTGGCCGTAGCCGCGCAGCCCGATGCCCTCCTTGAGGTGGTCCATCTCGAGCAGGTGGTCCTTCCACTGGGAGTCGATGACCTGGAGGAGGATCATCCGCTCGAATTCGCGCATGAACGGGCCGAGCTGTTTTTCCTTGGCCTCGTAAGTGGCCAGGAGGCCCTTGAAGAGGGCGTCCCTCAGCTCCTCGTAGACGACGGTGTCCCAATTGATCTTGAGCGTCTCGATGTCCAGGCCGAACTGGGCCAGGACGGTCTGGCGGAGGGCGGCGCGGTCCCATTCTTCCGGCGGCTTGTCCTTGTTGGCGTAGGTGTCGAGCATCCAGTCGACGAGGCTGCCGATGAGGCCGACGAAATACTCGTGCTGGTCCTCGCCCTTGAGGATCTTGCGCCGCTGGCCGTAGATCGTCTCCCTCTGCTTGTTCATGACGTCGTCGTACTCGAGGAGGTGCTTGCGGACGGTGAAGTTCTGGCCTTCGACCTGTTTTTGAGCCCGCTCGATGGCCCGGGTGATCATGTTGTGCTCGATGGGGACGCCGTCGCCCATGCCGATCCGGGCCATGAGGCCGGAGATGCGCTCGCTGCCGAAGATGCGCATGAGGTCGTCCTCGAGGGATAGGTAGAAGCGTGACGACCCCGGATCGCCCTGGCGGCCGGCGCGGCCGCGGAGCTGGTTATCGATGCGCCGGGCCTCGTGGCGCTCGGTGCCGAGGACGTGGAGTCCTTCGAGAGCGACGACGGCCTCGTGTTCCTTTTGGGTGACCTCGGAAACCTCCTCGAGCGCCTTTTCGAACTGCTCGGGCGAGGTCTTGGCCGGGTCGGCGCCGCTCTTCTTGAGCTGTTCGCGGGTGAGGTACTCGGGGTTGCCGCCGAGGAGGATGTCGACGCCGCGGCCGGCCATGTTCGTGGCGATGGTCACGGCCCCGATGCGGCCGGCCTGGGCGATGATCTGGGCCTCCATCTCGTGGTACCGGGCGTTGAGGACGACGTGCTTGACGTTCTTGCGGCGGAGGAGCGTGCTCAGGTGCTCGGACTTCTCGATGGAGATCGTGCCGACGAGGACGGGGCGGCCGCGCTTGCTGAGGTCGGCGATCTCCTCGACGACGGCGTTCCACTTCTCGTCGCCCGTCCGGTAGATGACGTCCGGGTTCTCCAGCCGGATGAGGGTCATGTTGGTCGGGATCTCGACGACGTCCAGGCCGTAGATGTGCCGGAACTCGGTGGCCTCGGTCGCCGCCGTGCCGGTCATCCCGGCCAGCTTCTTGTACATGCGGAAGTAGTTCTGGAAAGTGACCGAGGCCAGCGTCTGGTTCTCCTCCTCGACCCGGACGCGCTCCTTGGCCTCGAGGGCCTGGTGGAGGCCGTCGCTGTAGCGGCGACCGGGCATGAGCCGGCCGGTGAACTCGTCGACGATGACGACCTTGCCGTCCTGGATCATGTAGTCGACGTCGCGCTTGAAAAGGTGATGGGCCTTGAGGGCGGTGTTCGTGGCGTGGACGAATTCCATGTTGGCCAGGTCGTAGAGGTTGGCGACCTCGAGGAACCGTTCGGCTTCGGCGACGCCGGCCTCCTGGATGGAGACGGTCCGGCTCTTCTCGTCGAGGGTGAAGTGCTTGTCTTTCTGGAGGCGGCGGACCAGGGCGTCGACGCGGGTGTAGAGCTGGGTCGACTCGTTGGTCGGGCCGGAGATGATGAGCGGCGTCCGGGCCTCGTCGATGAGGATGCTGTCGACCTCGTCGACGATGGCGTAGTTGAACTCCCGCTGGGCCAGGTCGGCCAGGCGGAACTTCATGTTGTCGCGGAGGTAGTCGAAGCCGAACTCGTTGTTCGTGCCGTAGGTGATATCCGCGCGGTAGGCGGTGTAGCGTTCGGCGTCGCCGATGTCGTGCTGGATCGTCCCGACGGAGAGGCCCAGGAACCTGTAGATGGCCCCCATCCACTCCGTGTCGCGCTTGGCCAGGTAGTCGTTGACCGTGACGATGTGGACGCCCTTGCCGTCGAGGGCGTTGAGGTAGGCGGGCAGGGTGGCGACGAGCGTTTTTCCCTCGCCCGTCTTCATCTCGGCGATCCGGCCCTGGTGGAGGACGACCCCGCCGACGAGCTGGACGTCGAAATGGCGCATCCGGGTCGTCCGGCGGGAGGCCTCCCGGACGACGGCGAAGGCCTCGGGGAGGATGTCGTCGAGCATCGCGCCTTGGGCGAGCTTTTCCCGGAACTCGGCGGTTTTCGCCCGGAGCTGGTCATCGGTCAGGGGCTGGATGCGGGGCTCGAAGTCGTTTATGACGGGGACGAGCGGCTGAATTTTCTTGAGGGTGCGGTCGTTATCGGTGCCGAAAAGCTTACGGAAAATCCACTTATACATTTACCATTATTTAACAGAATCCCCCTCCAAAGTCAATTGAGCTAGCCTGTT
>JADBLN010000090.1 GCA_014894455.1 Acidobacteriota bacterium | reverse complement strand
TCGACATCGTTAAGACCGTCGGCCTCAGCGCCTACCTCGCTTCCCTTAAATAAGAGGGGGTCAAACCTACCTTTTGCAGCAAAAGGTAGGTTTGACCCCCTCTTATGTTGGGAGGGCGCCGTCGAAGCTGTAGCAAGGGGCGATCGCCGGACGCGGTTTACGCTTCGGCTTCGGCTTCACCTGCGGGTAGACGAAGAGCTCGCCGGCGTAATTCCGCAGGACGACCTGCTCGTCGGTGATCGACTGGAGGTACTTCGGCAGGACCGGAATCTTGCCGCCACCCCCGGGCGCGTCGATGCAGTAATACGGGACGGCCAACCCGGACGTCCAGCCCCGCAAGGCCTCCATGATCTCGAGCCCCTTCTCGACCGTCGTCCTTAGGTGCTCGGTGCCCGAGACGTAGTCCGCCTGGTAGAGGTAGTAGGGCCGGACCCGGACCGAGAGGAGCTTCTGCATGAGCCGGCGCATGACCAGCGGGTCGTCGTTGACGCCCTTGAGGAGCACGGTCTGGTTCCCCAGCGGAATGCCGGCGTCGGCCAGCAAATTCAGGGCGCGCGACGATTCGGGCGTGATCTCGTCGGGGTGGTTAAAGTGGACGTTCACGTAGAGCGGATGGTACTTCTTGAGCATGGCCACGAGCTTTTCCGTGACCCGCTGCGGCAGGACGCAGGGGACGCGCGTGCCGACGCGGATGATCTCGACGTGAGGGATGTCCCGGACGCCCTTGATGATCGCCTCGAGCTTGCGATCGCTCAGCATGAGCGGGTCGCCGCCCGAGATGACGACGTCCCGGATCTCCGAATGGTTCCGGATGTAGGCGAGGCCGTCCTCGATGTACCGGGGGTGGATCTTCGACGCGTCTCCGACCTTTCTCTTGCGCGTACAGAAACGGCAGTACGAGGCGCAGCTGTGTGAAACCAGGAAGAGGCAGCGGTCGGGGTAGCGGTGGACGATGCTCGGCACGGGCGAGTCCCTGTCCTCCTGGAGGGGATCCGTTTCTCCGGTATTTTCCTTCAATTCGGCCGGGTCGGGCACCAGTTGGCGCCACATGGCGTCGCCGCGCTCCTTGATCAAACCAGCGTAATACGGCGTGATCTGGATCTTGAAAACGCGGGCGATCCGGCGGACCTCCTCGACATCCAGTCCGAAACGTCGGGCGATCTCCTCCGGTTTCCGGAGACTGCCCTGGAGCAAGCGTTGCCAGTCGTCCATCTCCTCGAAACTCCTTGTCAACGAAAATACTTCGCGTAGATAACGCGGTCGTCCCCGGCCCGGTAATAATCCGGGATCCGAGCGACTTCTTTATAGTCCAAGTCGATATAAAACTGCCTCGTGCCGTGGTACTTCGGCTGCGACGACGTCTCGATGATGATCATCCGTCCGTCGCGCCGGCGGACCTCGTCCTCGAGCCAGCGGACAAGCACCTTGCCCCGCCCCTTGCCCTGCTCGGACGGCGCGACGGCCATCCAGTACAAGTCGTAGGCGTCCTCAGCAAGCGGCGTCGGCCCCCACGTCAGGTAGCCCACGGCGTCCTTCCGATCGTTCTCGACGACGACAATGCGATAGTCCTTCTGCTCCGGATCCTCGAGATAGACGTCGATGAGTTCCTCGGCCACGACGACCTCGGCGGGCGTGAAAAAGCCGGTCTCCCGGATGAGGTCCATGACCGGTTCCTTATCGCGCGGTTCCATCGGTCGGATCATGGACGACTCTTCTCCCGAGGGCGTTTTCGATCATCGTGCCCCAGAACGAGGCGTAAGCGACCCCGCCCGCTTTGAGGGCCCGGGCGTATCCGGCGTTGGTGCTGATGTCGGGGTTCGGGTTGACCTCGAGGATGAACGGCCGGTCCTTGGCGTCCATCCGGAAATCGACCCGGGCGTAGTCCCGGCAGCCCATGATCCGGAACGCGGCGGCGGCCAGGCCCTGGAGCTTGTCGCGGAGCTCCTCGTCGATGGGCGCCGGGCAGACCGGGGGCGTCTTCTGATAGAGCGGATTGTCTTCGAACCACTTGGCTTCGTAACCGAGGATGCGCGGCATGTCCTTGGGCATGGCCGAGAAGTCGATCTCGGAGACCGGCAGAGGCGTTACCGCGCCGTTCTCCAGGACCGAGACGTTGAACTCCCGGCCATCTATGAACGCTTCGACGAGGACCGGCTGCTTGTAGTTGTCGAGGCAACGCCGGACCTGCCGGCGGAAGGACTCCTCGTCGCGGACGACGGAGTCCGGGTAGATGCCCAGGCTGGCGTCCTCGGCGTTCGGCTTGACGATGAGCGGGAATTTCAGCTCGAGGAGTTCGTCCCCCGTCAGCATGAGCTGGGCCGGGGCCGTGGGCAGGCCGGCGGCCCGGAGGACGGCCTTGGCCTTGAACTTGTCCTGGCAGAAAGCCAGAGTCTTGGCGGCGCTCCCGGTGAACGCGAGGCCGAGGAGCTCGAAGATGCCGGCGACGTTCGACTCCCACTGCGGCCGGCCGTAATACCCTTCGCAAAGGTTGATCAGAGCGTCGGGGTTGAGCTCGCGGACGCGTCCCAGAAAATTGAGGAGGCTCCTCTGGAGGGGGATGAGCGTCGCCTCGATCCCGAGCGTGCGGACGCCGTCGTACGTCTGCTGGGCCATCTCGGCCACGGACTCTTCGGACAGACGCTCGCCCGTCGCCGTCGGTCTCGGTTCGTAGGCGTTGAAAACGATGCCGATACTTGGGGCAGGATTCATGCGCGATCCGCGAGGACCGCCGGCCGCTCGCTCGCCGCGGGCCGGATGCGCGTGGGACGGAGGCCGTGCCGTTTCGAGGCCTCCTCGACGACCTTATGGATCAGGTCCGAATAGGAATACCCGGCCGTCCGGGCCGCCTTGGGCAGGCAGGAATTGTCCTCGGGGTTGGGCAGGATGCCCGGCAGCGGGTTGACCTCGAGGATGTTGGGCTCCCCTTTTTCGTCGAGCCGGACGTCGACCCGGCACCAGTCCCGGATGCGGAGCACGGTGCAGGTCCGCGTGACGAAGTTCTCGATCTTGGCCTTGAGCACCGGGCTGACGGGCGCCGGGCACTTGAAGATGTCGAGGGGCTTTTCCCGCGTGTCCCAGACCCACTTCGCCTCGTAGGAATAGATCGGCGCCGCCCCGGAAGGCAGCTGGCCGTGGTCGATCTCAACGATGGGCAGGATCTCATGGTTCGGAGTGTTTCCGAGGACGCCGACGGTGAACTCGCGGCCGGAAAGGAAACGCTCGACGATCACCGGCTGGTTGTAGGCCGCGATGACCTCCTCCACGCGCTCGTAGAGGTCGCCCAGGCTGTGGACGAGGGAGTTGTTCTTGATGCCCTTGCTCGAACCCTCGAAGAGGGGCTTGACGATGGCCGGGAGCCGGACGCCGGCCGGGATGCCGGCCGCGGACTCGACGATCCAGAAGGCCGGGTTCGGGATCCTGTGGTAGGACAGGATCTCCTTGGCCCGCGACTTGTCGAGACAGAGTCCGAGGGTCAGCGGGTCGGAGCCGGTGTAGGGGATGTCCAGCATCTCGCAGATCGTCGGGATGTGGGACTCGCGGTTCGGGCCGACGACGCGTTCGGCGATGTTGAAGACGAGATGGGGGCGCTGGCGCTTCAGGCGGGCGTAGGCCTTCTCATCGGATTCGATGAAGACAACCTGGTGCCGTTCCTGGAGCACCCGCCCGACGGCTGCGATCGTTTCGTCCGAATCGCATTCCGCGAGCAGGTCGACTGGCGATGGGGGCTCGTCTTCCTCGTCGCGTCGTTCGTCGGGGCGATGAGAGAGCGTCGCTTCCATCCCCGCTTTCGAACTGAAAAGCAATGCTACTTTCATCGCTCTATTCCTTCTTTCAACTCAATCCTTCGTAATTTCCGATGGCCGTGATCACCTAATTCATTTTCATTTATAGACCATTCTGACCAAATGTCAAGTTTTTTTCTCACCGATCGACCACTTTTCTTTGTAGGACGGCGCCTCGCCCGCACCATTAGTAGTGTCGATCCGTCCCGCCGTGCCCGTTTCTCAAAACCGCCGGATCCGCCGGCGGACGAAGAAGGCCAGCACGGAACTTGCGGCGCGGCGAGGGCGGAAATCATGGCGGGGTCCCGGTGATTCTTACCTGAAAAAAATGAGCGTGACGACGATGAAAAGCGGGATAAGAACGGCGCAGGAGTAGGCCATGTAGCCGAAGAACGAAGGCATCTTCAGCTTGTATTCCTCGGCGATGGCCTTGACCATGAAGTTCGGTCCGTTGCCGATGTAGGAGTTCGCGCCCATGAAGACGGCGCCGGCGCTGATCGCCTTGAGGAAGATCGATGGGATGCCCATCACGTCCCCGTTGAGGCCGAGGCCCTGCCCCATGGAAAAGAAGGCCAGGTAGGTCGGCGTGTTGTCGAGGAAGGACGACAGCGAGCCGGTGGCCCAGAAAAAATGCCACGGCTGGGTGATGCCGAGATCGGCGCCGCGGGCGTTGAGGATGAGCAGGGCCGGGATCATGGTGACGAAGATGCCGGCGAAGAGGATGGCCACCTCCAGGATGGGGCTGTAGGTGAACTTGTTGTCGGCCCGGCACTCGCGCTTGGTCGTCAGCAGGGACATGACGGACATGAGGATGAAGACACCTTCGCGGTGCGGGAAGGGCAGGAACATGCCGGCGATGACACCGGCGATCCAGAGAAAGTTGATCGTCCCGGTCATGTGCAGGGGGACGACGCGGCGTCGGTCGCGGATGAGGTCACGGGATTCCTCGCGATGGTAGTGGTGCCGGTCGAGGACGTAGAAAATGGCCAGGACGCCGGCGACCATGAAGGCCCAGAGCGGGAAGAGCCGGAGCGTCCAGAAGAAGGGCACGCCCTTGATGAGCCCCATGAAGAGCGGCGGGTCGCCGAGCGGGGTCAAGCTGCCGCCGATGTTGGAGACGAGGAAGATGAAAAAGATCGGGATGTGGAGCGTCCGCCGGCGCTCGGAGTTGGTCTGCAGGAGCGGGCGGATGAGGAGCATGCTCGCCCCGGTCGTGCCGATGAAGTTGGCCAGGACGGCACCGACGAGGAGGAACATCGTGTTGACCTCGGGGGTCGCCTTGAGGTCGCCCTTGAGGACGATGCCGCCGGAGATGATGAACAGGGCCGTGAGAAGAAGAAGGAAGGAAGAGTAGTCCTTCATCGACAGGACGAGTTCGTGGGGGGCCTGGAAGAGGAAGAAGACGGCTATGGGCAGGGACCAGAGGAAGGCGACGAGGGCCTTGTTCTTGTGGTTCTCCCAGAAGTGCGGCGCGCGGAGGGGGAGGAGGGCGATGGACAGGAGAAGCCCCGCGAACGGGACGACGGCCCACAGCGACAGCGATTGCCCGAGTTCATGCGCGTTCATGAGATCCTTTTTTTGCTCACGGCAGGAAGGCCGTGGAGAGGAAGTACGCCCGCGCCGGCACCTTCCGTCTCGCCGCGCGCGCCTCGATGGGACGGAGCAGGGACCGGTCGTCGCTCGGCGGCGTCAGGAAGAGGAGCGCGGCTCCCGCGGTCCAGAGCTCCTCCAGGAGTTCGAGCGGCAGGCCGCGCTCGACGCGGATGACGGCCCGGGCGCCGGCCGCCGCGCCGGCGCTAGCAATCCCGGCAGCAAGCCCGGCCCACGCCTCCTCCCCGGAGCCGCTGTCGGTCAGATGGACCCAAGCACCCTGGCTCGCCGGCAGACTCAGATCGGCCGCGAGCGGCCCATGGTGGTAATAGACGAAATAGCCCCGGCCGGATTTGGCCGCGGCCGCGAGCTCGACCATGAGCGCGGGGTCACGCCGCACGTTCAGGTTCGAGACGTGGAAATCCATCCCTCGCGCCAGAAGGTCCTCGAGGGCCTGGAGGGAGATGCCGCCGGTTCCCTCCGCCGACGGAAGCGGGCCGTTCCAGAACACAGACAAGAAAGTCCGTGAAGTCCGGCAGGCCTCGAGCAGGATCTCCCATTCGTCGACCCGCGGCCGGGCTTCGTCCGAGGTCAGGACGCGGACGCCTTCGCGAACGAGGGCTTCGAGCTCCGCGAGGCCGAACCGGCCGGTATCCAGCAGGTTCAGCCGGATGCGCCGGCGTCGCGCGTAGCGGGCCGCGTCGAGCAGGGCTTCGTAGTCGAACTGGTCGTCGCGGATGACGAGGTCCTGCCGCATGCGGACGCGGTCGAGGAGCTCGTAGGTCTTAACGACCCCGGCGATGCCCTTTTCGATCGGATGTTCGCTCATCTTTGGAAATTCAAGATATACCATCCCGGCTCCGGAGTGTCAACCGCGACACGGCCACGATCCCACTCATAAATGCTCGGGGTATTCCCGCCGTCGGCCGCGGAGGGGCACACAAAGTTGCGGTCGTATTGAAAATCCGGTCCGGCTCGATTATTATCGTGGTCGGAGGAAAGCCGCGGTGACATCCTGCGTAGTCCTATTTTCGGGAGGGCTCGATTCGACGACGGCCCTCGCCGGGGCCCTCGCCCGCTATGACCGGGTCCACGCCCTGACGTTCGACTACGGCCAGCGGCACCACGTTGAGGTCTCCTTCGCCCGGAAGGCCGCCCGCCGGCTGGGCGTCGCCCACACCGTCCTCAAGGTCGACCTGCGGCAAATCGGTGGCTCGGCCCTGACCGACCCGGCCATCCCCCTCCCCCGCTCCGCGCGACCAGCGAAACACCCCGCCGGACCGCCCGCGACCTACGTCCCGTTCCGTAACGGCATCTTCCTCGCCCTGGCCGCGGCCTGGGCCGAGGCGCGCGGCGTCCGGGACCTCGTCTGCGGCTTCCACGTGGCCGACTCCCCCGACTATCCCGACACGACGAAGAGTTTCGTCCGGGCCATGGAGAAGGCCATCCGCGCGGGCACGAAAGCCGCGTTCGGCGGTCCGAAGACGCGGGTCATCGCGCCTCTCCTCGGGCTGAGCAAAACATCGATCATCCGCAGGGGCCTCTCCCTCGGCGCCGATTATTCTTATTCGGTCTCATGTTATGCCGGAGGGGAGCTCCCCTGCGGGACATGTTCGTCCTGCCGATTTCGCGCCCGGGCCTGGAAGGCCGTCGGCCACGAGGACCCTCTCCTCGCCCGTCTTCGAAAGGAAGGAAAACGATGAGCTGGACACTCAAGGTCCGGGACAAGTTCTCGGCCGCCCACTATCTCAAGGAATACAAGGGCAAGTGCGAAAAGGTCCACGGCCACACGTTCCAGGTCGAGGTCGAGATCGCCGTCCGCGAGCTCGACCGGATGGGCATCGGCTTCGATTTCGCCGAGATCAAGAAGGCCCTGGCCGCGGCCCTGCCCGACCACACTCTCCTCAACGAGGTCTTCCCTTTCAATCCCTCCGCGGAGAACATCGCCCGCCATCTCTACGGCGAACTCAAGAAAACGTACCCGGTCAAGTCGGTGACGGTCTGGGAATCCGAGGATGCGTCGGCCGCCTACTCTGAAGACGACTGAGATCTTCGCCTCGGTCCAGGGCGAAGGCCTGCGCCAGGGTGAGCCGACGATCTTCGTCCGTCTCTCCGGCTGCAACCGCCGTTGCGGCTTCTGCGACACGAAGAAAGCCTGGCGGGGCGGCCGGGAGACTCCGGTCGATAAAATCGTGGAAGAAGTCCTCCGGCTCCGCCTCGACAGCCCCGCAGAATGGGTTTGCCTGACCGGGGGCGAGCCCCTGGCCCAGGACGTCCGCCCTCTCATACGGCGGCTCCACGAGGAAGGCCTCAAGGTCCAGGTCGAGACGAACGGGACGTTCCCCCCCGAGCCGGAGGCGGACTGGCTGACGGTGTCACCCAAGCCGCCCGACTACGATGTCCACCCCGGGTTCCCGAAGAGGGCGCGCGAAGTGAAGCTCGTCGTCTGCCGCGCGCTGACGCTCGACGCGGTCAGGACCATGAGGACGACATTCCCCCCGGCCACGCCCATCATCCTCCAACCCCAGTCGAACGCTCCGTGGAGCCGGAAGAAAGCGCTGAAAGTCCTCGAAGACGCCGGCCGGTCGGGCCTTACCGGGATCCGCCTGTCCGTCCAGCTTCACAAGGTTTACGGACTGCGCTAGGCGGACGCCGCGGGGCCCGCATCGCGTCCGGCGCCCTTCCGCTCAAAGAAGCGGTAGCCCGACCTCGTCAGGTAAACGCCGGCCAGAGTGATGGCCGCGCCGATGGCCTGGACGCCGGTCAGCCGTTCGCCGAGCACGAGCCCCGCGAAGAATATGGCCACGACGGGGGTCAGGTTACCGTAGACGCCCGTTTTGGCGCTCCCGACCGCTTGGACGGACTGGTACCAGAAGACGAAGCAAAGGAAGATGGCCACGAGGCCCGCGTAGAGGATGGCCCCCCAGCCCTGCCAGGGAATGCGCGTCCATTCGACCGCGGCCAGGTCCCTGGCGGCGAACGGCAGATAGACGAAGGTCCCGGCGATCGTGCCCACGGCGGCCAGCCGGAACGGCGAGTTCCGCTCGAGGACCGGTTTCGAATAAACCGTGTAAGCGGCCCAAAACGCGTTGGCCAGCAGGATCAGGACCGCCCCGCGCACGCCCTCTCCAGTGAAGACAGAGCCGCCGTTCTCGCCGGAAACGACGAGAAGGCACCCGGCGAAGGAAAATCCGATGCCGAGCCAGCCGGCGGGAGAGATCCGCTCTTTCCCGATGGCGGTGGCCAGGAGGGCGATGAAGATGGGGCTCGTCCCCATGATGACGGAGGCCGTGGACGCGTTCATGCGGGCGATGCCCTGGATGAAGACGATCTGGTAGCCCGTGATCCCCAGGAGCCCCAGCCCGGCCGCCTTCCAGCCGTCTCCCTTCCGCCCGAGCGAGAGCTTCCCCGGGCTCACGGCGAGAACCCCCAGATAAGCTAGCGAAGCCAGGGACAGCCGGATGGCGTTGAACGCGTGGGGAGAAAACGACCGCAGGCCGATCTTGATCACCGAGACGTTGACGGCCCAGAAAAAGACCGTCAAGAGCATCAGCAGGTCGGTCCGGCCCATTCGCGAACCGTTGGCTGACTCGGGCATGCTGGTTTTCTCTCGGTTGTTAGGTCTAGGCGCGGCTGCGGGGGGGACGGCCCTCAGCGCCGGCGGGCCCGGGGGCGGGGGTAACGGGATTCGACGACCGACCGGAGTCCGCCGCGCGGGTTGAACTCGCCCCTGACGACGGCGCTCGACGGGCGGCAGGCGCGGACGATGTCCTCGAGGACGCGGTTGACCACGTTCTCGTAGAAAATGCCCAGGTTACGGTAGGCCAGGAAATACTCCTTCAGGGACTTGAGCTCGAGGACTTTCTTGTCGGGGACATAGCGGAGGAAGATCGTCCCGAAGTCGGGCAAGCCCGTCTTGGGGCAGACCGAGGTGAATTCCGGGAACTCGATGGCGATCTCGTAGTCCGGGAACTGATTAGGGAAGGTCTCGAGGGGAGGCAGTTTCGCCTGGAGGCCGGCCTTGGCCTCCCGGTCCGTGTATCGCGGCATGGGACTCCTCACTAACCTCCTGAAGCTCCAAGGACTTACGTCCGTGGGATCTTTTGGACTGCAGGCGTTGGAGCGCCTGTCCCCGAAGCGGGCAATTCGCTATTCCTCCACACGCTTACGTCCGTGGAATCCCGCGAAGGGGATTGAAGACGGTTATGATACACGAAAGCCGCGGCCTCGACAACGGCGGCCGCGACTTTCGCGCGAGGGCGGTTTCTTTATAGGCAGGGAAATCCTATAATAAAAGGAGAGCTATACTCCTTATATAAGAGAGCGACGGATGAGTGAATGCAAGAGCGCGAAAAACAAGGCCCGGTGCAACTGCAGCTGGGAGCCCTGCATCCGGAAAGGGCTTTGCTGTGATTGCCTGGCCTACCACTGGAGCCTCGGGGAGCTCCCGGCCTGCCTGTTCCCCGATGCCGTAGAGAAGACCTACGACCGGTCCCTCCGGAAGTTCATCGAAATCTATAAGGGCAAGGCCTGATGGACGGCCATCGCCACGTCTACGGCCCCGTGCCCTCGCGGCGCCTGGGCTTCTCCCTGGGCGTGGACATCATCCC
>JADBLN010000061.1:33399-55395 GCA_014894455.1 Acidobacteriota bacterium | reverse complement strand
CGCCCGTGGATATAGGCCACGGGCGAGTGGCGAGCCGAAGGCTCGTCCCTTGACGGAGGGGGGAATCATCACCGGATTCACCTCCAGGGGGGATTGACCCCGGCCGGGGGGTGGGATAAAAATAGGGCATGCGAACGCGAGCACAGGAGAATTCATTCATGCAACCCCTTCCCGAAATGACAGAACTGACAAGGACTATTGGCAAATTCGTCCAAGCGATCCTCCTGGTCTGTTTCGCAGGGAATGTCATGGCTCAGGAGGTGTCCCAGGAAGCTCGCAAGCACCTGGTTCGTGCACAAACCGCTGCTGAAATGGCCAAAACCAATCATGACTATGAAGGAGCGATCCTTGAGTTTCAAAAAGCCATTGAGCTTGCTCCTGCATGGGCGGAACCATACTATCAGATTGGAATACTTCAGGACCAACTCGGGAAGTATGATGAAGCCCTCAGCAATTTGACGCGCTACCTTCAACTTGCCCCGAATGCAAGCAATGTCGTCCAGGTACAGGATCTGTGTTATAAGATTGAATATAAGCGTGATAAGGCCAATCAAAAAAGAAATATTGTTGCTGCCATGACCGGTAAGCTGCAAAAGAAAGGTGGCTGCCCCATGGGCGTATGCTGGCTCAGCGGCTTCACACAGGTGGGAGATGAGATCAAGGCCACCATCAGTAGTGTATACGAGGGGTGGGGGGACAGCGTTCCGGTAGAATTTGATGGGGCTGTTATAAAGTTTACTTACATGTATTATCATTGTCCCAATTTGACCGAAAAGGATTATTTTCCCTGCCCCTGGCAGGTTTCTGTTGTCGCCGAAGTGATCTCGACATCACCCCTGCGTTTTAAAACCAAAGAAGCATGGCAGCAGAAATTTGGAGACAATGCGAAAAATTACTATGAAGCGGAATGGGAGTTCCGTCAGTAATGGCAAGGAATATTCCTAATGAGGGGTTCATAAAATGATGACAAAAAAAATCGCCATGATCTTCTGTGTATTGCTCGCGCTTATTTCAGTCAGTGCCGGCGTTCCTGCGCGGGAGACTGCCAACGAGGATGTTTCGGCTGATGTGGATTGCAGCGAACTCGGCCGATTGAATGGGGAGGTCGGATATCAGTACGACGTCACCCTGAAAAACAATACCTCGAGCAAGCTCATCGTGGAATACAACGTGATTTTCATGGAGGGTTCGATCCCTAAAAAAAACCACAAACATTCCACCCTGCTAATCCCAAAGGAGTCCTTGGTTGAAACACATGAAGGGACAATCAAGGAAGCGGATTGGGACAAGGTGACGAAGTTCAGAATAGAGTGGTCATCGAGAGAAACGCGGTAATGAGCGTCATCCCGGCGCGCTGCCGAAGAAATGTGGACACGGAGAGATAAGTGAAAAACAGGATCATTTTGGCGGCCAGCTGCATCTTCATGACCGTTATTTTCCTTTTATGTGTTTCTTTCACGGCCTTCGCAGGATTTGTTGCGGCTCCCGACGATGAGGTCTGCACCAACTGGTCCGACTCTTATAGCGGCGTACAGTTCAGATTTTGCAAGGGCAGTGAGAGCAGCACGTATTACGACAGATTGCAGTGGAACAACGGGAACGATTACAAGGTCTATGTCAGCTGGACCTGGTCCTTCAACAATGCGAAAGGAACCAGCGGCATTTTCCTTGAACCGTCAGAGCTGAGCCCGCTCTCCGCAATAGCTCAAGGTTATAGGATATTGACCATTAAAGTCGAACGGAAGTAGTTTGACTATTTCCCGCTTCGGCGCCACGAAATAGACGGAGGACAGTATGCTTCAAAAAATGAGCGTCAAGCCGACTCGGCCCGCGCTGTTGCTGGGATTGATCGCCTCTATCGCTTTCCTAATTTTCGGGCTGGTCTTCCTCTTCGTTCTCATCAAAGAAGGCGCATGGCCGGGCATCTTATTCATGATCTTCTGGATCTTCATCGTTCTCAGCATGATCGGTTACTGGATCCACCTTCTCACCAGCCGTAAAGGCGTCCTGGAAATCGATACCGAATCTCAAATCCCGGAGGGGGGGTCGGGCCCTGATTTTGAAGCGAAGCTCCGGAAGCTCGAGCTCTTGAAAAAGGACGGGCTGGTCACGGACGAGGAGTACCGCGACAAACGGGCGGAAATATTGAAGCAAAAGTGGTGATCCGCGGCGCCCGAAGGCGCCTCATGGAAGATGAGACCAAGGAGGTAACCGTTGAAAACGAAAAGATTGATCCTGCTTCTCGCGGGCCTGGCGGTCTTTCTGGCGGCTCCGGCCGCGGCCGAGCAAAAGGAAGTCCTGCTTGGCATTACGACGGATTTCGAGAAAGGCGAGCTGACGATCGAAGTCGTCAGCACCGGCTGTACCAAGGCGACGGATTTCCGCTTCGAATTCAAGGACAATGTCCTGACGGTCATCCGCAAGGAACGGGACGCCTGCAAGGCCATGCCCGAAAAGATCAAGCTGACCTATAAGCTTGCGGCTATCGGGATCGACCCGAACAAGCCGTTCCGGGTATCGAACGAGTTCCTCGTGAACGAGAACCTGGCGAACATCGCGAAATTCTAGCCGTTACCACTTCTCCCGCATGAGTTCTTCGCGTTTTCGTTGATATTCTTCTTCGCTGACGAACCCGTCTTTTCTCAGGGATTCAAGCCCCCTGAGCTTGGTTTCAAAACCGGCCCTGACGGCCTGCCCGTCCCCCGGTGCGGCCTCCGCGATAGTCCCTCCGGCCGGCTGTGTTTCCTTATTTTTCGACTGGGAATATGAGTAAAGATTCAGGACGTTATAGACCATCGCTCCGACCCAAAAGGTGAACCAAACGATGCCGAAAACTATTCGTAACGCTTTTTCGCCGCCCCCGAGGTCCGGCATGTCCCCCGTAAGATTCAGTATCGCGAACCCGAACCACAACCCGATGATTCCACCGATCAAACCAAGGATCGAACGAAAACGAGACCGCCTGACGGGCGCGCTCTTTTTTTTATTGTTCACCTGATATACCCTGCCTTTCAATCTTGTTGGATGAGGAACGCGATATCGTGTTCCCCATCTTGCTGTCTCCAAATTCAAGGTGACTGTCGTCCGCAAAACTCCGGGTCATCAGCGACGCCGAGCGCTCACTCCCGGATCTCTCACTCCCGAAACGTCGGTAATCGTTATCCAATAGGTAGTTTCTTTTTTAGGATCTGCGGGGGCGGTGAAGAGCGTTCTTTCTTCATTTGCCTGCAGTAATAAATCCTTCATCGTTTCTTCCGATTATCGATACTTATTTAGTCCATTATCCAAGGCCGTGTCAACCGGAGCTCGTAGTCTCTCGGCCGCTCGCAGTTTTTCCGGTCATCATAGTCCGTTCCTCCCCGGCATCCTGGCCCATTTGTATCATCCCCTGGAATCGGATAGAGTCGGTTCAGAGTCTAAGAGACGGGGCGCTCGGGCGTCAAAAAAAGGAGAAATCATGCGGACGATATCCATGGCCTTATGTGTCCTGCTGCTTACGGCGGCTGCGGCTTCAACGGCGGTCTGGACCGCCGAACCCGGGCAAGCGCCCAAGAAGGATGTTCAATGGACCACGGGACTCGCCGGGCTCGATGATGCGCGACTTCCGGACAAGAGCCGCGAGTTGCTGGGCAAGAACGGCTTCGTGATACAGCCCACGGACATGGAGGATCTGGCCGACATCTACGATGCGGCCAAGCTCCGCGGCCAGGGCCAGTTCGTCACGACGGACACGATGCTGCACGCCGGTCACATCTTCTTCGACTATCTCTTGCGCCTGCTGGAGATCGACAAGCTCTCCGGCATGGCCGAGGCCCTGACCGACCGGATGCTGGCCCTGTCCACGGCCCAATACCTGAAGTCCCAGGACCCGGATCTCAAGGAGGCCGCGCGTCTGAACATCGGCTATTTCGCCGTAGCCAAGGCTCAGTTCACCCCGGGCACCTTGCCGGGGCACGGGCTGGAGGACATGTTCAAGAAGGAATTGGCCAACATCGCGGCCCACTCGGGCTTCGAGTTCCGCGCGCTGCTCCCCTACGTGCCGAATCCCAGCCTTGACGGAACACCCTTCGCCTACGAAGACTACAGCCAGTACGTGCCCCGTGGCCACTACACACGCAACGAGCAGTTCCAGAAGTACTTCAGGGCCATGATGTGGTACGGCCGCATCGACTTTAAGCTGTTGGGGTTCGCGGAGGACGGCGCCCCCTCGGAAATCGGCAGAAAGATGACTCTTCAGGCCCTGCTCGTGACCGAGGCCCTGTCCCGCGACCCCGAAGCCATGCGCTTGTGGCGGCAGATCTACGAACCCACCGTCTACTTCGTGGGGAAGACCGATGATCTCACGGTGGACGACTATGCCTCCCTTGCCAAGGACGTTTTTCCGGGCGAGGGGCTGGCGCGGCTGGCGGACAAGGCCCGGCAGGCCGAGTTCATGAGACGGGCCAAGGGGCTGCGGGTCCCCAAGATTCTCTCCGGCGCCGGCAGGAGCGCCGCGGGAACCCAGGGCTTCCGCTTCATGGGCCAGCGCTTCATCCCCGACTCGCACATCTTCCAAGAGATGGTGTTCGGGGCAACGGGCCCGGGTAAGCTCGAGCCTGAGTTCAAGTTCACCGGTGCCGGCGAGCCTTTCACCATGGTCGACCTACCCAACGTGGGGCCGACCCGGGCCTTCCCCCGGGGCCTGGATGTCATGGCCGTGCTGGGGTCCCGGCGGGCCTTGGAACTTCTCAGGAAGGGAGGCGACACGGCCTACAGCGACTACGATGGCCAGCTCTCCTGGCTCTCCGGGCTGTATGCGGCCACGATGCCCGCCGAGTGGCGGCAGAACCTCTACTGGCGCTGGCTTCACGCCCTCCTGCCCCTTCTCGAAGAGCGCAAGGCCGGCGGGCCTCAGCCCTTCCTCGCCGGCCCGGCCTGGCGGGACAAGGAGCTGCAGACCGCGCTTGGCTCCTGGACCGAGCTGCGCCACGACACCATCCTCTACGCCAAGCAGAGCTACACCGGAATGGGGAAAAGCATCTTCACGCCGGATTTCGCCTACGGGTATGTGGAACCCGCGCCCGAGGTCTACGCCCGCCTGGCGGCCATGTTCCGCGACCTGCGGATGAGTCTGGGGACCCTGGGCCTCGCAACCGAGGGAATTCCCCAGAAGCTCGAGGAGTTCGAGACCGTGCTGACGCGCCTCAAGGAGATCTCGGTCAAGGAGTTGGCCTCCCAAGCCCTGAACGAGGCCGAGTATTCCTTCCTGGCAGAATTCGACGGGATCTTGCGGTCCCTGACGCGTTTTCCCCCGCAGCTCATGAAACGGATCACCTCCGATACGGACACCCGGATGGACATCATCGCCGACGTGCACACGGAGCCGAATTTCGGCAATGTGCTGGAGGAGGCCGTGGGCTCCCCGGCCAACATCTATGTCCTGGTGCGCGACGACCGTGGTTACCGCCTGTGCCGGGGCGGGGTTTTCACTTACTACGAATTCAAACAGCCCATGGCGAACCGGCTGACCGACGAGCTTTGGCAGCGGATGGGCCAAGACAAGGCGCGCCCGCCCCGCCCCGACTGGGCCCGGGCGCTGGGGGACTGAGCGAACTCGAGCGAGGAGGAACAACATGCTTTGGAAAAGAGGATGGGGGATCGGGCTGGGCCTGGGACTGCTGTGGTGCCTGACGGCGCCGGCCGGAAGCGCCCTGGCGCCGGAGCCGGCAGAATCTCCGGCCGCGACACAGGACCTGCGCTTGAAAAACACCGTGGCCCCGGGCGGGGCCTATACGCTCGGCGTTCCGATCCAATGGGAGCTGACGTGGACAAAAGCCCCGAACGGGCGCGGACCCTCGGAGCTGAAGTTGACCGCGCCCGGGGAACCCTGGCCGGAGTATGTCACCATCACCGTTCTTCATTTCGCCGAGTCGCACCGGACCCCGGAGCGGTACCTGTTCGACCTGCTGCACGCGCAGTCCGATCGAAAGGACGACGCGCGCACCGCCCTCAAGGACGTCGTGGCGGGCGGTCGTCCGGCCAAGTTCCTGGAAGCGGCCGCCAACCGCTATCCCCCGTTGGGAATGGCTGGGGACAAGGTCCCGAGCATCATCCGTCATGTCATCGTCCCCGCCAGCCAGGGCTTCTTCGTCCTGCGCTACGACGTCCCTGAACGCTTAGACCCGGTCCATCGGGAAATGTTCGACCGCGCGGTCGAGTCCTTTGCCCCGGGCGACAGGAATATCCCCGTGGCACAAGATCAGATCCCGGCCAGGGAGTACGACGTGTACGCGGCTCTCTTCGGAGTCCGGCCGCCCGGCGGGTTGGACGCTCCGCAGTTCTTCGACGGCGTCCCCGAATGCCGTCAGGTGGCCGGATCCACCATGATGCGCGATAAGCCCCTGGATGCGGGCTGGCCGGGAAAGGACTTCGGTGTGCTTGACCCGGGCTTGGTCAAGGACTATCTGGCCAAGAACCAGAAGGTTTGGCAACTCACGGATCGGATCATGGTTCCGGATCTGACGGTGATTCCAGCGGAAGAGCTGGAGGCCCGCCTGTCGGCCGGCTTCCGGAATCCGGCCGGGCGGGAGGAGGGGGTGGACCTCCTCCGGGAGGGCATCATCACCCTGACCAGGGTCGGATTCAACAGCACCGGCGACCTTGCCCTGCTCGGTGCGGCCCTCACCTATCCCGGGACCATGCGCGCCCGATATATCGTTCTCATGAAAAAGCGGGAGGCCGCATGGGACCTGGTCAAGGTCGCCATGGAAGGGCTCATTTACCAGTAGTGATAGGAACAGGGATATCGGGCGGGAATTAACCTAGCGATCCTTCTTCAAGAATATCTCGCAGGTTTCGAAATTGATTTCCCAATGGTGCCCGGCCACCCCTTTCCATCGGTACTGCCGGCTCTTTTCGTCCCACCACTTCTGAAATTTCGTCGCCGTCACCCCCATGTCCTGGACGAGGCGGTCATACAGGGGGTGGGAGGACTCCTGAATACTCTTGAAAAGCTCGACGAGTCCGTTCTTCCTTTCGAAAAGGAGCTTGATCTCGTCCCTCTCGGATTCGGTGATTTTTCCCACGGCCTGGCTTTTCATTCTTTTCACCCTGTTCCTTAGAGCTTTTTAAAATCGGCGATCGACAACTTTTTCGTTTCGACGATCTCGAACGGGTCGCCGTAAGCGATCTCGGGAATGTCGGCAAGAGCGACGGGATTCCCGCCGGCCTCTTTGAGCTTCTGCAGGTAAAGACGGGAGGCCTCCCTTTCGATGTGGGATATCCGGCACTGCTGCGACGAAGGCGTATTGACCTCGAGGGTCAGTTTTTTGTTCAGGAAAACGCACCTCCTGCAGTGATAGGCGTCGCAGATTCGGCAGATCGGTGAATACTTCAATTCCAAAAGATGCCTGTTCTTGATGGGGATATCGTTCCGGATGCCTCCCAGGGTATCGCCGGCCCGGCCATAGTAAAAAGCCGGACAGAGATAGAGCTTGCCGTCGGGAGCCACGGTCAAGTGCTTCAAGCCGGCGCTGCAATTGTTCATCCGGTCGAGCGCGAGCCGGTCGGTCAGGACGCTCAGCTCCGGCGGATCTTTTTTGGCCGAGAGCTTCAGCATCTTATCGGAGACCGTCTCGAGCTGGCGTCGATATTGTTCGAAGTCCTCCGCTCCATAGGCTTCGATGTCCATGAGGACGAGATTGATCCGCTTGCACTTCATGAGGAGAAGATTCAGGCGAGAAGACAGCTTGCCGAGATCGTTCTTCCGTAACCGGAAGATGATGTTTTCATCACGGAGACCCTTCAATTCACCGGCCGCGGGAAATCCATCGGATTCGATGACGAGAATGGAGTCCGGGTATGTCTCACGCGATCCGAAGGGGACGATCTTGACGTGGTCGACCTCGTCGATCAGAGCGTTATACGCTTTATCCAGTTTATGGTCGGGATAGAGAAAATTGACTTTCAGATTGTTCTTGAGAGCGAAAATCACCGCTTCTTCGAGGCTCTTCAGGGGAAGAAGATCCCTCTTGGGATTTTTCCGGGGCTTTTTTTCGTAATAACAAAAAGGCGCCGAGGACTCGCTCAAGACGACCAGCAGATATTTCAGCATGAATCGCGCATGTCCTTATGACTGAGCCCTTAAGTCCTGATGGAGCTTCCTGCTCAGCTTATTCCAAAAATAATTATTGGCCCGGACCCGGGCTTTGTGCATTTTACAGAGATACGTCGCTCTCTGAAATATGGTTTCCGTATCGGCGGAATCATAATTCGCCCCCTGGCACCAGGCGCAGCCCGAGGCCACATCGCAGTCGAGGCATTCCGCGGGGCTTTGAGAGGCCATGTCCAGCGTCAAGAACGATCTGAGCCTGTTCCGGTCGATCCCGTCAAAACAATTGCCGAGCATCAAGGCCGCTCTTTTTTGAAGGGAGAAACCCACGAACCGGATGCAGGGGTAGAAATTCCCCAGGTGATCGACGGCCAGCATCTTCCCGGCTCCGCACCAGTTCATGTTGTCTCTGTACGGCTGGCCGAGGCTCTTCGAAAAAAAAGAGCAGGAATAGCTTTCGTAGAGCTTTTTATTGATGATCTCGTCCGCCAGGCTCACGAGTTGTTCCTCGAATCGTTCATCGTCCCCGGGCTTCCAGACGTCCTCGAACACGACGTTGATATTGACCTCTTTGATGCCCAGTTTCCAGAGGTGCAAGACGCTTTCCCTGATAAAGGGGATGTCGCCGCTCGAGACGGTGACTTTCGTCGAGGAATCCGGGAACTGTTCGAGCCAGCGGGGGATGTTCCTGACGACGTCATCATAGGAACCCTGGCCGTTCGGATAGACCCGTTGCAGATCGTGTTTCGCCCGCGTGCCGTCGATGGTGATCTGGATGCTCAGATGGGACTTGTTCTTCGAGATGTACCTCTGCACTCCGTCATCGTGATACAGGAGTCCGTTCGTCGAGAAGCTGAATCGATAACTGTTGAACCAGGGGTGATTCTCTTCGAAGGCCCGGGCTTTGAAATAGTCGCAGACGCGATCGATCAGGTCGACCTCGATGAACGGTTCCCCGCCGATGAAATCCAGGACGACCGAGTTTTCTGTGATGAACTCCCTTTCCCGGAGCAGATAATCGATCGCCCTCTTGGCGATGTCGAACTCGAGTCTGCCGGACTTGTTCTTTCCGACGAGATAGCAGTATTTGCAGCGAAGCTGGCAGTCTTCCGTGACGATAAAAGTGACGCTTTTTGACCGGCCCTCTTCCCAGGTGTTTTTCCCTTCTATCTTGACCGGGTCCTTCGTAGGCATCGGCTCTAACGGTGCAGGCGCGAGGATCCGCCGAGCGGCCTACTTGCTCGACCCTTTGCAGGTGTCTTTGCAGCTGCCTTTGCAGACATTTTCGCATGTCCCCAGGCAGCCGCCCTTGCAGGTTTCTCCGCAAAAGCCCTCGCATGTGCCTTTGCAGTCGTTTTGACAATCGTCCCGACAGGCGGCTTGACAGGTTCCTTGGCAATCATCCTTGCAGTGGCCCCTGCAGGTGTCTTCGCAGGTGCCTTTGCAGGTGCCTTCACAGGAATTGACGCACTCGGCCGGCTCCTTGGCGCGCCTTTGGTCCGGTTCCCGGCTTTCCAAGACCGGTTGCGCGGCCGACTGTCCTGGACGCCCCAGGCTGAGGAAGGCGATCGTCGGAAGCGCGGTTTTGGAAACGAACTGGATGAAATCCCTTCGGTTGATCTTCTTGTCTTTGCGATCGCTCAACTTCCGGCTCCTCGAGGCGGCCTAGCGACTCCCGCCCTTACAGGAATCTCCGCAGGCGTCTTTACATGTCCCTTTGCAGGTATCTTCACAGGTGCCTTTGCAGGCCCCCTCACAGGTCGATTTGCATCCGCCTCCGCAGGTATCCGCACAGTTATTGGCACACTTTTCTGAACAGGAGCCTCCGCATTTCTCCGTGCAGGAACCTTTGCATGTGTCTTCACAGGCATTCTTGCAATCGTTCGGCTCTTGGGAGAGTCTCTTGTCCGGCTCTTGCGTATGGTCATGGGATTTGGCGGCCAGCTTTCCCGCGCGCCCCAAGCTGAGAAAGGCGATCGTCGGTAGCGCGGCCTTGGAAACAGCCTGGATGAAGCCTCTCCGGTTGATCTTCTGGTCCTTCCGCTCGTTCATCGTCCTACTCCTTCCAACGTCGAGATTGCTCGCGACGACTTTCGCCGCCGCGGCGGGCCCGGTCAATCGCCCCAAAAGGCGATTTTTGAGGGATCAGTCATCTCAATTTATGCATCAGAACCGGCGAGCAAGTCAAGTATTTGGGCGGCCGATATTACCAGGCTTGCCCGGAGCAGGTCCCTTCACAAGATCCTTTACATGTCCCTTCGCATTTGCCGGTACAACCGCCTTCACAGGTGCGTTTGCAGGATCCCTCGCACGAGACGAAGCAGGCGTCTTTACATGACCCCAGGCATTCTCCTTCGCAACCCCGGCAGCCGCCTTCACAGGTCAAAACGCAGTTGTTCGGCTCTTTGGAGGGTCTTGGATCCGAATTCTGGCTTTTTTTGTTCGGCTGAGCGGCCAGCTTTCCCGCGCGCCCCAAGCTGAGAAAGGCGATCGTCGGGATCGCGGTCCTCGCCACGGCATTCATGAAATCCCTTCGATTGATCTTCTTGTCTTTGCGATCGCTCATCGTTTAGCTCCTCTCAGAGAAGAATGGTTCCATTCCACGACAATTATATCCGGAGCGGTATTCCCGGTCAATCACCCCTAAAGGTGATTCGGGAGGGGAATGTTGACTTCTCCCCGGTAATAAGGATATTTTGGATCCGCCCGAGCGAATTCCGACAAAACCCATAAGGAGGCTGCCCATGCCCAAGAAAGACGATTGGGACGCTCGGTTCATCCCGGAGGCGAAGACACGGCGGTGGGGCTCGAGCGGCCGTAGTCAGGGCCTCTTCCTGATCCTCGTCGCCATCGGCATCCCGCTCGTCGCCTTTTTCTTCCAGGTCGACGGTGCGCTGAGGTTCTATGAGACAGACAAGGTCTTCGAGAGGACCCTGACCCAGGCCGAAACACAGGAGATCCAAACCGCAATCAACAAGCACAAGGCCAAGCTCGATAAGATCCAGAGGGTCATCGAAGAGGTCAAGGAGAAATACCGGGGCGAGACGGGGGAGAGCTACGACCGGGACGCCTGGATCGTCCACGTCAAGGAAGGCCTGGCCATCCCTTTCAAGTACGTACTCGCCTTCGGGGCCGTCCTGTTCCTCATCGGCATCGGCAAGCTCATTCTCTAGCGACGCCGGATGCTCCGCGCCTGAATTTCCGAAGGAGGGTTCGACATGATCATCGTTCTGTGCCTGCTTCTTCTTTCCTTATTCCTGCCGGTTTCCGCCCAAACCGCGAAAGCTCCGGACACGGATGCGCTCCGGGCCGGGTGGAACTACATCGCTACCCCCAGCTACTCCGAAGCCGCCGACCGGGATATCCTTGCCCTGTTCAAGGGTCTCCGGGTCTCCGACGTCGTCGACGGGATGGACGCCGTGGGCCTCGTCGATACCGGCACGATGGACCCGGAGATCCACTCCCTTTGGCGCGACACCGAGAACTTCAACCACCGCTTCGTCGGTATCGCCATCACGGCCCGCTACGTCCCGACCCAGAACCCGACGGCTGGAGTGTTATCGATCAAGGCTTATGACGACTGGGCCGGCGATTGGTACGACAAGAAATCCACGGAATCCTACGCCGCTCTCATCCGGCCGGGCACGGCCCTCGTCATCGAGGACGCCCCGAGCGCCGACGTCGGTTCGATCGGCTCTTACAACATCCTGGAGTGGAAGTCGCTCGGCTGCGTCGGGGTGGTCACGGGCGGCACGGCCCGCGACACGGACGAGGTCATCACCCAGAAGGTCCCGCTCTACCTGAGGCGCGTCGGCCGCGGCATCCGTCCGGGGCGGAACGAGCTCGAATCGGTCAACCGGCCCATCGTCTGCGGCGGCGTTCTGGTCGTTCCCGGCGACGTCATCGTGGCCGACGGCGACGGGGTTGTTGTCGTGCCCCGGGCTAAGGCGGAGGACGTGGCCAAGTACGCCCGGAAGATCATGGACGGGGACAAGGAAGGACGGCGGGAACTCTACAAGAAGGTCGGGCTTAAGCCGGACCCGTCGGTCAAGAAATAAGCGGAGAATGGGGCAGCCAAGGAGGAATGCCGAGTGATGGTCCTGCTCTCCGTGCTTCTGTCGGTGGCGACGTTCGTCCTGTTGTTCGTTCCGGGATCGGCGAGGGCCGCTACGAGCCCCCGTCCCGAGTCGAATCAGAAGATCGCCCTCTCGCCCGAAGAACGCGCCCTCATCCTCAAGGGCAAGATCGTCCTTAGGAACCTGCCCAACCCCGGCCGGAAGGGGAGGACCTACGAGGCGGTCGGCATCCTCCGGGGGTCGCTCGACGAGGCCTTCGCGGTCCTCACGGACTACGGCTGCTACGCCGATTACATGCCCAGCGTCGGGGCCGTCAGGATTTGCGAGGCGACCGGTCCGAGCTCCGTCGTCGAGGTCAAGCTCCACCTGCCGCTCGGCGTCAAAAAGCAGTATCGCTTGAGGTACACCTCCACGCGACATGAATCCGGGTTCGAAGTGGCCTGGGAAAAACTCCCCTGGCCGGAGCTCAAGCCGAGCCAGACGGTCGTCGATACCTCCGGCTTCTGGTCCGTTCGCACGTTCGAGGACCGCGGACTTCTCGCGGTCTATCATGTCTACACGGACCCGGGCCACGTCCCCCTCGGCCTGACCAAGGTTGCCCACGGGGTGGCCAGGAGCAAGATCCCGGACGGGATCGCGAAGCTCCGCGAGAGGATCCTGCGCGTCTATCGCCCGGGCAAAAAATAGCCTCCGGCCTCAGAATTCCGTCCCGTAGCGCCCGGCCGAGCCGAGGACCTCGCGGTTTTTCCTCTTGTACATCTCGACGAGGGCTGTCCGGGCCGGGCCGAGGTACTTGCGCGGGTCGAACTCCCCCGGCGACTCGGCGAAAATCTTACGAATCGTGGCCGTCATGACCATCCGGCCGTCGGTGTCGATGTTGATCTTGCAGACGGCCGAGCGCGCCGCCTGCCGGAGCTGGTCTTCCGGGACGCCGATCGCGTCCTTCATCTTGCCGCCGTAATTGTTGATCGTGGCCACGGCCTCCTGGATGACCGAGGAGGCGCCGTGTAGGACGATGGGGAAACCGGGGATCTTTTTCTCGACCTCGGCCAGGATGTCGAACCGCAGGGGCGGCGGGATGAGAATGCCCCGGGCGTCGCGCGTGCACTGCTCGGGTTTGAACTTATAGGCGCCGTGGGAGGTGCCGATGGAGATGGCCAGCGAGTCGACGGTCGTGCGGTGGACGAAATCGACGACCTCGTCGGGATGCGTATAAGTCGATTTCTCGGCCTGGACCTTGTCCTCGATCCCGGCCAGACGGCCGAGCTCGCCTTCGACCGAGACGTCACGCGTCAAGGCGTAATCGACGACCTGCCGCGTCAACGCGATATTTTCCTCGTAAGAGAGAGGGGAGCCGTCGATCATGACCGACGAGAATCCGTTGTCGATACAGGATTTAGCCAGCTCGAAGCTGTCGCCGTGGTCGAGGTGGAGGGTGATGGGGATCTCCCAGTCCGAGCCCATGCCTTTCTCCATATCCCGGGCCATCCGGACCGCGCCCTCGGCCATGTAGCGGAGGAGGGTCTGGTTGGCGTATTTCCGGGCCCCGCTCGAGATCTGGAGGATGACGGGCGAGCGCGTCTCGACGCAGGCTGTGATGATCGCCTGGAGCTGTTCCATGTTGTTGAAGTTGTAGGCCGGGACCGCGTACTGCCCGGCGAAGGCGCGCCGGAACATGTCGCTGGTGTTGGCCAGGCCGAGGTCTTTGTAGGATACGGGCATCGTCGGACCTCCCTGAAGGATATTGCGGACCTCTTGAATCATACCCGATTATCGGGCCCAATTCAAAGCCCGAAGCCCCCCCCCCATCGCGGCGGGCGCCGCGCCTTGTCTTTTTCCAGGGCGTCTGGCATAACCGCGGCAGATTGAGTGCCCGAGAGTTCCGAAGCGAGGGGAGTCCGAAATGACAAGAAAAGCGCTGACTGCCGCACTCTGCCTGCTGCTGGCCGGATCGGTCATCGCGGCAGCGGCTCAACAGGAAGCGAGGACCCCGACCCGCCGATGGACCGAAGCCAAAGCCCCCGGGCCTGGGCCGGGTCGCAACCGTGGGCTCTCGGCTGCAACTACATCCCCCGGACGGCCGTTCCGGTCCGGCTTTCCGATGTCGGCTTCGACGGGCCCGTCGCCGTCAAGGATGTGTGGAGCGGGAAACAGGGGGGTGTGTTCACGGGCGAATTCGCCCCGGTCATTCCGTACCATGGAGCGGGGCTCGAAGGGGTCAAACCTACTTTTTACAGTAAAAAGTAGGTTTGACCCCCTTTGATGTAGAATAGCCCCGAAATGCGTATCAATTTAGCCTACGGAAAAACGGGGCTCCCGATCGAGCTCGACGATTCGCTCAACGTCACCGTCGTCGAACCGGCGTTCGTCCCGGCCCTGCCCGACCCGGAGGCCGCGGTACGCGACTCCCTTCGCGGGCCCATCGGCTCACCACCTCTACGCGACCTCGTCCGCCCCGGCATGCGGATTGGCGTCATCTTCAGCGATATCACCCGGCCCGCGCCCAATCCTTTGATGTTGGCGGGCGTTCTCGATGTCCTGGACGCTGTCCCCGGCATCGAGGTCGCGCTCTTCAACGCCCTGGGCACTCACCGGCCCAACACCGAGGCCGAACTCCGGGGCATGGTCGGCGACGCCATCTTCGACCGTCGCCGGATCGTCCAGAACGACACCTTCGACCCGGCCACGCAGGTCCGGGCCGGCGTCACATCGAAAGGCCACGAGACCTGGCTCAACGCCGAGCTCATGGCCTGCGACCTGAAGATCCTGACCGGTTTCATCGAGCCCCACCTTTTCGCCGGATTCTCGGGAGGGGGGAAGGCCATCATGCCCGGCATGGCCGGCCAGCGTACCGTCCTCGGCAACCACGACGCTGGGATGGTCGGCCACCCGAAGGCCATTTGGGGCGTGACCCACGGCAATCCCATATGGGAAGAAGTGCGCGAAGTCGCGGGCCAGGCCGGCCGCCTCTTCCTGTTGAACGTCACCCTCAACCGTGACAAGGCCGTGACCGGGGTATTCGCCGGTGACATCGACCAAGCCCACGCGGCCGGCTGCGCCTTCGTCAAGCGCTCGGCCATGGTTGCCGTCCCGCAGCCGTTCGATATCGTCGTCACGACCAATTCCGGATACCCGCTCGACATCAACCTCTACCAGTCCGTGAAAGGGATGAGGGCGGCCGATCAGATCGTCAAGCCCGGCGGGACGATCATCATCGCCACCGGCTGCTGGGACGGGCTCCCCGAGCACGGGCTCTATGGGAAGATCCTGCGGGAGTCGAAAAGTCCCCGGGAACTGCTGGCCAGGATCTGCGCTCCCGGATTCCTCGAACAGGACCAGTGGCAAGCCCACATCCAGGCGCTCATCCAGCTCAAGGCGGATATCTATGTTCGGTCCGACGGCCTGACGGACGATGAGATCCGAGCGGCGCTCCTCCTGCCTTGCCGCCGCATCGAGGACACGATCGTCGACCTATTGAAGAAATACGGCCGCGGCGCATCCATCTGCGTCATGCCCGAAGGCCCTCAAACGATCCCGTACGTGTCCGCGTCATAAGCAGTTTACGGCTGTCAGCGGACGACGATCTCGTCGACGAAGACCCAGGAAAGCCCGCCGGCGGATGGGTGCCAGTCGGGCAGATGTTTCGTCCCCTCGACGAAGAAGCGGACGTAGCGTCTCCCGGCGAACGAAACCGGATCCGTCATGAGCTCCGTCCAGGAGAAGGCGCGGATGATCTCCTCTCCTTTGTGGCTTCCCTCGAGGCTTCCCTCGAGGGCTACGGTCCCGACCTCCCGGAAAGAGACTCCGTCCGAGGAGATCGAGCAGGTCACCCGATCAGGGTGGAGGATCCAGCTCCGCTCGTCGGAAAGAGTGCTCAACGAGATCTCCCGCGCCGCGACGGGCTTGCCGAGGTCGATGATCAGGGTGAAGTCGATACCCTCCCAGCCCAGCCAATGGACCTTGAAGTCGCTTGCTCCCCGCACGCCGTTGGTCAGGACGGACATGTCCCCCCTGGCGTATTTCATCGATGGCGGCGGGTCCGCCTCGACCGGTCTCCGGAACGCCAAATTGCCGTCGACCTGGACGTCGATGAACCGTTTGGCGGCGTCATAGTAGGCTGTCGGGGACAGGCCGGACTCGCTGAGCGTCCGTACGTCTCCATCCTCCGCCCGGGCCCGGAAGTCCTCGAGGAGGCGGACCATTTCCGGCCTGGCGGAGAACCGCCCGCCCCTCTCGCTGTAGAACCCGCGCGGCCCGAACATGTCGTCCTTGCCGATCTCGAGCATCGCGTACATCAACGGCAGGCGGGCCGTTCTCACCCGCTCGAGGGCGGCGGGATCGCCGGCCGCGGCGGCCTCGGCCTTGTCGAAAAGCGCGTTGTAGGTCGCAACATCGGCGGCGGAAAGATAATCCTCCGCGTGGACCGCCGGCGGTTCGTAGATGTCAAGCTTCGCGCCGGTCCGCCCGAGCGCCGCGTGCAGCGCATCGATGTACTTCCGGATGAAAAGCCCGGCTTTCCCATAATACCCGTTGAGGAAATCGTCCATAACCGAGTCCACGTCGGTCTTCGGATCCCAGAGGAGCCGAGCCAACAGGTAGGATTTGAGTTCGCTGAACTCATGTCCCGGGCTCGTGTTCGTCTGCTGGAAATGCCGGCGGACGCCGTGGCCGACGAAGAACCGGATGTTGGGCTGGAGGACGTGGAGGTTCGGGAAGGGAGAGACGTGATGGGAAAAATTGACCGTGTAATCCCAAAGGTAGATGTTGCCGCAGATCCGGCCCCAGGCCTCGATGTCGCGGACGAATGAAACGCTCGACGGGTCGTCGGCGATGGGCAGGCTCCGGTTGAGCTCGATCGTGCAGAGCATGACCTCGACGTTCGGGGCCGGCCGGGCGAGGCGCGGCGCCGGGCGGGAATACTGGTAGGCCAGGGTCGATATCGTCTTGTCCGGAAAGAGGGCGGCGACGCGGTTGACGAAGCGGATGATGGGCCCGGCGGGCGAGCCCTCTTCTTCGATGATCTTGAGGCATTCGGGGCACTGGCAGTAGGAAGAATTGTCGTTCTGACTGACCGACCAGATTTTCTTGCCCGGCTGGGCGGCCATCTCCTCGCGGAGTTTGGCGACGGCGATATCGAAGACCTCCGGCCGCGACAGGCAGGGCTGGTCGATGATCCGTTTCCCGTTCATCAGGGCGAAATATTCGGGGTGGGCGGCGAAGAAGGTCTGCCAGGGAACGAGTTTCTGGAAGGCATGGACATAGTAACCCGTTCCGTAGAGGTCGTCGAGGAAATGGAGCCTCATCCAGTCGCGATAGTCGGGATCGAGGGCGAATTCGCCGTTGACGATGCGGACCTCGTTCACCGGATTGTCGACTTCGAAGGTACAGCCGAGGGCCAGGTCGTTCTGCTGAGGAAAGACCTCGGCCGACGGGCTGTATCGGCGGCAGCCGAAGTATTTTTCGAGGAGGTGGACGACGCCGTAGACGACGCCCTTGCCGCCGCCTCCCGCGACATAGAGGTTGCCGGTTGATGTGGCGATGGCGAAGCCGTCGAGACGGAGTGAGGAGAGCGAGGAGACAAGGCCGGGGGGCAGGTCCTTTTGGGGAAAGCCGATAGCGACGACGCCGGGCCTGCCGGGCTCTGCCGCCGTCCGGATGGACAGGTCCGCCCCGCTCATTTTCAGGACCGAGGAGCGCAGGATCTCAGCGGCCCGCCGCTCGACGTCCCCTGCTCCCTCGGGGATCTCGATCGCGGCCGCGGGCCGGCCATGGTCCACGAACACGAAAGCGCGCCCGCAGAGACTGACTTGTGTCGGGCGCGGACCCGACCGGGCCGTTCCGCCGGGCGCGCATGCCGTCGCCCAGACGAGCACCGCGGCAAAGATGGCTGCAAAAAATCGAGGATCGGCTCTCGGTCCTCGTAAGTGTTCCCGAAATCGCCAAGCGGACATCACCCGGCAATCTAAAACAAACCGCCCCCTCGCGTCAAACTCCGGATGAGATTCATTTCTTCAATAAATGCAGGAAGTTCTCCATGAACCAAAATTCGATGTCCATGCCGCTATCGCCGGAGAAGGCGATCTCCCGGCCGTCCGGAGACCAGTCGAGCGTGCCGGCATCGGCATCGACATCCGTCTTCACTTCCACCGGCTCGCCGCCTGCCGCCGGGACCACCCAGATCTTGCCCCTGGAGACGAAAGCGATCTTTTGTCCATCGGGCGACCAGGACACATCACTGTGAGCGCGGACGTCCTGAATCTGGCAAACCTCCCGGGACTCGCCGCCAGCGATCGGGACGAGGTTCAAGGTGCCCGCTGGAGCGTCCGCTTTCTTGGAAAAATAGGCGATCGTTTTCCCGTCCGGAGACCAGTCGAGGCCGGCCTCTGTGACATTATCCGATTCGGTCGTGATCTTTTGGGCCTCTCCGCCTTCCGCCGGAATCTTGAATATTGTTGCGATACGTTTTTCATCGCCGACGATTTCTCGCTCCAAATACGCGATCCATCTTCCGTCCGGCGACCAGCACGGATAGGCAGGCCTCCCTCCGCGCGTGATCTGCTTGGGTTCTCCTCCTTCGACAGGGATGGTGTAAATATTCGGTCCTGATGCAGCCCATCCAGCTGAAAACACTACAGATTTTCCATCCGGCGAAACAGAATTCCCTGCTCCTGGATATATTGTGAAGAAGCCATTCTTAAGAGCGCCTTCGTGAGCGGGGTGAACACTCACCTCTCCTCCATCACTGGGGACGGAACCCAAACCGCCTTGATTCCATCTGATAAAGATCCGCTTCCCGTCCGGCGACCAGCGGGGATGGCTGGCAAGGCGGTCGAGCGGGCTGACCTGGCTGGCCTTTCCGCCGGAGACGGGGACTGTGTAAACGTACTCATGATAGGGAGTTTCGAGGAGGAGCCCGATTTTATTGTCGGGCGTCCAGCCGGTCAGGAAATTGGTGGTGAAAAGGGGAAGCTCGATTTGAACGGGAGAGGCAAGGGGCCTGCCTTTTTCCGACACGGGGACGATGCAGACCTCTGACCGCAGGCTGGGCTTCGTGACAATCCGGCCGAATGCGATCATCCTACCATCGGGAGACCAGGTTGGACCCGTCCGGCTCAGGTTCTCGCGCAGATCGCCACTGACTTTGACAGGATCTTCGCCGTCGGCAGAAATCACCCAGACCTCATGAAGGCGGGCGGGAGGATTATCCTGACTGACGGGAGGCGTCAGATAGGCGATCTTCGTCCCGTCCGGCGAAAAACACGGCGCCACTCCACCGTCCTTGGTAACCTGCTTGATATCGCCCGTATTGACGTGGGCAGCGTAGATCTGCCCGCCTGAATCAAACGCAACAGTTTTTCCGTCGGGTGACAAGCTCAATCGGCGTTGTGTGTCGCCTTTCGTGGCCACCCACTGAGGGACAGGTATTCTTTTGGGCTCTCCTCCGGATGAAGGGATGACGTCAATATGTGCCCCCTCAGGCCTGAAATTGATACGCGTCCCTCCGCCACGCAAATCACGCGAATAGGCCCGGCTGAACGCGATCCAACGGCCGTCGCCGGACCACGACAGGCCGTCACCGAGAACATCAGCCGCTCCCGGCAATTCCTTCGGCTCACCGGCCAGGTCGGGATCGACCCTGCCCGGTATCGGGACGGTCCAGATGAGGTTCTGAGAACCGAAGGCCAGTATTTTCCCGTCAGGAGAAAGACGGCTCCCGCTCCATTGGGGGATACTGAACGGCATCCGGATTTTTCGAAATATGGGTTTCTGAGGTGTCGGCGCCGCGATTTTTACGAGCCCCGCCAACCTTTCTTTGGCCAGGGCCACCTCTTCTTTTTGCCCGGGATAGTCGGCGATGAGGCGCTGATAGGCTTTCAGAGCTTCTTGGCTGCCCAGTTTTTCGTGGCACAGCCCGATGTGGAGCAGCGCCTTGGCGGCGACTTCGCGGTTTTGCGGGAACCGCTTCACGATGTCTTGATAAAGCCCGATGGCCTTTTGCAGGTCCCCCTGGGCCGCCTCGACGTAGAGTGCTTTTTCGAACAGCTCGCCGGCCGTCTGCTGAATAACGGCCCCATTCCCTAGAACGATAAGGGCCAGGGTGGCCGCCAGGAGAAGAAGCTGCGTTTTCTTCAAGCTTTTCATGGCATCCCTCCGCATCGTATTTTCGCCCCCAATATAACGCTCCGCGGAGACGGATGTGTTAAGGAAGTATCAAGACATCGTGAAATTCCCACCGAGCGGCCTTTCATTCCACGAACTTGTACCCGACGCCCCTGATGCTGAGGATATGCCGGGGCCTCGAAGGGTCATCCTCGATCTTCTTGCGGATATTGGCGATGTGGCTGTCGACCGTTCGGAACGACACGGCAACGTTATCTTCCCCCCAGATGCCATCCAGAAAATCGTCCCTGGTGAGGACCTGGCCGCTTCTTTCGACGAAAAGCTTCAACATGTGGAACTCGAGGGGGGTCAACTCGAGCTTCTTCCCCTTTTTGGATGCTTCGAACTTCTTGAAGTCCAGGTCGATCCCGCCGAAGCTGTAAACGTCCAGGTTCGAGGGCTTTTCTTCCGTCCTCCGGAAGACGGCCTTCACCCGGGCCACAAGCTCGCGCAGGCTGAAAGGTTTGGTCATGTAATCGTCGGCGCCCAGCTCGAGCCCCAGGACCTTGTCGATCTCCTTGTCTTTCACCGTGAGCATGATGATCGGCGTCCTGTCCCCCCGCATCCTCAGCTTTTTGCAGACCTCGTATCCGTCGAGAATCGGGAGCATGAGGTCGAGAATGATGAGGTCCGGCTTCTCGCGGCCGGCCACCGCGAGCGCCTTTTCGCCGTTCTCGGCCGTAAAGACCTGATAGCCCGCGGATTCGAGCTCGTCCGAGAGGCTCAAACGGATTCCCGGTTCGTCCTCGACGACAAGGATCTTTTTCGGCATAAGCCCCCCTCCGGTCAGGATTTTATCGGGAAAACCATGGAAAACTTGCTGCCCCGGCCGAGCCGGCTCTCGACGAGGATCTTTCCCCCGTGGGCCTCGACGATATGCTTGACCAGGGTCAGCCCCAGCCCCGTTCCTTTGACGGACTGATCGAGGGCGTTTCTCCCCTGGAAAAACTTTTCGAAGACCCTTCCGAGCTCGTCAGGATGAATCCCTATGCCCTCGTCTTCTACTTCGAGGAGGACGTTTCCCCCGTCGCTCCCGATGCCCACCCGAATCGCCTTCCCGGGAGGCGTAAATTTCAAGGCATTGCTCAGGAGATTGGCCAGGGCCCGGGACAGGGCGTCAGCGTCCGCCCGGAGGGTCGGGATCTCGCCGGCGATCTCGAGCCGGATGTCCGGCCCATTCATTAATTGTTCTCTTTTAAAGCTTTGGACCTGCTCCGTAGCGATCCGGACAATATCCGTATCGGAAAAAACATACTCCTTCTTTCCTTCTTCGATCTTGGAAAAGTCCAGCAGGTTGTTCACCAGACGGGTCAGTTTGTCCGTGTCCTGGGCGATGATCGAGAAGTACTGGTCCATCTTCCCCTGATCGCGGACCTTCCCGTCGACGAGCCTTTCCATCAGGGCTTTGATCGAGGTCAATGGTGTCTTGAATTCGTGGGAGACGGAGGAGACGAAATCCGACTTGATCTTGAGGACCTCCATCTCGTGGGCGATCGTTCGGGCGATGAGGAAGGCCCCGAAGGCAAGGACGACGATGAGAGTCAGGATCGTCCAGAAGTAAAAATTTCTGCGGAGGTCGAGGATTTCCAGGCCTTTCGCGGGAGTCTGGAACAGCTCGATCTTCCAGGGGGGGAAATTGTCCTCGAAATATTCCGTGGCCAGCGGGAGCGC
>JADBLN010000061.1:13860-33299 GCA_014894455.1 Acidobacteriota bacterium | reverse complement strand
CGATCTTCCAGGGGGGGAAATTGTCCTCGAAATATTCCGTGGCCAGCGGGAGCGCTGCCGACGGGTTTCTTTTTCCAGAGAGAGGACGACCAGCCAGGTCGGCGAGGACGACCTCCGCGCCGTCATTCAACGGAACGTTTCCGAGGGCCTCGGGCAGAACACCCTTCAACAGATGATCGCTGTTGAGTTGGACGCCGACGATTCCTGCCGTCCCCTCTCCCGTCTGGTCCGGGATCCAGGCGGCCAGAAGGAGGAGGTCCCTCCCCCCGACATTTCTCGAGAGGCGATAGGGATTCGGACTGTACGCTTCAGACTGGGACAGCCTTCTCGCGAGCTCCGGGATGATCTCTTTTCTGAGGAGCCCAACGGCCTCCCATTCCCTCATTCTGTCCGATTGGAGTTTTTTTAGGTCCGCGTATTCTTTCCGATATTCTACGGAAACCTGCGCTCCTTTTTCCCCGGACAGCACGGTGTCGATCGCTTCCCCGACGAGAAAGATATATGTCTTGAACTGGTCTTCGCTGATTGCCGACGGCTTCTTGAGTAGCTCTTGATATACGCCCAACGCGTGTTTTGCCGCTCCCGGGGAATCCCCGAGGCGCTCGTAACATTCGACGGTCTGTAGCCTAGCCAAAAGGCCTAGGGGCAGGCGTGATGGGGTCAGACAATCGGAATACTCGTTCGCGATCCGGGCATACACCCGGACCGCCTCGTCGTAGACGGCTGCTTTCTGGAGGCAGCGGGCCTGGCCGGTCAGCATCTCCGCCTGAAGATTTCTGCCTGCGGCCAGGGTGGAGAGCTCCCGGTAGAGAGTGGCGGCCGCGCGGAAATTCCTATCGACGAACTCAAGGGCTTCAGCCCTTCGTATCCTCACGACCAGCGAGGCGTCGCCGGCCTTCGGAGAGTCGTCCGGTTTTTTGTCGGGCGGGATGAGCAAAAGCGGGAACGATGCCTCCTCGTTCCTGTACATGAGGACAGCCTGCCCGATGAGCGGATCTGCGGCGAACCGCTTTTCCGCCAGTTCGTAGATGGCGGCGTGGTCCTTCCCGATAAACGATGGGTCCCGGGCCATTCCCTCGAGGGTGCCGGCGATCGCCTCGAATTTCGACTGGACATGGGCCCTGATGAAGCGGGCGGCCCTGCGGCCCTCGTTCTCCTCCTGCTTGACCATCCTGAATCTCTCGTTCCGGATGGCTCGGACGCCGAAAACGCTGAGGGTGAGCGCGGGCAGAAAAATCGTCAGAAAGAAGATGAGGACCAGCTTCTTCTGTTTCCTGAGGGCGATCCCTAGGTTCTCGAGCATCCGGCACCCCGATGGACGACGGCAGGGCTAATCGTATCCCCTTCTTCAGGCCTAAACGTTAAGGGAGTGTGAAGATTCTGTCAAGAGATGGAACAGAGCGACGGCCGGTGATAAGATAATTTCCAACCCTGCCCGGGCTCGTGCGTTTAAGTGAGTGAGGGCATAGGAAAGGCCCCGATGATCACATGGCGGACTGACGAGGAACTCATGCTCAGGTACCGTGACGGAGACACGGCCGCTTTTGAGACGCTTTACCGGCGCTACGAGAAGCCCCTCTTCGATTTCATCTATCGCCTGGTCCCGGACTCGACCGACACCGAAAGCCTGTTCCAGGAGACGTTCTTTCGGGTGGTGAGGGCGAAGAGAAAATATCGGGTGACAGCCCAGTTCAAAACATGGCTCTTTCAGATCGCCGTGAATCTCTGCCGGGACAGGACGAGGAGGATGAAGCACCGCTCTCATCTCTCCCTCAGTTCTCCTCTCGCTGCGCGGGGAGAATCTCGTGCCGAGCTTCAGGATTTCGTTCCCGATCCATATCCGGCCGTCGACAAAGCCGCCGAGGCCTGCGAGCTCGAGACTGCCGTCAGAGGAGCCGTCGCGGCTCTTCCCGAGGATGAACACCTCGTCGTAGTCCTGAGAGAATACCAAGGGATGAATTACTCGGAAATCGCCGAGATCACGAACCGGCCGATTGGGACCCTGAAATCCATCAATCACCGGGCCCACGAGAGGCTTCGGAGCGCTCTCGCGCCTTATCTGGGAGAATAAACGATGGAATGCGAAGACATCCGGAAGCGGCTCAAGGCCTTCCTGGACGACGACATCGAGGAAGACGACAGAACAGCGATCCAGGAGCATTTAGATCATTGCCCGGGTTGCGCCGGAGTCGCCCGGCAGCTGAAACAACTATCAGGCGTGCTCCAAACTTGGAAAGCCGTAGAGCCTCCGCAGGATCTCTATGGACGCCTGCAAGCGGGATTGGAATCCCGGGAATCGTGGTGGAGGAAGGTTTTGACGCCCGTATTCGCCGGGAAAACAGCCCTTCGGTTTGCCGAAGTCGCCACGGTCGTCCTGATCACCCTCGCCGTCAGCCGTTATTTCCAGAAGCCCTTGCCGGCGCGGCCGGACGACGACCTCGCCACCATCAATTTCTACGTGACGGAACACCAGGAGGCCGTCTTGCTGGCCACGTCCACGGTATCTGCCGTTCAACAGCCGGCACGGATGACTTTGAGCCGCGACGACATCATATATTACGAATACATCGACGATTATCGCCGGATATCGCGCCCTGGTGTGATCTTGAGAGGCCCCGACTCCATTCGTGACGCCGAGACGGCCGCACCGGATTCCGATCTCGCGGGCGCCAAGGCCCTGAAGCGGTCCCAAGCCCGGGCCGCCGTGGGCTTCGACGCCGTGGCACCATCCCGGGTCCATCCCGGGTATATCCTCGACGGCATCACGAAGGTCGCGGGACGCAACAGCCTTCATCTTCTATACACCAACGGGATCGACACCTTTTCCGTTTTCGAGCAGCTCCTCGACGGAGAGCAGGGGCTTGCCGCGAAAGACTTCAGGGAGTACGCCGTTTACAAGAGCTCCACACCGGCGGAAGGTCCCGGGAATCAGGCGGGAACCACCATCCTGGCCTGGAAAAACACGCATGTCTCTTTTGTGTTGATAGGCCGGGCGGATATGTCCCGATTGATGGAGATTACCCAGGCGTTTACGGACGCAAGTAAGAGCATAAATATCATCGGCGAGTGACCCCGAAAAGAGGTCGCTCGCCGGGACTTCTAAGAAACCCGACTTCGGGGGAGGAGAGGACTATGAAAAAGAAGGGGCTGGTCTTTCTTGCCGCGGCCTTAGGCCTGGTCTTCATGTGGCAATTTGGCCCTGTCAACGCCCGGCCGATGCCCCCGGCGACAGCCGGGCAATCCGTGGAGACGAACAACCTCGCGGAGAGGCAGTTTGCCGATGCGGTCGCGCTTCTCAAGCGGGAGGATTTCTCCGAAGCGATCGTCGCCTACGAAAAAGTCATTCGGCTGCTTCCCGAGAGCCCGATCGCCCAGGACGCCCGCTACTGGATCGGGCAGACCTACCTCCGGATGGGTAAGTACGATGAGGCGTTGTCCGTCTTTAAAAAGCTCCTCAAAGACTATCCGGGAAGTCCGATCGTACCGGTCACGCAGCTGATGGTCTCTCGGGCTGAGCAGGAGAAGGAAGCGCAGAAAACAGACGCGAAGAGATCTGCGGCGGCGGATCAAAAGGTCATTATCGAGCCGGAAACCGGCGCGGAATTCAAAAAGATCCACGTTCTTTCCGGCAAGAATGATGTGACCTTTGGGCCAGGCGTGTTTTTATCGCCAAACGGAAAATTTCTCCTCAGCCAAATGACCGTTATCCCCTTGGATGGCCAGGAACCCTTTGCCCTTGAGGCGCAAAAGGGAGGTCGAGGGACCTGGTCGCCTGACGGGAAAATGGCTGCCTATTACTCGGAGAACGCCATTTGGATCGTTCCCGTTTCTCCGGAGAGCGGACGCCCGACGGGACCTTCAAAAAAGGTGTTGGACGGAAAATACGCGTATCAATATCCCGTGAGCTGGTCTCCCGATTCGACGAAAATCGTTTTTCCGAGAAGGGACGAAAAGACGGATGGAGACATCTGGATACTCTCCATAAAGGACGGCGCGCTGACTCGGCTTACGGATGATCCGGGGTATGAGACGAACGCTTGTTGGCTACCCGACGGAAAGACCCTCGTATATTTAACGAGAGGAACGACATTTGAGATCCGTTCAGTGCCCGCCGCGGGAGGAGAGTCAAAGAAGATCGTCGGTATGGAGGTCGGCGAACTTCATTCCCTGTCGCCCGACGGGAAGTGGATTGCCTACAAAAAACGACAAATCCTCCATCTCTACAGATTGGCTGATGAACGCGACTTTCCAATAGCTCCACCTGAAGACGTCGGAGAATTTTTCTCCTGGTCCAAAGATGGGGAAAAGATGCTCTTTTGCCGTTCGTCATATGAATGGAGGTCCCCTCTCAGGATCGGTTCGACCTCCGGGGGACCATCCTTCCATTTAGCCAGGAACTTCGAGCTATGGCCCTTTAGACAATTCTGGACCGCTGACAGCGATAAGATCATCACCTTGAGAGCGAGCGATTCTCAGTTCGTGATGATCCCCCTCTCGGGAGGAGAGCCCATTCCCCTTGAGTTGAACGTCGCATTTAAAGAAAAACCTAAGCCTCTCTTTTTGTCCCCTGACCAGAAATACCTTCTCTTCTCCATCGAATTGGAAAACGGGAACGAGAACCTCTACACGGTTCCCGTCTCGCTGGAGGAGCCAGGCACAACGGGTCCTCCGGTGATGGTCTTCAAGGATTGGGATAGGCGTCAAGTCCTGTCTCAATCGTCCTGGTCGCCCGACGGCAGAAAGATCGCTTTGATCCACAAAGGTGATCTTTGGGTGACATCTTCCAAAGAAGTAAAACTGGTCCAGCTCACGATGACTTCCACAACAGGAGCAACAGGAGGAGGGAATCCTCTTTGGTCGCCAAGAGGGGATAAAATCGGATTTGTCTCAGTAATCAAAGAGGACGACAGGAAGCTCATGATCATTTCGGCGTCGGGCGGTGAGCCAGCGACACCCTTGAGCCGGCTTAAGACGTTTGAAACCTGGTGCTGGTCTCCGGACGGAATGGCGCTTACCATTATCTCCGATAATAAAATGTCGCATATTCCGCTTGACGGGGGCAAGCCGAAGGAGATTCTTGATCTTGAAGGTCGGGGATTCACGGGGCGGTTTTGGGATCTTACGTGGCTCCCGGACGGGAAACACGTTGCTTTTATAGGAGAGCAAGAAAAGGACAAAGGAAATTCTTCGCAGATCTATATCGTCTCCACCAAGACGGGAGAGATCACCGAACTTGCCGCCGACGATAAAAGCTGGAAAAATGGGCTTTATTTTTCCCCGGATGGGAAATGGGTTTCCTACTACGCCGATGAATTCATCAAAACCCGCCCGACCTCGACCATCTGGGAGGTCAAGGTGGACGACCTCATCAAGGGGAAGAAATAGGCCCTTCTTTTTTTCCGGCGGCGGCGCCTACTTTTTCGCCTTGTCCGCGGGCAAAAAGTTCTCCATGACCCAGACTTGTGATTGTTCGGGATTCGCGCCCATGGATGAAAAGGCGATATGCCGGCCGTCAGGGTGGACGCTCATGTAGCGGAATCTAACCATCGATAGGTCAAGCTTTTGGACCTCTCCTCTGTCCACGGAGACACGATAGAGATCCCACATATTTCCCATGGGCTCCTGGAGTTTACGGAAATAAATATGGCGTCCATCGGCGCTCCAGGCCGGTGTTATTGAATCATCACCCTCCTGTTCGAAGCTGCATATTTCTCGAATATCTCCGCCCGAAGTCGGCATTATTTTTATCACTCTGTTGCGTTCTCTGTTCGCGAGAGCCAGCCATTTCCCGTCCGGGGAGATATCGAAAAAATGTGCATTGGAAGGGGAGCCGGTAATCCGTTCGTCCTGGCCTGTTTCAAAATTGTGGACGAAAAAAGAACCTGTTTTTCCGGCCCGATCGCCGGTCGAATAGAACATGACCTTCCCGTCCTTGGACCACCGGTGTGAGTAAACCAACGTTCCTTTATCGATCAGCATGATAGGGACGACGTCGCTTGTTTGAACATCGACCCTGTAGATACCCGGACGACCGTCCTTTCCGGTTCCTTCAACAGAAATGGTGCGGCCGTCTGGCGCCCATAGGGGATAGTTGAATGTCGCCAGATCGGGATGCAGCTCGCGAACGCGGCCGGTTTCCAGAGAGAGAATGCCGAGGACCTGGCGGGCTCGAATTGCCGGCATGCTCGAGGTGAAGATATACGCTAAGTGCTTCCCGTCGGGAGAATAATCAGGATTTGCGTTGTGCCCCTCGTTAAGCAAAACCGCTTTTTTTGCCGGACTCGAGACCTTTCCCGTTTGAGGATCAATCCCGATTACGTACACATCGGTAGCGTTTCCCGGGAGCCCGTAGAAAAGGGCGCCTTGGGAAGTGATTCCCATCGGGAGGATCGGGCCGACGCCGGGTTTGATCAATTCGGGGTTTCCCTGAGGTTTTCCTTCGGCGATGCGGATAAACCACGCATCCTGTGTCCCAGTCCGGTCGCTATTGAATAGAAGGCCCTTGCTGTCGGGCGTCCAAGCGATGACCGTGTCGACGGCGGGATGTTCGATCAATGGAATTTCCGTGCCTCCGTCCACCGAGAGCAAGAAGATATCCCGCTTTTCGTCTGCCTCGTTTTCCTGCGGAATGTCGTAGGCGATATATTTTCCGTCCGGTGAGAACACAAATCCCCAGGGTTTGAGAATTGCCGATTGAATTTCAAAATGAGTTTTTAGAGCTTTCACTGAACCTTCGGTAACGGATATCAAGCCAAGCTGCGAGATCTCTTCGGCGGAAGAGTTCTCCACCCTGTAGAAACCTGCCAAAATGGACCTTCCGTCGGATGACCAATCAAACGGATGGACGTAGTCTTCTTTTCCTTGATTTCGATAGAGGACACGCGGACTTGGATCGTTGATGTCAATAATCCGTAATTCATAGGTTTCGTCTTTGGTCCACCATTGATAGACAATGCGCTGGCTGTCGGGGGCCCATTTCGAAAACAACGCGAATTCCGGGGACTTCGTCCACGGGCCCTTGTTCGTCAGGCGCCGGTTCTTTCCTGTGGCGAGCTCTCTGATCGCTAAGTCGCCTGTCACCCAATCTACAAAAGAGAGGTATCGGCCGTCGGGGGATACGGCTCCCAGAATATCCACTTCGGGCCCCGCCCATACCTGGCGGAGTTTGAATTCAGCATCTCCCGTTTTCATGAGAGATCGAGATCCGAGAAGAAGGGAAAGCTTTTCTTTGGCCTCCCTGACCGCTTCCGACTGCTCCGGGTAATTGTCGACCACTTTCTGGAAGGCCTTCTCCGCATCTTTCATGCCCAGTTTCTGGTGGCACAGGCCGATATGGAGCTGGGCCATTGCGGCGATACTGCGGCTATCCGGGAACCGCTTCAGGAGGTCCTGATAAATCCCGATGGCTTTTTGCAGGTTCCCGCCCACTTCTTCTTCGTAAAGGCCCGACTTGTAGAGCTGCTCGGCGCTCTGCTGGCCGGCGCTCGAAAGGGCCAAGGCCAAAACCGCGGCGATAGCGGCGAATACGATCAATCTTGTTTTCATGGTTCGTGCCTCCTCATGGTTTATCTCCATGGGGGATGATAGGCCGGCGCCGTATCGCGCGCTTGATGCTTTCGCGACCATTCTATGAAGATTCCATGAATATCGATCATCCCGTGAACTTGTATCCGATCCCCCTGACGCTCAGGAAGTATTTCGGGTCCTGGGGGTCATCCTCGAATTTTCTTCTAAGAAGGGAGATATGCTTATCGACGGTCCGGGCGTCGACGTAGACATCCTTGCCCCAGACGCTGTCCAGGACTTCATTCCGATGGACCACGCGCCCCTTGTTCTGGACAAGATAATGGAGTAGGGCGAACTCGAGCGCTGTCAGGGGGATCGGCTGGCCCTTTTTTTTCGCTTCGTACTTGACGAAATCGAGCTCGATCGCGTCGAACCGGAAGAAATCGATCCCCCGATGCGGTTCCTTGGCCCTCCGGAGAATGGACTTGATCCGGGCCAGAAGCTCCCGGGAGCTGAACGGCTTGGTGACATAATCATCGGCCCCCAGCTCGAGGCCGAGCACCTTATCGATCTCCTGGCTTTTCGCGGTCAACATCAAGATCGGCGTCATCACCCGGTCCTGACGAAGCCGCTTGCAGACCTCGAACCCGTCCATCTTCGGCAGCATGATGTCGAGGACGATGAGGTCAAAGGGACGCTCAGCGGCCATAGACAGGCCTTCGAGGCCGTCCCTCGCGCATGAGACCTCGTACCCTTCGAGCCTGAGGTTGTCTTCCAAGGGCATGAGGATGCTTTCCTCGTCTTCGACGATCAGGATCTTCGTCATCTCAACCCCCTTTCTTTGCGTCCTTGCGGAAGCGGCAGTCGGATCGAGAACACGCTCCCTTTCCCGGGTTCGCTTTCGACCTGGACTTTTCCACGGTGGGCTGCGACGATTTCCTTGACCAGCGTCAATCCCAGGCCGCTGCCCTTGACCGTCCGGGTCAATTCGTCGCCGCCCCGGTAAAAGCGCTCGAAGACCCTGGGGATGTCTTCCCTTTTGATGCCGACGCCGAAGTCCTGCACGGCGATCACCAGGGATTGCTCCTCAAGGGAGGCGCTGACCGATATTCTTCGCGAATCCCCGGAATACTTGATGGCGTTGTCGACGAGATTGGTCACGGCTTGCGACAGGGCCGTCCGGTCCACCGCGAGGAGAGGAAGCGTTCCTCCGATGTTCAGCACGATGTCGAAGCCTTCATGACGCACCCGCTCTTGAATAGACGTGACGACTTCGGTCAGAAGGACAGAGATATCCGTGCCCTCGAACGCGAATTCCGTCCGGCCCTCCTCGATCTTTGCCAGGCTGAGGATGTTGTCCGTGAGCAGAGCCAGCCGCTCGCTCTGCTCGAGCAGGATGTCGTAATACTTCTGCCGGCGCTCCTCGGAAGGCACCCGGCCCGACTGGAGCATCTCGGCGAGCTGCCGGATCGAGGTCAGGGGGCTCTTGAACTCATGGGAGACCGTCGAAACGAAGTCCGATTTCATCCGGGCCAGTTCCAGCTCATGAGAGACGGAGCGGATGGTCAGGACCAGCCCGAATATGAGGATGCCGGCGATGAGGAGAAACACGAAAGAGTAAAGGCCCCGTCGCGATAGCAGAAACGTCTTGATGAGGCGGGGCGGCGCCTGATGGAATTCCAATGTCCAGTCCGGAGTGTTCGAGACGAAATTCGTCCTGAATGTCACCGGGCCTACCGACGGATTTTCCGATGTCAGCATGATCGTGCCGTCCCTTCCTTTGACGGCCCAGGACGTCTCTCCCGAAGGGAAACGATCGCGCAGGGCCGGCCGGAGGACATCTTCCGTGAGCCGTTCGGTGTCGATGATGATCCCCCAGGCTTTATCCGCTGCATTGCCCGCTCGTGCCGTTGGCCTCTGTATCGAGACGAGATAGGGGAGATTCCCGATATCCAGGGCCAGCCTGGCAAAGCGAGGATTCGACGCTTCCGGGCCGCCGGCGATCTTCGCCTCCAGGGCCGGGGCCGCGCCCTGCTCGAAGACGATCATTCTCTCCGTCCTTTTTCTTTGCTCCGCCTCTTCCGCTCCAAGATCCTGGAACTCGCTTCGAAAGGGCTGGAGATCGAGACCGGGCGGCGGACTCGAAAAGAATGCCTCGATAGGGCTCCTGGCGCGCTGGACGAAAAATTCGAACTCGGCCCTCTCTAGATTCCAGTCTCGCCGGAGAAGGGATCTGTACAGTCCGACGGACGTCCGGAGAGATCTCGCGAATTCCTCGAGCTCCCGGGATAGCACGCAGATTTCCAGGGTGGCTGACGGGCCCAGCGGCATCCCTCCCGGAATGACGACTGCGCCGTGCTCTAGAACGATATTTTCATAGGTCGAGACGGCTTCCTTGAGAAGTCCGGATTTCCTTTGGACCCTGGCCACGGCGTTCAGGATCATCCCCACGAGGCGAGGATCGTTCGCGTGTTTCAGAGCCTGTCGGTAGGCGGCCAGAGCCCTCGGATAGTTTTTTTGCTGGAACTCCAGCCGTTGGGCAACTTGGATTTCAGCTGAAAGGCCGGGATCGGCAGGAGGGGAGGAGCCGGTTTCTCGACGGCCGTCCGGAACATACAACAACCTTGCGATAGGGAAATGAATAGCCTTGAAGTCCTGGAGGTAAAAGACCTGCTCGACCAGCGGGCTCGCGGCCGCCAGCTTTTCCAGGGCGGCCGCCAATCCGGGCGGCGGCGTCCCGGAATGATCTGCCACTATCTTCGAAAAAGCTATCTCGACAGCCGTTATCTCATCATCGACCGCGCGGAGGACCAAGTTGGCGGTCCGCCGGGTTTCGTCGAGCCGTTCCTTTTCGAGCAGAGCCCTGTCATTCTGAATGCCCCGGAAGGCGAGGTATCCCAGGAGCAGGCTGGGCAGGACGATCCCCGCCCCGAAAAGCAGGACGATTCTCCGGCGCTGATGCATCGGGCCTTTCATTCCACGCCCAAGCGGTCTGTTGCTCCGGCCTGACGATTTGTTACTATTCTAGAATATGGCCCCCGCCAATACAAGGAGCATTCCGCTTCTTCTTCGTCGGCCTTGTTCAGCCGGAAGCATAGCGAGGTTCGCGCCTCCGGGCCTTGATGATTCGTGGATTCTTCGATGAAGATTGCGTGAACCCGAGCGGGGACGCTTGTCTACGGGAGACGCGCGCTCTGCCTTCATAAAAAGAAAAGCGCGGCGAGCGAGAGGACGATGAGGACGAAGGAGAGCTTGTAGAGCGTGCGCCATGCGGCGTTGGCCTCCCGGAGGATCTCGAATTCCGTGACGTAGACGACCTCGCAGGCGCCGTTGCCCCGGTCATCGCGGACCGTGCTCGAGCCGCGGGAGTAGGGCGCGCCTTTCTGGCCGTAGGAGACGAGCCAGCCCTTGAAGCGGACCTGGTCGCCCTTGCGCGCCTTCCGGACGGTATCGGCGACGAACGGGTCGGCCGGGAGCAGGTGGTTGTTGGAAAGGGCGTTCTCGGTGAACAACTCGCCCGTCTCCCGGTCGGGATAGCGGTAGAAGCAGGTGAAATCGCGGTTCCGGAAGGTCATCCGCTTGTAAACGCCGGTCTCGATGTTCTCCCCCCAGATGACACAGACGTCCTTGACGTTGATGTAATCGTTCCACAGTTTGTGGGAGACGTCGATGAAAGAAGCGGAGTCATGATAGGAGACAATCATCCCCCAGAGCTCGTAGCTGAAAAGGGGCGTGACCGTGTAGGTGACGTCCTTGCGTATGACCTCGAACGGCTCGGGAACATCATCTTTTGCCTGGATGGGGTTCTGGAGGAGTGATTCGTGGATCAGGCTTTTGTCCGGCAGCCGGTTGCGCATGAAAAAGGAGGCGGCGAAGGCGAGGGCCGCGATCGGGAGGATGACCTTCGCCAGCCGTCGAAGTCTCAGCGCTTTCTCTATCTGCAAGACGACCTCACTTGACGAGGAAGATGTCCTTCTGCGGCCGGCCCAGCCATTCGGCGCCGTCCCGCGAAACGACGACCATCTCTTCGATGGTGACGACGCCCCTGCCGGGCACGGTCAGGCGCGGCTCGATGGTGAAAACCATGCCCTCCTCGAACTTCTGGAAGGGCTTCTTGGCGTATTTTTCCCATTTGGGCCCGAGCAGGGCCGTTCCGTCATGCGCGTAACGGCCGACCTGGTGGCCGAGCGCGTGGGGGAACTCGGCGTAGCCCGCCCCGACGATGATCGATCGGGCGACGGCATCGATCTCGAACCCCGTGACGCCCGGCTTCATGGCCTTCTTCGACTCCTCCACGGCCCGGACGATCGTCCGGAAGCCCTTCATGACGTCCTCGGGGGCCGCCGTCTCGCCGGGCTTGAGAACGTAAAACGTCCTCTGCATGTCCGAACAGTAGCCCTCGACCTTGACCCCGAAGTCCATGTTGAGGACATGGCCGGGCTCGACGACGCGGCCCGTCGGCGAGTAGTGGGCCTGGGCCGTGTCCGGCCCGGTGAAGACGGCCGGGCAGGTTGCCGGACCCCAGGCCGTGGGAAGCTTCCGCCGCTCGGCCTCGCCCAGGATGAAGGCGGCGATCTCGCTTTCCGTCCTTCCCGGCGCGATGAACCGGCCGACGTAGGCGAAAATCTCCTCGGTCGCCCGCACGGCCTCTTTCATCCAGCCGATCTCGGCCGCCGACTTCCTCTCGCGGAGCGCCGAGACGATCTTCTCGGCGGAGAAGAGACGGTCGGCCATGCCGGCCTCGGAGAGGAACTCGTAGAGTGTCAGGTACATACCGTGGGTCAGGCCGTCGCAGATCTCGCTCGTCTTGGAGTAGTTTATGGCGATCGTCCGCGGATTTATCTCCTTCAAGTACTCGAGGAGCGGCTCCTTGATCCCGGTGACGTAGCCGACGACCGTGTCGTAGGCGCCTGTTTCCTCGACGCCCTTCTTGTCGTAGAGGCCGACGATGGCTCGTGTCCGGCCGTCGGCGCCGACGATGAAGGCCGAGTGCCAGGTGACGTGTCCCGGGGCGAGGAAGACGAGCGTCGGGTCGCCGCAGATCTCGCTCTCGCGGGTGAAGGTGATCCAGCAGTCAACACCGAACTCCCTGAGGAGTTCGGTGGCCTGTTTAACTTTTTCCTGAATGAGCGTCATGTACGTCCTCCGGTGATCAAGTTGAGAAGCGGTTGAGCTTCTTGAGAAAGACCGTGACCAAGACCGCGGCCACGGCCATGAGGGCCACGAGGAGGAGGAAGAACTCGTGGTGGGCGAGCCGGCTGTAGGACTTGCCCAGCATGCCGCTGCCGTAGCTCCCGGCGGCCGTGGCCGCGAACCAGCCGCCCATCATCAGCCCGGCGATCCTGGGCGGGGCGACCTTGGAGACGAACGACTGGCCCATGGGCGAGATGAGGATCTCGGCCATGGTGACGAAAAAGTAGGTCCCGATGAGCCAGGCCGGCGACATGATGTTCTGGTCCCGGTTCCCGCCGGCGAGAGAGGCGCAGACCATGACGATCATGGCCAGGCTCATGATGATCATGCCCAGGAGGATCTTGACCGGCGTCGAGGGCTCCTTGCCGGCGCGGTTGAGCCGGCTGAAGAGGGCGAGGAGGAGCGGGGTCAGGGCCAAGATGAAGAACGGCTCGAAGAACTGGTATGTCTCGGGGCGCAGCCAGCTCAGGACGATAGTCGAACGCTCGGCGAAAAGGGTCAGGCCGAAGAAATTCTGGTAGAAGGCGATCCAGAAGAAGATGACGATGAGGAAGAGGATGACCAGGGTGGCGATACGTTGGTGTTCCTCTTTTTTATCCATGGCCGCGGAACGTGCGACCGGAGCGGTGCTGTCGGCGGCCTCCTTCGGAGTCCGTCCTCCGGTCCCCAGGAGGCTGTCCATGGGCCGGAGGTGCGGCTCGCCGGCGCGGAAGATGATCAGCGCGAAGATCATGCCGATGGCCGCGATCCAGAAGGACAGGTTGTAGCTGTGGAAGACGGCGTTGTTGACCGTGGCGATAATAGGCGCGACCATGGCCCCCAGGTTGACGCCCATGTAGAAGATGTTGTACCCGGCGTCCTTGAGCTGGGCCTTGTCGGCGTAGAGGTTGCCGACGAGGACGGCCATGTTGACCTTAAAGATGCCCGTGCCCAGGGCGATGAGGAGGAGCCCGACGTAGAACGTGGTCACCCGGCCGGGTCCGGACACGGCCAAGCCGACGTAGCCGAAGGCCATGAGGAACGCGCCGGCCTGGACGGTCCTGATCTGTCCGAGGACCTTGTCGCCGAGCCAGCCGCCGAGGAGCGGGACGAAATAGCAGAGGCCCAGGAATAGCCCAAAATAATCACCCTTGCGGGCGTCGGGCCACCCCAGGACCTTGTCCATGTAGAGGACGAGGATGGCCATGAGCGTGTAGAAGCCCACGCGTTCCCACATCTCGGTGAAGAAGATGAAGGCCAGGGCGCGGGGGTGTTTCTTCAGCATGGAGCCGCCTTTCGCGTAGCGAACATAGGTTCGGGAGGTATCCTAATAAAAAAACAAGAAGGGGTCAAACACTCCGGTGATTGACTTCGCCCGAGGCCGGAGATATATTCCGGGGCTCATGGAGGAGCGATGAATCCCAATCCTTTTCTCGGGGTTTTTCTTCACGCCCTGGGCGGTTTCGCCGCCGGGAGCTTTTACATTCCGTATAAAAAAGTCCGCGGCTGGGCCTGGGAGACCTACTGGCTGACGGGCGGGTTCTTCAGCTGGATCATCGCGCCCTGGGTCGTGGGCTTCCTGACCTGCCCGGACCTCCTCGGAGTCCTCACGTCCGCATCTACCAAAACGCTACTTTGGACCTACCTTTTCGGCGTGATGTGGGGCATCGGCGGCCTGACTTTCGGCCTGAGCATGCGCTATCTCGGCCTCTCCCTGGGCATGGCCCTCTCCCTCGGCTTCTGCGCCGTCTTCGGCACCCTCGTCCCGCCCGTCTTCGAGGGCCGCATCGCCGGGCTCGTCGCGACCACGTCCGGCCGGATCGTCGTCCTCGGCATCCTCGTCTGCCTCACCGGAATCGCCATGTGCGGCAGGGCCGGGATGAGGAAGGAACGGGAACTCTCCGACGCCGAGAAGAAAGCCTCCATCGCCGAGTTCAGCTTCGTCAAGGGCGCCTGGGTCGCCGTTTTCGCCGGGATCATGAGCTCCTGCATGGCCTTCGCCTTCGCCGCCGGCAAGCCCATCGCCGAGGCCGCCATCCAGAGCGGGGCCAAGCCGCTTTTCCAGAATTTTCCGGTCATGATCGTCGCCCTGCTCGGCGGGTTCACCACGAATTTCATCTGGTGCGCGGCCCTGAGCATCAGGAACAAGTCGGGGCATGATTATCTCCGAGTCAAGCAGGCCCACCCGGCAGAGGGCGCGAAGACCGCGGCGGCTCAGCCGAGACCATCTCTTCTTTCCAACTACATCTTCTCGGCCCTGGCCGGGACGACCTGGTATTTCCAGTTCTTCTTCTACGGCATGGGCACGACGAAGATGGGGAAGTACGACTTCTCGAGCTGGACGATCCACATGGCCTTCATCATCACCTTCAGCAGCCTGTGGGGGATCTATTTCCACGAATGGAAGGCCACAGGGAAGCCGACGCGCCGCCTCGTCGTGGCCGGGATTGTCGTCCTCATCCTGTCGACGATCGTCGTCGGGGTCGGGAATTACGTCGCGACTATCCCCGGGAGCTCTTCGCATCAGGGTCAGTCCAGGGCCTCGGTTCCCGGTGTATCCGAAGTCTGCGTCATGGAAACCAACATGGGGACCTTGGTCTTTGGTTTCTTCGAGGCCGACGCGCCCAAGACCGTCGCCCAATTCAAAAGCCTCGTCCGGAAGGGATTCTATGACGGCAAGGATTTCTACCGTGTCGTCCGCGGGCACGTCATCCAGGCCGGCGGCGGCGACGCGCCGGCGCTGCCGCCTGAATTCAACACCCGGCCGCATATCGTCGGCGCCCTAGGCCTTGGCCGGACGGGGGACGAATGGAGCGGCGACTCGGAAATCTATGTCTGCGTCGCGCCGCGGCCTCACCTCGACGGCAGGTACACGGTCTTCGGGCAGATGATCGGGGGGTTCGACGTCCTCGAGAAGATCGCCGCCGTCCCGGTCGAGGAGAGGTGGGAGGGGCCGGACAAGAAGATGGCCATGCACAAGCCGCTCCAGCCCGTCGTCATCCTGAGCGCCCGGATCGAAACGCGCTGAGCTTCCGGCTGAAGAGGGGGTCAAACCTACCTTTTGCAGCAAAAGGTAGGTTTGACCCCCTCTTCTTTAACGGGCGGACTTGAGGCGGTCCCAGACCTTGACGTAGAGGGCGTTGGCCGCGCCGATGTCGGCGATCATTTCGCTCTTGGCCTGGATCTCGGGCTTCAAGAAAATCCCCGGGTTGTCGCGGATCTCCACGGGAAGCAGGGGGTAGGAATCCTTGTTCGGGCAAAGATAGTAGATGAACTCCGTGTTCTCGGCGGCGACCGCCGGGTCGTGGAGGAAGTTGATGAACGCGTGGGCCAACGCGACTTCCCGGGCGTCGGCCGGGATGGCCAGGTCGTCGCAGGAGATGATCGTCCCTTCCTCGGGGACGAAGAAGCGGACGTCCGGGTTTTCCTTGCGGACCTGGAAAATGTCCCCGTTATAGGCGTGGACGAGGAGGAACTCGCACGAAGCCAGGCCGATCTTATACTGCTCGTTCTCGAACTTGGCCAGGTTCTTTTTCCACTCGAGGAGGAGCGCTTCCGCTTCGGCCAGCTCGGCCTCGTTCGTCGTGTTGATGCTGTGGCCCAGGCACTTGAGCGCCGCGCCGATCGTCTCGCGCATGTCGTTGAACATCGTCATCCGGCCGCGGAGGTCGGTCCGGCCGAACATCCGCCACGAGGGGACAACGTCCTTGACCCGCCCCTCGAGATAGGCGATGCCGGTATTGGTGATCATGTAGGGGACGGAATGGTCCATCTCCGCGTCCGCGGCGATCTCGAGGTAGTCCGGGTCGACGTGGATGAGGTTCGGCAGGAGGCTCCGGTCGAGGCGGCGCAGCAGGCCCTGGTTATGCATGAGACTGACCATGTAGCTCGAGGGCATCAGCAGGTCGTAGCCCGACGCGCCGGCCTTGAGTTTGGCGTACATGGCCTCGTTCGACTCGAACGTGTCCAGGACGACCCGGCAGGCGTGTTCGCGCTCGAAGCGCCGAACGAGCTCGGGTTTGATGTAGTCGGACCAGGTGTAGACGCTGAGGACGGGCTTGGGCTTGCCGCAGCCGGCCGGCGCGAGGAGGATGGGGACGAGCAGGACGGCGCCCACCGCCGCGCGCAAGACTCCGCCTTTCTTTCTCATCCGTTTTTCCCGCTTTTCAATCGGACGAGCCGCTGGCTCAGGAGGACGGCCGTCAGCGTGACGGCGAGGAGGAGGGTTGACAGGGCGTTGATCATCGGCGGCGCGCCGTACTTGATCATGCTGTAGATGCGGAGGGGCAGGGTCGTCGAGCCGGGCCCGGCGACGAAGAAGGTGATGACGAAGTCGTCGACCGACAGGGTGAAGGCAAGCAGGGCCCCGGCGACGATCCCCGGCATGAGCATGGGGATGAGGACCTTCCGGGCGCTTTGCCACGGGCTCGCGCCGAGGTCCTGGGCCGCCTCGATCACCGAGAAGTCGAAATCCTGGAGCCGGCCGAGGACGGTCATGGCCACGTAGCTGACGCAGAACGTGACGTGGGCCAGGAAGATCGTGAACAACCCCAGCGGGACGCCGGCCGCGACGAAAAACATCAGGAGGCTGATGCCCATCAGGATCTCGGGGACGACGAGGGGCGTGTAGATCAGGGTATAGTGGACCCGCTGGAGGCGGCTCGCGGCGTAGCGATGGAGGGCGAAGGCCGCGGCCGTCCCCAGGACGACCGACACGGCCGTGACCGAAACGGCGATGACGAGCGTGTTCCTCAGCGCCTGCCAGACCTCGGGGGACTCGAAGAGCCGGGCGTACCAGACGAGCGAGAAACCCTGCCAGCGGCTGGAGAAACGGGCCGAGTTGAAGGAGTTGACGACGAGGATGAGGATGGGCAAATAGAAAAAGGCCAGGACGAGGGCGGTGACGACGAGCGGAAAGCGGCTCCTCCTCACGGCGCTTCCCCCATGATGATGTCGGACTTCTTGTTCTTGCGCTGGAGGGCGAGGACGGCGATGAGGGGCGCGAGCACGGCCAGGACGAGGACGGCCGACAGGGCGCTCGCATGGGGCAGGTTGCGGTCGGTGAAGACCCGCTGGGCGATCTTGTTCCCCAGCATCTCGCCGGCCGGGCCGCCGACGAGGTCGGGGATGATGTAGGACCCCAGGGCGGGGATGAAGACGACGAGGAATGCAGTCAGGAGCCCGCGGCGAATCCCCGGGAGGAAGACCCGGCGGAAGGCCTGGATAGGGCGGGCGCCCAGGTCGCGGGCCGCCTCGACCAGCCGGAAGTCGAACTTTTCCGCGGCCGCGTAGATGGGCAGGATGGTGAACGGCAGGAACGTGTAGACCATGACCAGGACGACGGCCGTCGGGTTATAGAGGAGCGTCGAGGCCGTCCCGACGAGCCCCAGTGCTTCGAGGGTTTTCTTGATCAACCCTTCGGGATGGAGGAGGGACTTCCAGGCGAAGACGCGGACGAGAAAGCTCGTCCAGAAGGGGATGATGACCAGCATGAGCAGCCGGTTCCGCCACTTGGCGGAGGCCCGGGCGATGGAGTATCCGGTGGGCACGGCCAGGACGAGGCAGATGGCGGTCGTCATGAGGCTTATCCAGAGCGTCCGCCAGGCAATCGCCAGATAGCTCGGCGTCCACAGGGAGCGGACGGTGGCCAGGGTCCAGCCGCCGCCGATCCCGCCGTAGGGATTGGCCGGCCGGAAGGCGATGACGAAGACGAGGACGGTCGGGACGACGACGAACAGGCCGAGCCAGGCCAGGGTGGGTAGGGAGGTCAGCCACTCGGCCCGCCGGCGTCTCAAGATGGGGTCAAACCTACTTTTTTTCGAAAAAAGTAGGTTTGACCCCATCTTCCCCATCTTACTTCCCGTTGAGGGGCTCGCCGACGCTCTGCGGCGGCACGGCCAGCAGGCCCTCGTCCGCCTTCCGGAAGTGGTCGAGCATGAAGCCGTCGTCGGCGTGCCACCAGATCCAGGCTTCGTCCTTCCAGCGGAGGGGCTGCTCGTCGAGGAAATAGCGGGCGTGCTGGCGGAAAACCTGGATCCTGTAGCCGCCGGCCCGGACCCAGTATTTCGTGTTGGAGCCGAGGTAGATGACGTCCTCGATGACGGCCGGGAGGTAATTCCGCTGGGGCTTCTCCTCGGGCCGCTCCCGGGAGATGTGGATCTTTTCCGGCCGGATGCTGAGATAGATGGGCTGTCCGGGCTGGAGCGACTTGTCGTTGAAGCAGAGGATCCCCGGGAGCCCGGCGATGGCCAGGCGGCAATACTCGCGGTCCGGGCAGGCCTCGACCCGGCCTTCGAGGAAGTTGGTGTCGCCGATGAAGGCCGCGACGAAGCTCGTCCGCGGCGATTCGTAGATCTCCGCCGGCGCGCCGACCTGCTCGATGCGGCCGCCGTCCATGACCGCGATCCGGTCGCTCAGGCTCATAGCCTCGGCCTGGTCGTGGGTGACGTAGAGAAAAGTGATGCCGACCTCGTCGTGGATGAGGTCGAGTTCGATGAGCATCTTTTGCCGGAGCTTGAGGTCGAGCGCGGCCAGGGGCTCGTCGAGGAGGAGGACGTCGGGCTTGTTGACCAGGGCCCGGGCCACGGCGACGCGCTGTCTTTGGCCGCCGGAGAGTTGGTCGGGCTTTTTCGCCGCCTGGTCGGCCATGCGGATGAGCTCGAGCATCCTGTCGACCTCGTCCCGGATCTCCGCCTTGGGGCGCTTGGCGATGGTCAGGCCGAAGGCGATGTTGTCGCGGACGGTCAGGTGGGGGAAGAGGG
>JADBLN010000061.1:13394-13850 GCA_014894455.1 Acidobacteriota bacterium | reverse complement strand
GCGATGGTCAGGCCGAAGGCGATGTTGTCGCGGACGGTCAGGTGGGGGAAGAGGGCGTAACTCTGGAAGATCGTGTTGACCTTGCGCTTGTTCGGGGGGAGCCCGGTGATGTCCCGGCCGTCGAGAAAGACGCGGCCGGCGTCCGGGTCCTCGAAGCCCGCGGCGAGTCGCAGCATGGTCGTCTTGCCGCAGCCGCTCGGCCCGAGCAAAGAAAAAAATTCACCCTTCTTGATGTCTAGGGAGACGTTGTCGACGGCCTGGACGGTCCCGAAACGCTTGGATACGCCGCGGAATTCGAGGAACTCAGCCAACGCAGGGGCGCTCCTTCGGCGGGCGGGATGCGGGGCGGAAGAGGGCCGGCGTGTTCAATGCCGCCCTATTATGGAAAAAACGGCCGGAGAATTCAAGGCCGAGGATTGCGCCCCTCCCCGCGATATGCTAGATATTCGCTGACCC
>JADBLN010000061.1:5152-13384 GCA_014894455.1 Acidobacteriota bacterium | reverse complement strand
TGACCCCTTCTTATTGACGGATGGACGGTCGCGGCCTAGAATAGAGGTGATACAGGGCGAGAGACAATGATATCCCGGAGCGCGATCCTATTCCTGTTACTGGCCGTCCTTTTCCTGCCTCTGCCCTTTATCCTCGGCTTCTTCTTTTTCGGGGTCTTCCTCGCGGTCCGGCCGCGCGGGGAGCCCGACGGCGCCTGCGCTGTCATCGCTTGCTTCGCCGGGCCGACCCTCCTCAGAAGCCCTCCTCTTTGACCTCCTCTTTTTCCGCCACTCCGTCCGCGGAAACATTCAAGGCAACGAGAGGAGGAATAATTTGATCGATACATCTCATCGCTTTTTTTCCAAGAGGCGTCGTACGGACGAAGATCCCCGAAGTGGCGCGACGACAAGCTTGCGGAGCGGTTTCCGGGCAAGGCTTCTTACGGCCTTCAACCGGTTCCGCGGCGTACCCGTCGCAACCGACCTGACGGTGTACGCGGGGACGGTCCGAAAAATCCGCGCTTTCCATGAAACTGAAGGGCTCGTCCGGAAAACCGACGAAGCGCTCGGGCGCCTGGCCGCGTCCCTGCGTCGGCGTCTCAAGGGCGAACCGTCAGTCGGGGACGAGGAGAGGACGATAATCGAGGCCTTCGCCCTTGCCGATGAGGCCGCCCGCCGCGCGACAGGCCTCGCCGCTCACGACGTCCAGATGATCGCCGGTCTGGCCATGGCCGACGGCAAGGTCGCCGAGTTGCCGACGGGGGAAGGCAAAACCCTGGCCGCCGTCTTTCCGGCCTCTTTCTTCGCCCTCTCCGGCCGGGCCGTCCATATCCTGACCTTCAACGATTACTTGGCCCGCCGCGACGCGGCCTGGATGGGGCCCGTCTACCGCCTCTTGGGGCTTTCCATCGGCGTCGTCCAGGAGGGCCTGGACAAGACGGCGAAGAGGACGGCCTACACTTGCGACGTCGTCTATGCCACGGCCAAGGAGGCCGGTTTCGACTACCTTCGTGACCGCCTGGCCTTCGAGCCCGACGAGTTCGTCCATCGGCCGTTCGACGCGGCCCTCGTCGACGAGGCCGATTCCATCCTCATCGACGAAGCCCGTATCCCGCTCGTCATCTCGGGGACCGCGGGCGGGCCCGGCGCTGACGCTGGCCGCGTGGCCGCCGTCGTCCGCCGCCTCGGGCGGGGGGAGGACTACGAGACCGACGCGGAGAACGCCAACGTCTTCCCCACGGACGCCGGCATCCGCAAGATCGAACGCCTTCTCGGCTGCGGCAACCTCTTTGACCCGGAAAACGAGATGCTCCTGGCCGCGGTCCACTGCGCCCTCCATGCCGAAACCCTCCTCGAACGGGACGTCGACTACATCGTCCGCGACGGCCGCGTCGAGATCGTCGACGAGTTCACCGGCCGGGTCATGGACAAGCGCCATTGGCCCGACGGCCTCCAGGCGGCCGTCGAAGCCAAGGAGGGAGTCCGCCGCGGCTCCGAGGGCCGCATCCTCGGCTCCATCGCGCTCCAGCATTTCTTCCGTCTCTACCCGACGCTCTGCGGGATGACAGCCACGGCCCGGACGTCGTCCCGTGAGCTCAAGGAATTCTACGGGCTGGGGGTCGTGGTCGTTCCCCCCCACAAGCCCTGCGTCCGCCTCGACCTCCCCGACGTTGTCTTTACCCACAAGGAAGCCAAGTTCGGCGCCCTCGTCCGGGAGACCGCCGTGGTCCACGCCGCGGGCCGCCCCATTCTCGTCGGGACGTCGAGCGTCAGGGAATCGGAGGAGCTCGCGGCGGCTCTCAATGAGGCCGGCGTCCCCAGCGATGTGCTCAACGCCAAGAACGACGAACTCGAGGCCGCGGTCATCGCCCGGGCCGGCGCCCCCGGCGCGGTGACCATCTCGACCAACATGGCCGGCCGGGGCACGGACATCAAGCTCGGCGGGCCGCGCGAAGAGGAACTCGGCAAGGTGGCGGCCCTGGGCGGCCTCTACGTCATCGGCACCAACCGGCATGAGAGCCTGCGCATCGACAGCCAGCTCCGCGGCCGGGCAGGCCGTCAGGGCGACCCCGGCTCGTCGCGGTTCTTCATCAGCCTGGAGGACGACATTTTCGAGAGATACGGGCTCAGCCGCAGGCTATTCAAGCGTTACCGCCTCGACCGCCGGGTCGGCGCCGTCGACGACGAACTGCTGCGCCAGGATATCCTCCACGGCCAGCGCGTCATCGAGGGCCGGAACCTGGACATCCGCCGGGCTCTTTGGGATTACTCCACGTTGGTCGAGACGCAGAGGCGGATCGTCGCCGGGTGGAGGGACGGCGTCTTCGACCGGCCAGCTCAGGCGGACGCGCCATTCTGTCCTTCTCCGGAGCTCCTTGCAGCAGGGTCGGCCCGCTTCGGACGTGAGGTCTTCGACCGCATGGCCCGCCGGGCCGCGCTCTTCCATATCGACAGCGCGTGGGCCGACCACTTGGCCTGGCTGGCCGACCTCCGCGAGGGCATCCACCTCGTCTCGATCGGGCGCAACGAGCCGCTCCAGGAGTTTCAGAAAGCCGCGACCGAGGCCTTCCTCGGCCTCCAGGAAAAAATCGGATACGCCGCGAGGAAAACGCTGGAGTCCTTCGTCGGACGGGAAGGCCCCGTCGACCTCGACGCCGAAGGCCTGAAAGGCCCGTCCTCGACCTGGACCTACCTCGTCAACGACGATCAGTTCGGCTGGGGCGTCGAGCTCGTCAAGGGAACGAACATCGGCTTCGCGGCCGGGGCGGCGGCTTTCGCCGGCCCGCTCTTCATTTTCGCCCTCATCGCGAACCGCCTGCGGCGGAAAAAGGCGAGCTGAAGAAGGGGTCAAACCTACTTTTTTCGAAAAAAAGTAGGTTTGACCCCCTCCTGAATGTGGCATATATAGTAGTGCCGCCCGCGGCGTTGAATATGTGAGACCGGTGAAGAAAGGGCAGAAACATGACCCCTGATGCCCCCGCGAACGGGCTCGAGCGGAAACTCGGGCTCTTCCCGCTAACCAACATCGTCATCGCCAATATGGTCGGCGCCGGCATCTTCACGACGTCGGGGCTCCTGATGAAAGACCTCCACCATCCGGTGGTCATGCTGGGCCTCTGGGTCGTCGGCGGCTTGATCGCCCTCTGCGGCGCCCTGAGCTACGGCGAGCTCGGCGCCGCCTTTCCCCACGCCGGCGGGGAATACGCCTTCCTGTCGCGGCTCTACCACCCCATCCTCGGCTTTCTCTCCGGCTGGGTCTCCTTCTTCGTCGGCTTCTCGGCGCCCATTGCCGCTTCAGCCATCGGTTTCACCGAATACCTGACCCGGGCCTTCCCCGGCCTTCTTCACCTCGGCATCATCGGAGGGGCCTCGGAAGCGGCGGTCATGAAAAAACTTTTCGCCATTCTCATCATCGCCGCCTTCACCTTCCTCCACACCCGCGGCCTCGAGACCGGGGCGCGCGTCCAGAACGCGCTGACCGGGCTGAAGATCCTCCTCATCGTCGGCCTGGTCGTCGCCGGCTTCGCCGTCGGGAAGGGGAGCATGAGCCATCTTACGGCGGCGGCGCCGTTTCGGTTCGACTTCGGCGGCTGGAAGACCCTGGGCCTGTCCCTGATGTGGATCATGTTCGCCTACAGCGGCTGGAACGCCTCCGCCTATATCGGATCCGAGGTCAAGGAACCCTCGCGCAACCTGCCGCGTTCGCTCCTTCTCGGGACGGGCATCGTCATGCTCCTGTACACCGCCCTGAATCTGTTCTACATCTACGCCATCCCGCCGGCCCAGATGGAGGGCGTGATCTCCGTCGGGGGCCTGGCCGCAGGCAATCTCTTCGGGAAATCCGCGGAGACGGTCCTGTCGGTCTTCATCTCCTTCGCCCTTTTTTCCTCGCTCAGCGCCTACCTCATCCTCGGGCCGCGGGTTTACTACTCCATGGCCCGGGACGGCATCTTCTTCAAATCCATCGCCTACGTCGACCCGAAATGCTCGGTGCCGACGCGGTCGATCGTCCTCCAGGGGGCGATCGCCTCGGTCATGGCCCTGTTCGGGACCTTCGAGCAGCTCCTGACCTACATGGGCTTCTCCCTGGGCATCTTCCCCCTCCTGGCCGTGCTGGGGGTGTTCAAGCTGAGGCGGACGGGCCGGAGCGCCGTGAAACTGCCCGGCTATCCCGTGGCCTCGGCCGTCTACATCCTCGTCGGAGTGACGATCCTCGTCCTGGCCTTCCTCGAGCGCCCGGCCGAATCGCTCGTCGCCGTGGCCACGGCCCTGGCCGGAATCCCCGTGTATTATTTCTTCAAGCGGAGCGCCGGGAAGAGCGCCGGATCCGGCCCATCGCCGGGGAGTCCAGGGGTTGACTAAAACCGAGCGTGGGACTATTCTGGACGCCGGTGGCAGGGGTCGGTACAGGGGGAATTTAGTTGCGGAGGAAGGCTTGCGGGGCTCTTCGATGACTGCCGGAAAAGCGAGAGCGGCGTCGGCCGCGATCGGACTCGTCGCGCTGCTCTCCCTGGGTTCATGCTCCCTGGAAAAGTTGGCCATGAAGAAGGTGGCCGGGATGCTCTCCGGCTCCTCGTCGACCGACGTCTTCAGCTCCGATAACGACCCCGATTTCGTCGGGGAGGCCCTGCCCTTCGCCGTCAAGCTCTACGAATCCCTCCTCGGCTCGATCCCCGAGCACGCCGGGCTCCGCCTCCGCACCGGCAGTTTGTACATCATGTATGCCAGTGCCTTCGTCCAGACGCCCGCCGACATGACGCCCCGCCGGGACGGGGAAACCAAAGAGTACCTCCTGGCCAGGGCCAAGAACCTCTACCTGCGGGGGCGCGATATCCTCTTCGTCGGGCTCGAAAAAAGGAATCCCCTGATCCGCAAACAGCTCAAGGAGCGGAAATACAAGGAAGCCATGGCGCCCTTCAAGAAGGAGGACGTTTCGCTCCTCTACTGGACGGCGGTCGGCTGGGTCGCCGCTTTCGCCGTCAATCCCTTCGACATGACCCTCGGCCAGACGCTTCCCCAGACCGCGGCCCTGATGGCCAGGGTCTCCGAACTCGACCCCGGCTTCAACCAGGGCGCCCTCCACGTATTCTACGTCAACTACTACGGATCCCTGCCCGCCTACATGGGCGGCGACGCGGCCAAGGCCCGGGAGCATTTCGCGAAGGCGCAGAGAATCGCCGGGACGAAGGACACGTCGGCCCTGATGGCCTTGGCCACGACGGTGTGCGTCAACGAGCAGAACGCAGAAGAGTTCAAGAAGCTCCTCCGCCAGGTCCTCGAATTCGACCCGGACAAGAACCCGGAGAACCGCCTGGTCAACATCCTCAACCAGCGGAAGGCGCGCTGGTTCCTCGCGCATGTCGACGACTTCTTCATCGAACTGGAACGACCATGATCAAAAAACTCATCGCCGCCCTTGCCGTCCTCGCGTTCGCGGTTTCGAACGCGCCGGCCTCGCCGGCGTCCTCCGGGGCGGTCGTCATCAAGATCGGCAGCATCGCCCCCAGCCGTTCGCCCTGGGACAAGGCCTTGGAAAAGGTCGCCCGGGACTGGGAAAGGATCTCGAACGGGACCGTCCAGGTCAGGATCTTCCCCGGCGGCATCGCCGGAAGCGAGTTGGACATGATCCGCAAGATGCGCCTGGGGGTGCTCCAAGGCGGCGTCTTCACCAGCATGGGTCTGTCGAAGATCGAGTCGTCCGTCACGGTCCTCAACATCCCCCTCCTCTTCCATTCGGCCGAGGAGTTCGGGGTCGTTTTCGACAAGATGAAGCCCGCGTTCGAGAAAAAGATCGAGGAGAAGGGCTTCAAGGTCGTCCTCTGGACGCTCGCCGGCTGGGTCAACTTTTTCACCAAGGAGCCGGTCATCTATCCCGAGGACCTGAAGAAGCTCAAGATCAGCGTCACGGACAGCGACCCCGAGATCGAACAGGTCTGGAAAAAAATGGGCTACCAGGTCGTCCCCGGCGACTTCAAGGACCTCATGGTCCAGCTCCAGAGCGGCATGGTCTCCGCCGCCTACTTGCCGCCCCTCCTGGCAGGGTCCGGGCAGTACTTCGCCGTCATCCCCCATATGCTCTCCATGACCCTGGCGCCCCTTGTCGCCGGTCTCATCCTGAGCGACAAGGCCTGGGCAAGCATCCCGGCGGACCTGCACCAGCCTTTTATCGCGGCTATCGACGAGGCCTCCCGCGGCCTCTTCGAAGAGGCGCAGGGCCTCGCGGCCGACGCCGTGAAAATGATGAAGGAGAACGGCCTCATCGTCCACGACGCCCCCCCGGCCGCGCTCGAGAAATGGCGGCAGGCCGCCGCCGAGGGCGTCAAGGACCTCATCGGGCCGAGGTTCTCCAAGGAAATGTACGACCAGATCGTCGGGTATATCCAGGAATTCCGGAAAGCCCGTGGCAAGTAGGGTCGTCCGCGCCTTCCACGCTATCGAACAATCGCTGGCTTTTCTCTCCATCTTCTGCCTGGCCCTGGTCCTCCTCTTTGAGGCCGTAGCCCGCAAGGTCTTCCACACGGGGGTCCCCGACTCGACCAGCTACGTTCAACACCTCGTGCTTGTCGCCACCTTCATCGCCGCGGCCATCACCTCCCGGGAAAAGAAGCACCTGGCGCTGGCGACGGCGATGTCGCTCCGCGAACCGCTGAAGTCTATCGCCGCGGTCTCCACGGCGGTGCTGGCGGCCGCGCTGACGCTGGCCTTCGGCTTGAGCGCCCTGTCGTTCGCCCGGAACGCCTTCACCGCCGCCGACCGGGTCGGCCCCTTCCCGAAGCGCCTCGTCGTGATGATCATGGCCGCGGGTTTCCTTGTCATGAGCGCCCGGTTCATCACCACGCTCGAGAAAAAGAAAGCGCGTTTGCCGGCGGCGGCGGGAGCGGCGCTCCTGGGGCTTTTCTTCGGGTTCGGCCCGCTCGTCCAACTCCTGACCGGCGGCGGGACGGTTTCCCTGCCGTTCCTCACGTCGGTCCAGGAGTTCATCCGGCCCCTGCTCTCGGGGCTGGGGACGCCGCTCATCATCATCCTGATTGCCTGCGCCTTCCTGGGCCTGCCTATCTTCCTCGTCCTCGGCGGCATCGGGTTCCTCCTTTTCGCCAAGGCCGGCCAGCCGCTGGAGATCATCCCCAACCAGGCCTACGAGGTGCTCACCGGCAGCGCCATCCCGGCCATCCCGCTCTTCGCCGCCGTGGGCTTTTTCCTGTCCGAGAGCAAGGCGGGGGAGAGGATGGTCCGGTTTTTCCAGGCAGTTTTCGGCTGGTTCCCCGGCGGCCTGACGGTCATGGCCGTCCTCGTCTGCGCCTTCTTCACGACGTTCACCGGCGCTTCGGGCGTGACCATCCTGGCCCTCGGGGGGCTCCTGTCCGTCATCCTGGAGAAGGCGGGTTATCCCAAAAGGTTCACGGTGGGACTTCTGACCGCCTCGGGAAGCATCGGCCTGCTCTTCCCGCCGAGCCTGCCCGTCATCATCTATGGTGTGACGGCCCAGACGAGCATCAAGGACATGTTCGTCGGCGGGCTGCTGCCCGGCCTCTTCCTCGTATTCTCCGTCATGATCCTCGGCATCGTCTATTCCTGGAAGCACGGCATCCCCCGTCATGGCTTCAAGGCGAAGGAGGCGCTGGCTGCCTTCCGAGAATCCTTCTGGGAGCTCCTCCTGCCACTCGTCGTCTTCGGCCTGTATTTCGGCGGCCTCACCAGCCTGCAGGAAAGTGCCGCGGCCGCCCTTTTCTATGTTTGGGGCGTAGAAACCTTCATCAAAAAGGACGTGAGGTTACGCGACCTGCCCCGGATCTTCCTCCGCTGCGTCCCGATCATCGGCGGCGTCCTGATCATCCTCGCCCTGGCCAACGGGCTTTCCTACTACATCATCGACGCCCAGATCCCGCAGAAGCTCACCGCCTGGGTCGCGGCGACGATCTCGTCGAAATATGTCTTCCTGCTCATCCTCAACCTGGCCCTGCTCGTCGTCGGCAGTTTCATGGACATCTACTCGGCCATCCTGGTCGTCGTGCCCCTGATCATCCCGCTCGGGAACCTCTTCGGCATCCACCCCGTCCATCTCGGCATCATCTTCCTGGCCAACCTGGAGCTGGGCTATCTCACGCCGCCCGTCGGGCTGAACTTGTACCTGGCGTCCTACCGGTTCAACGAGCCGATCCACCGGGTGTACAGGGACGTGCTGATGTTCCTGTTGCTGGGGCTGGTGGCGGTCCTGCTCATCACCTACGTGCCTTTGTTGACTACCGCGCTGCT
>JADBLN010000061.1:0-5052 GCA_014894455.1 Acidobacteriota bacterium | reverse complement strand
GTAGGTTTGACCCCTTCCTAATCGCGGTTGAAGTGGGGCATGTCCGAGGGGATTTCGAGGGACAGTTCGATGAAGCCGGCGTAGACCCCATCCTTAAACCAGGGCGCCTGGTAGATGAGCTTCTTTTTCCCGTTCTTCAGGATTGTGTAGACGTTCGTCCGGCGCTCGTCAATCATTTTTTTAAGTTTGGACCGGCTCGGCTCGGGGTGGCAGTCGAGGACGTCCGTCCCGATGAGTTTCGCCCCGCCGTCGGCGGCGAACACTTCGAGCGACCGGCTGTTCATCTCGACGATCCGTCCTTCGGTGTCGCAGACCGTCACCGCTCCCGGAAATTCCTCGACCCAAGCGTTTTCGCTCATGAATGCCTCCATGCCGATCGCGAGAATTCCGGATGTGTTGCCCGGAGTTATACCACAGCGCCTCTATCCCTGGCAACGCGGAGTGCCTGCAAGTCCCCCGCAAATGATATGGGCGGGGACTGGCCGTTCTGATAAAATACCCGGCGGGAGGCAACCATGGCTGACGACGCCGTATTTTCCGGATTCACAAAAGAGACCGTCCGTTTTTTTGTGGCGCTCCGCAAGAACAACAACAAGGAATGGTTCGACAGGAACCGGGAGACCTACGACCGGCACGTCATGGGTCCGGCCAAGCTGTTTGTCACGGCCATAGGGAAGAGGCTGAAAAAGATCGCCCCGCACATCGTCGCCGTGCCCAAGGTCAACAAGTCCATCTTCCGCATCAACCGTGACACGCGTTTCAGCCTGGCCCCCTCGCCCTACAAGACGAACCTCGGTATCTACTTTTGGGACGGCGTCCGTTCGCGGATGGAATCTTCGGGTTTCTATTTCCACCTCGAGCCGCCCGACCTGATGGTCGGCGGGGGCATGTACATGATCCCGGACGCCCTTCTCGGCCGCTACAGAAAAGCGATCGTCGACCCGAAGCGCGGGGCCGAGATCGCGAAAATCGCAGCGGGGATTTCGAAGCTGGACAGCACCTCCCTTGGCGGCCAGCACTACAAGCGCGTCCCCGCGGGTTATGATCCCGCTCATCCTAACGCCGCGCTCCTCAAGCACAAGGGCCTCTACGCCAGTTTCGAGTCGAAGATCCCGGCCGAGTTTTTCTCGGCTCATCTCGTCGACTACTGTTTTGAGCGCTACGAGCCGCAGGCGCCCCTCCACCGCTGGTTGATGAAGCTCTTCGGATGACAGGGCCGAGGTCCTGCCGTACGGCACCTTTGTCCTGACGACCTACGCGCAATGGACGGCGGGCGAGGAGCCGTACATCATGAGCATCCGGCTCAAGTTCGCGGAGATCGACGTTAGGAGAGCCAGTCTTCGACGGTCAGGCCGGGGATCCTGAGGAATTCGCGCGAGTTGTGGGTCACGAGGATGGCGCCCAGGCTGAGAGCATGGGCTCCTATCTGGGTGTCGAGCGGGCCGATCGGCGTTCCGGCTTTTTCGAGCGCGGCGCGGACCATCCCATAACTTTCCGCGGTTGGCTCATCGAAATCCGCCAGTTCCAAGGGGAGGAGGAATTCGTCCAAGGCCAGGCGGTTCTTTTCCATTTGCGCGCTTTTCGCCACGCCGTAACGAAGCTCGGCCAGGGTGATCGTCGAAATCCCCGCCTCTCCGGGCGCGAGGGATGTGAGCCGGCGCAAAACCGAGGCTGCCTTCCTCTTGATGAGGGCGATACAGGAGTCCGTGTCGAGCATGAAGCGCATCAGAAGGCCTCGCGCGCTTGCGAATCGGGCTCATTTCGGTCGGCCATGAAATCGTCAGAAAACTTGTCCAAGCTTTCGACGAGCGAATCCCAGATCCCCTTGGCGGGGAGAAGGACGACGGCGTTGCCGGACTTCTTAACATAGACGAAGTCGCCCTCGAAACGGAACTCCTTGGGCAGACGCACCGCCTGGCTTTGTCCGTTGCGGAAGAGCCGGGCTATCTTCATCGATTCACTCCCAAAGTATATACTATACATATATACTATATTGTCCAACAAATCAAGCTTTTTCACTACCGATATGGACGCGGGGCTGCCCCTGGAATTCTCGCGTTTATGGAAATAGGCCGGCGCGGAAAGCCTACCGCTCCGTGAGCACAAGCAGCCAGCCCTTGCCGGGCTCGACGCGGATGGCGTCGCCCGGCCTGAACTCCGCGGCCGGCTGGAAATTCTCAATCGCGGGCGCGCGCAAGATGACCTTCTTCGGGTCGAGGCCGAATGTCTTCCAGTCGATCGCGAGCCGGACATCGGCGGTCTCTTTAGCCCAACTGGCCAGGGCGACGAGGACGGAATTCCTGACGGGCTTCGTGGCCGGCGTCGGGCTTTTCGTATCGGACGCACTGCCGATCCGCCCGCCCGTATCGTCGTGCCTGACGTAGGCCGTGGACAGGACCTCCGCATTCCCCGTCTTCACCGGATTCTTCTCCACCCACCAGCCGACCATTTCGCTCGCAGTTATCCCGAACTCGTCCCAGACTTTCCACAGCGGCCGCGGGTCGCCGGCCCAGGGTAGGCGGCTGGTCATGCCGAAGACCATGCCCCGCCAGGGGTTGCCGCCGTCCTGGAGCATCTCGCCCATGAGCCCGAAGGGGATGCCCGACATCTCGACCAGCCAGTAGTCGGAGCCGCCCCCGTTGTAATCGAAGTACTCTCCGAACCAGAGGCGGTTGAGGAAGGGGAAGTGCTCGAGGTAGAGGTTGGCGCTCGAGGCGAAGCCGTCGCGCACATTGTACTGGTTGGCGCTGTGGAGGTCGATGAGAGCGCCCGGACGGCTGCGGTCGAGGACCTTGCGCACGCGTTTCATCGTCGTCCGGTCGAAGGCGACGTCGTCGAGGTACAGCCCGTCGATGCCGACGTTGCGGGCGATCCAGTCGAGGCCTTCGATGTAGTAATTGTGCCAGCGCGACATGCCGCTGTCGATGACCGCGGCGTCCTTGAGCTCGGGGACGAACCAGGCGGCGATGTAATCACTCCCCAGGTGCTCCTGGAGCCAGGAATATCCGCCGCCGGGGCCGGGTGAGAAGATCTCGTGGCCCAAGCTGCGCAGGGCGAAGAGCTCGGGGGCGCGGTTGGAAAGCTCGCGCACGGTGTCGTAGATCTTGACCTTGAAGCCGCGGCCGTGGGCGTCGTCGATGTAGGCCTTCATTTCCCGCGGCCTCAGGAAGGGGTAGTTGATGAAGGGGTTGATGTCGTTGGCGTGGTGGACGTTGATGACGTTGGCCCCGGTCGCCGCGACCTCGTCGAGGGGCTTGAAGGCGTGGAAGTAGCGCTCGCGGAATTGGGACGCCGGGTCGAGGGGTTTAAACGGCGTGATGAGAAGAGTGAAATCGAAGTGGAGCGTCTCGCCGGCCCGCATGGTGCGCGGGCCGGAACGGGCGGACAAAATTACGGGCCGGGGCCCGGGAGCGCTTTTTACCCCTTTGACTCCTTTTGCGCCGACCGTCCGGACCTCGACTGTGCCCTTGCCGTCGTTCCACCAGGAAGGCGGCATGTTGAGGGGCTTCGAGAGATAGAAATTCGTGTTGAGCGGCCGGGAGTAATTCTCGGCGCGCAAGGACACCTGCATCCCGGCGTTCACGGCCCCGAGCCATAGCGCGTCCTGGTTTTTCTTCTGGTCCCAGGCCCAGTCGAATGTCTCCGGCCGCAGCCCGCCCTTGAAGCCGAGGCCCATCATGTAACGGGCGCAGTCCTCGCTGAAGGGGACCTCGAGCCGGATGTCGGAGACGGCCGTGTCGCGGCGGGCCGTGACGGCGATTTTGTAATCGACGAAGCCGTCGAATTCCATCCGGGCGGCGACCTTCATGACCAGGTCCCCGGCGCGGTTTTCCGTCTCCCAAACGACGGTGCCCGGGCCTTTCTGGACCGGGCTGGGGCCGGGGGCGCTTGCGCCAGGGACCCAGGCGAGCTCTCGGCCGCCGCCGTCGGTGACCAGGAGCTTCATCGGAGCGGCGGTCAGCGGGGCGGGCTTTGTCTGGAAACGCGTCATTTCAGGCGCAAAAAAACTCTGAATCCGGGCCGGAAAGCCGTCACGGCCTACAGTCAGAAAACGGCCGAGACAGCCGATCGTGAGGCCGTCGATCGTCAAGGGGGTGTAGGGCGGGACGATGCCGTCGTCCTGGGCCAGGGTCGAGTCGAGCCAGCGGAGGCGGGTCATGCGGAAGGGGTCGCCGTCGCCGGCGTCTTCGAGGACGTCGGCCGTCACGCGGAGCTCGATTCCCAGGATCGTTTCCGGCAGTCCTTTGGGTGCGACCGTCACCGTTCCGCTGAAAACGCCCGGCCGGGCGTCGCGAGGCACCTGGATGCCGCACCAGAGGGCCTGGATCTTTCCGCGCTCGACGGGAATCGCCTTCCGGAATGATGTGCCGTCCCAGTCGATACCGCCCTTGTTGAAACAGGTCATGGCCGAGGCGGCGATAAGCGTCCGTGGGGCGGGAGAGCCGTCCTCGATCCGCGGCACGGCCTGGACGAGGTCCGAGAATCTGAGTTCGACGTCGGCGATAGGCTCCCGGGCCGCCCAGAGCCCGATCTGGAACGCGAAATACTCGCCGCGCCCCGCCTCGCCTTGGAACGCTCCGCTCGGTCCGTCGACGGCCCAACGGAAGGGGAGGTCGTCCGCCATGCGGATGGATAGCGCGCGGTCTTCGGGGAAGAGGAGATACGCGGCGCGGGGATGGGCCTCGAGAAGCGCCTTCGTTTCCGCGGCCGTGGCGATTCTCTCCATCGGCGTGAAGGCGCTGAATTCGTCCGCGGATTGGAGCTCGACGAGCTCGGCGCGGGGGAAGGCGTCGGGGCGAAGAGCCGGGAGTCTATCCGGCATGAGGCCGTTCGCGGCCAGCCAGACGGGGTCGGCCGTTGCCTGCGGCGGGTCGTATTTCACGTTCGGGTAGTTTTTCCGTCCCTCGGATTTGTAGGGCATGTAGTAGACGAAATAGTCGCCCGGAACGGCTCGGGGCTCGAAGAGGAAGTCGCCGTATTCCCGGTTGACCGCGAGGGCGAGCACGTTAATGACCCGTTCGCCCGACGCGGCGTCGACGACGACGATGTTCT
>JADBLN010000088.1:30501-56215 GCA_014894455.1 Acidobacteriota bacterium | reverse complement strand
GGTGGTAGGCGGGATGGTAGGGCCGGAACGGGGCCGGGCCGAGCCAGACGTCCCAATCGAGGGTCGAGGGAACCGAGGGGATCTCCTTGGGCGCGTCGACGCCCTGCGGCCAGATCGGACGGTCCGTCCAGCAGTGGACCTCGAAGACGTCACCGATGGCGCCGTCCCAGATCCACTCGCAGATGAGCCGCGCGCCTTCTTTCGAATGGCCCTGGTTGCCCATCTGGGTGACGACCTTGGCCTCCTTGGCGGCCTTGGCCAGCAGCCGGGCTTCCTTGATGGTGTGGGTCAGGGGCTTCTGGACGTAGACGTGCTTGCCCAGCTTGATGGCGGCCATGGCGATGACGGCGTGGTTGTGGTCGGGGACCGTCACGGTGATGGCGTCGATGCCCTTTTCCTTCTCCAGCATCCGCCGGAAATCGCGGTACTTGGCCGCCTTCTCGTACATGGCCTTCTCGGCCGGTTCGAGGTCCTCGGAGCGGAGGAGGTTGGCGACCATCTCGTCGTCGACGTCGCAGAGGGCGACGATTCTCTCCGAGCGGACGCCGCGCGTGTCCGAAAATCCCATGCCGCCGACGCCGACGCAGGCGATATTGAGGGTGTCGCTCGGCGCCTTTTTCTTCTGGGTCGCCCCGACGACGTGGCGGGGAACGACCATCAGGCCGGCCGCGGCCGTCGCCGACGCGCCGAGGAACTTCCGGCGGCTCCAGAGCGGCTCGCCGGGTCCGGGGGATTTTGTGCTTTCGTCCATGTTCACCTTCCTATCCGTCAGAATTTACTGGTCGCGCTTTTCCTGATGGGCCGAAGGAAGCCGGCCGCCGCGGACGACTCCCCAAAAGAAAGCTGGGGGCAGCTCGAGGGAAATGCTTAGGGGGAATTTCCAAGGGGGCACGGGGGCGGCGTCTAGCCTCATGGGATCGGGATTCCGCATACCACAGCGGCTTATATCACAAAGCCGCGACGGGGGTCAATTTTGGGGGGAGAAAATCCCGGGTCCTCTCCCTCCGCGGAGGGAGAGGACCCGGGCACGCAAAATTCTTAGAACTTGTAGGTAAAGCTGAGGCTCGGGGCCACGATCGTCATGCCATGGACGCCGGGCATGTCGCCTTCACCTGGGACAGTGATGCTAGCGCCCTTACCGTACTCGACCGAGAAGTCGATCGCGATCTTCTCGGACATGTAGCCGAAGCCGGCGGTTATCCAGTTGTACTTGAACTCGGGCAGGAGGATGTTCTGGGTTTCGATGGGGCCCGGGTTCGGGTCGAAGTAGTAGCCGGCCCTCAGGGCCAAGCACTTGGAGGCCATGTACTCGACGCCGAAGCGGAATTGGGTCGTGTCCTTCCAGAGAAGCTCGTAAGCCGCGCCCGGCGCGAGAGCGGCCTGCCACCCGGCGTTCACGAAGGTGACGGGGATCGTCTGGAGCTTCTCCCAGTTGGTGTACTGGACGTCCGCCGTGAACGTCAGCTTATCGGTCGGCTTGACGGCGATGCCGGCGGCCAGCCATTGCGGCCAGGTGGCAGTCCGTGTCCCGGTGTCCGTTGCCGGCAGCCCGAAGCCGACGGCCGCGGGGATGGTGACGTCGCCCTTGAGCTTGGCCGTGAAGGGCAGCTTGTAGGTCACGCCAAAGCTGAATTGCTTGACCGGCTTGACGAGCAAGCCGAACGTGCCGCCCACGGCCCAGCCTTTCAGGTCCTCGGAATACTGGGTGGAGTAGGGGGAGAGAGGCCAGAGAATGGGCTGGGCCATCGCGAGCATCCCATAGTTGACGTCCAGCGTGGCGCCAAGCATTATCTGGTCGGTGATTTTCACCGCGATCGAGGGCGAAATCGTGAAGATGCCCAGCTTGCTTTTCCAATCATAATCTGGGATGCCCGTAATATTCGTCAGGTCCGCACCGTCCCATTCCGCGCCGGCACCGGACGGAGCATTGAGATAAATGCCGACGACGAGCTTGTCCCCGATCGGCTGGAAATAGCCGAGCGCCGGGATCAAATAATGTTTGAAGGTCGACTTGGCGTCGATCGCGCGCGCTTCCCGCGTGTACGTCCCGAAGGGCAGGATGTCCGCGCCGAAGAGGGAGAAGCTGGCCTTGGTCATCTGGGCCAGGCCGGCCGGGTTCCAATACGCGGCGCTGAAGTCGTTGGCCAGGCCGACGAATGCGCCGCCCATGGCGTTGGCTTTGGAGCCGTTGCCATTCAGGTTGAGGCCGTTGGCGAAGAGGCCTGTCGTCAGACCCGCCGCCAGGACGACGGCCAAGAAGAGTCGCATACGTGTTTTCATTTTACCTCCTAGTTTGTCCGGAAATTTTATCCTATCCTTTAAAGAAAATCCACAAAAAAAAACACGGGCGTTCTTTATCGTCTTAATTATCAGCACGTTACATATATAGATCCGGTTTATAAGCGGGGGGAACCGGCGAAAATCCAACAACAATGCAAAAAAACCCAGGCCCTCTCGGGCGGCCGACCTTTGTAATCCGGATTCAAAGACGGTATATTCACGGCATATTCATGGAATAAGGACCTAACATGACCCTTGCCGCCCTGTCCGAAGTCGCCCCGATCAAAAGCCTTCTCCTCAAGCACCCCCGCGAGGCCTGGAACGACCAGGGAAATATCCGGAATCAATGGAAAGCCCTGGGCTACACGGAGGAGCCGGATTTCGCGAAAGCCGTCGCCGAATACGACCGCTTCGTCGACATCCTGCGCGGCTTCGTAACCGATGTCCATTTTCTTCCCACGGACGCCCGGACCGGAGTCGATTCAATCTACGTCCGCGACGCCGCTTGTGTCGCCGGGAAAGGCATCGTCCTCTGCCGGATGGGAAAGCCTGCTCGCTCGGGAGAACCCGCCGCGGTCGGCGACTTCTCTGCGAAGGCCGACCGGCCGGTCATCGGGACCATCCGCGAGCCGGGCACCCTCGAAGGCGGCGACGTCGTCTGGCTCGACGAAAGGACCGCGGCCGTCGGCCACGGTTACAGGACGAACGCCGAGGGCATCCGCCAGTTCCGGGAGATCGTCGCTGGAGACGGATGCGAAGTCATCGAGGCGCCCCTGCCGCATTGGGATGGGCCCGGGGATGTCCTCCACCTGATGTCCATGCTCAGCCCCGTCGCCGAGCGGACACTCCTCGTCTACTCCCGCCTCCTTCCCGTGCCATTCCGCAAGCGCCTGCTCGAGATGGGCTTCGAACTTCTCGAGGTCCCGGACGAGGAATACGCGACCATGGCCACGAACGTTTTAGCCGTAGCACCGGGGAAATGCGTCGCCCTCGCCGGCAACCCGCTAACCGCCGAGGTCCTGAACAAGGCCGGCATCGATGTCTGGACCTACGAAGGCGATGAGATCTCGCGCAAGGGCGCCGGCGGCCCAACTTGCCTGACCCGCCCCATTCTTCGCTCCACCTGAGGGGCCCCGAAAATTGACACGGCGGGCGGAGAATCCTATACTGAATGACTGAAATCCTTCCTAAGGACGTGACAATGGACCTTTTCGAAAAGTGCATTGGCTTTTATTCCGACCCCAAGGTCGCCCAGAAATACGGCTACCCGCTCAATCCCCGCACGGCCCAGGCCATGGGGATTTTCCCCTACTTCATCCCCATCGAGCACCCCGAGGGGACCGAAGTCTATATCCACGGCAAGAAGTTCATCATGATCGGCTCGAATAACTACGTCGGGCTGACCGACCACCCCAAGGTCAAAGAAGCCGCCATCGAGGCCATCAAGAAGTACGGCACGAGCTGTACGGGCTCCCGTTTCCTCAACGGGACGCTCGACCTCCATCTCGAGCTCGAGGAGCGCCTGGCCAAGTACGTCGGCATGGAGGCGGCCCTGGTCTTCAGCACGGGCTTCCAGGTCAACCTCGGCACCATCCCGGCCGTCATGGACCGCGACGACATCGTCATCACCGACCAGGAGGTCCACGCCAGCATCATCGACGGCGTCCGTATGGCCAAGGTCTTGAAAAACGTCCAGACCCGCTATTACAAGCACAACGACATGGCCGACCTGGAAGAGGTCATGAAATCCCTGCCGCCCGGCCCGGCGAAACTCGTCATCGTCGACGGCGTCTTCAGCATGGGCGGCGACATCGCCAAGCTGCCCGGGATCATCCCCATCTGCAAGAAATACGGCGCCCGGCTCATGGTCGACGACGCCCACTCCCTGGGGGTCCTCGGCGGCGGTCGGGGCACCGGGTATCACTTCGGCTGCCAGAAAGACGTCGACCTGGTCATGGGCACGTTCAGCAAATCCCTGGCCTCGGTCGGCGGCTTCATCGCCGGCCCCAAGGAGGCCGTCCACTGGATCCAGATGTTCGCCCGGCCGTTCATCTTCAGCGCCAGCCTGCCCCCGTCCAACGTGGCCACGGTCCTCGCCTGCTTGGACATCCTGGAGAAGGAGCCGGAGCGCGTCGAGCGGGTCAACAAGATCGGCGAACGGATGAGGACCGAGCTCAAGGCCATGGGCTACAACATCGGCGAGACCGAAACGCCCATCATCCCCATCATCATCGGCGACATGATGAAGACAATACAGGCCTGGAAGGTCTTCTACGAGGCCGGGATCTACACCAACGTGGCCCTGCCCCCGGCCGTCCCGCCCGAGTTGGCCCTTCTCCGCACGAGCTACATGGCCACCCACACGGACGAGCAGATCGACCGGGTCCTCGAGGTCTTCCACAAGGTCAGAGGCCTGGTCCACGTCAGCGCCTGAAGCCGACTCCTCGTCCGCCGGCCTCGGCCCACCCCTCCCTGGAGTCGCGTTCTGAGCTATGCTATGTTCGTCTTTATCGGGGCGCCTTAACATTTTCGCCCGGGCCCGGGTATAACCATGCGGATGAACGAAACGGAGAAGGAGCTCGTGGCGATGGTTCTATCCGGCCGCACCGAGGCGTTCGAGCCGCTGGTCACCCCGTACCGGCAGCCGCTGCTCACCCTGGCCTACAGGCTGACCCGCAACCGGGAGGAGGCCCTGGAAGTCGCCCAGGAGGCGCTCCTCCGCGCCTTCCGCTCCCTCGCCCGCTACGACATTTCCCGAAGCTTCCGGAATTGGCTTTTCCAGATCGCGGCCAACGAGGCCCGAGACAGGTTCAGGAAGGGGACGCGCGAGAAGGCGGCGCTCAAAAACGCGGCCCGGGATAGGTCGCCGTCCGCCGGCCCGGAGGCCGGCCGGGAGCGCCGAGAGATCCGCTCCGACATCCTGGGGTGTCTCGCGGTGCTCAGTCCCCGGGAACGGGAGGTTTTCGTCCTGAGGGACCTCGAGGAGTTCGACATCAAGGAAACGGCCCGGGCCCTGGGTTGTTCGAGCATCTCGGTGCGCGTGAACCTGTCTTCGGCCCGGCGGAAGCTGCGGGAAGCTATCCGGAACGATTTCCCCCACCTAAAGGAGGGACGATGACTTGCCGAAAAGCAAAGAAACTCATTCCCCTCTACGCCGGCGACGACCTTCGGCCGCGGCTCATGACGGCGGTCCGGGCCCACGTCGACGCCTGCCCTTCTTGCCGGAAAGAACTCGGAGAATACGAGCAGGCTTTGACGAGGCTCAAAGAGGCGGCGAAGGCCGAGAGCGTTCCCGACTGGAGCGAGGGCGAATGGCGGGCCCTCGCGGCCCGGTTCAAGCCGGCGGCTCCGGAGAAACAGAAGCCGGCATTCCTCGCCCGGCCCCGATGGGCCGCCGCCTCGGTCCTGGGCGCGTTTCTCGGCCTGGCTGTCCTGTCCCTCGTCTTCAAGGACGGGAATTTGGGGCCGCGGGGGACATCGCCGGCGGACGAACCGTCCGTCGTTTCACTCACCTTGGTATCACAGGAAACCGGACTTCAAGTCGTCTGGTTCCTCGACAAGAATTTCGAATGGAAAGGAGATGAAAAGTGAAAAAAGGAATTCTCGTGTTTTTAGTCCTGGTTGTTTCCCTGGCCATCGTCCTCCCGGTCTTCGCCGAGGACGTGACACAAGATCAGAAGGCCGAGCCGAAAAACCTGCGCAAGGAGATCGTCAGGCTCAAGTACGTCCGGGCCCAGGATATCTACATGATTCTCCAAACCTACGTCAGCCGCGATGGGTACATCCGGTTCCAGAATGAGATGCCCTACCTCCTGACGATCGGCGAAACGCCTGAGAACGTTGATAAGATTCTAGCCGTCATCCGCGAGATCGACACCAAGCCGGCCGACGTCCTCTTCACCGTCCAGCTCATCCTGGGCTCGGAGACCGACGCGCAGACCGACGCCGAGCTCCAAAGTGATCCCATCATCAAGGAGCTCCGCAAGCTCCTCCGTTACAAAGGCTATACGCTCCTCGACTCCACGCTCGTCCGGGTCATTAATAGAGAGCGGGCGTCGGTCATCCTCGGCCCGAAGGGCGAATTCGTGTTCGCGCTCCAGCCGGACGTAGCTGGCGACGCCAAGGCGCCGGTCATCAAAACCGAGGTCCGGCTGCGGCAGATCACGCAGCAAAAGGCGCCCGAGAGCAAGGAGGGAACCGCTCAGGCTGTCCCCAATGTTACAACCCTCATCGAGAGCACTCTCAATATCAAGTCCGGCGACCGCACGGTCGTCGGCGTCTCCAAGCTCGACGGCAGCGGCAAGGGTTTGATCCTCATCATCTCCGGCAAGATCGTCGACTGAGCCACCCGGTATCACAGCTAGAAAGAAGGCCGCCCCGGCCCGGGGCGGCCTTTTTTTTCCCCAGGATACCTCGACTGCTCCCCGGGATGTCTTCATTCCGATATTGTTAGGTTCATCTCCCGATTTCGAGTGTTTCGGGACGGTGACTGGAGACGGTCTGATCTTCGGGTTCCGAGGAAGGCGGCCGGGTTAGCCGACGGACGCTTTTTCCAAGCTCTCGAGCCTGGCCAAGATGTTCCGGTAGCCCGGGTTCCAGGCGCGGATCTCCTTAAAGAGGGAGATGGCCTTCTCCCGGTCGTCGGATTCTTCGTAGATCTCGGCGAGTTCATAGAAGAGGGCGTAATACTGGTCGGTGCCCGGCTTGGCCGCGGCAAGAGCCATCTTCAGCCATTTCTCCGCTTCATCGTGATTCCGCTTCTGCCTGTAGCACTGACTGATCAAACTATAGCTTTCGATGGCGAGTTCCTTGTCCTTCGCGGCCTGGGTGAGCTCCTCGACGGCCTCTCCGGTGAGGCCCTGCCCCATGAAGGCCAGGCCAAGCTGGTAGTGGGTCTCAGCGGCGTCCCCTTCCACCTTGGCCTGGAGGTCCTTCCGGAATTCGGCGACGATCCCGGAAAGCTCCCGCTCGTACTGGGACGTGTCTCCTTGGAGCTGCTGGACGTGCGCGGCGGCGATCAGCCGGAGTTCCTCGACCGCCAGCGCCTTGAGGTCGTAATATTTTTTCTCGCCGGTTTCGGGGCTGACGAAGGGGAGGATGTCCGTTCCGGCGAAGATGTCGGCCGTGCTGACCTTCGCGCCTTCGAGGACGTCCTCCTTGAACGGGCCCGCGGTCTTCTTGCGGTCCTCGACCCTCTTGTCTTCGGCCTTCTTTTCCGCTGTTTTTTCCTTGAACTTGGCTTCGAGGACGCTGGTCTTTTCGACGCGCCGGCGGATCTCCTCTTCGTCCATATGGGTCCGGACCTCGTCGAGGACGGCGATCTTCCTCTGGATCTGGGACGCCTCGGGATAACGGAAACGGAGATTCTCGAGGAGCCGACGGGAGATCCGGACGAGGCCCTGCTGCATGTAGAGGTCCGCCTGGGCCATGCCTTCCTGGAGGGCTTCGAGGTCCTTTTTCGAAAGCTCCGACATATCCTCGAGGACCTCTACCGCGGGCAGGCCTTTCTCAAGCCGGAGGGCCCGCACTTCCCGGGCGATGTCGGCGTCGTCGGGCCGGAGCTCCAAGAGCTCTTCGTAGACGGCGACCATCCTGCCCTTGTCTCCCTGCTTCCGGAGTTCGTCCAGGATGGCCCGGTCCACGACCTCGAGCTTCTTCATTTCCTTGTTCGACCGGTAGATCAGGGCCAGGCGTTCCAGAGCGGGCAAGTGGGGCTTCTGGCTCTCCAGGATAAGGCCCAGCAACCCGATGGCCTTCTCGTCCCGGTGCTTCTTGACGAGGTTGTTGATCAGGGGCTCGAAGAGCTCGTAGGCCTGGTCGAGCTTGTCCTTGAGGATCTGGATTCGACCGAGCTTGATGCGGGCGTTGACGTTGAGGGGGTGGCCGGTCACGATCCGGGTGAAGATCTCCTCCGCTTTCTTGGTGTCCCCGGCTTCGAAGTGGATGTTGCCCAGGATATTGAGGAACTGGACGCTGTCGGGGGTCGATTCGAGCTGCTTTTCGAGGACCTCGATGGCCTTGCCGGCCTGGTTCTGGCGCTTGTAGACGTCGACCAGGTTGACCAGGCTCTTGTTATCCCCCGGCCTCAGGGCCAGGGCCTCGTTGAGGATCTCCACCGCGGCCTCGAACTGGCCGTGTTCCGCGCGGATCTCGGCGATATCGTTCAACTGCTCCAGGGCGGCGTCGAGGTTGCCGGCGTCCCTGAACAGGCCGGAAAGCGCTTTCCGCGCTTCGAGATCCTCCCGATCGAGCTTGATGACTTTCTCGAAGATGGCGATGGCATCCGGGACCTTCTCCGCCCCGACGAGGCCGCCGGCGATGGCCAGGTAGACGTTCTTGGCGTCGGCCAGGAAACCCTGCTGGCCGTAGAGGTCGCCGAGCTTGAGGGCGTACTCCACGTTTTCGGGGTAGAGTTTGTGGATCTTCTTGTAGATGGCCAGGGCCTGGGAGAAGAGGCCCCGCCGTTCGTACTCCTCGGCGACCTTCAGGAAGAACCCGACGGCCCGGTCGTTATTCCGGAGCCGGATGTAGAGGTCGCCGATGATGTTGAGGGTCCCGACGTCCTGGGGGTCGGTGAGCGCGAGCTTCTCGTACTCGGCGATGGCGTCTTTGACCCGGCCGGCCCGGACGTGTTTCTCGGCCTGCTCGATGACCTTGACCCGGTCGCTGCGCGCGCTCATGGCGTTCCGTTCTTATCCGAGCTTGAAGGAGGTCCGGTGGAGTCCGGTCGGCCCCTTGTCCTTCAGCGAACGGATGTGCTCCTCGGTCCCATAGCCCTTGTTCCTGTCCAGGCCGTAGCCCTCGTAGAGTTCGGCGAAAACCCGCATCAGGCCGTCTCGGAAGACCTTGGCCACAATGGAGGCCGCGGCGATCGACCGGCTCTTCCGGTCTCCTTTCAGGATGCCCATCTGGCGATACTTTACATCTTTTATCGGGAACCCGTCAACAAGGAGCATGTCGGGAGCGCCGGGCAGGCTCTCGACCGCCCGGACCATGGCCAAGTGCGTCGCCCGGAGGATGTTCAGGGAATCGATTTCCGCCGCGGAGGCCAGGCCGATCCCCACGCCGGCGGCCTCGCGGAGGATGGCGGCCGCGAGGTTCGCGCGCCGGGCCGGGGAAAGGAGCTTCGAGTCGTCGATGGCGCCGGCCCAGGACGGGGGGCGCCGCAGAAGCCACTCCGGAGGGAGGATGACGGCGGCGGCCGCGACCGGACCGAACAGGGAGCCGCGGCCGACCTCGTCGACCCCGGCGACGAGCCGAAAGCCACCCCGGAAGAGCTCCTTCTCGAGCCTGAGGGTGGCCACGGCCCCCGACGTTACCCCTGGTCCTCTTTGAGCCGGGCGGCCTTGCCCTTGAGATCGCGGAGATAGTACAGCTTGGCCCTGCGGACGTTGGCCTTGCGGACGACCTCGATCTTACGGATCATCTTGGAATGCGCGGGAAAGACACGCTCGACGCCGATGCCGAAAGAGACCTTGCGGACCGTGAAGGAGGCCTTCATGCCGGCGCCGCGCTTGCCGATGACGACGCCCTGGAAGATCTGGGTGCGTTCCTTGTCGCCTTCCCGGATGATGACGTGGATCTTGACGGTGTCGCCGACGTTGAAAGGATCGAGGTCCTTCCTCAACTGTTTATCCTCAACCATGTCGACCAGGTTCATTCGCCCTTCCTTTCGTTCGGAATTTCCTCCAGAAGACGCCGGTCCTCCGGGGTAAGTGTTTTATGCGTGACCAGGTCCGGCCGCTGCCGGATCGTCTTTTCGAGGGCCTTTTTCCGCCGCCAGCGCTCGATCCTCTTGTGGTCGCCCGAGAACAGGACCTGGGGGACCTTCAGTCCCCGGAATTCCCGCGGCCTCGTGTATTGGGGGAAATCGAGGATCCCCCCGGCGAAGGAATCGTTCTCCACCGACCCTTCCTTGCCCACGACGCCCGGAACGAAGCGGGCCGCCGCGTCGACGACCACGGCCGCGGCCAGTTCTCCGCCCGACAGGACGTAATCGCCGATCGAGATCTCCCCGTCGGCCAGGTGCTCGACGACCCGCTCATCCACGCCTTCGTAGCGTCCGCAGATGAGGATGACCTGGGCATACGAGGCCAGCTCCCGGGCCAGCGCCGTGTCCAAGGGCCGGCCCTGGGGGGAAAGAAGGTAGACCCGGCTCGCGGCGTCCTCGCGGACGGCTTCGACGGCGCGGAAGATCGGCTCGGGCTTCAAGACCATTCCTTCCAGGCCCCCGTAGGGCCGGTCGTCGACCTGCCTGTGTTTGTCCTCGGTGAAATCCCGCAGGTCGTGCACGGCGATCCGGACCGTCTCCCTCTCCAGGGCCCTCTTGACGACCCCCCCCGAAAAGACGCTGGCGAACATCTCGGGAAAGATCGTGATTATATCAAATCTCATTCAACTCCAAAAGGCCGTCCGGAGGGTCGATGAGGATCTCCTTCGCCTCCGGGTCCACCTTCACGCAAATCGTCTCCGTGAAGGGGACGTAAACCTCCCCTTCCCCCCGCCTCACGACGAGGAGGATCGGACCGCCGGCGGGGAGGATCCCCGTGACTTCTCCGACATCGGCCCCGTCACGCGTGACCACCCGGCACCCGATGACTTCGAAGTCGTAAAAGAGACCCCGTTCGAGGCTCCGGAAGTCGGCCTCGGCGGCAAAAACATCGAGCCCGGCCAGGGCGTCCGCCCCAGCCAGCGTATCGATTCCCTTGAGTTTCAGGAAGTACGCGTTCCGATCGAGCGTCAGGGATTCGACCGCGAAGGCCTCGAACCCGTCCACCCGCCGGAGATATATCGTAGCACAGTCGGACCCGGGAAGCCCTTTTTCGTTGAGCCGGAGCTTGAGCTGTCCGTCGCGCCCCTGACTCCTGAGGATCTTCCCCAAAGCGACGAGGTCAGCCTTTTTCAATGATCTCGAGGTTGTATCTCCTCTTGAGCTTCATCCCCGCGGCGCCGAGGAGGATGCGGATCGCGCGGGCCGTCCGGCCCTGTTTTCCGATCACCTTACCGAGGTCCTCCGGGGCCACCTTGAGCTCCAGGATGGTGGTCTGCTCGCCCTCGAGCACGGAAACCTGCACTCTTTCCGGTTGGTCCACCAATGCCTTGGCAATCAACTCCACGAGTTCTTTCACAGTGACCTCCTTTAAGATTTCGGGTATTGGGCGGGTTTCGCGGGCTTGGCGACTCGATCCAGAAGGGATTGAACGGTTCTCGATGGCCGAACGCCTTTCGAAATCCACTGGTTCGCCTTTTCGAGGTCGATCTTGACGCCGGCCGGGTCCTCGAGCGGGGTATAGGTGCCCAGCGTGTCCAGGGCTTGGCTTTGGCGGGCTCTTTTCGAATCCATCACCACGATCCGGTAGGTCGGTTTTTTCTTGGTGCCGAATCTCATCAAGCGCATGGTAATCATTGTGGTTTCACTTCCGCGGTAGATGTAATTGCTGAAAAAGCATACCGGAATTCGAGGGGCAAGTCAACCCCTAGATACCGGCTGTCCCCAGGAGAGGACACCGAAGGCACGGGGACGAGCGTCAGCCGGGCCGACCTCCGGTCGGTCAAACCCCTTCCTCTCCGGGGGCCTTCTCTGTTATCCTATCCCCGTCAGAAGGAGTCATCGACATGGCCAAGATCTATTACGTGGGAGATTGGGCCGTCCTGACGGGGCCGGTCTTCGCCGAAACGCCTTTTTACCATTCCCCCAAGGGGCTCGACATCTTCAACTACGGGAAATGGCTGAAGGACGCCCTGGAATCAACCGGGAAACACACGGTCGAGTCCGTCCCGTCCTGGGATTTCTACAACAAGCTCGGCCCGGGCGACTACGAGGGCATCCTGGCCTCCTACGACGTGCTCATCTTCAGCGACGTCGACGCCAAGCTCTTCCAGCTCGCCCCGAACTTCTTCGATCGGGAGAAATTCGGGACGGCCATCCTGACCTATCCGGACAGGATCCGCCTGACGGTCGAGGCCATCAAGGCCGGCAAGGCGGCCCTCTTCCTCGGCGGTTGGTATTCCTTCACGGGTGAGTTGGGCAAGGGAGGCTGGGGCCGGACCCGGCTCCGTGAGGTCCTCCCCGTCCGCTGTCTCGACCACGAGGACCTCGTCGAGAGCACGGAAGGGTTCGACGCCGAGCTGACGGCGTCCGGCGAGCGCTTCTTCAAGACGATCAACCTGAGGACCATGCCTCCCATCCTGGGGTACAACAAGACGATGTCCATCCCCGAGGGGAGGGTCCTCCTCGAGGTCAAGGATTCGGGCGATCCGCTCCTGGCCGTCAGGACCTGCGGCCACGGCCGGGTCCTGGCCTACATGTCCGACCCCGCCCCCCATTGGGGATGCAACTTCATCTTCTGGGAAGACTACGCCGCGTTCTGGCTCGAATGCGTCGCCCACGTCCTCGAAAGGTGATAGCGGCGGGGACTACTTCAGACCGCCGAGCAGTTTCTGGACGGCCGACCGCTTCATCATCTTCTGCATTTCCTGGAACTGCCTGACCAGCTGGTTGATCTCGTTGACCGGCCTGCCGCTGCCGCGGGCGATCCGGGCCCGGCGGCTGCCGTTGAGCGCCCTCGGGTTCTCCCTCTCCTCGGGCGTCATGGAATCGATGATGGCCGCAAAGTGGGCGATCTTCCGGTCGTCGACCTGGGCCTTGGCCAGGTTCTTGAACGGGCCCACCTGGGGGAGATGGCCCAGGAGGTCCGAGAGCGACCCCATTTTCTTCATCTGGACGATCTGTTTCTTGAAATCCTCGAGGGTGAACTCCTGCTTGCGGAGCTTGCGGGCCATCTCCTCGGTCTCGGCGAGATCGGCCTCGCCCTGGGCCTTTTCGATGAGCGAGAGGATGTCGCCCAGGCCCAGGATGCGCGAGGCCATGCGCTCGGGGTGGAAGACCTCGAGCTTATCGGGCTTTTCGCCCACGCCGATGAACTTGATGGGCCGGCCGGTCACGGCAACGATGGACAGGGCCGCCCCTCCCCGCGCATCGCCGTCGAGCTTGGTCAGGATGACCGAGGTCAGCCCGATCTTCTCCTCGAAGGCCTGGGCGCTGCGCACGGCGTCCTGGCCGGTCATCGCGTCGCCGACGTAGACGACTTCGGTCGGGTCAAGGATCGCCCGGACGAGGCGGAGCTCCTCCATGAGCTCGTCGTCGACGTGGAGGCGGCCGGCCGTGTCGACGATGAGGGGGTCGAAGCCCCTGTTCGCGGTGTGGACGAGGAGCTCCTTGAGGGCCTCCTTCGGGGAGGCCATCCGGGCGGCGGTCATCTCGTAGAACGGGAAGCCCAGGGACGCGGCGATCGTCTTCAACTGCTCCTGGGCCGCCGGCCGCTTCAGGTCGAACGATACGAGGAGGGGGCTTTTTCCGATGCCGGCGACCCAGCGGGCGAGCTTGCCGCAGGTCGTCGTCTTGCCGCTTCCCTGGAGGCCGACCAGCATGATGACCGACGGCGGCCGGCTCGAGAACAAGAGGGGTTTCTGCTGGCCCCCCAGGATGCCGGCGAGCTCGTCGCGGACGATCTTGATGACCTGCTGGGCGGGACTGAGGCTCCGTAGGACCTCTTCGCCCAGGGCCTTTTCCTTGACCCGGGCCTCGAAATCCCTGACGACCTTGTAGTTGACATCCGCCTCGAGGAAGGCCAGGCGCATCATCTTCAGGGCCTCGGCCATGTTCTTGTCCGTGACCTTGACCTCGCCCCGGAGGAACTTCATCATCCTCTCGAGGCGTTCGGAAAGCTGGTCGAACATCGCGTCCTATCCCTCGGGCCATCATAGGAGAACCTTGCCAACCAGTCAAATGAGGGGCATCTTGACATTTCGGGGGGATGCCGTTAAGGTAAAGTTATTTATACGAGGTGGATTAGGGTATGAACGACAAGAACAAGCAGCCGGTCGGTCCGGAAGAATGCGCCATGAGCGGGAAGATCGACTACGACGAGCTCCGGAAGCTCATCGGTCTTCTCGAAGAGAAAGGCCTGTCGGTCTTCGAACTCGAAATCGAGGGCCTGAAGGTCAAGATCGGCCGGAACGCACCCCAGCCGGCGCCCTCGGCCATCGCCCCGCCAGGCGGCCTTGCCGCCGGCCCCGCCGCTCCGCACGAGAGCGCGGCGGCCGCCGAGGCCAGGGCCCTGGCCATCGAGGTAGCCAAGGGCCACCGCATGATCACTTCGCCCATGGTCGGGACGTTCTACCGGGCCCCCGACCCGGCGTCCCCCCCCTTCGTCGACATCGGCGACGTCGTCAAGAAAGGCCAGACGCTCTGCATCATCGAGGCCATGAAGCTGATGAACGAGATCGAGGCCGACGTGGACGGGACGGTCGTCGAAATTTACGGCGAAAACGCCAAGCCCGTGGAATACGGCCAGAAGCTCTTCGCCATCCTGCCCTTGAGCTGAGGCCCGATGATCTCGAAAATCCTGATCGCCAACCGCGGAGAGATCGCCCTCCGCATCGTCCGCTCCGCCCGCGAGCTCGGAATAAAGTCGGTCGCCGTCTATTCGGAAGCCGACCGCCAGGCCCTTCACGTCCTGCTCGCGGACGAGAAGGTCTGCATCGGCCCGGCCAAGGCCTCCGAGAGCTACCTCAATATCGCCAACATCCTGAGCGCGGTCGACATTACCCGCGCCGACGCCATCCACCCCGGCTACGGGTTCCTCGCGGAGAACGCCAAGTTCGCCGAGATCTGCGAGACCCACGGCCTGATCTTCATCGGCCCGCCGCCGTCCATCATCAGGCTCATGGGCGACAAGAACAAGGCCCGCCAAACGATGAAAAAGGCCGGGCTGCCCATCCTGCCGGGGAGCGACACGGTCATCGACGACCTCGCCGTGGCCAAGAAGATCGCCGCGAAAATCGGCTTTCCCGTGATCATCAAGGCCGCGGCCGGCGGCGGCGGCAAGGGGATGCGGATCTGCCGCTCGTCCTCCCAGCTCGAGGACCAATTCCCCATCGCCCAGGGCGAGGCCAAGGCGGCCTTCAACGACCCCTCGCTCTACATCGAAAAGTACGTCACCGGGGCCCGGCACATCGAGATCCAGGTCATCGGCGATAGAAAGGGAAAAATCACCGCCTTCGGCGAGCGGGAGTGTTCCGTCCAGAGGAAATACCAGAAGCTCATCGAGGAAACGCCTTCCCCGTTCATCGACGAAAGGACCCGCAGGAAGATGATGAAGGAAGTCGAGGACGCGGCCTCCGAAGTCGGCTACCAGGGCCTGGGCACCTTCGAGTTCCTGGTTGACGAGAACCGCAAGTTCTATTTCATGGAGGCCAACGCCCGCGTCCAGGTCGAGCACCCCATCACGGAGATGGTCTACGGGATCAACCTCATCAAGGCCCAGATCAGGATCGCCTCGGGCGAGAAGTTCGGCTTCCCCTGCGAGCTCGTGATGAGGGGCCACGCCATCGAGTGCCGGATCAACGCCGAAGACCCGGCGACCTTCGTTCCCTCGCCTGGAAAAATAGATTTTCTGGTCCTGCCGGGGGGCGAAGGCATCCGCGTCGATTCCGCCGCATACGGGGGTTGGGTCGTCCCTCCGGACTACGATTCGCTGGTGGCCAAGATCATCGCCTATGCGCCGAACCGGGACCTGGCCATCCGCAAGATGCGGGCGGCCCTCGAAGCGACGACCATCGTCGGGATCAAGACAAACATCCCGCTCCACCTGGACATCCTGTCCAACGCCGATTTCCTCGCCGGGCGGTATAACACTCAATTCATGGACGGGCACATGGCCGCGAAGGCGGCCGAGGAAACGCCTTAAGCCCCGTCCGATCTCCGGCCGGGCGCCGGGACACCAGAACGGTGAACTCTCCCGCGTTATCCTTGAGGACGTTTTCGTTGAGGCCGAGGTAGAGCCGCCCCTTCACGGGGACGGTCACGGTTCTCTCCGGGCCGATGAAGAAGAGGACGAAGATCTCGTCGCGGATCTCCATCCCCGAATCCTCGTCCGTCCGGGTGGAGACGAGCTGGGCCACCCGGCCGATGAGGGCCCCGAGGTTCTCGTCCGGGACCGGCTGCTCGACGGTGATCAGGTCGAGCCCTCCGGGGCCGCAGCCGGCTTCCGGGTTTCCCCGCTGGAGGCTGACTTCGCCGGCGGCGCGGAAGACGAGCTCCTCCCCCGGCGCGACGTCGATCCCCGTGTCCACCCAGCCGGCGTCGGCCGGGACGGCGACTTTCTTGACGGCCGGACCGTCCGCGGCCGGCGTCTGGACTTGGGGCGCGAGCCCGCCCGGGGCAAGGGCGGCGAAGCCCAAGGCCGCGATCCCCGACGCAAAAAAGACCCTAAGTGCGGTCATCCGGGCCATCGGTCCCTCCTGCCATCCCGTCCCTGGCGAGAACGTCGAGCATCTCCTGGTGGATCCGCCCGTTCGTGGCCAGGATCCCCGGGGTTTCCAATGCGAATTCCGCCCCTCGGAAATCGCTGACCCGCCCGCCCGCTTCGGCGACGATCAGAGCCCCCGCGGCCACGTCCCAGGGCTTGAGCTTGAGCTCCCAGAAGCCGTCGAAGCGGCCGCAGGCGACATACGACAAGTCCAGGGCCGCCGACCCGCAGCGGCGGATCGCCTGGGCCCTGACGATGAAACGCCCCCAATGGCCCAGATTGTTGATGGGGCTCGTCCTCAGGTCGTAGGGGAAGCCTGTCGCAAGAAGGCTTGCCCCCAGGTCGGCGACAGCCGAGACCCGGATCGCGGCGCCATTCAAGAACGCCCCCCGCCCGGCCGAGGCCATGAACATCTCTTCCCTCATCGGGTCATAGACGAACCCCAGGACGATCCGGCCGGCACGCTCGAGGGCCGTGGAGACGCTGAAAACGGGGAAGGCGTGGGCGTAGTTGGTCGTTCCGTCGAGGGGGTCGATGATCCACCGGTAATCGGAGCTCCCCGGCCTGGCGAGGCCCTCCTCGGCCAGGAAGCCATGCGTCGGGAAGGCGGCCGACAGGCGGCCGACGAGGATCTCCTGGGCCCCCAGGTCGAACGGCGTGACCAGGTCGACGGCCCCCTTGAGGGACACCTCGATCTTCCGGCCGAGGTTTTCCCGGAGGTACAGGCCGGCCTCGCGGACAACGGCCTCGCCGACCCTCGAAAACTCCTCGCGGACGTCCATCGGGCCTCATCTTATCAACTCCCCCAGCCCAAGGCAAATCTTGAACCTATTCGCTGGCCTTCCGTAGTATAATAGATTGGTTACCTCCGAAATCGACGAGAAAGGCTTCAAACCATGACGGAAAAGACGAGCTTCATGAAACGGCGGAAAAAGCCGTTGATCATCCTGGCCATAATCCTGGTCGTCGGCGTCATCGTCGTCGCCAACCTCCGGTCCCAGCGCGAGAAGACCGTCAAGGTGACCGTGGACAAGGTCAAGAAACAGGACCTGACCTCGATCGTCTCGGCGTCCGGAGAGGTCAAACCCAAGAAGAACATCAACATCAGCGCCCAGGTCCCGGGCCGGATCATCAAGATCGGCATCGTCGAGGGGCAGGAGGTCAAGGCCGGGGATTTTCTCCTCAAGCTGGATTCCACCCAGTACGAGGCCATCGCCGACCGCGACCAGAACTTCATCCGGGCCGCCAACGCCGACCTCATCCAGGCGGAAGCCCGCCTCCAGCGGGACAAGAACGCCTATGAGCGCCAGGAGAAACTCTCCGACGAGCAGCTGATCTCCAAGGACCAGCTCGAAACGGCCAAGGCCCAATACGACATCTCCACGGCCCAGACGAACGCCATCCGCTTCCAGATCAAGCAAGCCGAGGCGTCCCTCAAGAGCACGCTCGACAACCTCAACAAAACGACCTACAACTCCCCGATCGACGGGGTCATCACCAGCCTCCGCGTCGAAGAGGGCGAGGTGGCCATCATCGGGACGATGAACAACCCCGGCACGGTCCTGCTGACCATCGCCGACCTGTCGGTGATGGAGGTCGAAGTCGAGGTCGACGAAACCGACGTCATCGGCGTCGGCCTCGGCCAGGAGTCCAACATCCGCGTCGACGCCTTCCCCGAAACCGTCTTCAAGGGCAAGGTCACGGAGATCGGCAGTTCCGCCCTCCAGAAGACGACGGGCGGCATCTCGACCCAGGAATCCAAGGACTTCAAGGTCGTCATCACCCTCGAGAACCCGTCCCAGAAGCTCAAGCCCGGGCTGTCCGCATCGGCCGACATCGTCGTGGCCGAGAAGAAGCAGGCCTTGGCCGTGCCCATCTCCGCGCTCGTCCTCCGGGACAAGGCCGGCGCCGACAAGAGCGCCCCGACAGCGCAGAAGGAGGAGGAAGGCGTCTACGCCGTCGAGAACGCCCGGGTCAAGTTCCAGCCGGTCGGCAAGGGCATCACCGGTGGAATGATGATCGAGATCACCTCGGGCCTCCGGGACGGGCAGGACATCGTCACCGGCCCCTACGCCTCCCTCCGCGACCTCAAGGACGGCGTCCTGATCAAGACGGAGCCGAAGAAGGACACCCCGACAAAATGAGCGGCGCCGACCCTGTCGTCATCTTCGCCGAAAACCTCTGGAAGATCTACAAGCTCGACGAGCAGGAGGTCGAGGCCCTCCGAGGGGTTTCCCTGACCATCGAGCGGAACGAGTTCGTGGCCATCATGGGCCCCTCGGGTTCGGGCAAGTCCACCCTGATGAACCTCATCGGCTGTCTGGACACGCCCACCTCGGGGACCTACCGGCTCAACGGCAAGCTCGTCAGCACCATGACCGAGGACGAATTGGCCTTCACCCGGAACCGCGAGATCGGTTTCGTCTTCCAGGTCTTCAACCTCCTCTCCCGGGCCTCGGCGTTCCGCAACGTCGAGCTCCCTCTCGTCTACAGCGGGATGAAGAAGGCCGAGCGCGAGGAGCGGACCCGGCGGGCCCTGGAAAGGGTCGAGATGAAAGCCCGGATGAACCACAAGCCAGCCGAGCTCTCGGGCGGCGAGCGCCAGCGCGTAGCCGTCGCCCGGGCCCTGGTCAATGAGCCGTCCCTCCTCCTCGCCGACGAGCCGACGGGAAACCTCGACTCGCGGACGGGCCGGGAGATCCTCAACCTCTTCCACCGGCTCCACGAACAAGGGAACACGATCATCATAGTCACCCACGACCGGGAAGTGGCGAACCAAGCCCAGCGCATCGTCCATATCCGCGACGGCGAGATCGAAAAAGACGAACGGAAAGGAGCTTAGCCCATGAACCTTTTCAAACGCATCGAAGGTGTCTTCTTCAACCCTCGTCCCGTCTTCGACGGGCTGGCCGTGAAACCGGTCTGGGTCGACGCGCTCGTTGTCGTCCTCGTCGCCCTCATCGCCTTCAACCTCATCGTCGCCCCCTACATGCAGAAAGACCAGCTCCGGCTCATGAAGGACAACGCCGCGCTCAAGGAGCGCGTGGGAGCGGAGCGTTACGACCTGATGATCCAGAACATGGAGAACCCCTCGGCCCGGAGCCGAATCGTCCAAACGTTCGTGACGACACCTCTCTTCACCCTGATCGCGCTCCTCCTCCAGGCGCTGATCCTGCTCATCCTGAGCCGCTTCCTCTCCTCGCAGGGGACCTACGCCCAAGTCCTGTCCGCACTCCTTCACGCCAGCCTGGTGGACAAGCTGTTCGGCAACTCCGTCCGCATGGTCCTCGCCCTGACCCGGAAATCCCTCATGCAGACGTCCACTAGCCTGGCCCTGCTCTTCCCGAAGATGGAAGTCACGTCGACATCTTACATCGTGCTTTCCCAGGTCGATTTTTTCCAGCTCTGGCTGTTCGGCATCCTGGCCTTCGGGCTGGCCGCGGTGTTCAAGATCGAGCTCAAGAAAGCCCTCTTTCTTTCTTACGGCGTCTGGTTCCTCAAGGCCCTCGTCAACGTCGGCATTGCCATGATCGGCATGAGCTTCCTCAGGTAAATTGACTTCGCGCCGTCCCGTCTATACATTAAGGACATGGACGACTGGCTCGCTTCCGGGGAATTCGCCCGCGCCCCCATCGCCCGCGTCCTGGCCGAGATCTGGCGGCTGGGGCAGAGCGGTTCGCTCTACGTCAAGGCCGACGGCGTCCCGAAATGCCTGTCGTTCGAACGCGGCTCGCTCATCCTGGATTCGACGTCCTTCGAGGAAACGGACTTCCTGCGCTTCCTCCTGACCACGGGAGAAGCGGACCTCATCGCCCTGACCCGGGTCGAAGAGCACGCCCAGAAAAACGAAGTGCCCGCCCTCCGGGCCCTCGTCGAAACCTCTCTCTTCGAGCCCGAGCGCCTCTGGACGCTCCTCGAGTCCTACGCCCGGGAAGAGGTCTTGTCGCTCCTCGGCACCCGCGGCCCCGAGCGCGAGTTCCACGTCCGGGCCGGTCCGCCGAGCCGGGTCCTGGTCGGGGCGATCGACCTCCCCGGCCTCCTGCTCGAGGGCATCCGGCGGATGAAGGACAACTCGATCCCTGACGGATCCCTTCCCGCCGACGGGGACATGGTCCGGCGGCTCCCGTCCTGCTCGCCGGACGCTTTCCGGCTCTCCCTCACCGAGAGATACGTCCTCGGCCTCCTCGACCCCGCCAAGACCCTGGCCGAACTCTGCGACGCGAGCGCCGTCGGCGAAGCCGAGACCCGGAGGGCCCTCTTCGCCCTTCTCTGCCTGGGCCTGGCCGGGACGGCGGGCCCGAAGCCGAAAACGGGGAAATTGCCCCCCGACATGTCCCTGGCCGGCATGGACCGGCTCTTGGGCATGTTCAACGCCAAGTGCTCGTTCGTTTTTAGATACATTTCAAAAGAGATCGGACCGGTGGCCTTCTCCATCGTCGAGAAAGCCCTAGAGGAGGTCCGGGGCCGTCTCGACCCGGCCTTCCAAGGCGCGGAGCTCAAGCCGGACGGGCGGCTCGAGATCAAGTCCCTGCTCAAGGTGAACGCCAATATCGTCGGGGACGAATGCCGCCGGAGCCTCCTCCGGAGCATGGACGAGGTCCTCGCCGCCGAAGTCCTGGCCGTCAAGCGGACTCTCGGCCCGGCTCACGAATCCGCGCTCGTCAGGAGCCTGGACAAGGTCGGAGAAGCCCCTTGAAACGGCGCCAGCTCTTCGCCCTCCTTCTTTTCGCCTCGGTCCTCGCCATCTGGATACTGATCGAAATTGGAACCTGACACGAGCGACATCGTCATCGTCCTCGGCCCGACCGCCGTCGGCAAGAGCCGGGTGGCCGTCGACCTGGCCCTGCGTTTCGGCGGCGAGGTCATCAGCGGCGATTCCATCCAGGTTTACCGCGGCTTCGACATCGGCACCGACAAGCCGACGGCCGCGGCCCGGCGTGGCGTCCGCCATCACCTGATCGACGTCGTCGGGCCGAACGTCCAGTTCACGGCCGCCGATTTCGTCCGGGAAGCGCTCGCGGCCGCCGGCGAGATCGCCTCCCGGGGACATCTCCCGTTGATCGCCGGAGGCACGGGCCTCTACATCAAGGCCCTCGTGGACGGCCTTTTTCCCGGCCCCGGCCGCGACCCGGCCGTCCGGGCCTCGCTCGAGGCCACGGCGCGGGAAGAGGGGCTCGATTCCCTTTTCCTGCGCCTCCAGGCGGTCGACCCGGAATACGCCCGGAAAGTCCGGAGCCGCGACCGCGTCCGGATCATCCGCGCCCTCGAAGTCTACGCCGCGACCGGACAGCCTATCTCCGAGCACTTCCGCAGGACCGAATCGCCGGTCAAGGGCCGGAACGTCCTGCGCCTCGGCCTCAGGCTCGAACGGGACGCGCTCTACCGGCGCATCGACGACCGCGTCGAACGGATGTTCGAGCGGGGGCTCGTCGAGGAGGTCCGCGGCCTCCTCGAACGGGGCGTCGCCGAGGATGCGCCGCCCTTCCGCGCCCTCGGTTACAACCATGTCCTGAGGCTGCTCCGGGGCGAGATCGGCCGCGAGGAAGCCATGGCCTCGACCAAGATCGACACACGCCACTACGCCAAGCGGCAGACGACCTGGTTCCGGAAGATGGACGGCGTGGCCTGGTTTTCGCCCGACGACGGCCCCGCCCTTGAGGAATACGTCCAAAACCATTTACAATAGGACTACCTAAGCCCATGGAACGCGCAATCCTCATCAACGTGGCCACGACCAGGAAGGAAAGGGACGAGGCCGAAGAGTCCCTGACGGAACTGACCAGCCTGGCCGGCGCGGCCGGCGCCGAGATCGTGGGGAAGGTCTTCCAGGCCCTGCCCCGGACGAACCCCCGCTTGTTCGTCGGCACGGGCAAGGTCGAGGAGATCGCCCGGCTGGCCGGGGAATCGGCGGCCGACCTGGTCATCTTCGACCACAACCTCACCGCCACCCAACAGCGGAACCTCGAGGACGAGATCCGGGTCAAGGTCGTCGACCGGACCCAACTCATTCTCGACATCTTCGCCCAACGGGCCCGGACGAACGAAGGGAAGCTCCAGGTGGAGCTGGCCCAGTTGAGCTATCGACTGCCGCGCCTCCGGGGCAAGGGCCCCGGCCTGACCCAGCAGGGCGCCGGCATCGGGACCCGCGGCCCGGGCGAGAAGAAGCTCGAGGTGGACCGCCGCCGCATCACCGACCGGATCACGAAGATCAAAAAAGATATCGACGGCCTCCAGAAAAGGCGCTTGAGCCAGCGCCAGGGCCGGAGGGGAAGCCCCGTCCCCACGGTTTCGCTCGTCGGCTACACGAGCGCCGGGAAATCGACGCTGTTCAACCTTCTGACCAAGGAGCGGCGATACACATCGCCGAGTCTCTTCTCCACCCTGGACCCCCTCCTCCGGCGCGTCTCCTTTCCCGACGGCACGTTTTTTTTCCTCACCGACACCGTCGGCTTCATCAAGAAGCTCCCGGTCGAGCTGGTCACGTCCTTCCGGGCGACGCTCGAGGAAGTCGGCGAAGCGGACTGCGTCTGCCACGTCGTCGACATCGCTTCGCCCGCCTCGGAACATCAGCTCGGAGCAGTCGAGGGCATCCTGGCCGACCTCGGCATCGCCGGCATCCCGGTCGTCAAGGTCTTCAACAAGATCGATCTCCTGCCCGAAGACGAGCGGGCCCTTCTCTTGAAGCGGAACGGCGACCCGCAGGCCCAGACGATCGCCCTCTCGGCGAAAACGGAGGAGGGCGTCCCGGATTTCCTCCGCCGGCTCCGGGAGGTCCTCTTCGGCGGCTACAAGCTCTATTACATCCGGGTCCCCAAGGAGACCCGCGAGATCACGGATTCTCTGCCTCGCCGCTTGCTCGTCCTGAAGAAACGGGAGAGCGAGCGCTTCCTCGAATTCAAGGTCATGGCCGACCCGGCGGGAATCGTCAGTTTCCTGCCCTATATCGAGCAAGGAGAAGAGCCATGGTGAGAAAACTCGCCGCGATCGGCATAGCCCTCCTCGGGGCCTGGTCCTGCGCCACCCTCCCGACCGGGCCGCCCGCTTTCTTCGTCGGGGACATCCCGCCGGACGTCTCGACGCGCCTGCGCCTGGACGACCGGATCGCCGTCAAGGAGGCCTGGGACGCGCTCAAGTCCGGCCGGGCCGAACAAGCGAGAAAACTCGTCTCGAAGCTGGGGGCGGCGAGCCCCGCCTACGCCGTGGGACTGGCCTACGCCGATCTCCTCCTCGGCGACCTCGCGGCCGCGGAGGAGGGGTTCAAGACCTCCCTCCGGAGCTTCCCGGACATGACCCCGGCCAGGATCGGTCTGGCCCAGATCTACGAGTCGAGGCGGGAGAACGAGAAGGTCCTCGGCGAGTACCGAGAGATCCTCAAGAAAGAGCCCGGCAACCGCTGGGCCAAGCCGCGATTCGAAACCCTCCGCGACGACCTCGTCAAGGCGTCCTTAGCCGATGCCCGCACGGCCCTGGCCGCGGGCGACCGGGAAACCGCCAAGAGGGAATTCCTGAAGACCCTGTTCTTCGCCCCCGAGACGGTGGAGGCCCACATCGACCTGGCCCGGATCTACCGGCAAGAGAAAAACGCCGCAAGCGCGCTCCTTCACTTCAAGGCCGCCATGGAAGGCCGGACGGCGGACAAGGCCGTCCTCCGGGAGTATGCCGAATACCTGGCCGATTCCGGAGAACTCGGGCAGAGCCTGGACATCCTCGAAAAGCTGGCCGCGCTCGAACCCCAAGACGCGGTCATCGGCAAGCGCATCGAAGAGCTCAAGGCCAAGCTGGGTATTTATGAGCTGCCCAGCCAGTACGCCGGCATTCCCGCCCTGGAGGCCGTCGCCCGGGAGGACCTGGCCGCCCTGATCGGCGTCAAGTTCAACGATCTCCTCGACTCCCCCGGCAAGCGGACGGAGATCCTCGTCGACATCGCGATATCCTGGGCCCAGAGGTACATCGTCAAAGTCGCCTCCCTCGACATCATGAGCGTCTTCGACAACCACACGTTCCAGCCCCGGAGGATCATCAACCGGGCCGAGCTGGCCGACACGGCGGTCCGGCTCATCGGGGTCCTCCAGTCCAAGGGGGCCAAGTTCGTTCCCCTCGTCGAGGCGAGGCGGATCCAGGTCGCCGACGTTTCCGCGGACAACTATTACCGCCAGGCCATCATTCGGGCGCTCTCCTTCCAGGTCATGACCCTCACGCCCGAGCGGATGTTCGAGCCCGAGAGGACCGTTCCCGGGAACGAAGCGATCCGGGTCATGGACCTCATCCTCGGCCTGGCCAGGTAAGGACAGGCGGAAAGGCGTGTCATGAACGAAACCGTCAAGGGCCCCGAAGGAGCGGCGGGCGAGGCCCGCCGGTTCGAGGCGCTCACCCTGCCCAACCTGCTCTCCCTCTCCAGGATCCTGCTGACGCCGGTCTTCGTCTGGATGATGGTCCAGAAAAGACCCTGGGCGGCGTTCATCGTTTTCCTGGCCGCCGGGGCGACGGACGCGCTCGACGGTTTAGCCGCCCGCCTGCTCCGCCTCAAGTCGACCCTCGGCCTCTGGCTCGACCCCGCCGGCGACAAGGTCCTTCTCACCTCGGCTTTCGTCGTCCTCACCCTCCCGGCGCTCAGCCAGCCCAACACCCTGCCCTTGTGGTTGACGGCGATCTGCATCGGCCGGGACCTCGCCATCGCCCTGACCACGCTCGTCCTCATCACCCTCCGGGGCAAGCAGACGTTCAAGCCGGTCCTCGCCGGAAAGGCCAGCACGGTCTGCCAGGTTCTCCTCCTCTACTTCGTCCTTTTCTGCAATGCCACGGACCGGTCGCCCGAGGCCCTGGGCTGGCTCTATGCCCTGACGGCGATCCTCACCTCCGTGTCCTGGGTCCAGTACGGATTCCGGGGGATCGCCGTTCTTCGCCGCGGCCGCTGTCGAATGGGTTGATTTTTTCCGCAGTCGTGATAAGATTCCGCCGTTATGTCCCCCGCGAGGAGCTCCGCATGAACCCCACCGAAACCTTTGACAGGCTGACCCGAAGGATCGAGCATTTCCGCGACGAGATGGTCGACCTCCAGGTGCGCCTTTGCGCCATCCCGGCGATCGCGCCGTCGAGCGGCGGAGAGGGAGAGGCCAAGAAGG
>JADBLN010000088.1:1413-30401 GCA_014894455.1 Acidobacteriota bacterium | reverse complement strand
TGCGCCATCCCGGCGATCGCGCCGTCGAGCGGCGGAGAGGGAGAGGCCAAGAAGGCCGATTTCCTCATCGACTTCCTGAACGCCAACGGCTTTGTCGACGTCGCCCTGATCAAGGCCCCGGACCTGGACACGCCGGCAGGCTACCGGCCCAACGTCCTGGCCTATTACCGGGGCAAGAGCCCGGCCCGGACGATCTGGATCATGACCCACACGGACGTCGTCCCGCCCGGCGAGCTCTCCCTGTGGCGCGGGAATCCGTACAAGGCCTGGGTCGAGAAGGGCCGGGTTTACGGCCGCGGCGTCGAGGACAACCAGCAGGACATGGTCGCCTCCCTCTTCGCCGTGAAGGCCCTCCGGGCCGAAGGGATCGTGCCGAACTACGACATCGGCATCGCCCTCGTCGCCGACGAGGAGACGGGAAGCCGAAAAGGCATCGATTACGTCGTCCAAAACCACAAGATCTTCCGCAAGCAGGACCTGATCATCGTCCCCGACGCCGGGAACGAGACCGGGACGATGATCGAGGTGGCCGAGAAGAGCCTTCTCTGGCTCAAGTTCAAGACGCTCGGCAAGCAGGCCCACGGCTCGACCCCCGAAAAGGGCATCAACAGCTTCAAGGCGGCCAGCTTCTTCATCGCCGCCCTGAACGACCTCTACAAGATCTACCCGGGCCGGGACAAGCTCTTCGACCCGCCCATCTCCACCTTCGAGCCGACCAAGAAAGAGGCCAACGTCCCCAATGTCAACACCATCCCCGGCGAGGACGTCTTCTACATGGATTCGCGGATCCTGCCGAAGTTCAAGGTCCAGGAAGTCGAGAAGACGATCCGGAAGATCGCCGACGGGATCGAAAAGACGTTCAAGGTCAAGATCCACGCGGAGATCCAGCAGAAGGCCCCGGCCGCTCCCCCGACCTCGATCCAGGCCCCCGTCGTCCAGGCCCTCAAAAAAGCGGTCAAGGCCGTCTATAAAAAGGACGCCAAGGCCATGGGCATCGGCGGCGGGACGGTGGCGGCCGTCTTCCGCCGGGCCGGGTTCCCCGCGGCCTGCTGGGCGAAGCTCGACGAGACCGCCCACCAGCCGAACGAATACTGCATCATCGACAACATGGTCGGAGACGCCAAGGTCTACGGCCACATCTTTCTTCAGGATTGACGGGAGGGGGACACGGTCCCCGACCCCTAGACGGGGCGTCGCGCGGCGAGGGGCACCGGCGCTTCCGGGAAAACCCGCTGGACGCGCTGGGCAATGCGGACCGTGTTCAAGTGGATGTCCACGGTGTCCTTGATCTCGGCGGCATATCCCCCGGCCAGGACGACGGCGACCGGGATTTTGAGGCGCCGGGCGTTCTCGATGACGACCTTATCCCTTTCCTTCAGGCCCGCCTTGGTCAGCGACAGGCCCCCCAACTGGTCTTTTTCGTAGGGGTCGGCGCCGGCCAGATAGAAGACGATGTCCGGCCGGAACTCATTGTAAATGCGGGGGATATGCGCTCCGAGCTCGGCCAGGTACTTGGCGTCCCCGTCGCCGGCCCAGAGGCCGACGTCGACGGTACTCAAAGGTTTTTCCGTGGGGTAGATGTCCATCTGGTGGATGGACAGGGTGAAGACGTCCTTCCGGCCGGCGAGCGCGGCCGCGGTCCCATTGCCCTGGTGGAGGTCGCAGTCGACGACCATGACTTTCCGGGCGAACTTCTCCTCGATCATCTTCCGGACGGCCACGGCGACGTCGTTGAGAAGGCAGAAGCCCTCGCCGTGGTCGGGGAAGGCGTGGTGGAAACCGCCGCCGAGGTGGACCGCCAGTCCACATTCGAGGGCCTTGCGGGCTGTGAGAACGGTCCCGCCGACCGACAGCAGGGCGAAGCGGACGAGCTCGGGGGAATAGCGGATCTCGAGGGCCCGGAGCTCGGCGTGGCTCAGGGTGCCGGTCTTGACCCGCTTGAGATAGCGGGCCGTGTGGACGAGCAGGACGTCCTCGTCGGGCGCCGGCCGGGGCCTGAGGAAATTCTCCTTCTTGGCCCCCATGGCCAGGAGGTTCTCGTAGACGAGACGGTATTTCTGGAGGGGGAAGACGTGCTTGCCGGTCTCGACCATCCAGTATTCGTTGCTGTAGACGAGCTGGAAAGGGAACCGTTTCCCGACGAGCACCCGGAAGAGATTGAGCAGATCGCCCATGCCGCCCTCACCATATCAAAAATCGCGGCAAGATAAAAGGCCGGTCAGCGTCTGTGGGCGGGCTTTTTCGCGGCCTTTTTCGTCGAAACCGCGGGCGAATTCAGCAGAGCCGCGCGGGCCGCGGCCAGCCGGGCGATGGGCACGCGGAAGGGCGAGCAGCTGACGTAGTTCAAGCCGATGAGGTGGCAGAACTCGATCGACGACGGATCGCCGCCGTGCTCGCCGCAGATGCCCAGCTTGATCCCCGGCCGCGTCTTGCGTCCCCTCTCGACGGCCATACGCATGAGCTGTCCCACGCCGTCCCGGTCGATGACTTCGAAGGGATCTTTAGCATAAATCCCTTTCTCGACGTAGGGGATGAGGAAGCGGGCGGCGTCGTCGCGGCTGACGCCGAGGGCCGTCTGGGTCAGGTCGTTCGTCCCGAAGCTGAAGAACTCGGCCACGGCGGCGATCTCGTCGGCGGTGAGCGCACCGCGCGGAATCTCGATCATCGTCCCGACGAGATAGTCGAACTTGACGCCCTGCTCCTTCATGACCGACTCGGCCGTCGCCCGGACGAGCTTCTCCTGGTGGGCCAGCTCCTTGACGTGGCCGACGAGCGGGATCATGACCTCGGGCGCAACGCCGATACCCTTCTTCTTCGTGGCCGCGGCGGCCTCGAAAATGGCCCGGGCCTGCATCTCGGTGATCTCGGGGTAGATGATGCCCAGGCGGCAGCCGCGGAAACCGAGCATGGGGTTGAACTCGTGGAGCGATTCGACGCGCTCCTTCACTTTCTCGTAGGAGAGGCCCATCTGCGCGGCGATTTCGCGCTGCCCCGTCTCCTCGTGCGGCAGGAACTCGTGGAGCGGCGGATCGATCGTCCGGATGGTCACCGGCCGGCCGGCCATGACCTCGAAGATGCCGGCGAAGTCCTTGCGCTGGAGCGGTAGGAGCTTGGCCAGGGCGGCCTTCCTCTGCTCCAGCGTGTCGGCCAGGATCATCTCGCGCATCGGGCCGATCTTGCCCTCGCCGAAGAACATGTGCTCGGTCCGGCAGAGGCCGATGCCCTCGGCCCCGAAGGCCACGGCGTTGACGGACTGGTCGGGCTGGTCGGCGTTGGTCCGGATCTTGAGCGTCCGGTATTTATCGGCCCACGCCATGACTTTGGCGAAGGTCCGGTAGACGGGCGCCTTGGAAGCAGGCAGGGTTTTCTCGATCAGGACCTGGAGGACTTCTGAGGGCTTGGTGTTGATCTTGCCCTCGAGGACCTGTCCGGTCGTGCCGTCGATCGAGATCCAGTCGCCTTCCTTGAGCGTCCGTCCCTTGACCGTCATGGTGTGGCCGGCGTAGTCGATGGCCAGCTCGCCGCATCCGGCGACGCAAACCTTGCCCATCTGCCGGGCGACCAGGGCGGCGTGAGAGGTCATGCCGCCGCGGGCGGTCAGGATGCCCTCGGCCGCGTTCATGCCCTTGATGTCCTCGGGCGAGGTTTCGGTGCGGGTCAGGATGACCTTCTCGCCGCGCTTGGCCCAAGCCTCGGCGTCGACGGAGTTGAAGACGACGCGGCCGGTGGCCGCGCCGGGCCCGGCGTTCAAGCCCTTGGCCAGGAGACGGCCGCCCTTGATCGCGGCCTCCTTCTCGGCGGGGTCGAAGATCGGCCGGAGGAGCTGGTTGAGCTGATCGGGTTCGATGCGGGCCAGGGCTTCCTTTTCGCTGATGAGCTTCTCGTCGACCATGTCCACGGCGATCTTGATCGCGGCGAAGGCGGTCCGCTTGCCGACCCGGCACTGGAGCATGTAGAGCCTGCCCTGCTGGATGGTGAACTCGATGTCCATCATGTCGGTGTAGTGTGTCTCGAGGATGTGGCGGATCTTCTCGAGCTGGGCATAAACCTTGGGGTCGTCCTTCTTCAGCTTGGCGATCGGGTGGGGCGTCCGGGTGCCGGCGACGACGTCCTCGCCCTGGGCATTCATTAGGTACTCGCCGTAGAAGATGTTTTCGCCCGTAGCCGCGTCGCGGGTGAAAGCGACGCCGGTGCCGGAGTCCTTGCCCATGTTGCCGAAAACCATGAGCTGGACGTTGACGGCCGTGCCCCAGGCTTCTGGAATATCGTACATCTTGCGGTAGGCGATGGCCCGATCGTTCATCCAGGAGCCGAAGACCGCGCCGACGGCGCCCCAGAGTTGTTTCATGGGGTCGTCGGGGAATTCCCGGCCGGTTTCTTCCTTGATGGCGGCCTTGAAGCGGGCGACGAGGTCCTTGAGGTCGGCCGCCGTGAGGTCGGTGTCGCTCTTGATGCCGCGCTGGTGCTTTTTGGCCTCGATGATGACCTCGAAGGGATCGATGTCGTCCTTGTGGACGGGCTTGAGGCCGAGGACGACGTCGCCGTACATCTGGACGAAGCGGCGGTAGGAATCGTAGACGAAGCGTTCGTTACCCGTCTTGGCGACGAGGGCCGCGGCCGTCTTGTCGTTGAGGCCGAGGTTGAGGATGGTGTCCATCATACCCGGCATCGAGGCCCGGGCGCCGGAGCGGACGGAGACGAGGAGCGGGTTGCGGGGGTCGCCGAACGACTGGCCGACCGTCTTCTCCAGTTTTTTCAGGTTCTTCTCGACCTCGAGGCGGACCGATTCCGGGATCTTGTTTTTGTTCTTATAAAAGAGGGCGCAGACCTCGGTCGAGACCGTGATCCCCGGGGGGACGGGCAGGCCGATCCCGGCCATCTCGGCCAGGTTGGCGCCTTTGCCGCCGAGGATGTCCTTCATCTTCATATTGCCTTCGGCGGCGCCGGCCCCGAAGAAATAGACGTGCTTCTTAGCCATTAGTCAACTCCTGATCGTTAATATATTCAGTGAAATATACACGGAATCTGCTGAAATATCAACGGACATCGGGCCACCGCGACGCCACCCGCTAATGACGGCGACGGTAACCATCCTTTCCCCCGGCCCCCCGGGAACCAGTCCCGGCGGTTCCCCCATCGCAAGCGATGGGTCCCCCTCCGCTACGGGGGATTCGGATGGTCACCATCACCGTCCGGGTGGCGTCTAGGCCGGCCCTTGGCTTGCAAGCCCGCTCTCTCCTTTGACCGGAGGACCCTTGATTGGGGGACATGTGCTGCTTCTCTCGAAGCGGTGCGTGACACCCTTCATTCTTGGAGGGAATTCAATAACTCAGATCTGCTTGGCCGGGGCAAAGAGGAGGCACAGGCCCATGAAGAGCATCCCGAGGTCCTCGAGGATGACGCCGAGGCCGGATTTCCGGCTGAGGGCCCCGAAACAGCCGCAGTCGACGTCGAGGCCGCGGGCGATCGTGACCAGGGTCAGCAGGATGAAGAAGACAAGGAGGCCGGAGATGATCAGGGCGGAGGCGCGCTTCCACACCCCTAATGCCAAGGCGACTCCGGCCAGGATCTCGAGCCAGGGCAGGACGACCGCCGCGATAAAGGAGAGCGACTGGCCGACGAGGCGGTAGTTGCGGATGTTCTGGGCGAAGTCGAGCGGGTCCAGGACTTTGACGACTCCGGCGTAGACGAAAAGTCCCCCAAGGACGAGCCGGAAGAGGACGAGAAGGGTTTTATTCTTTATCATCGCCCTTCTCCTCCGGCAGACCGGCCTTTTTCCATTCCTCCCAGCCGCCGGTCATGACGCGGATGTCCTTGAAGCCTTCGTCGTGAAGCCGCTTTGCGAGGAGGAGGCTCGATTGGCAGTCCCCGCCCTCGCAGTAGACGACGAGCGTCCGCTCTCGCGGGAGCTCCATGACATCGGCGGGCAGCTTCTGCCCGGACTCGGTGGCCGGGAGATTCCGGGCCCGCGGCACGTGTCCTTCGCCGTATGGGCCCGCCCCCCGGGCATCGAAAAAGACACCCTCCGCCGCCGCCCAGAGGTCCTCCGCTTCCTGAAGCGTGATCAAGCGGACGCTGGAATTATCGGCCTGGGAAAAAAACGTCTCCCGGAACTCGCCCCGGGCGAACCGCTTGACGAGGGAAAAATTGACCGCTGCGCCGAGGAGAACGCCGAGGGCCCCGATGACCAGGGCCTGCCGGATGATTTTCGGTGTTTCGCTCAAAGCGTCATCAGCCGTGGACCGCCCGGTACTTTTCGAGGCCCGCCTTGAAGACCCGGACGGCATCGCGCAACTCGTGCTCGTTGACCACGTAAGCGATCCGGGCCTCGTCCGTTCCCCGGCTCGGCGTCGAGTAGAAGCCCGGGGCCGGGGCGATCATGACCGTCTTGCCGTCGAGCGAGAAATCCGACAGCAGCCAGACGGCGAAATGTTCGACATCCTTGACCGGGAGGCGGATGATGACGTAAAAGGCGCCCTGGGGCTTACGGATGACGACGCCGGGGATGTCCTTGAGGCCTTCGTAGAGGATATTCCGGCGCTTGTCGTACTCGTCGCGGACGCCCTGGAAATAGTCCATAGGCATGTTGTAGGCGGCCAGGGCAGCCATTTGCTCGACCGAGGGCGGGCAGAGCCGGGCCTGGGCGAACTTGAGGGCCGCCGCGTAGACATCCTTGTTGCGGGTGATGATCATGCCGATCCGGGCGCCGCAGCAGCTGTAGCGCTTGGAGATGCTGTCGACGACGATCACCCGCTCCTTGATGTCCTCGTACTCGAGGATGCTCTTGTGCTTCAGGCCGTCGTAGACGAACTCCTTGTAGACCTCATCGCCGATGAGGAAGAGGTCGTGTTTTTTGATCAGCCCGACGACCCGGTCGAGCTCTTCCGGCGTGTAGACGGTCCCCGTGGGGTTGTTCGGAGAGCAGAGAAGGATGGCCTTGGTCCGGGGTGTGATTTTCGCTTCAATGGCCTCGGCAGGAGGCATACGGAAACCGTCCTCGACGCTGAGCGGCAGGGGGACGATGCGGACGCCGGCGAAAGAAGCGTAGCCGTTATAGTTCGTATAATAGGGCTCGGGGATGATGATCTCGTCGCCGACGTCGGCCAGCACGGAGAAGGTGAAGTGGATGGCTTCGGAGCCGCCCGTGGTGATGAGCACGTCGTCCGCCCCGAGGGGGATGTTGTACTTCGCGAAATAGCGGGTGACCGCCTCCCGAAGCTCCAGGAAGCCCTGGGCCGGGCCATAGCCCAGCACCGGCTGGTTCCAGTTGTGGAAGGTGTCCATGACGGGTTTGGGGGCGGGGATGTCGGGGTCGCCGATGTTGAGGTGGATGACCTTGACGCCCCGGGCCTTGGCCTCGTCGGCATAGGGTTTCAGCTTCCGGATCGGGGACGCCTGGATGTCGTGTCCGCGTTGGGAAATCTTCATGGCTGAGTCCTCCGTCGTGATGGGCTGCGGCTGCTCAACCTCATTATAGGAGATATCCGGGACGGAGCGCAACGGCTCCTTAGATGGCGATCCCGACGATCACTTTATAGGTAGAATAGCGGAACTTCAGCCGTTCGAACGGGTCCCAGAACCCGACGAGCGCCTCGCGCTCGAGGATGTCCGGCCGGCTGCCGATCTCACGGTTGCCGAACGAATAGCCGAGCCCCACGGTCAACGCCGAATTCTTGATGGCGATCTCGGCCCCGGTGACGATATGGTAGATGTCCCAGTCCGTCAGGGAGAGGTTGGTCGCGGTCCCAGGTTTCTTCGCCGAGTAGTCCGTGTTGAAGCTCGCATAGCCCTTGAACCGGGGCGAATAGACCCAATCGAGGCCTATCCCCAGGTTCAGCACGGAGGCGAGTTCCTGGGTGACGTCGGTCGACAGCATCTCCCCGGTGCTTTGGGCGGCGAACTCCGCCGCGTCGACGACGGTATAGGGGCGGACCCAGGCGAACCATTCCGAGCTCAAGTAGACGCGGAACTTCTGGAGCTTGAACGTCATCCCGGCCGCAAGAGAGAAGGGCGTCCTGAAGGCCGCGGGCTGGCGGTCGCGGTAATCGGCGGCCAGGAAATCGTCGCCGGCGCCGTCGCCGTCCATGTCCAGGGCGACCACGGTGGAATTGACGCCGGTCGAGCCGGTGCAGGAAAGGGTCAGGCCGGGCGTGGTCAGCGTCAGTCCCATCGTCGCCTCTTTGAAGTCGACGGCCAGGCCGACTTTCCACAGGATCCGGATATTCCGATAATGATACTGTCGGGCTTCCAGGGCCATGGCGACCCGGTTCTCGGAGTCGAGCGCTTCGACAAGCGTTTGGATGCTCGCCCGGTGCGTCCGTACGGCGATGTATTGGGTGACGCCGATGCCGACGTTCTTCCTGACCTTGTAGGACCAGGTCAGGCCGAACCACGGCTCGGACATCTTTTCCTCCAGCCGGAACTGGGTGACGTACTTCTCCAAGCCCGGGGCGTCCGGGAGGATGTCCCTGGTGCCCGTCGAGGAAACCGAAACGCCGAGCTTGACGTCCTGGCGGGAGAGGTAGGAGTAGCCGAACCAGTGCTTGCCGAGCCCCCGGAACTTGAACGTGCCGGCGATGAGCGATGGGGCCGGGCCCAGGTTGGCGGAGTTGAACTGAACGCTGCTCCCCTCCTCCCCAACCAAGGACACGTGGGGATATTGGATGACCTTGGCGGCCATCAGCATCTCCGGGTCCTTGATCAGGCTCATGCCCCCCGGGTTGTAATAGGTCCCGCTGAGGTCGAGAACGCTGCCGATGACCGCCCCGCCGAGGAGCGTCGCGCGGGTCCCGTAGTGGTTGGTCCAGTAGTGGGCATCCTGGGATCGGGCCAGGGGAACCAGGCAGAGACCGACGACGGCAACCAAGGCCAGGAGGCGGAGGGTTCTCATCGCCCCCTATCTATATGCGATTTTTCCGCTTTTCGTCAAGCCCGGGCGAGGGGAGCGCTGCCAAGGGACGAGCCTTCGCGGCGAAAGCGGACCCCCGGGTAAGCCCGGGGCCGGGCTTCCCAGTCCCGCTGAAAGGCGGGGCCCCGGCCGCCGCCGAACATTCCGGTTGCCAACGGCGGGGGATTTCTGCTAGTTTAGGGAGCGAACTGAGCCCTCGAAGAGCCATGACGATAGACAGGAACGCCCGCCTCCGCGAAATCCGCAACTGGGACGACTACTTCCATTTAGCGATCGACGCCCCCGAGATCGGGCGGGAGGCGCGGCCGGGGCAGTTCGTTATGGTCAAGGTCGCCGACGGGCCTTCTCCCCTCCTTCGCCGCCCCCTGAGCATCCACGACGCCGGGGCGAGCGGCATCGAGCTCTTTTTCAAGGTCGCCGGCTTGGGCACGGAGATCCTGTCCCGGAAAAAGCCCGGCGATCCGCTCGACCTCATCGGCCCCCTCGGGAAAGGCTTCACCGTCACGAACGGGATGAAGGGAAAAAGGGCCTTCTGCGTCGGCGGCGGCCGGGGCATCGCCCCTATCTACTTCCTGGCCCGCGAGCTCGGCGCCCGCGGCCTCCAAACAAACATCTTCTACGGCGGGCGGCGGCTCGTCGACATCCCTCTTCGCGACAAGTTTGAGAAGGCCGGGATCGAGCTCCTCTGTTCGACCGACAACGGCAGTTTCGGGTTCGGCGGCCTCGTCACAGAGCTCGTCGGCCTCGAGCTCGCCAAAACGAAACCCGACGTTCTCTACGCCTGCGGCCCGGAGGCGATGATGAAAGTGCTCGCCTCGCTCGCCGCGAAACACCGTGTCCCTGCCGAGTTCTCTCTCGAATCCGTGATGGGCTGCGGCATCGGCGCCTGCTGGGGATGTGTCCACCGCATCAAGAACGAGAGCGGGGACGGTTGGACGAAGATCTGCGAGGAGGGCCCCGTATTCCCCGGGGAGCGCATCCTATGGCCATAACGAAGAAGAGCGTCGATCTCACGACAGACCTGGGCTTCCTGAAGCTTCGCAACCCTGTCCTCGCCGCGAGCGGCACTTTCGGCTACGGCCTCGAATTCGAGCCCTACCTCGACCTCGAAAAGCTCGGCGGCTTCGTCGTCAAGGGCCTCTACTACGAGCCGCGGGAGGGCAATCCCCCGCCGCGGCTGGTTGAAACGGCCAGCGGCCTCATCAACGCCATCGGCCTCCAGGGCATCGGGGTCGAAGCTTTCTCGGAAAAAGTCCTGCCCAAGCTCCGCCGCCTGAAGACGGCGGTCATCGTCAACGTTTGCGGCGCGGACGACGACGAGTACGCCGCAGTCGTCGAGTACCTCGATAAGCAGGAAGGGATCGCCGCCTACGAGCTCAACATCTCCTGCCCCAACGTCAAGGCCGAGGGCCTCTGCCCGGCCCTCTCGCCGCGCACGACCTTCGACCTGGTGAAAAGGATCAAGGCCGCGAGCCGCCGTCCGCTCATCACCAAGCTTTCGCCGAACGTCACCAGCATCGTCGAGATCGCCAAGGCGGCCGAGGAGGCCGGGACGGACGCGATCGCCCTGGTCAACACTTTCCTGGCCATGGCCCTCGACCTCGAGACGCGCCGGCCCAAGCTCCGGAACGTCTTCGGCGGGCTGAGCGGCCCGGCCATCAAGCCCATCGCCCTGCGCATGGTCTACCAGGTGGCCTCGCGGGTCCGGGTGCCGGTCATCGGCATGGGCGGCATCATGACCGGCGCCGACGCCCTGGAGTTCCTCGTCGCCGGGGCGGCCGCGGTCGAGGTCGGGACGGTGAATTTCATCGACCCCGACGCCGCCGTCCGGATCGTGGCCGAGATCGAGAGCTGGTGCGAAGCGCACGGCGTCGCCGCGGTCCGCGAGGTCGTGGGCACGATCAAAGTATTCTGACAGGAAAGGACGGCGCCATGGACAACGTCAACGCCAACCGCATCATCATCGCCCTGGACGTTCAGACCAAGGAAGAGGGCCTTTCCCTCGTCAGCCGGCTCAAGGACGCCCGGACGTTCAAGGTCGGCTTGGAACTCTTCACGGCCGAGGGCCCGACGCTTTTCCGCAAGCTCAGGGCCCTGCGCAAGGATATCTTCCTCGACCTCAAGCTCCACGACATCCCCAACACCGTGGCCGGGGCGGTCCGGTCGGCCTTCAAGCACGGCGTCCAGATGATGACCATCCACGCCTCGGGCGGCCGGGAGATGATGGCCAAGGCGGCGGAAGCGGCCCGGGCCGCCGCCGAGGCCGGCAAGGCGCCCAAGCCGGTCCTTCTGGGAGTCACCGTCCTGACCAGCCTCAAGGGCGCCGACCTCGAAGACGTGGGGATGGGCGCGGACGTGGCCTCCCAGGTCCTCCGCCTGGCCGGGCTGGCCAAGGCGGCGGGCATGGACGGCGTCGTCTGCTCGCCCCAGGAGATCGAGGTCTTGCGGAAGGAGTACGGACGGGAACTTCTCATCGTGACGCCGGGGATCCGGCCGCTCTGGGCGGCGGCAGAGGACCAGAAGAGAATCATGACGCCGGCCGAGGCCGTGGCCAAGGGCGCGGACTATCTCGTCATCGGACGCCCCATCACCGGAGCGCCCTCCCCCAACGAAGCTTTTCTCAGGATCGTCGAAGAGCTCGATCAGAGCCGGCCGTAGCGGACGGCGAAGATCCCTCCGAGGATCAGCGAAAAGACCACATAGAGGACGATCACGACGACGATGCTGACGCCCATGTAGCCGACGACCTTGTCCTTGGGCGTCTCCATCATGGGCGTGTCGAAACCCAGGTAAAGGACATAAAGGCCGTACAGACTGGCCAGAATGCCCAGGATCCAGAGGCCGGGAATGATGTAGAAGATGCCGGCCACCCAGCCCGGGGTCATGCTGTAGACGGAGAGCTTAAGGGCGCTCGTCATGTTCTTGGCCGAGCCAAAGTTCGGCGCCAGCTCGTTGATGATCAGGGCGAAGAGGTAGACCGTGATCAGGGCAAAAACGTACGAGACGACGGCGTTGCCGAGGGCCCGCCCCATGGACCACCTGAAGACGCCGACCATGGGCAGCCGGCGCCCGACGAGGATGTTGCCGAGGAACTGGCAGACGGCCGGGATGGCGGCCAGGATCATGGCATAAGAGGAGAAAAGGCCGGCCACGGTCGAAGGTTCGGCCTTGATCTTGGCCCATTCCTCTTTCGGCTTGAGAATGATCGACTGGACTCTTTGAACGATATCCATGGGGCCTCCTTACTGAAGTTAGGCCAACTATATCCCGTTTCCGAGAAGGGTGTCAACGCGGGAAGCCGGTTGGGACAGGGGGGATGTGGAGGCGCGGGTCGGACTCGAACCGACGAATAAAGGTTTTGCAGACCTCTCCCTTAGCCGCTTGGGTACCGCGCCAGGTTCGTCATGAGGACTGAGTCAGTGCTTGGAGCGGGCGATGGGACTTGAACCCACGACCTTCTGCATGGCAAGCAGACGTTCTACCACTGAACTACGCCCGCCCGCTCACCCCCGCCCGCGAGGGCGGGGCGGCACGCCTTAAACTAGCAGAATCGGCCGGCAGTGTCAACCGACCGGGCGGATGTTCGGGAGGCTTCTAACGGGCGACGTTGAGCTGGACTTCGCTGCCGATATCGACGATGTCGCGGGCGCCGAGGATCTTGATCGTCGACGTCGCGCCGCGGACGTCGATGACGATGGCGCTGGCGACGGCCTCGCGCGGCAGGTCGGGCCGGGCGCGGTAGAAGACGTTGAGCTGGTCGCCGATCTGGACGCAGTGCTGGCGGCCCATGTCGATCAGGGCCCACTGGCCGGTGCCGGCGATATGGAAGTCGTTTTCGATGTAGACGACCTTGCCGTGCTTGCTGGCGTTCGGGTCCATGTCCCCGAAGCCCAGGTCCTTGCCGATCTCGCCGGCCTCCTGCTCGAAGGGGATCAGAAAATCGCCGGCCTGGATCGTGCCGCAGCCCTTCTCGACCTTGGCTGTGGCCATCCTGTCCTCGAGGCGGACGACCCGGGCCCGGCCGTGCCGTTCCATCACGGTGCCGAGTTTGGCGACCCTCGCCCGGAGGCCGACGGTCAGGAAGAGCTGGCCGATCTCGAGTCCGTCGGCCGCCCCCTTGTTGATGTAGATGACGTCGCCGTCGCTAAAGACGCTCTTTTCGTTCATGCGCTCGGCGCCGATGATCCGGATGTCCGGAAGCAGCTTCCCTTCCTCATGCATGTAGAAGGAGCAATTGAGGTCCGATTCCGAGATCAGCTGGTAGGTGTCCTCGAAGATCTTCGCCTTCTTGATCATGTTCTCCTGGGCGAACGGCCTCCCCGGAACGATCAGGGTCAGGCTGGCGAAAACGAGAACCAGGAAGCCCAAACAGAGTATCGGTTTTCTACTCATGGTCACACCTCTCGGCCGATGGAATTCCACCTGACGGTATTATAGGGACCCATTCGCGCGGCTGTCAACATATAGTTAGCGACTATCATCGGAAGTTAGACAATTGGCCGCGATTCGATTAAAATGAGTCAAACCATAAGGTTAGTCGTATCGAGGGCCTGAATGTCCCAAAAAATCGAGGTTGCCCTGATATTCGGAGGCCGCTCGGCGGAGCACGAGATCTCCCTGGTATCGGCCGCCGCGATCCATAAGAACCTGGATAAGACCAAGTTCGGGGTCCGGTCCATCTACATCACCCGGCAGGGCCTCTGGAAGGCCGTCGAAGGGCCCTCGAACGATATAGGGATGCTTGAGGCGGGCCGGGCCTTCTCATTCCTTCCCTGGGCGGGGAGGGACGAGGGGCCGGAGCTCGACGCCGACATTTATTTTCCGGTCCTTCACGGACCCTATGGCGAGGACGGGACGATCCAGGGTCTCCTCGAAATGGCCGGCGTCCCCTATGTCGGGGCCGGGGTCCTGGGCTCGGCTTTGGGCATGGACAAGTCCGCGGCCAAGTCGATCCTCCGCGACCATGGCCTTCCTGTCGTCCCCTGCCTCGTCATCCGGGAAGAGGACTTCCGGGCGGACGCCGGCAGACTTCTCGGCCGTATCCGCCGGTCCTTGCCGCTTCCCCTCTTCGTCAAACCCGCCAACCTCGGGTCGAGTGTCGGAATCACCAAGGTTGGCGATAGCAAAGACGTCCCGGCCGCCCTCGCCACCGCCTTCCGCTACGACACGACGGCCCTCGTCGAGAAGGGCATCCGCGGCCGCGAGCTCGAATTGAGCGTCCTCGGGAACGAAACGCCCGAGGCCTCCCTCCCCGGGGAAGTCATCCCCTTCCGGGAGTTCTACGACTACAACGACAAGTACGTCGACGGTAAGACGACGTTCGTCATCCCGGTCGAGCTCGCGCCGCGGACGCTGGCCAGAATCCGGGGGCTCGGCATCGCCGCTTTTAAAGCCCTCTCCTGTTCCGGCCTGGCCCGGGTGGATTTTTTCCTCGAGAAGGGGACGAACCGTCTCTACATCAACGAGATCAACACCATCCCGGGCTTCACCGAGATCAGCATGTACCCGAAGCTTTGGGCTGCCTCGGGCCTGCCGTTCCCCCGACTCCTGGAGCGCCTCATCGAGCTCGGGTTCGCGCGGCACAGGAACCGAAAGGCCTGCCTCGAAAGGGACCGCTGATGCGGGTCCTGGGGATCGACTACGGCGATCGTCACGTCGGCCTCGCCCTGAGCGACCCGCTCCTGATCACGGCCCAGCCGCTGGAGTCCTACGAGCTCACCGGGAGGGAAAACGTCGACCGGCAGCACTTCCGCGACCTCGTCGCCAAACACGATGTCGGAGAAATCGTCATCGGCGACCCTCTCCGGATGGACGGCAGTTCCGGGACCCGGGCCGCAAAGACGCGCGTGTTCGCCGCCTGGCTGGGCAAGGCCGTCGGGAAGCCCATCGTCTTCATGGACGAACGCCTGACGACCCGGCAGGCCCTCAACGTCCTCCGGGGCGAGAAGCTCAGCGGCAAGAAGAAAAAAGAGTGGGAGGACCAGATCTCGGCCGTCATTATCCTTTCGACCTACCTCGAGCAGAAGCGGGATGCCGGGGATGTTCCTGAAGCCGATTAAGGCCCTTCTCCTGGCCGCCGTCCTCCTCGTCCCCGCCTTCACCGCCTGGCTCGCGAGGGAGCTCTCGACACCCGTCGGGAAGGAGTCCACCGCCGTTTTCTTCGACGTCGAGAAAGGCCGGAGCGCCCGCGGCGTCGTCGAAGGCCTGCGGCAGTGCGGCCTCGTCCGAAGCGCTCTCCCTCTCAGGCTGGCCTGTCGTCTCTTCTACCCCGAGGAGCTGTTCAAGGCCGGAGAATACCAATTCTCCCCGCCCCTCAAGCCCAAGAACGTCCTGTTCCAGGTCTTCAAGGGCCGCATCCACCTCCAGCCCTTCACCATTCCCGAAGGCCTGACCGGGCGGGACATCGCCGAGCTTCTCCGGCCGGGCGACGCGGAAGTCTCTGCGGTCTTCGAACGGGCATTCCTCGACGTCGGCCTGATCGCCGACTGGGACCCCCGGGCGAAGGACCTCGAAGGCTACCTTTTCCCGGACACCTATCATCTGCCGCGGCAAGCGCCCGTGGCCGAGCTCATCGCGGCCATGGTCGCCGAGTTCCGCGAGGTCTTCGACGAGGACCGCCGGCTGAGGGCGGCGGAGCTCGGCATGAGCGTCCGCGACGTCGTTACGCTGGCCTCGCTCATCGAGGAAGAGACCGCCCTGCCCGAAGAACGGCCGCTCGTTTCCGCCGTTTTCCATAACCGCTTGCGGATCGGGATGAAGCTCGACTGCGACCCGACCGTCATCTACGCCCTCAAGCTCGAGAACAAGTATGCCGGGCGTCTCCTTCTCCGCGACCTCAAGTTCCCCTCGCCCTACAACACGTACATGCGCCCCGGCCTGCCGCCCGGTCCCATCTCCAATCCGGGCAAGACGAGTATCGACGCCGCCCTCAATCCCGCGCCGGAGAAATACCTCTACTTCGTTTTCCAGAGCGACGGCAGCCATCGTTTCAGCCGGACCCTGGGCGAGCATCTCGACGCCGTCCGGAATTACCGAGGATTGAAAAAAAAACGAAATTTGATATATTAGCTGACTCGATTCGCCTCCGGAGACGCTGGCGCGAGGTTCGCTGAAAGGCTGTAAAAGACCTTTACACGTCCCGCCGGATTTTCTCGAGAACAAGAGAGCCCCTGCCATAAGAGTTGGCATGAGAATTGCTCTCTAGGGAGGTGGAATGGAATGAGGTATTTTCAACAGGAGGAAAAATGAAAGCTTTAAGAACGATCGCGGCCGGCTTCGCGCTTCTCTCCGTCATCGGCATGCTTTCGGTTTCCGCACAAGCGGCGTCCGGAATCCAGGATAAGAAGCAAGAGGTGAAGCCGCCGGCAAAAGCCTTGATGCCCAAAGAGGTCGCGGCCTTGATCCAGGAAGGCCTGGCCGCCCGGCAGGGTCGGCAGGACATTCCTTTCAGCTTCTTCAAACAGCTCGTCCTCCCCGCGCAGGGCGGCAATATCTACCCCGTCTTCTTCTTCAAGGCCAAGAACGGGGACCTCGGCTATGTCCCGTCGGCCTCCGGTTCGGGAGAAATGGAAACCACGCTCAACGTCTTCTTCCAGTTTTTCCAGCCCGGCGACGCCGGGACGTTCAAGCCGTTCTGGGGCGGGAAGAGTCTCGCCGTCCTGAAGAGCGACGGCGCGGGCTATGACGCGGAAAAAGAGGACTGGTACTCTTTCGGCCTGGCCATGCCCTCGGGGAAATACACGCTGGCCATGGTCCTCACGACTCCCGACACGAAGAAAATGAGCGTCGGATACTGCGACATCGTCCTACCGGGACCCGAGACCTTCCAGTCCTCGATCTGGCCGACGGAACCGGTGATCGTCAAGTCCATGGACCAGGTCGAACCCGACCAGCGGCCGATGGTCCACCGGGGTTGCTTCACCTGGGGCGCCATCAGGGTCGTCTCCAGCATGGCCGGCGAGATCAAGGTCGGCGACAATCTCGAGATCTTCTTCTTCGTCCTCGGCGCGGGGGTCAAGGACCCGGCCGCGCAGAGTCCGGAGAACGACCTCGAGGTCAATTTCGAGATCCAGGGAGAGGACGGGAAGGCGGCCATCAAGTGGGCCCCCCAGGCCTACGGGACCTACTTCATCAATCAGCCGCTGCCCCTCGTCCAGACTCTCCAGATCAAGGACGACAAGGGCGAGCGGGTCGAGAAGAAACCCCTGCCCGCCGGTAAATACACGCTCCTCGCCCAGATCACGGACAAGGTGACCGGGACGAAGGCCGACACCAAGGTCGCTTTCGAGGTCAAGTAACCCGCGCTACTTTTTCTTCAGGAATTCGAGAAGCTGCTTGGCGATCCCGGCCTTCTCGTGGCCGGGGGCGAGGGCTAGAAACTTCTCCAGGCTGTCACAGGCTTCGGCCACCTTGTTCTGGCCGATGAGGATCGTGCCCATCTGGTAATACGCCTCGGCGTAGTCCGGTTTGATTTCGACGACCTTCTGGAAACGCGGCAGGGCCGCCTCGGATTCGCCGACGTTGACGAGGCAGACGCCCAAGTTGTATTGGGCGTCGGGGTCGTCAGGGCTCAGTGCGGCGGCTTTCTCGTAGAATGGTTTGGCCTCGGCGAACTGCTTAGCCGTAGCCAGGGCCTCGCCGGTTTCCTTATTGGCGCTGTAGCTTTCCGGGTTGAGCTCGACCGCCTTGCGGAAGGCGGCCAGGGCCGCCTCGGGCTGACCGGCCTTTTTCTGGGACAATCCCAGGTTGAGCCGGTAGCCCCAGTTCCCCGGGTCGAACGCGATGGCCTCCCCGTAGGCCGACACGGCTTCGGCGTATTTTTGCTCGGCGTAGAGCTTGTTCCCCTTGAGGAACGACTTGTCCGCGGCGGAGTAGGTCTTCTCCGCCTCGGCCTCGACGGTTTTAAGGGTGATCTCGACGGACTCCTCGCCCGCGATACCGATCTTGATCTCCTTGGACCCCGGCGCGAACCCGGCCTTCTTGACGGTGAGGATGTAGTAGCCGGGGACCAGCCCGACCTGGAAGAAGCGGCCCTCTTTGTCGGTCTTGCTCTCGTAGCGGATCGTGGAGGTTTTCTGATAAACGATCGCGACCTCGGCCTTGTCCACGGGATTCCCGGAAGGGTCCAGGACACACCCGGTGATCCGGCCTTGGTACTGGGCCCAAGCAGCGGCCGCGAACGCGAAGAAAAGAACAACAACGATTAGGACTTTCTTGGGTATCATCTCGAACTCCTATTTTTGACCGGCGCGCTTTCTCGTTTTTTCCTCCAGGGCCTTGATCGCCGGCTGGTCGGGGACGAGCGAAAGCGACTTCTGGAGGAGGGGCAGAGCTTTCTCCGGGCGGTCGAGGGCCAGGTGACATTCGGCGGCCAGGTTCAGGACCGGGACTTCGGTCGCCTCGGCCATGAGCTTGTCGAGATAGGTCAGGGCGGAATTCCAATCCTTCAGCGCGGCGTAGTCGAGGGCGATAACCTTGGCCGCCTCCCGGTCGGGTGCCCTCTCGTAAAGCGGCAGGGCGTGGCCGAGCGATTCCTTGAAAAGCCCGAGGCCGTATAATGTTTTTGCGAGGAGAAGGCGTGTGGCCGGGTCGTCCTTAATCTTGAGCGTCTTTTCGAAAGCGTCCCGGGCCCGCTCGTAATCCCCGGTCAGAAAGTACTGGGAGGCGAGGATCTTGAGGTGTTCGGGACCGGGGAACGGCCCGTGCAGACGGGCGTAGCCCCAAGGCACGACCGGGACAGGCTGGGAAAGGACGACGAAATTCTCCTTCTGCGCGAGGACCGTCCGTCCGTCGGCGTCCCGGGCTGAGATCTCCGCCCGGTAGTAGCCGGGCTTGACGTCCTTCAAGGATGTGGTCCCCGAGACGAGGAGGGTCGCCGGGTCATGGGGGTCGGCGACGACGTCCGACAGAGCAACGAGCCCGACGCTCTGGTTCGCATCGAGCGAGACAATGTCGAGGACGAAGGCCGGCGGGGCGGCGAGACCGAGCTTGCCGAGATTCCAGGCCTGGACGAAGACGCCCAGCGTCGAGGCCGTAGTGAACTCGTTCCGGGCGCCGACGACATACTGCCAGCCGCCGAAAACGAAAGCTTTGAGGTTGTTCTTCTGCGCGTCGGGAACGGCCTCCCGGGCGTGGAAGATGAGCGGGGCGCTGAGCCCGGCCTGGCCGGCCTCCTGCTCCGCCGGCGTGACGACCCTCGTCTCGAAAGAGGAGAAGTCCTTGCCCGTCTTGTTCTTCAGCAGGAAGAAGGCCCGGTGCTCGCCGGGGACGACGGCCAGGAGGTCCTGGAAGGCGAAGCGCTGGCGCTCGTGGGCCTTGTACTGCTCGAGCGTGAGCTTGAGCGGGATCTCCTCGACCTTTTCAAAGAGAGTTCCGCCGCGGCTGTCCTCGAGCCGCAGGACAAACTCGAAGCTGGCGTAGATGACGCTGCCCAGGGTCCCGAAGTTCATCTTCTCCGGCTCGATCGTCCAGTGGACGAAGGCCTGGCCGCCTTCCCGGAACATCTTGACCTGGAAGGCGCTCTGGAGATAATTATCCGAGTACTCTGTCTCGATGTAATCCTTGTAGGACATGTACGACTTGGCGTAAGTGTCCGAGAATTTCTTCTCCGGGAGGCCGCGGACGGAGGCGATGATGGTGTCGGAGGAAAACGAGCCCATGCCCATCGGTTGTTCACCGGGCATGTAGCTCAGGGCCGCCGAGGCGAGTTCGGAACTCGCCTTCCTGATGGCCTCGACCGCCCGGGAGCGGTTCATGGTCCCTCCCCCCATGATGGGGACGGCCAGCTTCTCCGGGCCCTCGACGCCCGGCGAGTAGAGACGGTAATCGCCGATCCCCTCGGGCTGGTAGAAGATCAGGTAAAAATAATCCGGCAGGCCGTATTCCACGGCCCCCTTGTAGAACCAGAGCTCTAGGGGCCAAATTTCGGACTGGGTCGTGAAAAAATTTCGCTCGAGCGGCGGCCCGAGGGCGAGGTAGTAGTAACCCCGGTCGGTCTGGCTGCCCCGCTTCGGAGATGAGCGGCCGAAGTTCTGGTCGGCGAAGCGGACGCGCTCCTCGTACTCTTTCTGGAACTCGTTCGCCGTAGTGTCCGGCAGGGGGTCCCGCATCCGCCAGAAGAAACGGACGAACTTCTCCCGTTCGGCATTGGTCTGGAGTTTCTGGAAAACGGCCCGCTCCGTCCGGGTCAGGATCGGGGAAACGTCCTCGAGCCAGACCTTAAGTTCCGGCGAGAGCTTTTCCGGACCGGCCAAGGCGCTGGCCACGAAGAGAATGGAAAATGCGACACCAAGGGCTCGGGCTTTCATCTTCCTGAAAACTACGATAGCACACGCCCGGGGTCAATTCAAATCTCCCCCGGGACAGCGTCCGTCTTTTACGAAAATTTTTCTTGATATTGCCGATTTTTTTGGATAACATCCAAATTAATGGATGAGCGGATGCTTATCATTATTTTTATTTGATTTATTATCAATAGTATGCGTGCAATCTAAAGTTGGCATTGAAATTGCTTGGTTTTAAGTGTTTAATTCTCTCTATGCAGAGGATGAAAATATTCGATAGCAAGGAGGTGGCAATCGGTAAATCTATAGACCATTTCGGCCAAGAAACAAGTCGTGTATCTACGGAAAGGAGGACTATTTGAGAAACAAGCTTTTATCCATCCTGGCGATCACTCTTCTCCTCGCCCCTATCGCCTTCTCCCAATCCAAGGAAACCGGCGCCCTTCGCGGCGTCGTGACAGACGAGCAGGGAGCGCCCCTGCCCGGCGTCAACGTGACGCTCTCGGGCCAAAACCTCATGGGTATTCGGACGTTCCTCACGGACGCCAGCGGCGAGTTCCGGTTCCCGGCCCTGCCGCCCGGCGAATACATGGTCAAGGCCGAGCTCCAAGGCTTCGGGACGGTCGTCCGCGAGAAGATCCGGGTGAACACCACCTCCACCCTGAACATCGACCTCCAGATGAAGGCCTCGACGATCTCCGAGGAGGTCACGGTCACCGCTCAGTCTCCGACGATCGACGTCAAGTCCACGGAGACGGCGTCGGTCACCCTGTCGAACGAGATCCTCAGGAACGTCCCCAACAGCCAGTTCACGTCGAACATCGTCAACCTGGCCCCCGGGGTCAACGACGACGTCGCCTACGGCGCGTCCCAGAGTACGGGCATCGCCTACTCCATGGACGGCGTCAACGTCGCCGATCCCGAAGGCGGCTCGGCCTGGGTCTTCTCGGACTACAACATCATCGAGGAGGCCAAGGTCATGGGCGTCGGCTTGCCCGCCGAATACGGCAACTTCACCGGGGTCATCTTCAACCTGGTGACGAAGTCCGGCGGCAACAAATTCTCGGGCCACTTCGAGTTCGATTTTCAGGGCTACCAGGCCGACTCCAAGTTCTGGCAGGCCCAGAACAACCAGGCCTACCTCACGGACTTCCCCTCGCTGACCTCGCCGAGCTCGAAGCTCATGGACATCAACGGGCACCTCGGCGGACCCATCGTCAAGGACAAGCTCTGGTTCTACGCCGGCGGCCAGTACTATCAGACCAATAACCGCCCGACCGGCTTCCCCGAGGACGTCCGATACAAGCAGCCGCGGTTCTTCGCTAAGTTGACCTCCCAGCTGACACCGACGTTGAGCATGAACCTGGCTTTCCAGAGGACCAAGTATCAGGGCATCAACCGCGGCGCCAATTCTACCACGGCTCCCGAGGCCACGGTCACCCAGGATTCGCCCGACTGGCTCCTGAGCTTCAGCCTGACCAAGATCCTCAGCCCGAAGACCTTCTTCGACGTCAAGACCAACTACTTCGAGGGCTTCTATTATCTCGACCCCGAAGTCGGCTTCGCCACTTACTCCCACATCGACTGGGCGAACAACAGCTATACCTCCGACAGCGCCGGATACTTCTATTGGGCCGACCGGGCCCGCTTCGGGACCAACGCCAGCCTGACCCACTACGCCGAGGACTTCCTGCTCGGCTCTCACGAGTTCAAGTTCGGCGCCGAGTTCGAGCGGTCCATGGCCCGGAGCCGTTACGGCTACACCGGCACGGGCGGCGCTCTGGGTGATAATATCAAGTATTACGACTACTACGGGCCCTATTATGCCTACCAGTACTCGGGCTACGACACGAACACCCGCTACACCAGGCTGGAGGTGTTTTTCCAGGATTCCTGGCAGGTCACGAAAAGGCTGAACTTAAGCCTCGGCCTCCGCTACAGCCAGAACTGGGGCGACGTCAAGGACATCAGCGGCACCGTTTTCCAGACTAAGCGGCTGGCTCCCCGCCTGGGCTTCACCTTCGACATCCTGGGCGACAAGTCGACCATCCTCAAAGCCCACTACGGCCACTTCACCGAAGCCATGCTGACCGGCTACCACGAAATGATGAATCCGACCGCGAACTTCGGCGACTGGGTCTCCTATTACTACGATGGCGAGGCGTGGTCCGAAAATTACCGGGTTACCCACAACCCCTACTCGATGGACCCCAACATCAAGCACCCCTACATGGCCCAGTTCACGGTTGGGATCGAGCGCGAGCTGTTCAAGGACGCCTCTTTCGGCGTGACCTACATCAACCGGAAGTGGAACGACCTCATCGGACGCTACAACAGGGCCGCCGACTTCACCGAAGAGACGTACTACTCCTCCGCTCTCGACGAGAACTTCACCGTCTACGAGCAGACCCTGGAAACGCTGGGGGCAACCGATTTCCTCATCACCAACCAAAGAAAGGACCCCGTGTTGTTCCCCTGGATCCTCGAGAAACCCTACCGGAAATACGAGGGCTTCGAGGTCCTGTTCAACAAGCGCTTCTCCAACCGCTGGCAGCTGCTCGCGTCCTATGTCTACGGGAAGTCCAGCGGGACCGTGAATAACAACTTCGGCGGCGACATCGGCTGGGGCGGGGCAAAGAGCGACCCGAACGTCTGGATCAACGCCGAAGGCAACCTCACGTTCGACCCGACCCACATGATCAAGATCCAGGGCACCTACGTCCTGCCCTTCGACATCAGCTTGACCGGCTACTTCTCGGGGATCACGGGCGACTCTTGGACGACGCGTGTCAGGGCGAGGGGGTTCAACCAGGGCACGGTCACCTTCAACGCCGAGCCCCGGGGTTCCTACCACTACCCCATGGAAAAGATCCTCAGCTTTCGTCTCGAGAAGATCTTCACCCTGGCCCAGAGGTACCGCCTTAGCGTGATGGTCGATGTTTTCAATGTCTTCAACGCCAACACCATCACCTCCTGGGGCACGCGCATCGGCTATGACTGGAATGAAGGCGATTATGCTTCCACGGATGGGCATGAACTCTACGGCATCAGCAGGCCGCGGCAGGCACGCCTCGGATTCCGGCTGATCTTCTAAGCTCAAGCACACAGCAGACGCACGCGGGCGGCGGGCTTTCCCGCCGCCCTTTTTTTTGGAGACACAATACCGTGTCCCCTTTTTTCGTGCTAAAATAGTCCTCTACGATGCCCAAAAGAAAGTCCCTCGTCTTCGTCGCCGCGGCCATTGCCGTCGGCGCCGGTCTGCTGGCTTTCCTTCTCCTCCGTCCGCGCATGCCGGATTTCGGCCGCCTGCGGGGGGAACGAGACTACAACGTCATCCTCATCACGGTGGACACGCTCCGGGCCGACAAGGTCGGCTGCTACGGCAACGCTTTCGTCAGGACGCCCACCATGGACGCCTTCGCCGCCCGGGGGATTCGCTATGAGCGCGCCATCTCGCAGACGCCCCTGACCCTGCCCTCTCACACGACGATCATGACCGGCACCCTGCCCATCTTCCACGGCGTCCGCGACAACGGCGGCTTCGTCGTCCCCTCCGAGCTCGTGACCATGGCCGAAGCGTTCAAGGCCAAGGGCTACGACACGGCGGCCTTCGTCGCCGCTTACGTCCTCGACTCCAAGTGGGGGTTGAATCAGGGCTTCGACACCTATTTCGACAAGTTCGACCTGAGCCGCTTCGAGAAGATCTCTCTCGCCGAGGTCCAGCGGCCGGCGAACGAGGTCATCGACGAAGCCCTCGGTTGGCTCGAAAAGAAAAAGACAGGGAAGTTCTTCGCCTGGATCCACCTCTACGACCCCCACACACCCTACGCGCCACCCGAGCCCTTCAAGAGCGAGTACCCCCACAGCCCCTACCTCGGAGAGATCGCTTACACGGACTCACAGCTCGCCCGGCTCTGGGATTTCCTCGACCGCAACGGCCTCCGCGACAACCTCTTCCTCGTTTTCGCCTCCGACCACGGCGAGAGTCTCGGGGAACACCAGGAAAGCACCCACGGCTTCTTCGTCTACCAGGCCGCTCTCCACGTGCCCCTGATCATTGCCACGCCTTTTCCGGAGCTCCAGGGCCGGACCTCCCGGGAGACGGTCGGCCTGGTCGACGTCATGCCCACGGTCCTGGAGATGGCCGGGATCCCCGCCCCGGCGGAGGTCCAGGGGAAAAGCCTCGTCCCGTCGTTCTTTTTGCCGGGGGCCGCCGCGGACCGCCTGGCCTACTCGGAGACGTTCTATCCCCGCTACCACTACGGCTGGTCCGACCTCCGCAGCGTCCAGGACGGCCGCTTCAAGCTCATCCTCGCGCCCGTGCCCGAGCTCTACGACCTCGACCGGGATCCGGGAGAGGAAAAAAACCTCGTCTACCTCGAAAAGAAGGTCTTCGAGGACCTGTCCGCCCGGGCCGGGCTCCTCATGGAGGAGGCCGGCCGCAACGCTCTCGAGGTGGACCTGCAAAAAGTGGACGAGGAGACGCGGGAGAAGCTGGCCGCCCTAGGCTACGTCGGCTCGTTCACGGATTCCTCGAAGCTCCAAGGAAGGAAATTGGCCAACCCCAAGGACAAGATCGGCGTCTTCAATGCGCTGTCGAAGGCCCGCGAGACGGGCATGGACGGGAATTTCGACGAGGCCGTCCGGACGATCGAGGCCATCATTAAGGAGGACCCGATGATCGCCGACGCCCATTTCTCGCTCGGGAACATTTTCACCAAGGCCCGGCGGTTCAAGGAGGCGGTCGAATCATTCAAGACGTCCCTCGAGATCAAGCCGGACGATTCCTTCGCCGTGATCAACATCTCCAACGCCTACCAGGCCATGGGCCAGTACGACGAGGCCGAGAAATACGTCCTCGACTACATGGCCAAGGGGTTCGGTGACTCCCAGCTCTTCTTCCTCCTGGGGAACCTCATGGTCCATCAAAACAAAACCGACAAGGCCGTCTCTTACTTCGAAAAGTGTCTGGATGGGAACCCCCGGTCGGCATCGGCCCACAACGGCCTGGCGGCGATCTACCTCAACCGGGAAAGCGGCGGCGACCTCCTTCGGGCCGAAGAGCACCTGAGCGCCGCCGCGGCCATCAACTCGACGCTCCTGAGCCTGCGCTACAACACGGCCCAGCTCCGCGAGAAGCAGAACCGCCTGGCCGAAGCCGCCGACCTCTACCTCCAGGAGATCGCGGACTCCCCCAAGAGCTTCAAGGCCATCTTCAACCTGTCCCGGGTCTACCGTCTCATGGGGCGCGAGGATGAGGAATTCGACGCCTTGCAGAAAACGATCGCGGCCGAGCCCGAGTTTCCCATCGCCTATTTCTACCTCGCCCGGATCGAGCTCCGGCGCGGCCGGGACTTCGAAAAGGCCATAGCCCTGGTCAAGAAGGGGATCGAGCTCAAACCCGCGCCGGCCGACCTGCCGCTTGGGTATTTTCTCCTGGCCGACCTCTACAACCGCGTCGGGGACGTCGTCCAGGCCGGGGAATACGCCAGGAAGGGCCAGGCCGCGTTGGCGACGGCCGCCGCCCAAGCCAAGAACTGATCTAGATCTCGAACTTCCTCTCGAGCGTGGCCCGGCTGCCATCCCGGCGGCCAAACTAACCTTGCCGGGACGACTGCCGGAAGGCAGATCAGATCTCGAACTTCCGCTCGAGCGAGGCCTTGCTCCCGTCGGTCGTGTTGGTCACGGTGACGTTCAGCGTATAGGACCCGGGCCCGAGGGCGGCGACGGCTTCCGCCGTGAAATCCTGGGTCAGGACCTCTCTCAGGCGGCTCTGGGGGACATCGATGGGGAAGACCTTCGTGAACGTCCAGGCCTCGGAGCCGGCGGCGTCCAGGACTTTCAGCGTCGCCTCGAGGGTCGCTTCGAACCTCGCACCGCGGGACTTCAGCCAGATGTTCTTGTAGGGGATGACGAGGGTGAATCGCGTGCCTTCCCGGTCGGCCTTTTCGATCTTCACGTCGAGCCCCGGCAGGCCCGGCACGCGCCCCGCCGCCGGGTCACGGACCATTCCCTGCCTCGGTTCGTTCCACTCCTGTTGGGCCCGGTTGATCGCGCCGATCTGGGCGGCACTCGAGGGGTCGAGCCTGTAGTCGTCGACCCAACGCTCGTCGACGAAGATCATGGTGAAGAACCCGTACCACCAGATCTCCGTGGGCACGCCGTAAAAAGTGACCCCGCGGGGATAGGTTTCCCGGTAGTCCGGAGGCCCGAGGGTGATATAGATCCGCCCGCGGTCCTGCAGCCAGCCGGGGGCGGCCCCTCCGGAAAACAGGTGGTTCGCCCGTTCGATCCGGCTGAAATATTCCGTCTTATACTCGTTGTCCGCCGTGGCCGGCGTCGGGTCTCTCCTCTTCCAGAAATCCACGACGAACGCCTCGCGGGCTTCCTCGGTGAGAGCGAGGAAGGCCCGCCTCTCTTCGGGAGTGATGGTGTAGCGGACCTTGGAGATGAAGTCCCGGCTCTTCGGGTCGAGCTGCTTCTCCAGCCGGGCCGACGCGCAAGAAACGAGAAGGAGAGACGCCCCGAGCGAAAACGCCGCCAGCCTTTTCAGAGGTTTCATGACCGATCCTTGATCTTGCCTTCGAGCTCGGCGATTTTCTTTTTCAGTTCGTTCTGGGCCGGGTTGAGCTCGAGGGATTTCTTCCAGGCCGTCAGGGCCCCTTGGAAATCGCCCGTCTTGACGTAACACTCGCCGATCGAATTGAGGACGTTGAGGTTCGTCCCAAAGGAGGTCAGATAATCCTTGTAGTAGCCGATGGCCTCGGCGTAGCTTCCGAGGGCCTGCGAACTCTCGCCGAGGAACTGGCCGAACTCGTATTTCTTCTGGTCCCGGAAGAAAGGCGTGGCCACGTTCCGGACGCCCTCGTAGTCTTTGACCGCGAAGAGGACGCGGCAAAAGTCGAGGGCAAAAGGGACGGAGTCCGGGGACCTGCGGAAGGCCTCCTCCAAGAGGGTCCGGGCCTTCCCCGTCTCCCCGGCCTGGAGATACTGCATCCCGAGGACATTGGAAAAATAAGGGGCGCCCGCCGGAGGGAGCGGGGAATACAGGATCCAGGAGCGCGGCAGGGCTTGGCTGGGACTGATATAAAACGCGGCCTTGGATGAGACGACCTCGGCCTTGGCCCCATCGACCAGCGCGACGCTGGCCATGTAGTAAGCGGGAGGGAAGCTGGCCAGCGGGAATTCCTCGAGGATGCGGAACGGCGCCCCGGCGTTCCCGAGGGCCTTGACCGTCGAAGCGACGACCTGATCGTCCCGGGTGATCGTGATCGAAACGCTGCCGCTCCGCTTGAGCTCGGCGGTGAGTCCGCCGAGTTCGCAGTAGAGGGTGAGGGTATCGCTGGCGACGAAATCGTTCCGCGGCGAGGAGACCAGCTGCGTTTCTCCGACCGTGAACGGCTTGACCTGGCCCGCGAACGCCGGATTCCGGACGGTCCGGTTGGCCAGGATCGGCGTGCTCAAGGTCAAGCTGCGGGCGGGCGGGATCTTCAGCGTCGCCTCGACGGAGGTGAACTCCTTGGAGATCGTATTTTTCCACAGGACGCTGAGCTTGTAGTCGCCTTCGATCAGCGGGAAGGCGTCCTGGAACGAGACCAGGCGGTCCTTGATCTTGGGGAACTGGTCGGAGCTGAGCTCCACGGGGATCACGCGGTCGAACTGATAGACGGTCTTGCCCTGGGCGTCGGAGACGATGCCGTTGACGTTGAACGTCGTCCGGTAGACGCCTTCGAAGCGCTCGATACTGAGCTTGGCCGGCTCGACGAGGTAGTGGACGAAGGCCCGGCCGGCGTTATCCCGGTAGACCTGGACCAGGGCGTCGGATTCGATGTAATTGGCGGTGTATTCGACCTCGATCAGGTCCTTGTACTTGAGGAGTTTTTGGGCGTATGCGTCCTTGACATTGTCGTAGGCAAATTTCGGGATCTTTTGACTGATGAGGATATCCGAGGATTGGGAGGGGTTCATCCCCATGGCGTACTCGCCGGGGATCAGGGACATCGAAACTTCGGCGATGAGCGGCTCGATCGCGCTGAGCTCCCTGAAGGCACGGACGTAGTCCGTCATGTCGCCGTTGTAGAACGGCATGAGCTTCTGCGGGCCGTCCCGGACGGGGGAATAGAGGATATAATCGCCCGCGTCGTCCTTCTTGAAGAAAACGACGTTGAAAGAGCTGGGGAGACTGGCTCCTGTCATGCCGGAGAAAAACCAGATGATGAGGGGGTAAACGTTGCTCTGGTTCTCGTATTTCTCGATGGATTTCGGCTCGCCGAGAGTGACATAGATCCGGCCCATGTCCGAGCGCCAACCGCCGGCCTTGCGGTTCCTCCCGAACCAAAGGTTGGCGTATTCGATCCGGCGGTCATGCTCGTCCTTGAACTCGTTCTGGGGAGTCGCCGGGTCGGTGTCCCGCGCCTTCCAGAAGGCGGTGATGAACATGTCCCTTTCCCGATCCGTCGAAAGCTGGAGGAAGACGGCCTTTTCCTTGGGCCCGATGATGTAAACGACTTCTTCCTCGAGCCAAGCGCGGAAGCGAGGAGGCAGGTCTTTGATCGCGGCTTTCTGGCCGACGGCCGGGAGGCTGGCCAGCAGGACGACGCAAAGAAGGGCGATCGCTTTGAATTTCATGATCGAGTCCTTTCAGGTCCTCTCTACGACAGTTCAGTTTACCCTCTCCGTCCGCCTTTTTCAAGGCGGCCTCCGGCACGGCCGTCCCGGCGGCCGGAACGAAACCCACCGCGACGACTGCTGGCAAAGAATACTAGAGCCAGGCTGCCGCCGCGACGACTGCTGGCAAA
>JADBLN010000088.1:0-1403 GCA_014894455.1 Acidobacteriota bacterium | reverse complement strand
GCCAGGCTGCCGCCGCGACTGCTGCCGCGACGACTGCTGGCAAAAAATACTAGAGCCAGGCTGCGCGAAAGGGCTTGCAATCGCCCGGCGCTTTTTTTAAACTGGTCCTTCAACATGAAGTTCGTCGCCGACCTTCACATCCATTCGAAATTCTCCCGGGCCACCTCGCGGGACATGGTCCTCGATTCCCTCGCGCCCTGGGCCAAGGTCAAGGGCATTTCGCTCCTGGCGACCGGGGATTTCACCCATCCCGAATGGCTCTTCCTGATGAAGGAAAAGCTCGAGCCGATGGGAAACGGTTTTCTCCGGCTCAAGAACGGGGCGGCCCCGCTCGAAGCCCCGCCGTTCAAGGGCCTCCCGGCCCTGTCGCGGGACATCGCGTTCATCCTGTCCTCGGAGCTGAGCTTCATCTACTCGAAAGGGGGCAAGGTCCGGAAGATCCACGTCATGCTGCTGGCCCCGGATTTCGAATCCGTCGAAAGGGTCAACAGCCGCCTCCAGGCGGTGGGGAACCTCGTCTCCGACGGGCGGCCCATCCTGGGCATGGACGTCCGTCTCTTCTGCCGGATGATCGCCGACACCGCCCCCCGCTGCGTCGTCATCCCCTCCCACATCTGGACGCCCTGGTTCTCGCTGTTCGGGGCCAACTCGGGGTTCGACGCGATCGAGGAGTGCTTCGAGGAGATGACGCCGTCGATCTTCGCCCTGGAGACGGGCCTGTCCTCCGACCCGCCGATGAACAGGAGGCTCTCCGCCCTCGACCGCTTCACCCTCGTCTCCAACTCCGACGCCCACTCGCCTTCGAAGATCGGACGCGAGGCCAACGTCTTCGACACGGAATTCAGTTACCGCGGGCTCATCGACGCCCTGCGGACGAACGACCCGTCGAAATTCCTCACCACCGTGGAGTTCTTCCCCGAGGAGGGCAAGTACCACTTCGACGGGCACCGCAAGTGCGGCATCGTCTCCTCGCCGCGAGAGAGCCTGAAAACGGCGGACCTCTGCCCCAAGTGCGGGAAACGCCTGACCATCGGCGTCCTCCATCGCGTCGAGGAGCTGGCCGACCGGGAGCCGGGAGAGGGGCGGCCGGGCGGGGTCCCCTTCAAGAGCCTCATCCCGCTCAACGAGATCATCGCCGAAGCCGTGGGCAAGACGCCGGAGAGCCAGGGCGTCTGGGACCTTTATTTCCGCTTCATCCGGGAGTTCGGGGACGAACACGCTATCCTAACCGAAGTCCCCGTGGCCGATCTCGCCCGCCTCTCCCCGGACAGGGTCGCGACCGCCGTCGACCGGATGCGCAAAGGCCAGGTCCGGATCCTCCCCGGGCACGACGGCGAGTACGGTACGATCCGCATCTTCGGCGAGGAGGCCGAGGCGGACTCCTCCGCCTCCCAGCTCTCGCT
>JADBLN010000102.1:167985-192061 GCA_014894455.1 Acidobacteriota bacterium | reverse complement strand
TAAGATAGGCGCGGAGGGCAACATGAAGATCACTGCGCGAACGCGGGTCCTTATCGCCGCGGCCGTATTCATCACTTTTATTTGCGGAGGCCTTTCCGCCGCCCCGGCCGTCTCTCAGGAAATCAAGCCGGCGGAAGGCACGGTCGCCGAGTTCAGGATCGCGAGGGGGGACCTCGAACTGAGCCGGCCGGCCCAGCCCCAGACGCCCTTCGACAAGGTCGGCCGCAAGTTCGCCCTGCTCGGCTATGAGAGCGGCGCGTTCGAGGCCTGGGCCTACCCCCTCAAGCTCATTCGCAATTTCGAACTCTCCTTTTTATTGGGAACGAGCACCGTCCCCATCCAGGGCCGGGACATCGTCCGCTTCGTTTCCGTCCAGCCGGCCGTGACGACCCTGACCTACACGTATCAATCCTTCACCGTGAAAGCCCACTTCATCGCGCCGGTCGAAGAGCCCGGCGTGGTCATCCTCCTCGACATCGATTCTACGGAACCCCTGACCGTCGTCTGCGGTTTCATCCCCGTCCTCCAGCCGATGTGGCCGGCCGGCCTCGGCGGCCAGTACGCCTACTGGGACGACGGCCTCAAGGCCTACCTCATCTCGGAACCGACCCGGAAAAACCACGGCTTTCTGGGCTCGCCGGCCGCCCGGGGCATCTCCTACACGCCCGCCCACATGCTATCGGACGTCCCGAACCAGTTCAAAGTCGAGATCGCCGATCCGAGATCTGTCGTCGGCCGCTTCATCCCTATCGTCGTCGCCGGGGGCAAAGGTGTCCGCGACGAAGTCAAGAAGGCCTATCAGGACATGGCCGCCGACCCGGAAAAAAGGTACCGGCTGGCGGTCGATTATTTTGAGGGGTTGAGGCGCTCGACGCTCGGCATCCGGACGCCCGCGCGCGCGCTCGACCTGGCCTTCGAGTGGGCCAAGATCGCCCTGGACGGCCTTATCGTCGACAACCCCGACCTGGGCCGGGGGCTCGTCGCCGGGCTCGGGTCTTCGGGAACTGGCGGCCGGCCCGGTTTCGGCTGGTTTTTCGGTACCGACGCCTATCTTAACTCGTTATCGTTCAACAGCTTTGGAAATACGGCGGCTTCGCACGACGGGCTCGCCTTCACCCAAAAATGGCAGCGCAAGGACGGCAAGATGGCCCACGAGTTGTCCCAGGCCGCCGGCTATCTCCGCTGGTGGGAGGACTATCCCTACGGGTACATCCACGGCGACACGTCGCCTTATTACATCGTGGCCATGGAAGACTACGTCCGGCGGACGGGCGACCTCGAGTTCCTCAAGGCGAGCTGGCCTTCCATCCTCAAGGCCTATGAATGGTCGCTCGCGACGGACGGCGACGGCGACGGACTCATGGACAACGGCAAGGCGGGCCTCGGCGCCCTCGAATTCGGATCGCTTACCGGCATCCAAACCGACATCTACCTCGGCGCGGTCTGCGTCCGGGCGAACATGGCCATGAAAACCCTGGCCGCGGCGATGGGGGACAAGGCCGCCGCCAAGAAGGCCGGCGATTTCGCCGACCGCTCCGCCCGGGCTTGGAAGGAAAAATTCTGGGACGAGGCGAACGGGCAGTATTCCTACGCTTTCAACAAGGATGGACGCCTGGTCGCGGAACTGACGCCTTGGAGCGCTGTCGGTCTGGCTTGGGGCCTGGGCGATTTCGAGCGCGGCCTCCGGACGCTGGCCCGGATGAACCGGGCCGACCTGACGACCGACTGGGGCGTCAGGATGCTCTCCAGCCGGAGTCCGCTCTACGAGCCACTGAACTATAATTACGGCGCATGCTGGCCTTTCCTTTCCGGTTGGGTTGCCGCGGCTCTGTTCGACTTTGATTATCTCCCCCAGGGCTATCAGGTGCTCATGGCCAACGTCCGGCATACATTCGACAACTCCCTGGGGACGGTCATGGAGCTTTTCTCGGGGGCCCAGAACACTTGGCCCCAGGAGGGCGTCGCGCACCAGGGCTTCTCCAGCACCGGCGTCGTCCTGCCGCTCGTCCGCGGCCTCCTCGGCCTCGATGGCAGCGCCCTGGATAGAAAGATATCCTTCCAGCCCGGCTTTCCGGCCGACTGGACGTCGGTCTCCATATCGAACGGAAAGGTCGGTGAGGCGCGGTTCTCGTTGGAATACACCCGGACGAAGGACAGCGTCAAGCTACGGATCAAGTCGGAGAAGGCGGCGGGTTTCGGTTTTGTTTTCGGGCCGGCGTTCGGGCTCGGGACCAAGGTCCTGGCCGCGACCCGGAACGGTTCGCCCCTCGTCATGACGGCCGACGACCGCCCGACCGCCCAGGCCGTGCGTCCCCGGATGGAGTTCCTACTCTCGGGGGACGACACGGTCGAGCTGCGGTTCACCCCGGGTCCGGAGATCGTCCTTTCCGATATCTCAGCGGTGACGGGGGACCTCAGCCACGGCGTGCGGCTTGTCCGTTCGACCCTTAGCGGCCACGACCTCCAGCTGAGCCTCGAAGGGCTGTGGGGGGAAACCTATGCGCTCGAGGTCCTCAACGGAGAGCGGGTCGATTCGGCGACCTTCTCATTTGAAGACATCGACGGTAAGCGGCATGATCAGCCTAGGGCGGCCAAGTTCGATGGCCGCACCCTCACCGTCGAGTTCCCATCGGGGCCCGAAGGATACTGCAAGGGGGAAGTGACGCTGAAGTTGAAGTAAAATAAACCGGAGAGAAAGGGCCCATCCCTTTCTCTCCGGGATTCGTTCCGAGTCCGGGGGGGTTACTTCTTGACGGGAGGTGTGGCCGCCTTGCTCTGGTCGTAACGGCGGATAACCTCATCGGTGATATCGATCGTCGGGCTGAAGGTGACGACACTGCTCTGGGCGGACAGGTCGAGGACGAGCTCGAGGCCCCGCTCCTTGGCCAGGTTATCGATGATCGAGACCATCTCGTTACGGAGCTTCTGGACGAGGTTGCCGGAGAACTGCTGGGCCTCGCGCGCGGCGTCCTCTTCGTACCTCTTCCGTTCCGTCGTCTTCTTGTCGATGTCGGCCTGGATGCCCAGGAGGGCTTCGTTGGTCATGGTCAGCCGGCCCGTGCTCAGCTTGTTCTCGAGCAGACGGATGGAGTCGTCGAGCTTCTGGATGTCCGCCTTGATCTTGTTCTCGCGGTCCTGCATCTGGCCCAAGATTTTCCTGCCTTCCACGGAGGTTTCGAACGCCTTCTGGGAATTGATGATGCCGAGCTTGGACGCCTGCTGGGCGTAAGAGACGCCGGCGACGACCAGGATGAAAAGAATGACGAGGGGGACGATTGTTCTGACTCTGTTCATAGTAGCCTCCTTTGGTCCTATGGCTTATAACTCATTCCCCGGGGGAATGGATTCAAGATTCTACCACGTTTAGCGGATTTTTTTAAGTATTTCTTCGACCCGCCCCAGGGCCCGCAGGAGATAACCTCTCTCGGGGCCGTAGCCGAAGCGCAGGTAGCCGTCCATATCGAAGTGGTCGCCAGGGACGAGGAGGACGCTTTTTTCCCTGATCAGCCGCTCGACGAGTTCGGTCGAGTTGACCTTCAGGCCGTATCGGGCGAAACAGATGGCCCCGGCCCGGGGCGGCCGGAAGCTGAATAGGCCTTCATGGTCCTTGAGCCACGTCTCGAGGACGGGGAAGTTGGCGTTAAGGATGCCCCTCGTCCTCTGGAGGACCCGCTCCCGCGTCGCCGGGGCCAGGGTGAGCGTGGCCAGCCGGTCGCTCAGGGCCGAGGGGGAGATCGTCGTATAATCGTGATAGGGCCATGTCTTCTTGACGACCTCTTCCGGGCCGACGATCCAGCCGATCCTCAGGCCCGGCAGGCCGTAGGCCTTGGACAGCCCGTTGACGACGAGCGTCTTTTCCCAGGCTCCCCAGAAGCTCGGTGTCTGGACGCCGGAAAGTTCGGCTCCCTGATAGACTTCGTCGGCGAGGATCCAGGCTCCTACTCCCGCCGCGAGGTCGACGATCCCCTTCATGACCTCCGGGTCAAGGACGGATCCGGTCGGGTTATTGGGATTGGTCAGGACGATGAGCTTGGTCTTCGTGGTGACCATCTTTTTCATCTCGTCGAGGTCGGGCTGCCAGCCCAGGCTCTCGCGGAGATAGAAGGATTTGACCTTGGCGCCGAACGCGCGGAGAAGCCCGCCCATCTGCATGTAGTTCGGGAGTTCGAAGAGGACTTCGTCTCCGGGCTCGATGAGGCTCCACATGAGCAGGAAATTGGCCTCCGACGAGCCGGCCGTTGTCAGGATCTGCTCGATCTCGACTCCCGGGTAGAGACTGGCGATCCGCTCGCGCAGGCCGGTGGTGCCGTTCGTCTGGGTATAGCCGATCTCGACTTCGGCCAGGGAGTCGAGCTCGGCAGGCGTCAGGAGCTCTTTGAGGTTCAGGGGATGGACGCCGCTTTCGGACAGGTTGTAGTCGACGACATTTTCCCAGAGGGACTGCATGCGTTCCATTTTGAAAATGTCGATGTTCATGAGAATCCTTTCACGCGCCGGGAATCAGACCTCGACCTTGAGGACGCCCTTAAAGGCCAAGCCGAAGGCGATGGACAGGATGAGATAGGCGACGAGCCAATGGACGCGAAGGCCGAAGATGCTCAGATTTTTCGCAGGATAGAGGATCTCTATCGAACGAACCGGGGTCCCGGCCGGGAGAGCCCGTTCCCCGGGGTAGAGAGCCTGTTTCCAGAGCGACCCGCGGGAGGCCAGTGGGGAAACCTTGGTCAGGGACTTCCCTCCGACGGCCACGGATTTCACCAGGGTCAGGCCGCCGACCCGCAGGGTCAGACGGCCGGGGCCCGCGGCGGTCGCCTTGAGCCGCCAGGCGACCTCGTGCTCGTCCGGGATGCGGACGGCCGGGGAAGCTATCTCCAGGCCGGAAGAAGTCTCGAGTTCCATCGGGATCGATACCGGGTCCGCGTTCTCTTCGAGGCCGACCTTGACGAGCGTCTCTTCGCCCGGTCGGAGGGGCGCCCGGTCGAACCAGAGGCCGAGCTGGGCCAGGATGAGGAAAAGGGGAACGATCATGACCAGCAGGGGCTTGAGGTTCGCGGTAAGGTAGCTCAGATTGGCTTTGAGGATGGCCGCCTGGGCCCGAAGTGTGACGCGCATGCTGTCCTGGAACAGCCGGAGTTCGAGGAGATGGGCCTTGATCCTGTCCTTGGCCCTGCGGATCGCCGCCTGGTTCGAGGTGAGCTTGTAGACCTCGAGCATCAGCAGGGCCGTCAGGAGGGATACGGTCGCCAACCCGAACCAGGGGGACGCTCCCCGGAAAGGCAGAAGGACGATGTCGACGACCCGGCCGAAGACGAGGTTGACGATTCCCATGGCCCTCAGGAAATGTAGCCCAGCCCCTTGAGCTTCTTCTTGATCTCCTCTTCCGAGTCCGCATCCTCGATCTTGGCGACCTCTTTCTCGAGGCAATGGGTGATGAACTCCTCGACCGAGGAGTAGCCCGACATCTCGGCGTACTTCCTGATCTTGTCGAGGAGGGCCTTGTCGATCTTGACTTTCGCGCTGGGCATGTTCGACGCTCCTTTCCCGGTCGTTATTCGAGGACGTTCTCTCCGATCATCTCTTTGGGCTTTTCGACGCCGAAGACGCTGAGGGCCGTGGCCGTCAGGTCGTAAAGGGCTGGGGTCTCGGCCGCGATTTTCCGATTGGCGAGCAAGATGCCGGGCAGGACCTCCGGTGAGGACATGTGGTCGCCGCTCCACCTCTGGGTGTTGTCCTCGAAAACCTCCCGGGGGAATCCGCCGAGGGGGGACTGCCAGGAGATCCGGTAGCCGCGGTTGAAGCCGAGGACGATGTCCGGGGCCATTTCAAGGTTACGGCCGCGATAGACGTCTTTGGCGACAAAGGCCTTAAGAATTGCCCGCTCGCCAGTCTTGGGGTCGGTCAGGGCCTCGAGCTTTTGGGCGATCTCCCGGACGAGGTTGTCCTTGTCCGGCCCCGCGGCGACGATCCCATCGCGCTCGCGGCCGCTCTCGTTGATGTAGAGGCCGTTGAGCCCTACGCCGTAGGCCCGCGACTTCGACCAGTCGGTGTTGTCGAAGAGGGACGATTCCTCCTGCTTCCAGGGCTTCGCGAGGCGGTGGTAGCCCGCCTGCAGGAGCCAGGTGTTCAGGTTGAAGCCGCGGCGGAAGGCATTGAAGCCATGATCCGACATGACGGCCACGACGGTGTCCTTGTCGGCCTTGCGCAGGGCCATCTCCAGGGCCTTGTCCATGTCGCCGTAGATCCCGGCGATGACGTCGCCGTAGCGCGCGGCGAGTTTCCCGTCGTAGGCGGGATGCGTCGGGTCGGTGAAGCGCCAGAACATGTGCTGGCGCTGGTCGGTGCTCGAGAAATAATAGAAGAGCAGGCCTTCGTCGAAACGGGCCAGCTCATACTCCAGCATGGCCATGCTCTCCTCGAGGACCATGTCGTCGAGCTCGAGGAACTCCTCTTCGTCGAGCACACCGTTGTCGAGGGCGCTCGTGTCGGCCGGGAGACCCTTGGTGAAAAAGGGCCCGAAGCGCCGCTCTAGCTCCCTGGCGTAGGACTCGGGCGTCGAGATGGGCAGGGCGGGCCGGGCCGGGTCGATGTGGACGGGCGAGATGTAGAGCTTGAACTTCGGCCGGACCTCCTTGAGGTAGAAAAGGCAGATGCCGCTGATGCTCTGGGTCGGGATGAGGTTGAAATGGACCCTCTTCCAGCCGCTCCACTCCCGCTCCTTGAGAATGAACTCCTGGCCCTGGATGACGACTTTAGCCGCGGCGTTCGCGGGGTCGAGGAACACCTGAAAGGGGACCGTCGTCTCCGGGGCGTCCGTCCGGAAGCTGTTTGTCGGCCCGGGGAGCTCGGCTTCGACGCGGTTGCCGACGACGTAGGCGTCGTGGACCCGGCCGCCGCCGCCGGCTTCCTGAATGACGGCCGTCGTTTCGTTCGTGTAGTAGTTGAATATGCCATAGGAGCCCTTGAGGTCGGGCGTGTTCATCCCCGAGAGGGTTCTCTGCCGGGAGGGGACCGGGGGGTAGTTCGACGGGATCTTGAAGATCGTCGCGGGGACGTCGGCCTCCTCGAGGATCTGCCAGAAAGCCTTTCCCTTGCGCAAGTTTCGGACCTGGCCTCCCGAAAGCGGGATGACGGTCTTGCCGACCCGGACCGACTTCCTAGCGCCTATGGTTTCCGCTGCCGAGAAAATGGGGAAGTAGGCCTTCGGGTCCCGGTGGATAAAATCGAAGATGGCGTGGCCGCCGGGGTCCATCCCGGTGATGAAGTTCGACCAGGCGACCGGGCTCTGCGGCGGCAGGCTCGTCCGGAGCGGCCGGAAATCGCCCCCCTCCCGGAGGAGCTTCTGGAACGTCGGGAAGCGGCCCTCGGCAAGCCAGCCGGTCATGAGGCCGTGGTCCATTCCGTCCATGCCGAGGATGATCATTTTCTTCGCGGACCGGGCCCGGCCGTAGACTTTAGGCGTGAACCGTGCGGCGCCGCCCAGGCCGAGAGCGGCAGAGGCGGCGATACCGGCCTTCATGAATTCCCTGCGGCTGAGGGATGCCCGTTTTTGCTCGCTCATGATGGCTTCCTCTTTTTCGCGCCGGGGAGACCGGCGACGTCGACGAGGCCGCGGCCGTCCATGTGGGCCGGCGGGGTCAGCCCGAAAAGCTCCAGGACCGTCGGGGCGATGTCCATGATCGACGGGCTGGCCGTCTTGATCTTGAGGTTCGAGAACAGGACGCCCGGGACGAGGGCCGGGTCGATGCAGTGGTCCCCGCTCCAAGCCTTGGTGTTGTCGTCGATGACGACGGCGTTGACGATGCCGGTGACGCCGTCCCAGGACGCCCGGTATCCCTCGTTGTAGCCGATGATGAGGTCCGGCGCGTTCTCCTTGTACGGACCGGAGTAGACGGCATCGCGGTCGTAGACGTTGGTGACCGCCGCCGGGCCGTTCGCGCCGTCCTTGAGGGCGGTGAGCTTGCGGACGAGCTCGGCCTTCAAGGCGCCGCACTCGGCGCCCGCGGCGACGATCCCGCGGGCCTCGCGGCCTTTCAGGTTGAGATAGATGCCGCCCAGGCCGAGGCCGTAGGCTTTCGTCCTGTCCCAATCGACGTCCTTGAACCACTCGGCGCTTTCCTTTTTGCCTTCGACCAGGGTCAAGTAACCGTTCTGATGGAGCCAGGAGTTGAGGTTGACGCCCCGCCGGAAGGACTTGAAGCCGTGGTCCGACATGACAAAGAGGACGCTTTTTTCGTCGAGGGTGGCTGCGACGCGGCCGACGAGGTCGTCCATTTTCTTATAGAGCTCCTCGATGACGGCGGCGCTCATCCGGGCGGGGGCGGCCTTGAGCGCCGGATGGGCCTTGTCGAGGTAACGGAAAAACATGTGCTGGATGCTGTCGGTCGTCTCGAAGACGATGGCCACCATGCCCCTGGGGGTCTTGGACAGAGCGTTCCAGAACATCGCTTCCCACTCGGCGTGGTTGGCGTAGGTCAGCTCGAGGAAGGCTTTCTCGTCGAGGGCCCCTTCGTTGAGGGCCCAGGTGTCGTTCGCTTCGCCGAGCGTGATGAAACGGCCGAGCAGTTTCGACAAGTAGACGGAGTAGATGAACGGATGGGAGATCGGCAGGGCCGGCTTTTCCGGGTCGATGTTGAGGGGCGTCATGTACATTTCGAACTTGGGTTCGAGCGCGACGATATAGAACTTACAGATGGCCCGGATCTTCATCCCCAGCCCGGGCCGGAATGCGATCGGAACCCAAGGGCTGAATGTCTTTTCTTTCAGGAGGAATTTCTTCTGCCCCTGGATCTCGAGCCAGGCCCCCTTCGCTTCTTCGTCGATGGTGATGGCCAAAGGCAGGCGCATCTCCTCGGGCTTCTTGAGCAGGGTGTTTTCGGGGCCCGAAATCTCCGTCCGGATACGGTTTCCCTCCCGGGCGACGAGGACGGCGACGCCGCCCTCGTGCCTGCGGACCTTGTCCGCGTCCTCGGTGAAAAACGCGAACGTCCCCTGACTGCCCTTGAGGTCGGGGGCGCACATGCCGGAAAGGAGGTGCCCCTTGAATTTTTCGGGGGGGAAGGTGATGGGGACTCTGAGAACGGTGCTGAAGATGCCCTTCTCGCCGAGGATCTTCCAGAACGGCACGCTTTTTCGCATGCCCCTGATCTCGGGCTTGGAGATGGGGATGAGGTATTTTCCCAGGGCGACGGTCCGCTTGGGTTTCCCGATCCGGGCCGAGGACAGGTCGGGAAGGTAGGTCCGGGGGTCGCGGCTGAGGAAGTCGAAGATGTTGTGCTTCGAGGGCTCGGAACCGGTCATGAACGATGACCAGGCGACGGGCGATATGGCCGGCGTCGTCGTCTTCAGCCGGGCGTACGTTCCTTCTTTTTTCAGGCGGGCGAGGTTCGGCAGTTTGCCTTCGGCCATGAATTTTTCGGCCAGCGTCGGCTCCATGCCGTCGAGGCCGAGGACGACCAGGCGATGGATGGAGCTTTTTTTGTAGGCCCGCCGGCCGCGGAGCGCCTTCCAGAGAAAGCGGAAGGGCCAGGAGAGGAATGAGAATAGGGCCATGAGGAACGTCAGGAAGAGGACGAGGAACGACGAGAGGAAGGCGAATCCGGCGCCGGGGCCGATGTAGGCGGCGAGAGGAGCGGCGAGGGCGAGCAGGGTTCCCGCGGCGAAGACAAAGCCGGCCTTCTTCATCAGAAATTCTTCAGGATGAATGGGGCCACATCCTCGATGGCCAGGTCCTCTCCGAGGTCGTCCGAGGCCCAACAGAAGGCGTCGTCCCAGGTGTGCATGCCCTGGAGGCTCGGGCGGCCGAAGATCTCCTTCCTCTTGACAGAGCCCTTCATGTCGAAGCCGGGCTCGCCGACGACGATGAGGTCGGGTCCCTTGCCGGCGAGCGGTCCGGAATAGACGTCCTCGGCGAAGAAGACCTTGCGAACGACCTTGTGGCCCTGATATTCGAGCTTCTCGAGCTTGCCGGCGATCTCCTCCTTGAGGGCTTTCTTGGCCGGCCGTTCGACGGTCCCTTTGGGGAACTTGGTTTTCAGGTTGAGGTAGATCCTGTTGGGATCCAGGGCGAAGGCCCGCGTCCGGGCCGTGATATCCCCGAGGCCCTCCGGCTCGGGCCGGGCGAACTTCAAGTAGCCGTTCCGTTCCAGCCAGACGTTGAGGTAGACCTCTTGGACGATGCCGGTGAAGCCGTGGTCGGAGAGGATGTAGAACCCGTCGTAGGTGTTGGTGAGCTTGCGGTACGCGGCTACGGTCTTGCCGATGAGCCGGTCGATATGGCGGTAGTAATCGAGGAAAGCCTGATGGGACGGATGGCCGGGGTCCTCGTAGGCCTTCCAGAGGAAGTGGTGGAGCCGGTCGGTCCCGGTGACGATGAACTCGAAGTAGTCCCACTCTTCCTCCCAGAGGAGATTGAGGGCCTTCTGGCGGCCGGCCATGGTCTTGGTCAGCTCCTGCCAGAGGACTTCCGGGCTCTCCCGGACCTTGGTCGTGTCGACGTCGATCTGGTATCCCATCTGCTCGAGCACGGCCCGGTAGGTCATCGGCCAGACCGCCTTGGCCAGTTCGAGGGCAACGAAGCCGGAGATGAGGACGCCCTCGATCTTGCGGGCGGGGTAGGTCGAGGGCTGGTTGATGACGATGCTTCTCTTGCCCTTGGCGCCGAGCTTGTCCCAGAGGGTCGGCGCCTTGAGGTCGAGGAAGTTGGGGAAACGGATGTCGTAGGAATGGGGCTTGAAGTCGGTGAACCCGAAGATGCCGTGGGTCCCCGAATTGGTCCCGGTCATGAAGTTCGTCCAGGACACGGCCGAGATTTCGGGGAGGCTGGCCTTCATTTTGTGAAGATGACCGAGGTCCATGAGCCGGGCCATCGTCGACATGACGCCCCGGCGGGCCAGCTCGACGACCATGCCGTAGGGGACGCCGTCCAGACCGATGACGCAGGCCCGGTTTGTTTTCTCGCGGTTCGGGATGGCCATGCTCAGGCTTTTTTCAACTTTGAAACAATCATTCTACCCCAAGCCGGGGGGGGCGGTCAATCAGGAGAATTTGACTTTGCCCCGCCGCCGTTGTTAAATTGATGCTCTAGAGAGAGGGCGCATGACAGGAATGGACAGGCTCCGCGGCCATCTGGTCAAAGAGTATAGAAAAAAAACGGCCAAGAGCCGGGCGGTCTTCCACCGGGCCGAGAAGGTCATGATCGAGGGGGGAAGCCATTCGTACCGGCTGTGGCGGCCCTATCCCTTTTCCGCCGCGGCCGCCGAGGGGCCGGTCGTCCGGGACGTCGACGGCAACACCTACATCGACTATTGGCAGGGTCATTACGCCAACATCCTCGGCCACAACCCCAAGCTCATCCGCCGCGAGATCGCGGCCTGCCTCGGCCGCGGCGCCCTCCACACGGGTTTCGAAGCCAGCCACCAGATCGAGCTGGCCGAAACGCTCGTCCGAAAGCTCGGGGGTAAGGATACCAAGGTCCGTTTCACCACCTCCGGGACGCTGGCCACGATGTACGCCGTCATGCTCGCCCAAGGGCTGACGGGCCGGGACCACGTCCTGAAGATCGGCGGCGGCTGGCACGGCGCATCGCCCTATCTCCTCAAGGGCATCAAGTACCATGCCGACGTGGGTTTCGAAGGCCGGGAGTCGGCCGGCCTGCTCGACGACATCGTTCGGCGGACGCTGGTGACGCGGTTCAACGACTGCGGCGACCTCCAAAGGGTCATCAAGGAAAAAGGCGACCGGATCGCCTGTTTCATCGTCGAACCGTTCATCGGCGTGGGCGGCTTCCTTCCGGCTTCGAAAGAGTACCTCGAGCTGGCCCGGCGACTGACCGCCAAAAACGGCATCCTCCTCGTCTTCGACGAGATCATTTCCGGGTTCCGCTTCTGCCCATCGGGCGTCCAGACGCTCTACGGCGTCAGGCCGGACCTGACGGCCTTCGGGAAGATCATCGGCGGGGGACATGCCGTGTCCGCGGTCGTCGGTTCCCGTGAGGTCATGGAAGGATGCGGGCGCGGCCGGGGCCCCGGCGGCAGAGTCCTTTTCGAGGGGGGGACGTTCTCCGCGCACTCGGAATACATGAAAGCCGGGTTGATCATGCTCGGCCACCTCGTCCGCGGCGCTTCGACGATCTACCCCAAGCTCGCCTGCTCGGGGGAGAGGCTTCGCCGGGGGATCGAGCGCGTCTTCGCCGACGCGGGCGTTCCGGCCCGGTGCACGGGCTACGGGAACGACGTCGTCACGGGGAGCTCTCTCTTCATGGTCCATTTCCCGCGCAAGGCGGGCTTGGCCTGCAAAAACCCCGAGGAGATCTGCGATGACCGGCTGACGAATGTCGCCTTGAGGGAGGAGATCCTGAAGCTCGCCCTGCTTGTCAACGGCGTCAACGCCGTCCACGGCGGCGGCTCTGTCTCGGTCGCGCACGGCGACAGGGATATCGACCGGACGATCGATGCCTACGGGGAAACGGCCCGACTCTTCAAGAAATATCTCTACTGACGCGGCCGGATCCGTTCACCCGCTCTTCTTCAGCTCGAATCTGTAGTCGCCGCTTCCTATCTCGAAAACGGCGTGTTTCCCGCCGTCTCCGGCGTCTTCCCGGGCCAGGACGACCTCGGGGACGGATTCGACGGCACGTCCCGCCCTCCAGAGGAGTTTGCCCGATTCGAAGATGTGGGCCCCGTGCCAGAGCAGGGGGACATGGACCTCCCCGGCGGCGCCGACCGGGATAGAAACTTCCATGGAAAACGAATCCGCGGCTTTGTCCCAGGCCGAGCGGACCATCCCGGCGACGGTTTCTAGCTTCGCTTCGGCGAACGTGAGGTCGCCGAGGATGTGCGGCCGGACCCGGACGGCCTTCCAGGCCGGGAGGACCGGGCTCAGGCCGGCGATCACCCGGTAGAACCAGGCGTCGATGCTGCCCAGCATGATGTGGTTCTGGGAATTCATGGCGTGGCCGGTGAGTTTCTCCCATCTTTCCCAGAGAGTCGTGGCGCCCTCGGCGAGCATGTAACCCCAACCCGGGTAGCTCTTCTGGGTTGCCATGCGATAGGCGACTTCGGCCTGGCCGTTGTCGGTCAGGACGTCCAGGATGTAGCGCGTGCCCAGGATTCCCGTGTCGACATGGTAATCCTGCTGGCGGATGACGCTCTGGAGGAGGCTGGCCAGGATCTTGTCCTTTTTCTCGGCCGGGACCATGTTCAAGTAAAGAGGCAGGGCGTTGGAGGTCTGGTTGGGGTAGTTGTCGACAGGACTGACGCGGATCGCGGCGTACTGCGTCTCGCCGAGGAACGTGTCGTTGAAAGCGGCCGCGATGGACTCGGCGAGCTTCGTGTACTGCAGGACATCTTCGTTGCGGCCGAGGACCGTGGCCAGGCGCGCGACGATGAGGACGTCGTGATAGAAGTACCAGGTCGAGGTCAAGTCCACCGGCGTTTTCTTGGGGACGATGCCTCCGGGCGGACACCAGTCGCCGTACTTGCCGAGCTTCCGGACGATCAGCTGGTCGGCGTTCCGGCCGAGGAAGTCGATGTATTTCTTAAGGGTGGCGTAGTGCTTGGCGACGACCCGGCTGTCCGCGTAGTGCTCCCAGAGAAGCCAGACAAGCGTCGGGTAGGCCGAGCTCCAGGCCGGGTCGGCGGGGTAGAGGCGGGGGAGGTAAGGGGGGACGACGTCGGGCAGACTCCCGTCTTCCTTCTGGGCCAGCCGGATGTCGTCGAGGAATTTGGCGTAAAAAGCCGCCATGTTGAAGTTGAAGACGGCCTCCTCGGCCGAAAGGTGGGCGTCGCCGAGCCAACCGTGGCGTTCGTCCCGCTGGGGGCAGTCGGTCGGGATGCTCATGAGGTTGGAGAGCTGGCCCCAGACGATGTTCCGATGGATGCGGTTGAGGAGCTCGTTCGAACAGTTGAACGTCCCGGTTCTTTCGACGTCGGAGTGGGCGAAACATCCCTCGAGAGCGCCGGGCCCGGGCTCGCCCGGGTATCCCGTCATCTCGGCGTAACGGAAACCATGGTAGGTGAAGCGCGGCTCGTAGATTTCGGGTCCGCTGCCTCTGAGGATGTAGACGTCCGTGGCCTCGGCGTTTTCATTGGGCCCGAAGTTGAGCGTCCCGTCGTCGTTGAGGAGCTCGGCGTGCCGGAGTTTGACCTCGGTGCCTTTCGGCCCCTCGACTTGGAGGCGGACCCAGCCGGTAAAATTCTGCCCAAAGTCGAAGACGAACGCGCCGGAGGGGAGACGGTTGACGGATTTCGCAGCGAGCCGTTCGGTCACCCGGATGGGCGGCATCATCTGGGAGACGAGCGGATAGCCGGCGACGGTGAGGGCCCTGTCCCAGGCCGAGTCGTCGAAACCCGGCTTGTCCCAGCCGTCGACGAGAACGCGCGCATCCAGCCGTTCGCCGAAATACAGGCCGTTTTCCTGGAGGGGACCGGAAGACGTCTTCCAGTTCTCGTCCGAGAAGAGGATCGTCCGCTCGCCGCTCTCATGCTCGACCTCGATGCGGCAGGTGAGTTTGGGGGCTTCGTACCCGTAGCTCCTGATGTGACGGCCGTTTCCGAGGATGACGCCGATTGCGTTCTTGTCCCGGACGAGGGCGGTCACATCGTAGGAGGCGTAGAGAGCTTTTTTCTTGTAGTCCGTCCAGCCGGGGTCGAGAACGCTCGAACCAACCTTTTCGCCGTTCAAACGCAGCTCGTAGTGCCCCAGCCCGGAGATGAAGATCATGGCCAACGCGGCCTTTTTCTTGAGCGCGAAATCCCGCCTCAGGTAGACGGCGCAGGCCTGGGTATCGTCGGCGCCGGGATGGCCGAGCAGGACCGTCCCCTTGGATCGGAACTCCCGGACCTGACGCGCACCGATCCACTTGGGTTTCCAGTCGCCTTCATAGAGGAATCCCGTGACGAAGGAAGTCGGCTCGCTCCAGGGGCTGGCGGCTCCGTCCCGGTCCCACCAGCGGACCTTCCAAAAGTAGCGGGCGCAGCTCAGGAGCGCTTCCCCGCGGTACTCGAGGCTCGGCGTCTGTTCCGCGTCGATCATCCCCGTGTCCCAAAAGTCGCCTATGTCGCTCTGGAGAAGCTCGCGGGCCGAGGAAACGAGGACTTGGCAGGCCTTTTGACGGTCTCCCCGCGCCGGGCTTTCGACGAGCCACGAAAAGCGGGGCGTCTGCGTGTCCACGCCGAGCGGCTCTGTGAGATACTCGCAACGCAGACGAACCTGCGGGCGGGGCTTCATGGTGAACCTCTCATCAAGTCCTTATAGGGCCTGGGCCAGGAAGTAGTCGGCGACCTCGACCCCGTACTTGGCCGGGTCGAGGGGAGCGGCGATCGTCCTGCGGAAGCGGCCTGTTTCCGGGACGCGCTCGGCCAGGTCCACGACCTCGCCGTCGACCTTGTTGCCTTCGGCGTCGGTGATGAGCTTGACGGACGGGCGGAGGAGGAGCTTGGGGTCCGGGTTGATGTCGTGGACGATGCCGACCTCGCCCGAGGTCAGGGCGACGAGCGAGCCGATGGGGAAGACGCCCATCATGTTGACGAAAGCCTTGAGGATGACCGGGTTGAACTCGGTGCCGCTCTGCTCGAGCATGAGGCTCATGGCTTCGGCCCTCGTGAAGTCCGTCGTCCGGTAGACCCGCTTCGTGGTGATGGCGTCGAAGACGTCGACGACCTTGACGATCTTGCTGAAGAGGTTGATGTCGTCCTTCTTGTAGTAGCGCGGATAGCCGGAGAGGTCCTCCTTGATGTGGTGCTCCAGAGCGACGTGGATGGCCCGGAGGGGGAGGTGACGGAACTCCTTGAGCAGGACGAGCTTCTCGGCGCCGTGGAAGGGATGCTGTTCCATGACCACCCGCTCCGCGTCGGTCAGCCTGCCCGGTTTGTTCAAGATGTTGAGCGGGGTATCGGTCTTGCCGAGGTCGTGGAAGAAGGCGGCCATGCCCAGGTCGACGATCTCGGACCGGCTCAGCCCGAGCCTGCGGCCCAGGGAGGTGGCCAGCAAGCAGACGTTGACTGAATGGTTGAGCGTGTACTCGTCGTGGTTCTTGATGTTCGTCAGGCCGTGGACGAAGCCCTCGTCCTCGACGATATGGTTGTAGATCGATTGCATGAGCCGGCGGGTCGTGTTGATCTTGATGGGTTCCTTTCTCTGGTCCCGGGCGAAGGACTCCTTGAGGTGGACGATGCTGAGGAAGAACATCCGGGCCGTGTTCTTGTGGAGCCCCTGGGCGATCTCCTCGGCCGAGATCTTCTCGAGCTCGACGTGCTCCACCCCCGCGGCGTCGAGGTCGGCCACGAGCTGAGCGTAGACCGCCTCGTCTTTCTTGTCCCGCTTGGCGAAGAGGGACATGAAGCGGCAGAGCTCGTCCAGACCGAGTCCGGGAAGGAACGTGAGGGCCTCGACATCCCGCGTCCGGAGCTCCTCCAGGACGGACTTGAAAATGCCGTAGGTCCCCACGCTGAACTTTAGGCGCACTCCGTTGAGGAGCAGGGCGCCGTGACGGACGCGGAAGGACGCCTCGTCTTTCTCCTTCAGCTTAGCCGTCAGGGACTCGAACAGGAGCTTACCCTGCTCCTGGAAGGCGTCGTTCTTGGTGTCGTAGATCTTGGCGATCTTATCGACGATGTGGAAGCGGATGAGGAGGTCGACGCCGGTTTTCTGGAAGGCCTTGGACTCGGCCCCCCGCGGCGGAGCGGTCCGCGCTCCGGACGCCGGTATCGTGATGTCTTTCTCGCCCATCCGCGTCCCCTACTCTTTTTTCGCCCCGCCCGCTGGCGGCAATCGGACGAGCGCCGCCGTGCAGGCCTCCCGGACTTTTTTCGTCCGTCCGATCGCCCCCTTCTGGAGGATGCCCAGAGCCTCCTCGGTCCCCATGTTTTCCAGTCCGACGACGGCGGCCAGGCGCATCTCCCGGACCCGCTTCGAGGTGAACAGGGGCGCCCGTTCGAGCGTCCGGCGCAGGAATTCGAACGCCTCGAGGGACCGGGTCCGGCCCAGGAATGACAGGATGGCCTCTTTTTCTTTGAGGCTTTTTTCCAGGAACTCGCGCGCCGAAGCCTCGCGCACGAGTTGTTGGATGCGCGACCCCCCCTCAGTAGGATTGAGCTTCATGGCCGCCTGGATCCTGACCTCCTCGTCCGGGTCCTTCAGGAAGCCGAGAAGGATCCTGTTGGCCATCTCGCCCTGGGTCCGGCCCAGGGCGTGGATGGCTTCGATCTTGACCTCCTTGTTCTGGAAGCTCAGGAAGGCCGAGAGGTGAGGGATGCCCCGGTTCTCGGGGATCCGGGACAGGATGCCGATGATCTCGCGGGCCAGGTCGGGCCTGGCGTTGTCGGCGAGGCTCGGCAGGAGTCCCGGGTTGGGGGTCCCGACGTCGGCGATGAAGCCGAGGATCTTGTGCCTGGCTTCGCCGCCGGGGACGATGTCGAAGAGGTCCGCCGCGAGGCTGAGGGCCGGGGGCCCGAGCAGTCCGAAGAAGCCCAGCAGGGACTCCCAGTCCATGGCTTTTTTCTTGGCCAGAAGGGTCTGGACCGCCTCGACGGTCTTGGGGCTGACCATCCGTTTGCGGAATGATGTGAGGAGCGCGGCTTTTTCGGGCGTCTCGTCCAGGTGTTGCCCGAGCTCGTGGGTTTTATGGATGATGAGCATGGCCACGTGGAAATTGCCGCGCTGGAGCTGGTCGAAATGGTATTCCAGGAGCGTGTCGAGGCTGGCCTGGCAGCTGCCCATGTTTTCCTCGAGGAAGATGATCTCCAGCATCAGATTGATGTACTCCTCCTCGGGGGAGATCGTTCGGTTGACGCGGACCATGGTTTCCAGGGAATGGAGCTCGTCTTCGGTCAGTGTCGGGTCCATGGTCGCCGCGGGGCTTTTCCCCCCGGCGTCTTTCTCGGCGGGCGTCTCCGGGCCGGCGCCCTCTGCGGCCGCCGTGGTCCCGTCCGGGACGTCATCCCGTTCAGCCCGGGCATGACCTTTCTGGACCTCTTCCTGGTCTTCAGATGTCAGCTCGATCTTGCCCTGGGAAAATTTCGAAGAATCGATCCGGACTTCGATCGTCTCGTGGGCGAAGTCCTCGGGCAGTTCGGGTAGCTCCTGGCGGACCTGCGAGTCGCTGCTCTCGGCCAGGATGCGGTTCTCGAGGAACTCGTCCGGGGCGTAGTACTGGATATTCGGGAAGTCGCGCTCCCAGAGGGCGGCGACGATGTCGCTGTCCTCGGCCGGCTTCTGGGCTTCCGCCGTGATCAGCTCGAGGAATTCCAGGATCTCCTGCCGGTCCAACCCCTGGTAGAAGAAGAAGATCTGAAGGCCGTCCCTGAAAAAGAAGAAGGGCAGGCTCTTGATGGTCAGCTCATCGGAAAAAACGGGCTTGCCCTCGAAGGTGAAGGAGTATTCCTCGATGCCGACCTGCAGCTTTTGGTCGGCGGCCAGGAAATCCGTGAACTTCTGGGTGAGCAAGTCGACGAAGTTCTTGACCGTGGCGTGCTCGGAGGGGAAGATCTTCATGGCCGAGACGGTGTTGGCCAGGTAATGCAGGAGGTCCCGGGCCTTTTCGACGCGAGCCGTGTCGACCACGGCGCCTGCCGCGGGGCCGGCCGGCTGGACGCCATCGAAGGGGGACATGGTCATTTTCCTCCTACGGGAAACCCTCTAACTCCTCAGTTTAAACAAATCCGAGAGTTCGTCAACATAAAACTCCCGCCGTCGGACCCGCCTTCTCGGCGGGCGACGGAGTTAGGCGGGCTGGGCCCGTCAGCGCTTGCTGAGGACCAGACGCTCGTAGGCCTCGACCTCTCGAAGCCACTCGTCGGCCGGCGGGACGCCGGCCCGGAGGCAATGGTAGTCCCAGATCGCGCCGAACGGCAGGGACTTGAGCTCCTCGAGAAGGGAGAGGCGGGCGAGGGTTTTGAGTCCGGCGTCAAGCTCCTTGACCTTCTCCTGGGGTTCGAGCAGGGCGATGAGGAGCCCCTTGAGCAGGGAACGGGCCCCCAGGACCCAGGCCCCGACGCGATTGAAGCTGGCGTCGAAGTAATCGAGGGCGATGTGGATCCGGTCGAGAGCCCGGCTGCGGACGATTTCGGCGGCCAGCTCGCGGACTTCGTCGTTGAGGATGACGACATGGTCGCTGTCCCAGCGGACGCCGCGGCTGACGTGGAGCAGGATCTCCCCGGAGAAGGGGAGGATCGCCGAGATCTTGTCGGCCACGGATTCGGTCGGATGGAAGTGGCCGAGGTCGAGGCAGATGATCTTCCCCCGGGTGAAGGCGTAGCCCATGTAGAATTCGTGCGAGCCGACGACGAACGACTCGCTGCCGATGCCGAAGAGCTTGCTTTCGAGGGAATCCTTCATCTGCTGGGGGCTGTACTCGACCTCGAAGATCTCGTCGAGAGATTTGAGGAGCATGGCCCGGGCCCCCCAGCGGTCGGTCGGGACGTCCTTCGACCCGTCGGGGATCCAGAGGTTGTGGAGACAGGGGGTTTGCTGCTCGCGGCCGATGGAGGCGGCGATCTTCCGGCAGCACTTGACGTGGTCCACCCAGAACTTACGGATGCCGTTCTCCTTACTGCTGAGGGTGAGTCCGGAGACGGCCTTGGGATGGGCGAAACACGTGGCGTTGAAGTCGGTTTTCAGGTTGAGGCGGCGGGCCCATTCCTCCCAGCCGCGGAAGTGCTCGGGCTCGATCTCGTTGCGGTCGACGGTTTTCCCGCCGAATTCACCGTACATGGCATGGAGGTTGACCCGGTGGCGGCCGGGGAGGAGGGCGAAAGCCTGGGCCATGTCAGCCCTGAGTTCGTCGACGGTGCGGGCCTTGCCCGGGTAGGCGCCCGTGACCTGCAGGCCGCTTCCTGCCAGCCCTCCGGCGTTTTTCTCGAAGCCGCCGACGTCGTCGCCCTGCCAGCAGTGGAGCGAAATGGAGATTGCCTGAAGGCGGGCCAGGGCTTTGTCCGTGTCGACGCCCAATTGGGCGTACCGATCCCGTGCCGAAGCATAGGTCTTTTCGATAGTCGTCGAATCCATTCTCAACCCTCCGCGAAGAAACGTCATGGTTATAGTCTCAGTTCCATGGCCTGTCAAGTCTTGAGGATTTCGCGGAAGCGAACATACGCCGCGTCCCAGGCGGCCGTCGACGCGGGCTCGTAGGTCCGAAGCTCGAAGGATTCGCGGATGATGGCCCTTATTTCCGCGGGAGAAGAAACGCGGCCCATGGCCATGGCCTGGACGAGGATGTTGCCGACGGCCGTCGCCTCGGCCGGGCCGGCGACGACGGGGAGGCCCGTCGCGTCTGCCGTGAACTGACAGAGGAGCTCGTTGCGCGAGCCGCCGCCGATGACGTGGATCTTTTCGATGGGGTGGCCGAGGACGAGGCGGAGCTGGTCGATGACGGTGCGATACTTGAGGGCCAGGCTCTCGAAAAGAGAGCGGACCATGGCCGCCCTCGATTCAGGCGCTTTCTGGCCGGTCCTGCGGCAGTAGTCGGTTAAGGCTTCGGGCATGTCCGGCGGGTTGAGGAAGTCCGGGCTGTCGGGATCGATGAAGGCGGCAAAGTCCGGGGCGTCGGCCGCCGCCTTGACGAGCTCCTTGTAGGAAAGCAGGCCGTCCTTGGCCCAGGCTTTGCGGCAGCCTTGGACGAGCCAGAGGCCGGCGACGTTCTTGAGGAAGCGGATGGTCCCGCCGACGCCGCCCTCGTTGGTGAAGTTCGATTCCAGCGATTTTGCGGAGATGACCGGCGCGTTCTCTTCGACGCCGACGAGGGACCAGGTCCCCGACGAGATGTAAGCCCAGTTGCGGCCCTCGGCCGGGACTGCCGCGACGGCCGCCGCCGTGTCGTGGCCGGCGGTGGCGACGACGGGGACCCCGAAGAACCCGGTATCCCGGGCAACTTCTTCGGTGAGCGGCCCGAGGACCGTCCCCGGCTCGATGATATTCTGGAGGATCTTCTTCGACAGCCCCATCGCCTGGAAGAGGCCGGGGATCCAGGCCTTGGTCCTGGGGTCCAGGATCTGAGAGGTCGTGGCGACCGTGAACTCGGCCGTTTTTTTGCCGGTGAGCAGGAAATTGAAGAGGTCGGGCATGAACAGGAGGTCGGCGGCGGCGTCGAGCAGGGGCGACCTCTCGCGGACCATGGCGTAGACCTGGAAAAGGGTGTTGAAAGGCATGAACTGGATGCCCGTCGCCTCGTAGAGGGTCGAGCGTGGCACGAGCTTGAAATAATCCTCCATGGCCCCGATGTTCCTCTGGTCGCGGTAGCAGAAAGGCAGGCCGAGAAGACTCCCGTCCCGGGCCAGCAACCCGAAGTCGACCCCCCAGGTATCGACGCCGACGCTCTCCGGTCTGGCGCCCATGGCGGCCGCCCCTTCCCGCATGGCCGTTTTCATCTCGTCGAAAAGGGCGTAGACGTTCCAGTGGATGTGTCCGGAGAGAGAAAGCGGAGTGTTGGGGAAGCGGCGGACCTCGTGGACGGAGAGCCGGCGGCCGTCGAGCGTCCCGAGGACGGCCCGGCCGCTTTCGGCCCCCAAATCGAAGGCCAGGAAATGGGCTGGGTTCGTTGTTCGCGGCATTCTCTAGACTCGCGTTCTTTATATATTCTGAACGGCGGCCGTTTTCAAGCCCTGAATTTTTTGCCAAGCGCCTCCGTTTGGCTTAATATATTAGCCGACGATCACGACCGGCCGCGAAGAGGACAAATGGATCTCGAGGACAAGCTCAAGCAGTTGAGGCGCGAGCGGGAAGCCCGGAACCGCGCCCAGAAAATCCAGACGACGTGGGAGACGATCGACGAGGACGCCGGCCTGACGGTCAAGCAAAAGCTCGAGCGCCTGATCACCCTGACCGACAAGGGACAGGGCCTGGCCGGCGGGCATGAGCCGCGGCCCGTCGAGAAGAAGCGCCGCGAACCGGTCCAGATCTTCGAGAACTCCTACATGCTCGGCGCCTGCTACGGCCAGATCCCCATCTCGATGGGCCTTCAGATCCCGGGCAATATCCTCGGCTTCCTCAGCCGCGACCGGGAGTTCGAGGCACTCGACCTTTCGTCGGCCGTCTTCCTCGACCTCGAGACGACCGGTCTCGCCGGCGGGACGGGCACGGTCCCGTTCCTCGTCGGCTTGGGCTACTACCGCGACGAGCGCTTCAAGGTGACCCAGTTCTTTCTGAGCGAGATGGCCGAGGAGGATCGCCTCGTCCGCGAGCTCACCCAGTTCATCCGCGACATGGATTTCAAGTCCATCGTCACCTACAACGGCAAGGCCTTCGATATGCCGCTCGTCGAGACGCGGTTCGCCATGCACCGGACGCCCTGCCCGCTCCGGGGCCTGCCTCACCTCGACTTTCTCTTCTCGGCCAGGAGCCTGTGGAAGCACAAGTATGACAGTTGCCGGCTCTTCAACCTGGCCCAGCAGATCGTCCAGGCCGAGCGGTCCGAGGACATTCCGGGGGCGGAGATCCCGCTCCGTTATTTCCAGTACATCCGCAACGGCGATTTTTCGCTCATCGACCCCATCCTCTACCACAACCAGGAGGACCTGCTTTCGCTCCTGGGGGTCGTTGTGGCCGGGGCCGTCCTCGTCGAAAAGAACCGCGAAGCCGCGGAGGGGGGAGAGGCCGACGCCATGGACCTCTACGGGGTGGCCCGGCTTTTCGAGAGGGCGGGCGACACCACGACCTCGGCGGCCCTCTTCGAGAAGGCCCTGGCCGGGGGGCGAGGCCTCACGGCCGAAGTTACCCACCATGCCCGGAAGAAACTCTCCCACCATTTCAAGAAGAACAAGGACTGGGAAAAAGCGCTGGCCTTCTGGCAGCAGATGACCGCGGGCGACGAGGTCGATTGCTTTCGCGAGCTCTCCATGTACTTCGAGCATACGGCCAAGGACTACGGAGAGGCCATCCGTCTCGCGACGGAGGGCTTGGCCCTGTCCAAAAGCAAGTCGTTAGCGGCGGACAAGGATTTCGAGAAACGGATCGCCCGCATCAAGGGCAAGATGGCCAAAGGCAAGGGGGCTCCGGGACGATGAAGGCCCTGGTCCTCGGCGCCGCCGTCCTCAAGATCAACTAACTTGGCCGATATTTGGTCCGGGGATCAGGGGACATGTCCTAAAGGGCCTGGTAAAGGCCCTTTAGGGTGTGTCCCCGTATTGCGGGATGCATGCGAAAGGGGACATGCGAAAGGGGACATGTACTTCCGGTACGTGTCCCCGTTTTACGGTATGCATGCGAAAGGGGACATGTACTTCCGGTACGTGTCCCCGTTTTACGGTATGCGCCCCCGAATTCCGACGGGCACTCGTTGCAAAATACCGCCCGATACGCTATATTATGGCCTCTTTTCCGTCCTGCGCGCCCGTAGCTCAGTTGGATAGAGCGTCTGACTACGAATCAGCAGGTCGGGTGTTCGAGTCACCCCGGGCGCGCTTCCTTTAATTCTCGCGGTTTTTGATACTTGCTGAGGGGACCGCGGGCGCTCTGACCGTGACCGTCCCGGGGGGGTGTCGTCTTTTTGTCGTGTTGAGGCCTATTTCCGCTTAACCACAGCGTCTATCTCATAACGGGGAGCGACCGCCACCTTCCGGAATATCCCGCTGATCCGGACCAAGACGCAAGGGGTAGAGATCCGGCCGGGTGAATAAACCCGGACAGCTTTTTTAATCGGTCCGGTTGATCACCTGCTTCGTAGCCCTGAGGAGACAGGGGGCCGACGTCGACGCCGTGACTCTGACGACGACCTCCACCTGAGCCCCGACATCCCACCTTGGGCCGCCGTACGCGGTCTTTTGGAGCTGGTAGAGGCGTACGGAATCTCGAGGTCTTACCTCACCCGTGAAAGTTGTCTCCCATACCTCTTCACCGTTGACCACCCATATGCGGTTGCCATCGATTTCAGCCGGGAAGGGCTGGCCGTCGACGGCCGTAAGATAGGCGGCCGCGATAAGCAGGGAACCGCCGGAATTGTCCCCCGGCATAAAATCGCGCCAAATAAAAGTCTCCAGCGTGAATTGGCGGCCGTTGATTTCAACCGCCAGAGGCGCCGTGAGCAGATCATTCAGGGGGAGCGACGGGGTAACCGGACTCTGGCAGGATGCGGCGAGCAGGCAAAGAG
>JADBLN010000102.1:139179-167885 GCA_014894455.1 Acidobacteriota bacterium | reverse complement strand
AGGGGGAGCGACGGGGTAACCGGACTCTGGCAGGATGCGGCGAGCAGGCAAAGAGCCAACACAGACATCCTCCCTTTGGACTTCTTCAAGTCCTTTCTCCTTTTCTTAAAGATTACCCCTTCCGTTTATATAATAGGAACGAGGAGGCGTTTTGTCAATCGCGAATCCGAATCAGCAGGTCGGGTGTTCGAGTCACCCCGGGCGCGCTTCTCTTTTTCCCCTCTGTTATCTCAACTAATCAATGACTTGCAGGTCTCGGCTCGGAGAAATGGATTTTCTAAAGACGGGATAAATCTCTCCCCTGGCGAATGAAGAATTCAGCGAGCGTAGTTTTCGAGCCTAGGCTTTCTCGGCTCCTGCTTCAGCTTTCTTCATGCCTCGACAGCAGCATGTCTGGTAGAACAGGCTCATGATAGCCAGGATCGCAGCTGCGGCGACGATCACCCATTTAGCCCATGTGGCCGGCCACCAGAATACGGCCAAAACAACGACGGCTGCAGCCAACAAGAACCGACAGAAACAGAGTTTCATGCTAACTCCTCCTTCTTCAACGATATTTGACAATTATAAGGCCAAACCTGATTTTATAGCAACGTCAACACCGGAGATCCTTCGGGCGGCCAGGGCCGCGGTTGAGAACGCGGCCTGCAGATTGTATCCGCCGGTATCCCCGTCGATGTCCAGGACCTCGCCGACGAAGAAGAGGCCGGGAACGAGCCTGGATTCCATCGTCTTCGGATCGATCTCGACCAGCGATACCCCGCCGCGGGTCACCATGGCCTCCTGAATTCCCCCGAGTCGGCCGACCACGAACGGGCATCCGGTCAGGAGCTCGATAAGAGCGGAGCGGCCTTTCCTGGAGAGATGGGCCCCGGTCAGATCTTGTTCTATCCCGGCCAGAGTCAGGAGTTTGTTGACGAACCGTTCCGGCAGATCATAAGCCGTCAGGACCGTCCTGACCCGCGCATTTCCGGCGGCGGAAATGCGGTTCAGCAGGGTCTCTTTCACTTTCTGATGTTCGATACTCGGGAGGAAAGATATCCTAAGAGTATCGCCCGGGCGGATAAACCGCGAAAAATCGAGGATCCCCGGCCCGGATAACCCGGTATGGGTCAGAAGCAAGTCTCCGGTGTGCCGCCTTATCTTTTTGCCGGGGCGGGCAAGAGAGATGATGACGTCCGCAAAAGAAATCCCGGCCAGGTCCGAGAATCGGTAGTCCTCGATGGTCACCGCGGCCAGCGCCGGGCTCACTTCCGTCACGCTATGCCCCAGGCTTCGAGCGAAAACATACCCGTCTCCCGTCGAGCCCGTGGCCGGATAGGTGATGCCTCCGGTCGCTATAGCCAACTGATCGGCGCGATACGTCCTTTGTTCTGTCCGGATCGAAAATCCTTCGTCCCGGACGGAGACTTCGAGGACCGGGTCCCCGCATCGAATCTCCACATGGGCGGCCGTACATTCCTTGACCAGAATATCCAAAATCTCGGATGCCTTCCGGGACAGGGGAAACACTTTTCCGCCGGGCTCCGTCTCGAGAGGCAGCCCCCGTTCGGTGAAGAACGAGATCAACTCCCGATTTTGGAAATTCATCAGGGCGGGTTTGAGAAACCGGCCGTTCTCTCCATAATGGGCAAGAAATGATCCGATTTCCTCTTCATGGGTGATATTGCACTGCCCCAAACCGGAAAGGAGGAGCTTCCGGCCCGGGTGGGGCTTTTTTTCCACGATCAGAATTTTTCGTCCGTTTCCCGCTGCCCTCAAGGCGCAGAAGAGTCCGGCCGGCCCGCCACCGATCACGACCAGCGAATACTTTTCCACTATTTCCCGACCTTGACCCACCGGCCGGATTTGTTCGATTCGACGGCGGCGTCGATAACGCACATCATCTCGTGGCCGGTCCGGAAATCGGGGAAGGTCGCGCGGTATGGTTTTCCCGCCCGCTTCGCCGCCACGGCTTCGTAGTAATCCCGGAAGAGGTTGAACACGGCGTCGTGGTAGCCCATGGGATGACCGGTGGGCAGGGCGGCGTATTTCCGCGTTCCCTCGGCTTGCTGGAGCGAGGACTCGTAGAAAATCTCATTGGCCTTTTCCCGGTGGCCGATCCATAGGGCGTTAGGGTGGACGTGGCTCCAAGCGTAGGATTCCTTCGAGCCGAAGACCTGGAGCTCGATGTCGACCTTGCGGCCGGCCGCCGCCTGGCAGGTCGTGAAATTCCCCCGGGCTCCGTTTTCGAGCTTGAGAAACAGAGAGGCGTAATCGTCGAGCTTGATGTCGACCTCCTCGGATTCACCGGCCTCCCCGGCCCCGAACGACAGGGAGCCCGCCTTCGGCTTGCGGCGCTTGGGCAGGCAAGTGTGGAGCTCGGCCATGACCTCGACGATCTTCTGCCCGGTGATGAACTGGACGAGGTCGCACCAGTGGCTCCCAAGGTCGGCGACGACGTTGGCTTTCCCCGCGACCTTGGGGTCCAGGCGCCAGGAGTAGTCCGTCTCGAAGAAGAGCCAGTCCTGGAGGAAGTGCCCGACAAAGGCCCGGACGTCCCCCAAATCGCCCCGTTGCGCTCTTGCCGCCGCCTCCTGGACGACGGGATAATAGCGGTAGCAGAAGTTGATCGCGGTCAGGGTCTTATGCTTTTCGGCCAGCGCCAGAAGCTCCGCGGATTCCCGGGAATCGAGGGCCAGCGGTTTCTCGGACAGCACCTCTTTTCCGGCCCGAATGGCTTTGGCGTTGATGTCGAAATGGACGTTGTTCGGGGCGCAGTTATGGACGACATCTATCACCGGATCGGCGATCAGTTCGTCGGCGCTTTCATAGACCCGGGAGATCCCGAACTTTTCCGCCGCGACCTTGGCCAAGTCCGCGTTCGTGTCTGCGACGGCCGCGACCTCGACGCCGCCGAGGCGCCTGAGCATCTCCAGGTGGACCATGCCGATATAGCCCGTCCCGATGAGCCCGACCTTGATCGTCTTCATGTGTCCCTCCGTTCTCCGGACAGCATAAACCAACGGGGGGCCATTTGGCAAAGAAGGCGCCGCGGGGCAAAAAAAGCCTCACCCCGCGGGGGGTGAGGCACAGGAGGTAATGGAAAAACGAGCTTGGCGGATTAGAAACCGATGCCGACCAGGACGGAGAAGCCCTTGTTCTTGACCGTCTGACCAACTTCGACTTCCGTCGAAATGTTTGTCAGACCCATGTGGTAGCGGCCGTCCACCGTCAAGAGGATCCCCGCGAGTTTGAAGTCCAGGCCTGCCCCGAATACGGCGGCCCATTCGGTCTTTTCGAACATGTCGGCCACATCCGCGACTTCCGTCCCTTCCGGGGTCGTCATGCGCCCCGTGGCTTTCAGGAGGTAGCCGTACGAGGGTCCGCCGAAGATGACGGGGCGGATCGGGCCGACGGGCAGGATGCTGAGCTTGACGAGAACCAGGCCCTCGATGTAATCGGCCATGTACTCGAGCTTGTTCTCCGTATCGAGTTCATACATCATTCCGCGCCGGGAATACAGGATCTCCGGCTGGATGCCGATGAAGCCCAGGTTCAGGGAGAAGAACAGACCGCCGGTCAGCCCTCTCATGTCCTGAAAATCGGGCATCTCGGGAAACTGCTCAGCGGGTTTAAAGGAGATATTGGAGAAATTGAATCCCCCCTTGATACCCACGCCAGCGGCGAGGTTCTGGGGGACGAGCGCCGCCACGAACAGGACGGCCAAAGACACGATCATAAGTTTTTTCATGTAAGCCTCCAAGAAGTGTATCGGTCGCCTTCCAATATAATCCGCCCGCTCCAAGGGTCCATCATCTCCCAGGGGGTTCTCAGGGGTGAAATATCGCCCTCGGGGCTAGCCTCCCGGGGGGATGGCCCGGTTGACCGACCTCGATTTTCCATGTTATAAGCTCGAAGGAAGCGAGCCCGAACCATGGACCTATTTGCCCTCGAAGAACTCGTCATCGTCCTGGCGGCGTCCGTCCTCATCATCTACCTCTCCCACAAGCTGAAACTGCCATCCGTCGTCGGTTTCCTCCTGACCGGCGTTCTCATTGGACCGGGCGGCCTGTCCCTGATCAAGAACACCGGGACCGTCAACATCCTGGCCGAGATCGGCGTCGTCATGCTCCTGTTCACCATCGGCCTCGAATTCGAGCCGGCCCGGCTCAAGCGGATACAGAGAAATTTCTGGGCGGGGGGCGGGCTCCAGGTCTTGTTGACGACGGCGGCCTGCGTCGGCCTCATCGTCGCCATTTTTGGGGCTGGCTTCCGGGAAGCCCTCTTCTACGGCTTTCTCGTCTCGCTGAGCAGCACCGCCCTCGTGCTGAAGATCCAGGCCGACCGTGGCGAGACCGACGCGCCCCAGGGCCGGATCTCCCTCGGCATCCTGATCTTCCAGGACATCGCCATCGTGCCCATGATCGCCCTCGTGCCCGTCCTGGCCAATGCCGGCGGTGTTTCGGCCGGGGCCATCGCCCTGCGCTTCGGTTTGAGCGCGGCCGCGATCGCCGCCGTCTTCGCCGTTGCCCGGTTCCTCATGCCCCGGGTCCTCCACCTCGTCGTCCGGACGCGCATCCGCGAGGTCTTCCTCATCGCCACGCTCTTTATCTGCCTAGGGATGGCCCTGCTGACGTCAACGCTCGGACTGTCGCTCGCCCTCGGCGCCTTCCTGGCCGGGGTCATCCTGGCCGAATCCGACTACAGCCACCAGGTCGTTTCCGACATCCTGCCCTTCAAGGACGTCTTCAACAGCCTGTTCTTCATTTCCGTCGGGATGCTCCTCGACACGGGGGCGGTCTGGAAGTTCAAGTTCACCGTGCTCGCCCTGGTCGCGTCCATCCTCCTGCTCAAGGCCGTCGTCGTGGTTCTGACCGTGTCCGCTTTGGGGTACGGGCCGCGGATCGCCCTGATGACGGGGCTGGCTATGGCCCAGATCGGGGAATTTTCCTTCGTCCTGGCCGGAGTCGGCCGGGTCAACGGCCTTCTCGCGGACGACATCTTCCAGGCCTTCATCGCCTCGTCCATCCTGACCATGCTAGCGACGCCGCTCCTCATCCAGATATCGCCGGCCCTGGCCGACCGGAGCGAGCGGGCGCTGCGATGGAAGAGGAGGATCGTCGCCGCCGGCGGGAAGTCCGGCCGGGACCTTAAGGACCACGTCATCATCGCCGGATACGGCCTCAACGGCAAGAACCTCGCCCACGTCCTCAAGGAGGCCGGTATCGGCTACGTCGTCCTCGAGCTCAACCCGGTCACCGTCAGGTCCGCAGCGGCGGAGGGGGAGCCCATCATCTTCGGCGATGTCTCCAGCCGGGTAATTCTCGTGGAAGCCGGGGTGCGCCGGGCCAAGGGCATCGTCTTCGCCATCTCCGACCCGCTGATGACGCGGCGGGGTGTCAAAGCGGTCCGGGAGCTCAACCCGGACATCTTCATCATCGTCCGGACCCGTTATGCCTCGGAGATCGACGGCCTGCTCGGTCTCGGGGCCGGCGACGTCATCCCCGAGGAGTTCGAGACGTCCATCGAGATCTTCATCCGGGTCCTCGAAAAATACCACGTGCCGCGGAACATCATCGACGCCCAGGTCAAGGTGCTCCGTGGCGAATGCTACGGGATGCTGCGGGGAGCTTGCAGCGCGATCCGGCCCGTGACCGAGAGGATCGCCGACCTCCTCGCCGCGGGGACGGCCGAGACATACTTCGTGGGCAAGGATGCCTGGCCTGTCGGCAAGACGCTCGGCACCATTGACCTCAGGGGCCGGACAGGGGCGACCGTGATCGCCGTGATCAGGGGCGAAGAATCCTTCACCAGCCCGGGAGCGGACTTCGAGATCAAGGCACAGGACACTTTGGTTCTGGTCGCCAGCCACCGCGACATCGACCGGGCCTTCCATTACCTGACGGTGGGAGAAACGGACGACCCGGACGCTCCGGGCGGAGGCGCCTGACCTTGGCCGGCCGGCCGTGGCCGTCGTGGCTTCTCGTAGGGCCGACGGGCTCGGGAAAGACGCCGTTGGGCGATGAGCTCGAGCGGCGGGGATTTCTCGGCAGGCGGTGCGTCCATTTCGATTTCGGAGCGAACCTCAGGACGATGGCCGCTGCCCCGGAAGGGGCAAACGTCCTCACGGCCACGGAATTCGAGTCCGTCCGGACCTCCCTCGCGACGGGCGCCCTCTTCGAGGACAAGGACATGCCCATGATCGTCAAGATCGTGGACCGGTTTGCCCAGGAGCGTTGCCTGACTGCGGATTCTCTGCTCGTCCTCAACGGCCTGCCGCGGCACAGGAGACAGGCCGAAGATCTGGCCGGGGTCGTCGCCGTTGAGCGGGTCATCCGGCTTGAGGCGCCCGCGGCCGTGATCCGGGAGAGAATCCGGCTCGATCCAGGCGGGGACAGGTCCGCGAGAATCGACGATACGCTCGAGGAGGTCGAACAACGGCTGGCCGTCTTCCGCGAGCGGACGTTTCCGCTCGTCTCTTACTATCGCGAGCGGCGGGCTCTTATCGTCGAGATCCCCGTGACGGCGTCCATGACCGCGGCGGAAGCCTATCAAGCCCTCGTCAAACGCCTGGCCCGTGATCCGTGATCGGGCGTGTGGAAGCCGGCTATGAAAGAGGGAAACCAACCTTAAAGCACCGGAATTTTAAAGAACCGGGACACGTACCCTAGGTACATGTCCCGGTTCTTCTTGACAGGAGTGCGGCGGATTGCATACATTCATATTCCCGAAACCATTCGTAGAGGAGGCAAGCTTTGAATAAACCCCGGTTTAAGAAGATCGTCGGCCGCGGGATCGTCCTCTCGGTCGTCCTGCTCGCCATCTTTTCGTTCGTCTCGGCCCAGAAGCCCGAGGCCCCGCTCGGCGCGGCCGCCAAGGCTTGGGTCGACGACCCCGAAAGCTGTACGTCGATCCAGGTCGGCCGCCTGGCCACGGTGGACGGTTCGGTCATCACTTGCCACACGTGCGACGGTCCTTACCGTCAATGGGTCAACATCGTCCCGCATCAGAAATGGCCGGAAAAGACGATGAACAAGATCTATTCCGGAAAGATGCACACGGAGACGCCGAAGGACCTTATCGGCATCATCCAGACGGGCGAGATCCCTCAGGTCTCGGAGACCTACCGCTTCCTGAACACGGCCTACCCGGCCATGAACGAGTACGGCCTGGTCATCGGTGAGACGACGATCGGCGGCCGGCGGGAGCTCGTCAACAACGAGGGCATGTTCATGATCGAGGAGATCGAGCGCCTCGTCCTCGAGCGCTGTAAGACGGCTCGAGAGGCCATCAAACTCGCCGGCGAGCTCGTCAAGCAGTATGGCTACGGCGACTACGGGGAATGCATCACCATCGCCGACGGCAAGGAGGTCTGGCACTTCGAGATCATGGGCGCCGGTCCGCTCGAGAAGGGCGCCGTCTGGGCGGCCGTCCGCATCCCCGACGACCATGTCGGCATTTCGGCCAACATCCCCCGCATCGCCGAGATCAACCTGAAAGACCCCGACCATTACATGGCCTCGGACAACGTCTTCCAGCTGGCCCAGGACATGAGCTGGTGGGATCCCAAGAGCGGGAAGCCGTTCAAGTTCTGGGAAGCCTACAACGGCCGCAAGCCGTTCTCGACGCGCGAGTTCTTCGTCCTCAGCACCCTGGCGCCCTCGCTCAAGATGACCATGGACATGGCGGAACTGCCGTTCTCGGTCAAGCCCGAGAAGAAGCTCTCGGTCCGCGACGTCCTGGCCATGTACCGCAACCCCTACTCGGGAACCGACCTCGACATGACCAAGAATCTGCTCGTCGCACGGCCCCAGCCGCGGCCGAAACCCGGAGAGACTCCCGCCGCTCCGCCGGCCGCGCCCCAGATGACGCCGAGCCCGATCGCCAGCGCCTGGATGCCCCGCGACATCATCAACCTCGTCAACAGCTTGAAGCCCGGGACGGTCATGCCCCAGCGGACGATCCCGATCTCGGGCTGCGCCTATGCCACAGTCATCCAGGTCAGGGGCTGGCTTCCGCCCGCGGTCGGGGCGATTTGTTGGTTCGCGTTCGACAACCCGGCCATGAGCGCCCGCATTCCGATCTTCGCCGGCGCCCTGGAGCTGCCGCCGAGCTTCGAGATCTGTGCCCAGCATCAGTTTCGCCTCGATTCCGCGGCCTGGGCCTTCCGCCGGGCCAACCGGCTGGCAACCCTGAAGTGGGGGATGACCCGAAAGACGATCGACGACACCATTGCCGAATTCGAGAACAAGGCCTTCGCCGACCTGCCCCTCCTCGAGAAGAAGATTCAGGAGATCCTAGCCAGCAAGACACCGGACAAGGAGCCGTTCACGGTCGAACAATACCTGACGAAGTACACGAACGATACGGCCCGCGCCGCCATCCAGAAGTACCTGGAACTCGGCGACAAGTTCTGGATGCTCATCGCCATGAGCTTGTAGGCTACAGCACGTACTTGAACAGGTTCATCCCGGCCGGGAGCTTCGCCTTCTCCTTGTAGATGTTCCAGTAATAGGCCTTGGCCTCGGCTAGTTTCTTGTAGACCGGGTGCCCCGTGTCGGGGAGATGGGTGGCCGTGACCGCGTTGTTTTTGTCCACGCAGAGGAGTTTCTGGCAGCGGTTCATGATCCCGGCCGTGCCGATGCTCGCGGCCACGACGAGCTCCTGAGACCGGACCCGCCGGACGAGCTCGCCGTACGTAACGTGCCGCTCCTCGACCTTGACGTCCATCTCCCTTAGGATGGTCACCATGCCCTGGATCGTGATCGAGGGCAGGATGAGCTCGCTCTCGGGGATCTTGACCACCGTCCCGTCACGGAAGCCGAAGAGACAGCACGAGGAGTCCCACTCGGTGATGCACCGTTCCTCGAGCGGGAGGTAGGTCTTGTCGTCGAGGAAGAGCGCGGCCGCAGCCTGCGGGTCGACGTCCTTAGCGGCGTCGATGGCCTTCAGGCTGATGAGGTAGTTGATACCCAGCTTGAGCCAGCCGGTCTTGTTCGCGGCCGTGGCCCGGACCAGGTGAGGGATGACGACGCCCGTGAACGGCTCGCCGAGGTAGTTGTCGAAGCTGCAGAAGAGGGCCCGGATGGCCGGCTGGGTCGGGAAGGTGACCCCCATCGACTGCTCCTCGTCCACGGTGAATGGCCTCAAGTAACCCTGGGCTTCCTGGCCGGCCATCTCCTCGAGGAAGGCCCGGATGGATGGCTCCTTGAAATACTGGTGAACGATGATGTTCTCCATCTCCTCGACCGTGGGGATGATGTCAGCTTGGGTCCGGCTCAGGTTGAACGCGATGCCTCGCCTCATCCTTTCCAGATTCTTGTGCCAATTGAGGAAGTTGACTTCGAGCCGCCCGGCCGGATTCTTCTTACAGAAAAACCGGATGCCCTCGAAGCAGAGGAACGAAGAATAGAAAATAGAACGGGACACGGCGTAGACCTTGGCGTCGGACTCGAGGATGTCGAACTGTTTCTCGGGGAGAAGATAGCGCATCTGCCGCGGGGCCCATTTTACGCCTTCGAATTTGGCCATTATATTCCTCCTTGGATGACGGCCGCCCTACTTGACGACGGGCTTCAGGTGCTCGATGAAATATTCGACCCGGGATTCGGGGTAGCGCGCGAACGAGATGCCGTGCTGCTGCTCGGGGTAGATCATCATGTCGAACTTCTTGTTTTCCTTGAGCAGGGCCTGGATGAGCTGGATGGTGTTGCCGGGGTGGACGTTGTCGTCGACGGCGCCGTGGTGGATGAAGAGCTTGCCCTTGAGGTTCTTGGCGTAGGTCAGGCAGGAGCCTTTCTCGTAGCCGTCGGGGTTGTCCTGGGGCCGCCGCATGTAGCGCTCCGTGTAGATCGAGTCGTAGTTCCGCCAGTCGGTGACGGGCGCGCCGGCGACGCCGACGTGAAAGACGTCGGGCTCCTTGAGCAAGGCGAGGCAGGTGAAATAGCCGCCGTAGGAATGGCCGGTAACACCCACGCGCGTCGTGTCCACGTAGGGCCGCTGACCGAGGGCCTTGACGAAGGCGACGTGGTCCTCGAGCTCGACCTGGCCGAGCTTCATGTAGTGGAGGTTCTGGAAGGCCTTGCCCCGTCCGGAAACACCCCGGTAGTCGCAGACCGCGACGAGGAAGCCGAGCTGGGCCAGGGCCTGGTTGGCGTCGGCCATCTTGTAGGAGTTGTTGACGCCCTTCGAGCCCGGCCCGCCGTAGACCGAGAGGAGGAGCGGGTATTTGTCCTTAGGGTCGAAATGGGCCGGGAAATAGACGAGCCCGTCGAGGTCGTACTTGCCGTCGGCGGACTTGAAGGTGAAGCGCTCCGGCTTGACCAGCTTGAGGTCGAGAAATTCCTTGGTCGGAACGGCGGCGGCCAGGACCTTGACCTCTTTCCCGTCGGACTGGTAGAGCGCCGACTTCATGGGCTGGTCGAAGCTCGAGAAGGCGTCGGTGTAGTAGTCGAAGCTGGGGGAGAAGCCGACGTTATGGGAGCCGGGTTCCTTGGTCATCTTGGCGAACGCGGTGCCGTCGAGCTTGACCTTGTAAGCGTGGCTCTCGGTGCCGTTCGCTTCGAGGCCGCCGAAGTAAACCCAGCCGCGGGCCTCGTCGACGCCCTGGATCGAACGGACCGGAAGCTTGGCATTCGTCAATTGCTTGAGGAGCTTGCCCGTCAAGTCATAGAGATAGATCTCGCGCCAGCCGCTCCGCTCCGAGGTCCACAGGAACCGGAGGTTGTCCTTGAGGAAGACGAGGTCGGTCTGTTCGTCGATGTAGCAGGGGTCCGTGTCGGTGAGGAAGAGGCGCGTCTTCCCGGTGGCCGGGTCGGTGGCGAAGAGCTCGAGCTTGTTCTGCAGGCGGTTGAGGCGGTGGTAGGTGAATTCCTTGCCGTCGTTCGTCCATTGTCCCCGGTAGAGATAGACGTCGAGGTCGTCGCCCGTTTCCAGGCGGACCAGCTTTTTCGAGGCGATATCGGCGATGAAGAACCGGACGATCGGATTGTTGCCGCCCGGCTTGGGATAGCCCAGGAGTTCGAAGCGCGGGATGGGCTGGACGTCGTGGACGATCGGATACTTGGTGACCGGTTTCTCGTCGAACTGCATGAAGGCGATCTTCTTCGAGTCGGGAGACCACCAGAAAGCCTGGTACTGCCCGAGCTCTTCGGGGTAGACCCAGTCGGGGAAGGCGTTGCGGAGGTCTTCTGTCCCGTCCGTCGTCAGGGCCGTCTCGTTGCCGTCCATGTCCTTGACGTAGAGATTGTAGTTCCGGGTATAGGCCCGGTACTTGAGGTCGGGCGAGAGGATATCGCCGTAGGCCCGACCCCGGACGCCGACGATGGCCGATTCCGGCTCGTAGAAGAAGAGCTTCGAGGAAGCGAGGTTGTAGACGAACACTTTGTTGAAGGCTGAAAACTGGATCTTTTTCCCCTCGTCCAGGTACTGGAAGCGGTTGAAGAAGAGCTTGGCTTCCTGCCGGCCCGTCATGGCGTTCACCGCCGCCAGGAGCTTGGCGTCGTCGAAGAGGGGCGTTTTCTCGCCGGTGAGGATGTCGACCCGCTTGAAGGTCCCGTCCTCGGAGATGTAGGAGGCCTTGCCGTCGGGCGTCCAGGCAAGCCCCGGCTGGCCCTCCATCTTGACCAGGGTCCGCGCCTCGCGGCGGAGCTTGTCGTAGAGGACTTTGCCGACGATCTTGTCCTGGGCGAAAGCCTGCCCGGCGATGAGAACGACGAGCAGGAGCCCGAGGACGGCGGCCGTTTTTGAATTCTTGCGCATGGTCTTTCTCCTTAATCGTGTTTATCTATCGATCCTGCGGACGGAGATGATCTTGACCGGCGGCTTGAGCGACTGCCCTTCGGCCGGCAGGACGTGGACGGCCTTGACGACGTCCATCCCGCCGACGACCCGGCCGAACGCGGCGAAGCCCTGTCCGTCGGGGTTTCTCTTGCCGCCGAGGTCGAGTTCGGGCTGGGGGCCGATACAGAAAAAGAAGCTCGACGTGGCACTTCCGGGAATCCCGCGGGCCATGGAAATCGTGCCGTCGAGGTGCCTGAGCCCGGTCGTAGCGGTCGTTTCGTGGGCGATCGGAGGAAAGCCTTTGTCATCGGACAACTGACCTCCCTGGATGACCTCGATCCGCACCGCGTCGTTCGGTTGGTTCATCAGGGTCACCGTGCGGTGGAAAACGGAACCGTCGTAGAGCTTCCCGTCGACGTAGCGGAGGAAATTGGCCGCCGTGACGGGGGCCCGAGCGAGGTCGACCTCGACCGTGATGTCGCCCTTCTCGGTCTTGATGAGAACGACGGGGTTTTCGGCCGAGGCGGCCGCGAAAGAAGCGAGGGCCAGGAGGCAGGCGAGCAAGAGACGTGTTCTCATCTAGGTTCTTTTCCTCTCGGAAGTCCCATTCTATACTATTTTTTCGTCAGACGGCCGAGGACTTCGAGGAAGCGGTCGACCGTACCGGGATTGTCGTAGTGGGCGAAGCTCGCCCGGCAAATTCCCTCCGGCCGGCCGAGGTGGCGGACGACAGCGGCCGAATAGTGGTTGCCGTCGGCGATTTGGACTCCGGAATCCTCCCAGAGCCTCTTCTTTGTTTCCGTGGCGCCAAGGCCGGCGACGTCGAAAGCAAAGGTCGGAACGCGCTCGCCGGCGCGGGACGGATCCGAGATGCCGAAGCATCTGAAACGCGCGGCGTCGAGCTTTCGGAAGCCTTCGAGGACACGGCACGTGAGTCCTGTTTCGTACTCGGCGATGGCGGTCATGGCCGAACGGAATTTCGACGCCCTGTCGGGGAAAGCGGCTGCCGGACCGGCCGCGAGTTCGGCCAGCCAGAGGAGGTACTCTAGGCCGGCTCCGAGAGCGGCGAGGGACGTGTTGTTCAGCATGCCCATCTCGAATTTCCAGGGGGGGTCGTTTTTGTTCGTCTCGACGCGGTAGGGACGGAGCTTCTCGAGCAGGGCCGCCTTGCCCCAAAGGACACTCTGCATGGGGCCGAAGACCTTGTAGCCGGAGAAGACGAGGAAATCGCAATCGGCCTCCCGGACGTCGATGACGCCGTGGGGGGCGTGGTGGACGGCGTCGACGGCGACGAGGCAGCGGGGGGCCTTTTCGCGGACGGCGGCGATTGTTTCGCGCAGGGGGACAAGGGAGCCCGTTCCGTTGGAAGCGGACGTCATGGCCAGAAGACCGGTCCGAGCGTCCACAAGCGAAAGGAGGTGGGAGACGTCCAGGGTCCCTTCGGACGTGACCCGGGCCCGCCTGACATCGAGGCCGTGCTCGTGCCCCCAGACGGCTTCCCAGGGCGAAATGTTAGCCATGTGGTCGAGGTCGGTGACGACCAGGTTATCATCGGGTCTTAGAACGTCGCGCAGGGCGAAAGCGAGGTTGAACAGGGCGGCCGTGGCCGACGGATGGAAGCTTATTTCGCGGCCGCTTGCGGCGTTCAGGAAATCGGCGGCAAGGCTGCGGACGCGCTCGTGGAGTCCGGCCGTCTCGGCTTCACCTGCGGCGACGACGCCCGGCATAGGGTTGAGCCTGCGTTGGGCGTCGAAAGCTGCTTCGGAAGCGGTATCGACGGTCAGGCTTCCCGCCCCGGTGTTCAGATAGACGCGCGGATTTCCCTGGGAATCCCGGTCGATCATAGGAAAACGGGCGCGGATTTTCGGATTAAGGGTTTCCAGGGGATGGCGCGGCTCATGGGTGCTCATTGGGCTTCCTTTACTCGGACACAATACTGTATAAAAAGCGGCCCCTGAATTCAACCTCTTTAAACAGTGCGGCCCTTGGAAAAGGGGACATGTAATTCCGGTACGTGTCCCCTTTCATCGAGACTGTTTGTGTTGACATAGGGGACCAGGGTGAATTATTAATCCCCTGACAGGAGTACCGCCATGAAGAAATTCCTCGCAATGATCGTCTTCGTCATCGTCCTGGGCATCATTCTCGTCGCTTGCAAAACGCAACCAGCTACGAAATGGAAGCCCGTCGAGGGCCGGATCATGACCCGCTGGGCCGCCGCGGTCAAGCCCGACCTGATCCTTCCCGAATACCCGCGGCCGCAGATGGTTCGCGAAGAGTGGCTCAACCTCAACGGGCTGTGGGACTACGCGATCGTGGCTAAAGACGCGGGCCAACCCGCGGCTTGGGACGGGAAAATCCTGGTGCCCTTCGCCCTCGAGTCGGCGCTCTCCGGCGTCGGCAAGCCGGTCGGGGCGGCAAAGGAGCTCTGGTACCGCCGGACGGTCGCAGTCCCTAAGAAGTGGCGCGGCGGGAAGATTCTCCTTCACTTCGGGGCCGTGGATTGGGAGAGCACGGTCTGGATCAACGGCCGCGAAGCGGGGACACACCGCGGCGGCTACGACCCGTTCACCTACGACATCACTGACGCGCTCGCGGCCGGGACGAAACAGGAGATCGTCCTGCGCGTCCTCGATCCGACCGACGAGGCGAACAGCCCGATCGCCCGTGGAAAACAGGTCATGAAGCCCCACGGCATTTTCTACACGGCGGTGACGGGCATCTGGCAGACCGTGTGGATCGAGCCCGTGCCGGAAAGCTATTTCGCGAAACTGAAGATTACGCCGGACATCGATCGAGGGAGGTTCACTTTCGAACCCACGGTCTTGGCGAATCCTGAAGGGACTTCCTTGACCGTGACGGTCAGCCGGGGGCAGGCGGTCATGGCTACGTCCGATGCGCCTGCGGGCGCCCCGGCGGCCGTGGATATCCCCCAACCGGAGCTCTGGTCTCCCGATAACCCCGTCCTCTACGATATCAAGGCGGTTCTCAAGAAGGACGGCAAGGTTCTGGATGAAGTTACCAGCTATGCTGGGATGCGGAAAATCGCCCTGGCGAAAGATGATCAGGGCTATCTCAGGCTTTTCCTGAACGACAAGCCCCTCTTCCAATTCGGGCCTCTCGACCAGGGCTGGTGGCCCGACGGCCTCTACACCGCGCCCACGGACGACGCTCTTCGTTACGATCTGGAGACGATCAAGGCCCTGGGCATGAACATGCTCCGGAAGCATGTCAAGGTCGAACCGGACCGGCTCTATTACTGGTGCGACAAGCTGGGTGTCCTCGTCTGGCAAGATATGCCCAGCGCTTTGTATGAGCGCGAGGCCCACCCCGCGGAAGTCCTGGCCCAGAGAGACGCCCAGTGGGAGGGGGAGTGGAAGGCGATCATTGATGCACTCTCGAACCATCCCTCGATCGTCATGTGGGTGCCGTTCAACGAAGGCTGGGGCCAGTACGATACCGAGCGCATCACCGCCTGGACAAAACGGCATGATCCGACCCGCCTGGTCAATAACGCCAGCGGCTGGACCGACAAGGGCGCCGGGGACGTCAGCGACATCCACAGCTACCCTGGTCCGGCCATGCCGGCCGTCGAGGAGCGCCGGGCCGCGGTGCTCGGGGAATTCGGCGGCCTGGGGCTGCCCCTCCGCGGCCATCTCTGGCAGGAGGAGGGCAACTGGGGCTACCGTAATTTCGACGATATTAAATCCTATGAGGCCCGCTATACCGACCTCATCAAAAATCTCTATCCGCTCGTCGACCGGGGATTGGCGGCGGCGGTCTACACTCAGACCTCCGACTGCGAGGTCGAGGTCAACGGCCTCATGACCTACGACCGCGAGATCACCAAGCTCGAACCGGCCCGGTTCGCCGCGCTCAACCGGGGCTACCTGCCGCCGTACTTCGTCGCCGATCAGACGCAGTTCGTCGGTCTGTCTTTCGCGGTCGAGCTCGCGGCTCGCGCCGGGGCCTCCATCCGAGACACGCTCGACGGCTCGGAGCCGGGCCCGAATTCGCCCGTTTACGAGAGGCCGCTCATGATCTCGGGCGAGACGACCGTCAAGGCGCGTGCTTTCTGGCCGTCCGGCGTATCGAGCTTAGTCGAGAGCCGGACGTTCAGGCCGACCGTACCGGTTCCCCCTTCGGCGAAGGCCCTCACGAAAAAAGGACTCGCCTACGAGTATTTCGAGGGCCGGTTCGATAAGCTTCCGAACTTTGCTGCGCTGAAGGCGGGGAGGTCGGGGACGGCCCCGCGGCCTGACCTCGCGGCGGCCGAGGACAAGGACGAATTCGCTTTGAGGTTCAAGGGGTCTATCCACGCCCCCGAAACCGGCGTCTATGTCTTCTACGTCAGCTCGGACGACGGGTCGAAGCTGTCGGTCGCTGGGAAAGAGATCATCGTCAACGACGGCGTCCACGGTCTGGCCGAGGAGAAGGCCGAGGTCGCGCTCGAAGGGGGCTGGCATCCTTTCGAACTCGTCTATTTTCAGGGCGCCGGCGGACTCGGCCTGGAGGTATCGTGGCGGGGGCCGGGATTCGAGAAGACCCCGATCCCGGCCGGCGCCTTCGGGCGCTGACGAAGGATTCGAGCAGCATAAGTTATAATGAGGGCCGGAAACCCGGGACGGCAGCCGGAGGAGAATTTCGATGAGCGACGCCTATATCATCATCAAGCAGAACGAATACATGAGGAGGTTCCGGCGGGCCGAGGCGACGGATCCCATGCGGGCGAGATCTCTCGCCGATCTCGGCATCAAGCCGAGCCGGATCTTCCGGAGCATGCAAGACAAGGCCATTTTCCTGCCCGGCCGGGCCCCGGAAACCCATTACATGGATACGACTGCCGCCGAGGATTTCATCTCGTCGAGAAGGAAAAGGGCTTTTCTCCTGTTGCTCCTCGGCCTCGCCGTGGTCATCGTGCTCTTTCTCCTCGGGCGGAGGTAGGAGAAGCTTACAGCGGAGGCGGCCGGCGGACTTAGTACCCCATCTTGAGGGCTTGGGCCGAGGCGCCCCCGGCGAAGGAGTAGGGGAGGCGGGCTTTCCGAAAATCGTTCCTCTCGAGGAGGATATTTTTCGTTCCTTCACCCGAGAAAAGAAGGAACGTCTCCGTCCCTTCCGCCGCCCGGCAGTCGCGGATGAGGGCGTCCTCGATCTGATACAGGACTATGGCCGGCGCCGAATCCGCGCCGGGGGCTTGGACGGCCGCAACGCCGTCGAGCGTCAAACCCTTGACCTCCTCGAAAGCCAGGCCGCTCTCCCATTTCGCCGAACCGGGCTCCTCCCAGACGACTTCGACGTCCCTCAGCCTCAGATTCCGGGCCTGCTTGAAGACGAGGCCGTGGACGGCCTTGTCGTAGGGCGCCCTCGGGTCGTGGGCGACGGTGAGCTTGACGTTCTCGAAGGAGATCCCATCGAGCCACGAGTCGGGGTGGCCGTTGCAGACGCTCGAGCCGTAGCCCCGGGCGATGACGTTCTGGATCTTGACGTTGCGAATGGCCCCTGCCGGCCTGTCTTTTTCCTTCGGCCAGTTGGCGTGGACCTCGCTCCGTTTCTTGATGTTGAAGTGGAACGGCTCGCCGTCGCCCCACCAGAACCACTCGTGGCGGACGGTTTCGATGGTCAGGTTGGACAGGACGACGTTCTCGACCGCTCCGCCGTCGAAGGTCATGAAGGCGATGCCGCGGTTCGACCCGGTGATGACGCAGTTGTCGATGGTGACGTTGCGGATGCCGCCGATGTTGCCGTCGCAGAACTTGACGGCGCTCGAGGCCGAGCTCAGCCGGCAGTTCGTCACCGTGATGTTCTCGCACGGCCGGGCCGGGCCGAACCAGTCCATGGAGTAGAAGACGAGGGCGTCGTCGCCCGTCTCGATGGTGCAGTTCGAGATGCGGACGTCATTACAGCCGTCGGGGTCGATGCCGTCAGCCCAGACGGCGTCCTTGAGGCTCGAATAGATGAAAACGCCGTCGATGACCAGGCGCTCGCAGGCGACGGGGTGGATCGTCCAGGACGGGGAATTCAGGAACGAGACGCCGGAGATCCTGACGTCCGTACAGCGGACGAGAAGGACCATTTTGCCCGTCTGGTCGGGCTTCGGGAAGGAGCGGAGGAGCGGCAGGCCGAGCGCCTCCATCTCGACCTGGTTCGGGCGGATGAAGTCGTCCTCGTGGTCGCCCTTCAGGCGCCTGTCGTAGCCGGCTTCGCCGTCGAAGACGCCGCGGCCTTCGATGGTGACGCCGACGAGGTCCTCGCCGTAGAGGAGGGCGTCCTTGTCGAAGCGCGACTTGTCATGGAGGGAATAGACGGTGGCGCCGGCCTCGACGTGGAGACGGACGTGACTGCGGAGGTGGATCGTCCCCGTCGTGTATTGGCCGGGCGGGACGAGGACCATACCCCCGCCGGCCGCGGCGCAGGCGTCGACGGCCGCCTGAATAGCCTCTTGGGCCAAGTCGTCCTTCATCCCCGTGGCGCCGAAGTCCTTGATATTGAAAACTGCGCCGGACCCCGAGGTTCGCGAGGCGGGGGCTCGGCACCCGAAAAGAGCCAGAACGAAAAACCCGCCGAGGGCGATCGTGAAGAACGTTTTTTTCGACATGTGGTCCTCCCTCGAGCGGGACAATATCACGAGCCCGGGCGACTTTTCAATCCCCTTCGCGGGATTCCACGGACGTAAGTCCGTGGAGCTTCAGCGGCCGGCGCGATGTTCCCGGGTTGCCAGCCTCCCGGCTCCTGAAATAGAATCTCCGTGACGTCGCCTCGGATAGGCGGCGTTCGATCTTGGAAAGGAGAACAGGCCATGAACAGAAGACAAGTCTTGAAGGACCTGCTGGCCGCAGGAGCGGCGTCGGGCGCGCTGGCGACGCTCGGACAAAGGCCGGCCGTCGCCGGAGTCCAGGCCGGAAGCGGGCCCGTCGTCGAAAAAGTAAAAATGGCCATGCTCTCCATGCAGAGACACGCTTGGGAGCAGGGCGTGGCCATGCAGGCCCTGCTCGAGTGGGGCGACCGCGACATGGTCGTCATGATGGCCCGCGAGGCGGTCCTGCGCATCTCGCCGGACGGCCGGCTGGGCCAGGTCTGGGACAACCACGGCGTCACCGACCCTGGCTCGAACGGCGAGGGCGTGCTCTTCGCCGCCAAAGCCACCGGCGACCCGGCTCTCAAGGCCGGGGCCGACCGGATGCTCGAATATTTCCTGAAGACCGCGCCCCGGACCGAGGACGGGACGTATCATCACATCGACGACAAGCCCCAGGTCTGGGTCGACTCGATGTACATGGCTCCGCCCTTCCTGGCCGTGGCCGGGGCTCCCGCTGAAGCGGTCGAGCAGGTCGAGGGCATGCGGCGTCTCCTCTGGAACAAGTCCGGCAGGCTCTTCTCCCACATCTGGGACGACGGCAGGAAGGCCTTCGAACGGAAGGCTTTCTGGGGCGTCGGCAACGGCTGGGCGGCGGCCGGGATGACCCGCGTCCTCCGGGCCCTGCCCGAGAGCATGAAAGCCGAACGGAAGCGGCTGGCCGGCTACATCCGTGAGGTCCTCGACGGCTGTCTGAAACACCGGCGTCCTGACGGCCTCTTTCACGACGTCGTCGACAAGGCGGACACGTTCGTCGAGACGAACCTCTCCCAGATCCTGTCGTACACGATTTTCCGGGGGGTCAAGGGAGGTTGGGTCCCGAAGTCCTACCTCAAGGACGCCGAGGTCATGCGGAAGGCCGCCCGGAGCAAGGTCGACGACCTCGGCTATGTCCGCGACGTCTGCGGCTCGCCGACTTTCGAAAAACCGGGCACGGCCACCGAGGGCCAGGCCTTCTTCATCCTCATGGAGGCGGCGGTGCGGGACCTCGAGGCCTGACGCTCAGCGCTTTTTCGTGAGCTCCGCGCAGCGGATGCCGCGCGGGTTGAAACACTTGTTGCAGGAGATGCACTCGGACTTCCCCGTCAGGCCGTCCCGGAAGTGCTTGACGAGGAAGGGGTCGCGGATGAGCGGACGGCTGAGGGAAACGAGATCGGCCCGGCCTTCCCGGACGATCCTTTCGGCCACGGCCAGGGTGCGGATGCCGCCGAGCCCGAAGACCGGGACATGAACCGCCTGTTTGATCCGGGCAGCGTTTTCCACGAAATAGCCCTCCTCGTCTTCGCCCCGTAAGCCGGCCCAGACAGACCCGCGGCCCGCCTCGGCCATGCCGCCGCTGACCTCGATGCCGTCGATGCCCTCACCTTCGATGATGCGGGCGACGCGGATGGCGTCCTCGAGGACGAGCCCGCCCTCCAGGAAGTCCGTCGAGTTGAGCTTGACGATGACCGGGAAATCGCGGCCACAGGCGGATTTGACGCCGCGGAGGACTTCGACGAGGACGCGCGCCCTGTTTTCGACCGGCCCGCCCCACTCGTCCTGTCGGCGGTTCGTGTGGGGGGAGAGGAAGCTCGACAGAAGGTAACCGTGGGCGGCATGGACCTGGACGCCGTCGAAACCGGCCTTTTTCGCCCGCGCCCCGGCCGAAATGAAAGCGGCGATGAGGGCCCCGATTTCTTCGGCCGCGAGTTCCCGCGGCATGACCTTGGACACGGGGTCGTAGACGGCGGAAGGGGAAACGGGAGCACAGCCGCAGAGCTTTTCCTTCGTTTGCCGTCCGGCGTGGGCGATCTGAAGGAAGACGCGGGATGGGAAACGATGAACGATCTCCGCGATGCGCGCCAGGCCCTCGACGAAGCGGTCGTCGAAAACGGCCGTCTGACGCGGGCTGGCTTTGCCGGAGGGCTGGACGTGGGCGTGGCCGGTGATGATGAGCCCGACTTCGCCTTCGGCTAAGCGGCGATAGAGCTCGACGTTGGCGTCCGTGACATTCCCCTCGTCGTCGGCCATGAAGTCGTGGGTGGCCGACCTGACGAAGCGGTTCGGGACGGTGACGGAGCCTATCCGGACGGGCGTGAAGAGGATACTCATGGGTCCATTCTAGCCGAATCCCCTTGCGCACCGATAGGACTTTCGTTTATTGTGTCTGGTGGATCGCCTGGCAGAACTGGAGAGCTTGCGACATGTCCGTGGCCGAGATCGAAAGAAGGGTCCTCGAGATCCTCGAAAATCTCGGGATTACCTACATCCGCCATGAACATCCGCCAGTCGCCACGGTCGAGGAGGCCGAAAAGCAATGGGGTCCGATCAAAGGGACGCATTGCAAGAACCTCTTTCTCCGGAACAACCGCGGCAACCGTCATTACCTGCTCATCGCCGCCGTCGACAAGGCCGTCGACCTCAAGCGGCTCAACGCCATGCTCGGGGAGGACAGGCTGAGCTTCGGCTCCCCGGAAAGGCTCAAACGCTGGCTGGGCCTCGAGCCGGGATCGGTCTCGCCCTTCGGCCTGATCAACGACGCAACCCGCGGGGTCGAGGTCGTCTGCGACGAAACGCTGAAGTCGAGCCCCGCGTTGGGCTTCCATCCGAACGTCAACACGGCGACCCTGGAGATCACTCTCGCCGATTTCGAAAAGTTCCTGGCTTCCTGCGGCAACACCGTCCGCTGGCTGAAGCTCTAGAAGAGGTGATACCGATGCGTCCCCGAATCGCCGTTCTGGCCGCGCTCCTCATCGGAGCGCTGGCGGCTTCGGCCGTGCCCCCTCACAAGATCCCCGAGCCCAAGGTCGGTTTCGCGCCGTTCGAGTACGTCTGCCGGCGGGCCGTAAGCCCCCTCCGGATAGACGGCCGTCTCGACGACGCCGCCTGGCGGGACGCGGACTGGACCGAAGTCTTCGGCGACATCGAAGGCTCGCTAAAGCCCGCGCCGCGCTTCAGGACCAGGGTCCAGATGCTCTGGGACGACAAATACCTCTACATCGGGGCCTATCTCGAGGAACCTCATGTCTGGGCCACCCTGACCGATAGGGATGCCATCATCTTCCAAGACAACGACTTCGAGGTCTTCGTCGACCCCGACGGCGACACTCACAGTTATTACGAGCTGGAGATGAACGCCCTGAACACCGTCTGGGACCTCCTTCTCATCCGGCCCTACCGCGACGGTGGCCCGGCGGCCCACTCGTGGGACATCCAGGGGCTTCAGACGGCCGTCGACGTCATGGGGACGCTGAACGATCCCTCGGACAGGGACAAGGCCTGGACGCTGGAGATCGCCCTGCCGTTCGCGGTTCTCAAGGAATGTATTCCCGGGAAGCCCGAGCGCCCGGAGGCCGGCGACCAGTGGCGGGTCAATTTCTCCCGGGTCGAGTATTCTCTCGAAGTCGAGAACGGGAAGTACGTCAAAGCGAAGGGCGCCGGTACGGGCCAGCCCCTGCCCGAGGACAACTGGACCTGGACGCCGCAGGGCGTTATCAACATCCATTATCCGGAGATGTGGGGTTACGTCCAGTTCTCCGCGAAGGTCCCCGGCAAGGAGAAAGAAAAATTCGAGCGGCGGCCCGAGGAAAAGGTGAAATGGGCTCTCCGCAAGGTCTATTACGCCGAGTGGGCGCTCTACGACAAGACCAAAACGTTCGGCGCCGACATCGGCGTTTTGGGACTCAAGGGCGAGAACGCCCTGCGGGTCAAGGCCTGGTCCTATCCGCCGGCCATCCAGACGACCGAGAGCCTTTTCGAGGCGGCCTACACGGCGAAATCCGGAGAGAGTTGGCACATCCGCCAGGACGGCCTGGTCTGGAGAGAAACGCCTTCCAATCCCGGCGCCAAGTAAGGGGGAAGCCATGCGTAGAATCCTGAGTTCGACCGTCCTCGCGCTTCTCGTTTTCGGCGGCCTGACGGCCGCATTCGGCCAGGCTCTGCCCTCGGCCAAGCCGGAGAACGTGGGCATGTCCTCGAAACACCTGGCTTACCTCGACGAGATTATCAGCGCCGCAGTCGTCCGGAAGGACTTTCCGGGTGCCGTTCTGCTCGTCGCTCGGAGGGGCAAGGTCGTTTTCCGGAAGGCTTACGGCGACTCCCAGCGAGTTCCCGAATCGAGGCCGATGGCCGCCAACATGATCTTCGACCTGGCCTCGATTACGAAACCCGTGGCCACGGCGACGTCCGTCATGATCCTCGTCGAGCGCGGGCAGATCCGGCTGTGGGACCGAGTCAAGACCTACGTCCCCGAATTCACGCCCTATTACGGGGAAAAGGGGATCGCCGGGGATGAGGTCCGCCTCTATCATCTCTTGACGCACACCTCGGGCCTGCCGCCCTATACGGACGCCAAGGAAGCCGGGAAAAAGCTCGGCGACCCCTGCTCGACGGCCGACCTCGCCCGGACGATCGCCGAGATCCCCAAGGAATCACCGGTCGGGACGAGATTCGTCTACAGCTGCCTCAACTACATCACCCTGGCCCATATCGTCCAAAAGGTCACCGGGAAGACGCTCGCCGAGTTCGCCGAAGAGACAATCTTCAAGCCCCTGGGCATGACCAGGACCTTCTACCGGCCGCCGGAGGCATTCTTGAGCCTCTGCGTCCCGACGGAGGTCATCGACGGGACGCCCCTGCGCGGCGTCGTTCACGACCCCCTGGCCCGCCTGCAGGGGGGCGTGTCGGGCAACGCCGGCCTCTTTTCGACCGCCGACGACCTGGCCGTCTTCGCCCAGATGCTTCTCAACAAGGGTGAGGGAAAGGGCGTGCGCGTCCTCAGCCCGCTCAGCGTCGAGCGCATGACCGAGATCTACCCCAAGGTCGGCGGGTCCGGCCGCGGCCTCGGCTGGGACCTCGATTCGGACTACGCGACTGTCCGCGGCGACCTCTTCGGTCAGGCGTCCTATGGTCATTCCGGTTACACGGGGACCTCGATCTGGATCGATCCGGAGACACAGACGGCCGTCGTTTTCCTGACCAACCGCGTCCACCCCGACGACAAGGGGGACATCATCGCCCTGCGCAGCAAGGTGGCCAACGTCGTCGCCGCGGCCATACGCACAAAATAAAACTTTTGACACGGCCCGGGCCATGTGCTAAGGTTCGGACAGGAGTCGATGGACATGCAGGTCCAGATCGAACGCGAAATCTACATCCGATCCTCCCGGTCGTATTCCGTTCTCACGGAAGCCATCCGAGGATTCCGGAAATACCTCCAGGACGTCACCACCGCCACCGACCCCGAGTACTACCGGGCCCGGAATTTCCTCAGGGAAGGGAAGGCGTTTTACGACCAGACCATCCAGGACGCCAAGAAGCTCCTCGGGCCGATACCGATTTACGCCGCCAAGGATTTTGAGGGCTGGCGGTCCCAGGTCCTCGTCGAGAACAAGATCGTCGTCACGGGAGAGACGCTCGAGGAACTCCGCGCCGAGCTGACGGTCGACGATTTCGTTAAAACCATGATGAGCGCCGAGGAGATCGAAGCCTACCTCAGGGCTTACTACGATACGCAGAAATCCGGCAAGAGAAAGCTGGCCAACATCAAGATCCGGATGATCCTCGATAAGCTGGCCTCGCTCGTGGCCGAGGGCCAGGAGCTCCAGAAAACGGCCCAGCGCAAACAGCAGGGCCTTCCGATCTAGCCTGGATTATCGTCCTAGCGGACGACCACCTTATCCCGCCAATACCTGAGTTTGCCCAGTCCGCCCCGGTCCGGCTTGGCGTCGTAGCCCAACCCGAAGTTGGCCTGGCCTCCTTCGACGAGCGTCTTCCCGGCATACAGGGCCTTGGTCAGGTTGACGATGGTGTAATCGAGGGCCCCTTCATGCGCCGCGGCGAAAACGAAGTCGCCGTCGGTCTCGATCGCGCCGAGCACAATTCGTCCGGCGTCGAACGTGTACCGAGGACGGCGGAAATCGCGGCTCATGTCCATGCGCAGGTCGTTCTTGACGCCGACGACGAGGTCCTTGTCCCCGGCCTTGATGACGACGCCGACGGCGCCGCGCTCAGGTTGGGCGGGGAGTATGGAAACCCGGTCGAGCCAAGCCTTGGGATCATCCTGCGCCCCGTGGGGGACGAGGACGGTGACGAAAGCGCATGTCTCCCCGAGTTCGAAATGCTGGGCCCAGGACTGTTGGATCAGCCATTCGTCCTGGTAGTGCCTCTTCTCGGCCTCGACGCCCTCTATCCGGAACTCCGTCAGGGGGAACATGATGAGCAGGCGCTTGTCCTGGGGAAGAACGGCGTTCTGGATCTGGTCGTAACCCGTGTCATACCAGTGTTCGCCCCGGTCGAAGATCTTCCGGGTGTGCCAGAGAGCGCCCATCGTGAAGTAATCTTCGCGAAGGGCCTTAAAGATGTCGAAGACGACGTAGCACTCCGGGTCCTTGACGTAGACGACGACTCGGTCGGCCTGGTAGCCCCACCCGTCGTCGACGACGCGCGTCCGGCTGTAGTCGAAGTCGTCGAAGGACAGGAAGTCGACTTTCCTCGTCCGGACCGGCCGGTACGAGCCGGCATTGCGCATGAACTCGAGAAGCGTCTGGCCGGAGACGGCGTCTCGAACGCTGTAGCGCGACTCGCCGGCCTGCTGGCCCCAGAAGATCTTCTCCGGCCGGACGCAGAGGCGGTTGTGGAAGTAGTCCTGGCGGTAGGCCCCGTAGGGTCCGGACGGCATGTAATCGCGGTAGCCGCCGTCGTGGAGCAGGACCGAGCCGCCCGACATCAGCAGAACGAGGCTGTTCTCGTCGGCGTGGCCGTGGGTCATTTTCTCTTCCTCGACGGGGATCGTGTCCCGCAGGTAGTCGCGGAAGTTCAGTCCGCCGTCGCCCTCGTCGCGATAATTCAGGAGGAGGTAGCTCGAGAGGGGGGACCAGCCGTTCCGAAAAACGATTTTTTTGCCCTGGACGTCCTCCATGACTTCCATGGACGGGGCGGCGGGCACCGCGGCCTTGACTTCGTCCGTTCCCCAGCGGTAGCAGTCGAGGAGCATGTATCCGAGGCCGGAGCTCGTCGGTTTGCTGAAATCGACGAATTTGGCGGCGATCGTCTCGGCCGCCCACTTGAGCCCGGGGTCCCGGAGGGCCGCCGCGGCCGCTTCGAAGAAGACCAGGAAATGGGTCCAGTTGGACGTCCAGTGGGCGTCGCCCAGGTCGGGGACGACACCGGCCGGGCACATGAGGTTCAAGTAGTACTGGGCGTAATAGAACATCTCGGGCGTCCTGAACATCTCTTTGATCTTGTCCAGGGCGTCGGCGTAGCCGAGGAGAGAGTAGAGCCAGACGCCGTTGTAGATCGTGGCGTCCTCGATCTGCCAGTTCCCCCAGTTGTCGTCGCCGAGGGCCCGCCTCTGCATATCCCATTTGGGCGTGTCCGGGTGTTTCGGCAGGGCGCGAACGGCCCAGGCCAGGGATTCAGCGCGGAGGGCGGAGCGGTTCATCGGTCCCCATTCCTGGGTCTGGAGGAGGTAGTGCATGCTTCCGGCGATGATGTCGGTCGCCTTCTTGTCCTCGGCGGGGGAGAGGCGGCCGAGGCGGCGGAGCGTGTCGTAAGTCCGGACGTAGCGCATGGCCGTGAAGAAATCTGGCAGGGCGGGCACTCCGTCCGCGTAGTCCGGCCGGAGCTTGATCGACGATTCGGGGTAGGCGGAGCGGTAATCGCCGTAGGTCAGGAGGATGTCCTTGGCCCGAGCGGCATATTCGGGCTTTTTTTCTTTCTCGTAGAGATAAGAGTAGATCACGGCCATCTCCAGGAGCCCGCCCGGCGGGCGATAGCCGAAGACGTTGAGGGGGTCGAAGGTCTTCTTCCACTGGGCGAGGATCTCGTCGGCGTGATCGTACGTCCAGGCGGCCGAGGCCCGGGCGTAGGCCAGATAACGGTCGCGCGAGGCTCCCTGGAGCGAAGGCGCCAGGAGAGGCAGGAGAGAGATAACGGTGACGACAAGGGCAATTGAGCGGCTGATTCCCGACGGCATTCTTCTCATGGTCTGACTCCTCAAGGATTTAGCTTTTTTTATCACAATTCTTCGGTTGACGCAAAATCACCTTGTCCCGGAGTTTCCTGTTGCGAGTGCTGCCGGGCGTGTGAGAGAATGGGCGCGAATAGTTCGGAAGGAGTCAGCATGGCCATGAAGATCGGAAGACGGGAATTCTTCAAGAAGAGCGCCCAGGCCGGATTAGCCCTGGCCGTGGGGCGGGAGCTTGCGGCGGCGGGGGGGAAACCCGCCGGCGCAGGTCTTGCCGCCAAGGCCGTGGTCGTAGGCGTAGGCATCGGCGCTGACTACGAGAAGGCCGCGCTGAAAGCCGTAGAGCTCTTGGGCGGCATCAAGAAGTTCGTCCCCAAGAACGCCAGGGTCGCCCTTCTCCCGAACGTCCAGAGCCGTCACCCCGGCTCTTTCACCAAGCCCGAGGTCCTGCGAGCCGTCATCAAGCTCTGCAAGAAAGCCGGGGCGAAGGAGATCAACTGCCTGAGCTGGCAGCCGGTGAAGCAGTGGGAGGACACGGGCCTCAAGGCCGTCATCGACGCCGAGGGCGTGGGGCTCAAGCTCTTCGAAAAGGACGAGGCGCTCTTCAAGGCCGTGCCTGTCCCCGGCGGGTTGGCCCTGACCGGAGCCAGGATCCTGGCCGATTTATACGACCACGACCTCCTCATCAATATGCCCATCACCAAGGACCACGCCGGGAACAAGTTCACCGGGACGATGAAGAACCTCATGGGCCTGAACTCGCCGGTGAACAACAGGACCTTCCACCGGCCGAACTGGAAGACCGACCCGAACGACGTGGCCCACCTCGAACAGTCGATCGTCGACCTGAACAAGGCCGTGAAGCCCGCCCTCAACGTCGTCGATGCCACCGAGTTCATCGTCACGAACGGTCCCTTCGGGCCGGGCCAGCTCTTAAGGCCTGAGAAAGTTGTCGCCGGCACCGACCGAGTCGCCGTCGACGCCTACTGCGCCGGCCTCTGGGGCCTCGAGCCCAAGGACATCGTCCAGATCAAACGAGCTTCCGAGCAGGGGCTCGGGGAGATCAATCTGGACAAGGTTGTCGTCAGGGAAGAGAACGTTTAGCGGACGCCGGAGGCCGGGCGGGGAGGTCGGTAAAATGACTGCAGCCAGGGGATTTCGCGCAACTTTGTTCCTGATGGGCTTATTCGTCGCCGGCGCATGGGCGGCATCGGGACTTTTCAAAGAAGGCCCGCTCAGGGCTTACCTTCCGGCGGACAACGCCGTCGAGGGATGGGCGAAGGACGGCGAGCCGCAGGAATACGAGGACGAGGACCTCTACACCTACATCGACGGCGGGGCCGAGATTTACCAGGAATACGGTTTCCGCCGGGTCATCCTCCAGGACTATAAGGACCCCAAAGGAAAGTCCGTCTCGCTCGAGATTTTCGAGATGGAAACGCCGGCCGCCGCCTTCGGTATGTTCACGTTCAAGAGATCAGGGACCGGAAAGACGGTCTCTTTCGGCGGCGGCGCGGAGCTCGAGGCCTACTACATGAACTTCTGGAAGGGCAGGTTCCTCGTGACGCTGACGGGCTTCGACGAGGCCCGGGAAACGATCGACGGGCTTCTGGCCGTCGGCGGAGTCGTGGACTCGAAAATCCGGGACGCGGGAGCGGTGCCCGGTCTCGTCGGCGCCCTGCCGGAGAAGGGGCTAATTTCCGGCAGCGTCAAGTATCTCAAGGGCCTGCTCGGCCTCAATAATATCTATCCCTTTTATACGGCGCGGGGGTTGGGTTTCGCGGAAGCGGCCAGGGGCGTCTACGAAAATGGGGCGACCCTGCTCATCCTGGATTACGGGACGGCCGATGCCCGGGCCCGAGCCTGGCTTGACCTTAAAGCCCATCTCGCGGGATCGGACAAATTCACGGCCGGGACCGGCGGAAGCCCGGCCGTCTTCCGCGTCCTGGACGGGAAAGGGCAGCATGTGGCGATCGCGGGATCGGGTCCGCGCCTCCTCATCGGAATTAGTGCCGTTAAGGACGCCGCGTTCGATATCGTCCGCCGGGCGAGCCACTTGACCGCACGGCCCGGGTAAGCCCCTTTCTTATTGCAGGACCTGCTTGACGATGTCGACGAGCCCCAGGGCGTATTCGATCTCGGTGA
>JADBLN010000102.1:5344-139079 GCA_014894455.1 Acidobacteriota bacterium | reverse complement strand
TGCAGGACCTGCTTGACGATGTCGACGAGCCCCAGGGCGTATTCGATCTCGGTGAGCGGGATCTTCTTGGCTAGGGCGATCTTGGTGAACCGGCCGTCCCTATTGCTGTCTTTTGTCACGACGATGTAGTCGGCGAGAGGGGCTACGGCGTCGATCATCCGCTCGTTGTCGCTCCCGGCCGCCCCGCGCTTCGATTCGCCGCCGATGTGGACGGCCATGACGAAGATCTTTTTCTGCTTGCAGAGTTCGATGCATTTCCGCAGCCGGGTTTCCTCGCTGTCGAGGGTCAGGCCCGATGCGCCCATTCCTTTGAGGCTGGCGCCGATGGCGAAAATGACCGCCTTGTAGGGCGTTCCGGCCGGGAACTTGGCCAGGTCGGTCGTGACCTCGATGTGGAATCCGGGGCCCGACTCGCGCCCGCCGAGGCCGACGCCGTCGGCCACCATCTCGGGGGTCGGGACGTCGCAGTAGTCGTAGGCGATGGCCGCCTCGTCGAGGACGATGTTGAGGGTCGTGACGTCTGTGCTCTGGCCGGCCGAGGTCGTCAGCACGGGCAGGCCGGCCTTGGGGATCGTCGTCTGTCCGGCGATGAGCAGGGACAGGCCGAGGATCGCGCCTACGGACAGGCTCCCTATCGTTTTTGTTTTCATCTTCGGTCTCCTTCCGGTCGATTTCCGCTACTTCTTCTCGGGCTCCATGAGGATGTCGAACGCCCGGACGGCCTTCTTCCACCAGTCGGGAATCGCCGGCTGGCCGCGGGAGAAGCCCCGCTTCTCGGCGTTGTAGAGGTAGAGCCTGTTGTATTTCACGAGGAGGTCGTCGCCGAGCTTCCACCAGGCGTTGACGACCGTCGTGACGTTATTGAGCGCGAACCCGGTCAGGAACTCGGCTGCCTTGGCCGGCTTCTTATTGTAGAGGGCCAGGGCCTGCTGGTCGATCTCCGGGATGCGGGCGATCGCTTCCCCTTCGTACTTGGCCTGGGCCGCCATGACGTCCTTGATGGCCTCGGAGTAGGCGACCTGGACGTGGAAATCGGTGTAGTCGAAGGCCCAGCGGACCGAATCCCGGCTGAAGGTCCAGTGGTCGCCGACCATGAAGGACTTGGGCATCTCGGTCATTCCGGCGTAGAGCGGCATGTAGCAGGACGTGTCCTGGGAGCCGAAGGCGATCCAGACGATGCCGCCGATCGCGTCGGGCAGGCCGGCTCGGCTTTGGGTGACCGTCGAGTACTCGGCCAGGCCGTGGTCGATGACCCGCGTCCCCCGGTAGTAGTTGGGGTTCTTGAACGGACCGCCGCGAATGCCCATGACCGGGTCGAAGGGCGTCCCGTAGCTCCGGTCCCGGGTCATGGCCATGACGTTCTGGACAGAGATCTTGGCGTCGGGCTTCACCGAGAACGGCAGGTCCATGTTCGGCGTCTCGGGCTTGAACTTCTTGGACGGGGCGACGATGTCGAAGAAGCGCCACAGCCTCTGGATCCGGCCGTTGGTGCTGGCCGCGCTGCCCTCGACGGGGGAGTAGGCCCGCTTCCAGTTGAAGGGCTTGCCGCTCTTGGGGTCGTAATACCCCATTTCGACCGCGAGCGATACGGCATTCGGCGAAGCCATGAAAAAGTCCTTGTTGTCGAGGTCGATCTCGCCGATGCGCGATTCGTTGGGGCAGACGCTGACGTGGTCGTCAGGCACGCGCTGCGCGCACCAGACGGCGCCGGGCTTGCCGCTCTCCGGGGTCCACAGGGGTCCCGCGGGCATGATCTCGAAGATCCAGGCTTCCTTCGGGTCGGCCACGGCCAGCATTTCGCCGTCGTCATGGAAGCCGTAGCCGTACTTTTCGGCGAGAGAGCCCATGACCTGGATGGCCTCGCGGGCCGTGCCCCCTCGTTCCATGCCCAGCAGTGTCAGCATGGTCAGGTCGAGCTTGGCCGCCGGCGTCGGGTTCTGCATCTTGCGCTGACAGCCGATGGTCGATTCGCCCATCGACACCTGTTTCTCGTTCATGTAGCCGAACATGCCGTGGTGGTAGGCGTAGGTGCGGGGGACTTCGGGGATCTCGAGACCGGCGGAGTCCTTCTTGTAGAGGTCCCACTTGAGGCCTTCCGACGGCGGCCAGGTCTTGTACTGCGAGATGTGGTAGATCTTCCGGGTCGAGCCGGGCTTGTGGTCCGCGGCCGGGACGTGACGCCAGGTCCAGTCGCACGTGCCGCAGTCGCAGGTGTGCGTGGTCATGACGGAGCCGTCCGTTGAGGCGTCCTTGCCGACGAGGATGGACGTGCAGGCTTCGCCGGCGAGGACGATGTCCTCGAAGCCGGCTTGGGCCTGGCTTCGGACCGTCGAAATGAGGCCGGCCATGACGATGGCCAGGACGAGCGTCGCGCCGACGGCGATGAGTCGTTTTCTGTTCATGTTGCGCTCCTTTTTCAGGGGGATACGGTTACTTCTTTTCGGGCTCGGTCAGGACGTCGAAGGCCTTGACGGCCCTGTTCCACCATTCCGGGTTGGCCGTGGGGATGCGGCCGCTCGACCGCTTCCCGGCGTTGTAGAGGCCGAGGTGGTTGTATTTCACCCAGAGGTCGTCGCCGAGCTTCCACCAGGCGCCGACCACGCTCGTCGCGTTGCTCTGGCTGAAATCGGTGAGAAAGCGGACGGCCTCCTTGGGATTCTTCTTGTAGAGCTCGGCCGCCCGGGCGTCGATCTCCGGGACGCGGTCGAGGGCGCCGTCCTCCCAAGTTTTCCGGGCCGCCTTGACGTCCTCGATGGCGGCGTTGTAGGCGACCTGGACGTGAAAGTCGACGTAGTCGAAGGCCCAGCGGGCGGAGTCGCGGTTGAGGACGAAGTGGTCGCCGATGCCGAAAGACTTGGGGATCTCGGTCGCCCCGGCGTAGAACGGGACGTAGCAGGACGTGTCCTGGGCGCCGAGGGCGACCCAGACGATGCCGCCGACCGGATCGGGAAGCCACGACCGGCACTGGGTCAGTGTCGTATACTCGACGTTGGGGACGCTGATAAGGCGCGTGCCCTTGTAATAATTCGGGTTCTTGAAGGGGCCGCCGCGGAGGCCCCGGACAGGGTCGAAGACCGTCCCCTGGGATTTGTCGCGGGTCAGGGCCATGACGTCCCGGACCGAAAGCTTGGCGTCGGGTTTGACGGAGAAGGGGAAGTCCATGTTGGGGGTCTCGGGCTTGAACTTCTGAGACGGCGCGACGAGGTCGAAGAAACGCCACAAGCGGGAGCGGCGTCCCTCCGTGCTCACGGCGCTGCCATCGGACGGCGAGTAGGCCCGTTTCCAGCTGAATGGCTTGCCGCTCTTCGGGTCGTACAGCCCGGCCTCGACGGCATAGGTCACGACATGGGCGGAGGCCATGAAATAGTCGGAATTAGCGAGGTCCATTTCCCCGACCCGCGCCTCATTCGTGCAGACCGAGACGTGGTCGTCCGGAACCCGCTGGGCCGCCCAGACAGCCCCGGGCTTGCGGCTCTCCGGGGTCCAGAGCGGGCCGACCGGCATGATCTCGAAGACCCAGATCTCCTTCGGGTCGGAGACGGCCAGCATTTCGCCGCCGTCGTGGTAGCCGTAGCCATATTCCTCGGCCAGCGTGCCCATGAGCTTGATGGCCTCGCGGGCCGTCCGGCACCGCTCCATGGCCAGGAGGGTCAGCATGGAGATGTTCAGGGCGGGGGTCGGCGTGGGGTTGGAGATCTTGCGGACGTTGCCGATCGTCGATTCGGCGATGGCCAGCTGCTGATCGTTCATGTAGCCGAAGACGGAGTGGTGATAGCCGAAGGTGTGAGGCGCCTGCGGGATCTCGACGCCAGTGAAGTCCTTGAGGACCATGTCCCACTTGAGACCCTCGGAGGGCGGCCAAGTCCGGATCTGGTTGATGTGGTAGAGCTTTCTCGTGGTGCCTGATTTATGGTCGGCGGCCGGGACGTGCCTCCAAGTGAAGTCGCAGACGCCGCAGTCGGCCGCATGGGTGCTCATGACCGAGCCGTCGGTCGAAGCCTCGGGGCCGACCATGATGACCGTGCAGGCCTCCGACGCTTCGTCGAGGGCCGGGCCATAGGCAGGGCTATGGCCGAGGTCCAAGCTCAGCCCGCCCGCGAACACGAGGACGGCAGCGAACACCAGGGCGCCGGTGATTATCTTCCGTTTGGACATTTTCAACACCTCCTGTGGCACATCGATGAGCCGGCCGCGCTTAATTCATGACGACGCCGCCGGCCGCGGCCTTGGCCGGGTCTCCGAGATAGCGCCCGACGCCGTTCTTGACGACGTCGGCGTAGCGGGGGACGCCCCGGAGGACGATGGGCCGGTCAGCCGTTTTCTTTGAAAATTGACGGAATATCTCGAGGGTCACGGACAGGTTCTGGCCGACCCTTTTTTCGAGGGACCAGCCGGTCTCGTCGTAGGGGACGAAGAGCTTTTTCTTCCTGGACAGGCTGAGCAGGAACGGGTCCTTGCCATCGAGAAGGAACTTCGTCGTCTTCGGTCCGGTGGGCTGGTCGAGGAAGGGGATGGGTGCCTCGAGGAGGAAAGGCATGGTCGCGGCGTGGTCGCCGATCTCCCTGTGGGACAAACCGCGGAAACCGGCCGGCGACGGCTCGACGTGGTTCTCGAACCCCTCCATGGCCTTGACGGTCAGGGAGGCCAGGGTCGCGATCTTGACCGACTTTTCGGGGGCAACGATGCAGTTCGTCACCGGGAACATCGTCTCCGCGCCGTGGATGTCGACAGCCACGTCGATCTTGTCGCGGCGCATGAGCTCCATGGCCCCGAAAGTCACCCGTTCCATGAGCGGGCCGTCCGGCCTTCCCGGCCAGGTCCGGTTGGTGTTGCGGACGTCGAGGAACGAAAGGAGCTGCCGGTCCGGGAAGTGAATGTAGACGTCCGGGTCGGGCCACTGGTCGAGCGGGGAGGCGTCGCGGTTGCCGAAGCGGAACCGCCGCGAGCCCCAGTCCGTCGGGACGTCGAAGGTGAGCGGGTAGCCGTCGCCAGGGCGCGTGTTGCGGCTGCCGCTGTTGTTGAAAAAGGGGATGACGTAAATCGTGCCCTTCTCGACGACGGCGTTCTCGATGAAGACAAGGGCGGTGAGCATGCCCTCGGGTTCGTTCGAGTGGGTGTTGCCCATGATCAGGGCCTTGCCGCCGGGCTCTTTCCCCTGAAGGACGAAAACATACGTGTCGCCCGCCGTGCCCTTGAGCCGCGGGGAGAAATCGCTCAGGCGGAGGACCGCGGTCACGCCCGGTCCTTTGATGATGGGGACATCGTAATGCCTGTGACGGAAAAGCGGCAGGCCGCCCCAGAGGACGAGGCCGAGGAAAGCGCCCGCCAGAATGGCCTTGAACAGAAATTCTCGTTTCATGCCGGCGTCTTTCATTTCACCCGCAGGAGTCTCAGGAGGAGGGGGATCATGACCAGGAGGTAGAGGACGAGGTCGTCACGGCTTTTCTTCTCCCGGACGAAGTTCCAGCCGAAGAGGACGAGGACGAAGGCCGTGATGACGTAATAGGCGATCATGATCATCGGTGCGTCCTTCGCCTCTCTACATGCTCCATTTAACCAGGAAGGTCAGCTTCGAGCTGAAGATGATCATGGCCATGCCCGCGGCGGTGATGACCAGCCAGGGGAGCCAGGTCGCTTTGAGGAACTCCCGGTACGAGCCGTCGTACCCGGAAACCATATTGCTCAGCCGGCCGATGAGGGCCGTCGGCGGCAGGCCGTCGCCGAGGGGCCAGAGGAGGCTCAGCCCGGCGATGACGACCGTCGCATGAAAGCCGATCGAGTCCAGGAACCAGATCAGGGGAATGCCGATGATCGCCGCCCCGCCATAGGTCAGGATGCCCTCGGAGAAGGGGATGATGACCGGGAGGAGGAAGAAGAGGAGGACGAGCGGCGTCGATATGACGGCGAACGACAGGAGGCCGCGGACGCCGGTCACGGTCATGATCTGCTGGAGCATGCCGACGACGACCATGGTCGCGAGAAGGGGCAGAAGTCTCTTTGCTGTGTCCCGGGCCAGCGTGAGAAACGGGATTTTTTTCGGGCTGAGGAGAAGGGCCGCCGCGCCGGCGACGGCGAACTCGAGAGACAGGCCGAAGATGGGCGTCGCGAAGGGCCAGGCCCGGTAGGCGATGACCAGCCCGAAAAAGACGGCGAAAGGCAGGAGGACTCGCCACCAGGTCATGCCCTTCGGCGGCTCGGGCAGTTCGGCGGGTCCCGCCGCGGCGCCCGGGTCCTTCTTCCAGCCCAGGACGAGGACGGTGAAGGTACCCAGGATGAGGACGGGGATGCCCAGGGTGAACTCGAAGCCGACGTAGGGGATGGCCGTCCCGGCACAGAGGATCATGGCCCAGATGTTGACCGGGGGCGCGGCCGCGCTCAGGCCGGCCACGATGAAGAGGATGGCGGCCACCTTCTTGCGGGGGACGCCGAGGCGGCCGAGCGCCATGGCCACGGGGGCTCCGACGACGAGCAGCGACACGCTCCCGGCCCCGGTCAGGGCCCCGGGGATGAGGACGATGACCATCAGGACGAGCAGGACGAGGACCCGTTTCTTCCCGAAGACGCGGAGCGTTGCCCGGACGACGTAGACGACACCGCCCGATTCGTTGACGATGGTCATGAAGAGCGTCGCCGTGAAGAAGACGAGGATGACGTCGAGGTAGGTGAAAGAGCCCTCGACAAGGTGGCGGCCCAGGTCGGCGAGAGGCGGCGTCTTGAGGAATGCTCCGGCGACGCCGCCGGCCAGGGCCGAGGCGAACATGCTCAGCTCGACGGATAGCTTGGCAGCCTTGGCCGCAACGTACGCGGCGACCATGACCGCGAGAATGATCAAGATCTGTGTCGTCATGCCTAACGCCCAGCATCTTACCCGAATTCGGAACTCGGGGTCAACTTCCGCGCTGGACAAAACCCGATGATTCCGCTAAGATATACGCGGAAAGGGGTCGAAAGGAGTTTCGACCTATGTTTGATTCAAAGCCTCCCGTCCGGGAGGGCATTTCCAAACCCGCTCTTTTTCCGCTACAATACGTTCCTATAAGAAGGAGGACATCCATGCGGCATTCCGCTTTTTCAAAATTCCTCTTCGCGTTGAGCCTCGTGGGCTTCCTGGCCGGCGTGGGCGCGCCGGGCCTCGAGGCCCAGTTTTACGGCCGGAACAAGGTCCAATACCAGAAGTTCGACTTCAAGGTCATGAAGACCCGGCACTACGACATTTATTTCTATCTCCAGGACGAGCAGACGGTCAAGCTGGCCGCCCTCATGGCCGAGCGCTGGTATTCGCGACTGTCCCGGATGTTCAATCACGAGTTAAAGGGCCGCCAACCCCTCATCCTCTACGGGAGCGGGCCGGAATTCCAGCAGACGACCGTCATCCCGGACATTCTGGGCGAAGGGACGGGCGGCGTCACCGAGTCGTTCAAGCGCCGGATCGTCCTGCCCTACGGGGCCTCGCTCTCCGAAACAGACCACGTCATCGGGCACGAGCTTGTCCACGCCTTCCAGTATGACATCATGGCCCAGGGTCATTCCGACCAGGCCCGGGGGAACGAGATGGGCCTCCGCATTCCCCTCTGGTTCATCGAGGGCATGGCCGAGTATCTCTCCATCGGCCCGGTCGACCAGAACACCTCGATGTGGATGCGCGACGCCGTCCGCCGCAAGCTGCTGCCCCAGATCAGCAAGCTCGACAACTCCTACAAATATTTCCCTTACCGCTGGGGCCATGCCGTCTGGGCCTATATCACCGGTCGCTGGGGGGACGAAGTCATCGGTAAGATGATGAAATCGGTCGGGCGCACCGGGGACTACGAAGTCATCCTGGAGGGCGTGCTCGGCATCAAGTTGAAGCAGCTTTCGGCCGATTGGCATAAGTCGATGCAGGATGCCTACACCCCGCTCATCGAAAAAACCCAGGCGCCCGACAAGTTCGCCAAGGTGTTGTTAAAGGGCGTGGAGTCCAATCCTTACAACATCGCGCCGTCCATCAGCCCGGACGGCAAAGAACTCGTGTTTCTTTCGACCCGGGACCTGTTCTCGATCGACCTTTATCTGGCGGATGCCGACACCGGCAAGATCAGGCGGAAGATCATCTCGACCGCCGTGGATCCCCATTTCGAGAGCATCCAGTTCATCAAGTCGGCCGGCTCCTGGGACGCCAAGGGCGAGAAATTCGCCTTCGGCGGCATAGCCAAGGGCCGCCCGGTCCTGACCATCCTCGACATGAAGAAGGACAAGATCGAGCGGGAGATCCCCTTCGGCGAGCTGGCTGAGATCCTCAGCCCGGCCTGGTCGCCGGACGGCCGCTACGTCACCTTCACCGCCCTGACCGGCGGGGTCTCGGACATCTTCATCTACGACCTCAAGGACAACGTCCTCAAGCAGATGACCCGGGACGTCTTCGCCGACCTCCAGCCGGTTTGGTCGCCCGACGGCAAGACCATCGCCTTCGTCACCGAGCGGTTCTCGACCAACCTCGACTGGGTCGATATCGGGAACTACGAGCTGGCCCTGCTCGACGTCGAGTCGGGCCGAATTCAGAAGATCCTCGGTTTCCCCAACGGCAAGAACATCAACCCCCAATGGACCGCGGACTCGAAGGGGCTCTATTTCCTCTCCGACCAGAACGGCAAGACCGACCTCTACCGGATCGATATCGCCTCGGGCAAACTCTTCCAGGTCACGAACCTGTACACGGGCATCGGCGGCATCACCGATCTCAGCCCGGCCATCTCCGTGGCCCAAGAGACGGGCCGCGTCGTATTTTCCGGCTACCAGGACAGCTACTACACCGTTTACTCGATCGACGACGCGAAGGTCCTCGAGGGTCAGTCCTTCCTGGCCCAGTTCGAGCGCAACCCGGCCCTTCTGGCGCCGCGCACGGAAGCCGAGGGCTCGCTCCTCGGCCTCCTCAAGAACCCGCTCTTCGGCCTGCCCAAGGACACGAACTTCGCCATCTCCGCCTACAAGCCCAAGCTCGGCCTGGACTACGTTTCGCCGCCTAACATCGCCGTCGGGGTCGACCGCTACGGGACCTACGGCGCGGGCGGCATCTCCGCCTACTGGAGCGACATGCTCGGCACCCAGACGATCGTCACGACCGCCTTCACCGGCTCCCGCCTCATCGACACGTCCGGGGTCCTGGCCTACCTCAACAATAAAAGCCGTTTAAACTGGGGCGCGGCGGCCCAGCGGATCGTCTACCCCTACCCGTATTACTACATCACTCAGGGTGAATTCGGCGGGCAGCCCGCGATCTTCGAGGTCGAGGACATTTACCGTCTCATCAATTACGACCTCTCGCTCTTCGGTTCCTATCCCTTCAGCCAAGTCAGCCGGTTCACCCTGAGCGGCGGCTTCAGGGTCCAGGGCTTCAACCATACCGTCTACACGAGGATCTATGACCTCTACACCGGGTACTTGATCTCCTACGAGAAAACCCACCCGGACGATGTGTCCAAGGCCTTGTCCTTCGGCTACCTGACGGCCGGCTACTATTACGACACGGGGATCTTCGGGGCGACGAGCCCGATCCTCGGCCAAAACTTGGGACTGGCCATATCGCCGTCCGTCGGCAACATCAATTTCGTGACGGTCTCGGCGGATTTCCGGAAGTATGTCATGCCGATCAAGCCGTTCACGCTGGCTTTCCGGGCCCTCCACTTGGGCCGTTACGGCGGCGGCGCCGAGGACGAGCGCTTCTACCCGCTCTACATCGCCTACTGGGACCTCGTTCGCGGCTACGAATCGTTCTCCAGCGCAGAAATGAACGAGTACCAACAGGATCCGGCCAACGCTTTCGATGCCAACCGGCTCTACGGCAGCAAGATGATCATGGGCAATGTGGAACTCCGGTTCCCGCTGCTGGGCGTCCTCGGCCTGGGCAAGGGCTTCTACGGCGCCTGGCCCCTCGAGTTCTACGGGTTCTTCGACTGGGGCATCGCCTACGCCCAGAACCCCGGTTATTGGTGGGGAGGAGAAACCGCGGATGACGTCAAGCCCACATTCTTCGGCGGCAACCGGAAGCCCATCAGCAGCTACGGGATCGGCTTGAGGACGAACCTCTTCGGCTACCTCATCCTCGGGTTGAACTACGTCTACCCGATCGACCGGCCGGTTCGCGGCTGGCATCTCCAGCTGAGCATCAGCCCGGGTTTCTAAGGTTTTTTCGGGAACCAGGGGACGAAGGCGTAGTACAGTTTGTTGCCGTCGAGGTAGCGGATCTTCATCTCGATCTCAGCCTCTCTCCTGCGCTATCCTATCCATCGCAGCCGGTAAATCCGAGCGAACCCTACGATTGGCCTTGGCCCGTCTCGACCATTGCCGGCGGCCGGAAGGCCACAGCCAGCAAGATAGCGGCTCCAAGCGCGGTCAGGCACGGCAGCAAGAACATCGATCGGAAGTCCGTAACGCCGTTGACGGTGAAGACCGATTGTATCAGCCATGGGCACAGCGAGTTGGCCGCCAGTACTCCGATGCCGAGGATCATCACATTGAACAGCCCCTGCGCGCTCGAACGAACGTCCTTAGGGAAATACGTGTCCACAAAAATGTATACCGTGGCAAAGAAGAAAGCGTAGCAGACGCCATGCAAGATCTGGATAGCCACGATCATCCATGGCTGGGAGGGGAAAAAGGCGTAGACAGCGAACCGGCCGGCATGCCCAAGAATGCCAATGAGCATCGTAATCCGCCAGCCGAGTTTTTTCAACACGGCTCCCAGGACGAGCATGGTCAGGATCTCCGAGATTTGGCCCAAACTCATGACGGGCATGATCCAGTTGCCGGGAATGCCGACGCCGCCGGCCTCGGGCCTAGCGCCGAGGAACGAAGCGGTCCAGTTGAAATACGAGTTATGAACGAAAGCGTCGACGAACGTCAAGAACCACAGAATCAGCACGAATGGGTGCTTGAGCAACTTCACCGCTTCAAGCCAAGCGAAGCGTTCGGCAGCGGAAGCATCCAGCTTTTTTTTCTTCGGCGGGGTGTGGGGGAGGAGCAGGCTGTAGGCGGCCAGACCCAGGGAGACGACGCCCGCTACGATGAATGTCCAGCGCGTCGCTTGTTTCAAGGCTTGGCCGGTGAGTCCAGAGCCGAGGACTGTTCCGAGCCAAGCGACCACGCCATGCGGCGCCGCCGCCTTGACTCGGGCCCAATCCACAAGAATGAAAGTGAACGGCCAGGCAGCGAGAATCCAGCCTATGGTGCCCCCCATGCGGACAAAACCGAACTCCTTCTGCGCGTCCTTCATGTGGGTGAAGGCGATCGAGTTGGCGATCGAGATGGTCGGGACGTAGAAAAGGCAATGCACGAGCATCAGGACAAAAAAGGGCCAGAACTCGCGGGTGAATCCCAGCCCGAGTATCGCGAGTCCGCCGATGAGGTGACTCATGCCCAGGAACTTCTCAGCGGCGAAATGGCGATCCGCGAACTGGTTACTGAAAAACATGCCGACGATGGCAGAGAGGGGGAAGGCATTCAGGATCCAGGCCTGCTGGGTCGTTGTGAATCCGAGACTCGGCAAATAACTGAATATCAGCGGAAGCCATGCGCCCCAGATGAAGAACTCCATCACCATCATGATAAAAAGTCTGCTGCGCGTACTCTTTGCCATTGTCATGCTCACTTCTCCTTTTATCTAACAGCTCTCCCAGGCGCCTGATGGCCGATCAGAGCTCTTTGATATAGACGTTCCGGAAGTATGGAGGGGACTGGCTGTCGTGGTTCTGGAGGCCGATGTACCCCTCGGGAGAGAGGTCCTTGACCTTTCCGCCCGGCTTGGCCTCCCAGTCCATGACCAGTTTTCCGTTGAGCTCGATGCGGAGATGGGCGCCCTTGAACTCGATCTTGAAGTGGTTCCATTCGCCCGCGGGGAGGGAGGCCGGGAGCTTGGGCGCTTCGATGTCGTAGGCGGCCCCGGTGTGGTGGATGCCCGTCGACTTGTCGTCGATCTGGATCTCGAGCGAATGATAGATGTAGTCGTCGCTCACCGGGACGGAGGGCACGCGGAGGAAGATGCCCGAGTTTGTGGTCTCGGTCGAACACTTAAAATCGCACTCGAGGACGAAATCCCCGACCTTTCTCGAGTACCAGAGAAGGCCCATGCCGCCCTGGCCCTTGAGGACACCCGTCTTCGAGTCGCATTCGAAGTAGCCCGGCCCGTAGTGGTTCCAGCCGTGCTTCTCGTAGCCGCCCCGGCCCCGTTTGAGGATCTGGTCGTAGCCTTCGTAATAGGTCACGCTCTTGACGTAGGCGATGCTCTTGCGGAAGGCGGGCATGGGGTCGCCGACCTCGGACTCGTTCTCGTATTCCATCGTCAGGTAGCCGTCGTAGTCCTGGAGGGTCAGCTCGGCCAGGAGGTCGCGGATCATCCCTTTGCCGGCGCCCCAGGGGACGTCGTCGACGCCCTTGGCCGTCCCAAAATCGCTCCGGTCCTTGAGGTGGACGTCGAGGATGCGGCCCCGCAGGAGCTTGAAGGCTTCGCGCGGGTCGTTCATGCCCCGCATCCAGTGGCCGCTGTCGGCGCAGGAGCCGATACGCGCGTCCTTGCCGTCGACGTGGCTGAAGACGGTCTCGGGCAGATTGTACTTCGAGGGCGCAGGATGGTTGTGGATGGCGATCTTGATGTCGTATTCCTTGACCAACCTCTCGAGCAGGGTGAAATCGTCGTCGGCCGGCTCGCAGACGACGACGCGGATGCCCATCTTACGGGCGAAGTCGAAGACCTTGCGCATGCTTTCTTCGGTCTTGCCGATGTCGACGACGCCGTAGCCGTAAAGCGTGACGCCGGCCGTCTTGAGGGCGTCCTTGGCGAAGGCGACCTGTTCGGCGGTCATCTTCTCGTCGAAGCGGGCGCCGGGCAGCTCGGCGGCGAGGGTCTGGCCGGGGAAGGCCTCGACGGCTGCGACGCCCAGCTCCTTGAGCATCCGGAGCGTCTCGACGAAGGTGAACTTGCGGAACGTCCAGGCCTCCGCGGCGAAGGGGAATTTCTTGATGCGGACGCTCGCGTAGTCCGTCGCCGCGACGGCCTTCTGGAGTTCGGGCGAAATGTGCCGGATCTGCGGCACTGTCGGCGGGCCTGCAGCAAGGGTTGGGGCGGCCGCCGAGCTGAGGATGACGGCAAGGGCGATGATCGCAGGAATGCGTTTCATGGAGTCTCCTTTGTTCGTTTTCACTTCGACTTCGGGTTCCACTTCCCCTGGGCTACGGGCGGGACGTAATCATCCAGGCCCTTGAACGGGAAGGCCAGGGTCTTGCCCAGCTCGGCGCTCCGATAGGCGGCCATGAGGAGCTCAACGACGGCGACGCCGTCGGTGAAATTCTCCTCGGGCCGGACGCCCCTGAGGAACGACTGGACCATGTGCCGGTTCTCGGCGATGTAGCCGTATTCGCCGGCTTCGTCGGCGACGATGGGCATCAGCCCGATCTCGGCGTTCTGCTTCTCGACGAGGTCCTCGCCGGCCTTGCCCTTGACCTCGCGGCTGAAGAAGACCTTGAGGCCCGCGTCGAGGGTGTTGATCTGGAGGGCGTACTCGGGCCCGAGGAGCTCCATGCTCAAGCGGAGGCCCGCCCCGACGTAGCACCAGCTCGTCGTCGTCTCGACGACGAGGATCTTGCCGGCCTTGTCCTTGAATTCGACGAGCGCTCGGGCGAAATCTTCGGACGGCCGCTTGAGGTAGTCGGTCTTGCCGCCGCTGTTTTTGGCCAGGATGGCCGCGTATTTGGGCTCCTGCCACTTGAGGCAATTGGTGTAGGCGGTGACGCTCACGGGCGTCAGCACATCGCGGCGGGCCCCCGGTGGGGTCAGCATGAACCGGGCTTCCTCGACCGAGTGGCACATCATGTCGTTGAGGACGCCGCCGCCCTGCAGAGTGCCTTCCCAGAACCAGGGCATGTGGGGGCCGCTGTGCTCCTCGGCGGCCCGGGCCAAATAAGGCGGTCCGGACAGGGCCGCGCCGCGGGCCCAGACGATCTCCTTGCCCCGGACGATGGCCGGGGAGAAGACCTGGTTCTCCAGGTAGCCGTCGAGGAGGCCGGCCTTCCGCGCGAGCTCGAGCATCTTCTTGGCTTCGCGGACGTTGCGGCCGAGCGGTTTCTCGCAGGCCACGCCGACGAGCGCGGCCTTCCCCGCGGTCACGGCGTGACTGATCTCCTCCATGACCGTGCCCCGGGTGTAGTTCGGGGCGCAGATCCAGAGGGCCCCGATGCGCGGGTCGGCGGCCATGTCCGTGATCGAGGCGTAGGGCTTGGCCTCGCCGACCCCGAGCGACTTAACCAGGGCGCAGGCCTCGCGGGCCCGCTTCGCGTCGGGGTCGAAGACGCCCAGGATATCGGCGTCGCGGACGCCGACCCAGGACTTGATGTGAAAGTGGGCGATGAACCCGCCGCCGATGATGCCGATGCCGAGGACCTGTGCTTTCTTTGTCATGTCATGAATCTCCTGCATCGGGGACACGGTTCAGAAGTTCATGTCCCCATGTGGTCCCTCAAATGGACCTTCTTTTTTGAGGACTCTACATACCTTAAATATCGACGGATTGTCAATTTCTCAGGGGGTCTCTTCGAGGCGGCTGACGATGGTCCGGTTCTGGGGGTGGACGATGTTCTTGCGGAAATTCTTGGCCAGGGCGGGCACGCTCAAGAGGATGTGGGGCCTCGTTTCCTTGATATTCTGAGGGATGTTCCGGAGGGTTTCCATGGGCGTCTTGCCGAGCTGGGACCTCGAGACGACCGCCAGGCGGCATCCGGAATGGGCCAGGCGGAACTTGAGGTCGCCGAGCTCATCCACCTTGATCGAGATAATGTCAAAATTCATTTTCGACCGGCCTAGGCCGACTAATGCATCGCGGTCCATTACGTATTCGGAGGCAATCGTTTGGGGACGTTGAATCTCGGCACGAGCAGGCGGCCATGAAGGACAAGCGCCGGGACGTCCGTATCGTCGAGGAAAACAAGGTCGTCGTTTCGTTAATGACCGGCGAGATCCACCCCGGAATTCCGACGGTTTATTATTCCCTGACGCGCGACATCTCCGTGGGCGGACTCCGTATCATGACCGTGGCTCCGCTCGAAGCGGGCGCCCGCGTCCGGCTGGACATCACTCTGGGCCGGTCCCGTAAGCGGATCCGGGCCATCGCCGAGGTCCGCTGGGTCAGGGAGCTTTACGGCAAGGAGGTTTTCGAGGCCGGGCTCCAGTTCGTCGGCCTCGAACCCAACGCCGAATTCACACTCATCGACCACATTTTCGGGATGAAGACCGACAGCGAGGCTTGACCCGCCCGGGCTTGCTTTTCTCCCGATCCTAAGTTAAAAATGAAGCTCGTCCGGGAAAGGAGGAGGTCCCATGTCCAAAATATTCCTGACCGCAGCCTGCGTTCTCACGCTGGCTCTGGCCGTGGCGGCCGCCGCGCCCAAGGACTACTATTTTCCGGAAGTCAAGGTGGATGTCACGGTCGAGCGTGACGGCTCGTTCCTCGTGGACGAATACCGGACATTCGAGTTCGAGGGGAGCTTCAGCTACGCCTACATCGTCATCCCCCTGCGGATCGAACGGCTGGGCGTCCGGCGCGATATCGAGGTTTCGGGAATCGCGGTGACGGACGAGCAGGGGATGGCCCTGAGAACGGAGATCGAAGAGGATGGCGGGCGTCTCACCGCCAAGTGGTTCTATTCGGCCCGTGACGAAAGGCGGACTTTCCGCATCCACTACCGCGTCACGGGAGGGATCGTGAGCTACGCGGACGTCACCGAACTCTACTGGCAGGCGATCGGCGACGCCTGGGACAAGCCGGCCAGGAACGCCCGGGTCACGGTCATTCTTCCCGGCCCGGTCGCGAAGAAGGAGGAGCTCAACGTCTGGGGCCACGGCCCCCTCGCCGGCTGGGCCGAGGTCGTCGACGATCGCACCGCCCGTTTCTCCGCTCCGGATATGGCCTCTCGCCAGTTTTTCGAGATCCGCGTCGTCTGGCCGGCCGGGATCGTCGCGGGAGTCCCGTCGGACCGGCACACTCTCGCCTCGATCAAGGCCGAGGAGGCGGGCTACGTCCAGGACACGATCGAGCGTGTCCGCAGGGCCCAGAGGGAAGAGGAGTTCGGCCGGCAAAGGTCCGCGGCGAACAAGCGGAGTTTCCTGAAGGCCCTGGGTCTTTGGGGGACCTGGCACGTCGTCGGTCCGCTCATTTGGCTCCTCGTCTATTTCCGCGTCTGGTCGGCCGCGGGGAAGGACTACCGGTTCGAAGGCCTCCCGGATTACGTCCGCGAGCCGCCGTCGAAAAACCCGCCGGCCATCGTCCAGACGCTCATGCGCGAAGGACGGACCGTGACCCCGGCGGCGTTCACGGCGACGCTCTTCGACCTGGCCCGTCGTGGTGTCCTGGAGATGGAGGACCGGAATGTCCAGAAAAAGGGGCTCTTCGGCTCCAAGGAGGCCGTGGAAACGACGGTCACCCTGAAAAAAGACCTGTCTCAGTCCCGGGACCTGCTGCCCTACGAAAAAGCGCTCCTTTTATTCCTGTTCGATGAGGCCGTTCACTCCGGAACGAACAAGGGGTCCTCCTTCCGCGTCGACGAACTTCAGAGCTTTCTGAAGAAAAAGCCCCAGAAATTCCAGGCCTGGTACACAAAGTGGACGAAGAGCATACGGGACGAGGCGAAACCCCTCGGCTTCCTCGAGCCGGAAAGCCTCAAGGCCCGGAACCTTTTCTATGCCGTCTCTCTGCCTTTGGCCATCCTGACCCTCAGTCCCGTCCTGCTCATCATCGCCGTGGCCCTCATCCCGACCCTCAAAAGGAGGACGATGGCCTGGGCCAGTGAGAACGAAAGCTGGAAGGGCCTCAAGCGCTTCCTCGACGACTTCTCCGAATTCGGAGAGATCCCGCCGGAATCCTACAAGCTCTGGGAGCACTATCTCGTCTTCGGCATCCTCTTCGGCAACGCGAAAAAGATCCTCAAGATGCTGCCCGTCATACTGCAGGACGACCGGGCCGCCGTCCCCGTGTGGTACGCGGGATTCAGCCGGGCGGGGTTCCTGACCGGCGGCGGCCTTCAAAGCGTGATCGGTAGTATCGAGCACACGGCCACGGCCATCCACCAGGCCAGCACCTCGGCCGCCCACTATTCGTCCGGCGGAGGCGGCGGTTTCAGCGGCGGAGGGGGCGGTGGCGGAGGGGGCGGTGGGGGCGGTGGTGGAGGCGCGGGCTGATGAGAGACGCCGCGAAACCCCGCCTCGGCGCCCTGGTCCTGGCCGTCGTCTGCCTTTTATCGGTGGGCTGCGGGACGCCGTCCGAAGAGGCCCGCATCAAGGAGTTCCTGAAAAAGTCCGTGGTCCTGGCCGAAAAAAAAGAGGTTGGGGCCCTCATGGAATACTTTTCGCCGGATTATTCCGACTTCGAGGGCAGGGACAAGGCGGGCACGGAGCGGCTCATCGCCGATTACCTGGGAAGGTTCCGGGGAGTCGTCATCCATCTCCTGAGCGCGCGCGTGGATGGGCCCGGCCCGGACGGACGGGCCGCCGTCGAGTGCGAAATGTCGTTTTCGCACGGAGCAGCCGAGGTCCTGCGGAAGCTCATCCGCTACACCGGCGAATATTACCGCTTCCGGTTCGACCTGGATAAATCCGGGAAAGGGGAGTGGCGCTTCGCCTATGCGGAATGGCGGGCGGTCGACCGCCTCGACCTCTTCCCGGAATCGCTGGAGATCCTGAAGAAACTTTTCCCGGACCTTTAACGTATCCCTGAATGAAGGAACGTTTCCGGCCGCCGGCCGGGGCGCTCCTAATCGACGTTCGGAGAGTGAACATGGACGACGAAAAAAAACAAGGCAAAACGAAGTTCGAGGAATTCCGGCTGAACGGCGGGGAGATCCTCAACAAGGTCAAGGAGATCATCCACCAGGGCAACGCCCGCCGGATCATCCTCAAGGACGAACATGGCAAGACGTTCATGGAGATCCCGCTCTCCGTCGGCGTCGTCGGCGCCATCGTCGCGCCCATCCTGGCCGCCGTCGGGGCCGTCGCCGCGCTCGCTTCGAACCTGACCATTATCGTCGAGAAGACCGAAGACTGACCTTCGCGCCTGCCGCTTTTCTTCGGCGCTCCTCCGTGCTATAACTGGTCACTCGGATTCCGAAGTATGGAGGAGCGATCATGACCGGACACCTGTCGGCGAAACCCCCGATTCTCGTCATCTTGGCCTTCTTGACGCTCGGGAGCGTCCTTACGATGTACCCTCCCGCCGCCGCGGCCGCCTCTGTCGACGGCGTGCTCAAACTCATGCCCGTTCCCGCGAGCGTGACCGTCCGGGACGGCCGTTTCCGCGTCGACGAGAACCTGACCATCGTTCCACCATACACCGGGGATCCCAAGGGCGTGGTGACGAGCCGGGCCTTCAAGGCCGCGGCCCGGTTCATGTCCCGGCTGGCCGGCCGGACGGGCCTCTTCCTTAAACAGGATTTTCTGACTGCGCAAACGCCGTCCGTCGAGGGCGGCATCCGCTATGCCTATGCCCGGCCCGGCGCGTTGCTGCCCAACGAGGATGAGTCCTACGCGCTAACAGTCGCTCCGGACAAGATCGCGCTGGACGCCAAGACGGACATCGGTGTCCTGCGCGGCCTCGAAACCCTGCTCCAGCTCTTGAGCGCCGACGAAACGGGCTATTATTTCCCGTGCGTCGACATCGCAGACAAACCGCGCTTCACCTGGCGCGGGCTCCTCATCGACGTCGGCCGTCACTTCCATCCCGTCGACGTCATCAAGCGGAACCTCGATGCCATGGCCGCGGTCAAGATGAACGTCTTCCACTGGCACCTGACCGAGGACCAGGGCTTCCGGGTCGAATCCAAGGTGTTTCCCAAGCTCCACCAGCTCGGCTCCGATGGGATGTTCTACACCCAGGCCCAGATCCGGGATGTCATCGGCTACGCGGCCGAGCGCGGGATCCGGGTCATGCCCGAGTTCGACATCCCCGGCCATTCGACGAGCTGGTTCGTCGCTTACCCCGAATTTTCGAGCGCGCCGGGCTCTTACGGGATCGAAAGGAAGTTCGGCGTTTTCGGCCCGGCCTTCAACCCGTCCGACGAGCGGATCTATCCCTTCTTCGACGCGTTCCTCAAGGAGATGAGCGCCTTGTTTCCCGACCCGTACCTGCACATCGGGGGGGACGAAGTCGAAGGCCATCAGTGGGAAGCCAACCCAGCCATCCAGGCCTTCAAGAAAAAGAACGGCCTCGCGGACAACGGCGCCCTCCAGGCCTATTTCAACAAGCGTCTTCTCAAGATCCTGACCAAGTACGGCAAGAAGATGGTCGGCTGGGACGAGGTCTTCCAGCCCGGGCTGCCGAACGACATCGTCATCCACTCGTGGCGCGGTCCGAAGGCCCTCGTCGAGGCCGCGCTAAAAGGATACCAGGGGATCCTCTCGAACGGCTATTATATCGACCTGTGCCAGCCGGCCGAGGCCCATTATCTGAACGACCCCCTGCCTCCGGATTCACCGCTCGACGACCGGCAAAAAGCACTCATCCTGGGCGGCGAAGCGACGATGTGGTCCGAGCTGGTGACGCCGGAGACGATCGACTCGCGGATCTGGCCGCGGACGGCGGCCATCGCCGAGCGGCTCTGGTCCCCGGCCTCGGTGACGAACGTCGACGACATGTATCGCCGGCTCGGCTTTGTCAGCGTCGAGCTCGAGGAGCTGGGCCTCCTCCATCTCAAGAACCCGGATATGCTGCTCAGGCGCCTCGCCGGTGACCCGCGGATCGAGCCGCTGAAGGTCCTGGCGGAAGCCGTCGAGCCGCTCAAGAATTACCAGCGGCACGGCCAGGCCGCCTACACCAGCCTTTCCCCCTTCACGCGTTTCGTCGACGCCTGCGCTCCCGAATCCCTTGCCGCGCGGGCGTTCAGGAAGAATATCGACCAATTCCTGGCTGGGAAAGACCCGAAGCTCGGCCGGAAGATCGGCGCGACCCTGGCGCTTTGGAAGGCCAACCACGTCCTGGTCCTGCCCCTCATCGCGGCTTCGCCGGCCTTGAGAGAGATCGAGCCTCTGTCGCTCGGCCTGGCCCGTGCCTGCGAGGTCGGTCTCGAGGCGCTCGACCGGCTCATGAAGGGGCAGATCCAGCCTGCGGCCTGGGCGGAGGAAAAGGGGAAGATCCTGGCCGAAGCGGCCAAACCGGCGGCCCACGCCGAGCTCGCCGTTCTCTCGGCTGTGACCAAGTTGGTCGAGGCCTCCGCGGGGCCGGCCAAATGACGAAGGCCCCGCTACGCCCGTCGTACACGATCCTGCCGGTCGACGCCGAGTTCGTGCCGGGCGCCGCCGACGCGCCATGGGCGGCGATCCCGTCGCTCCAGATCGATCACTACCTCTGGCTCGGCAACGGCTATCGCCCACCGGTCGAGGTCAAGTTGTGTTATTCCCGCAGCTCCCTCCACGTCAGGTTCCGGGTGGGGGAGCGCCGGGTGCGCGTCAAATATGTGAAATTCCAGGACCCCGTCTACAAGGACAGCTGCGTCGAGTTCTTCATCGACGCCTTCCCGGAGAGCCGGCAGGGATACGTCAATTTCGAGACGAACGCCGCGGGAACCCTATTGGCCGCCTTCGGTCCCGATCGTAACAACCGAAAACCGCTTTGGCCCGAAGACCTTTCCGGCTTCGACGTCGTTTCGTCGATTGGCGGGCCCTGCGACGGCGAGCACGGCGGCGACATTTGGACACTCGAATATAAGGTACCGCTCGCCCTTTTCCTGAAAATCTACGGACAGGAGGTCCTTCCCGGACATCGGGCCACGGCGAATTTCTACAAGTGCGGCGACGAGACGGAAGTGCCCCACTACGGGGCCTGGAGCCCGGTCGATACTCCCTCTCCCGACTTCCACCGCCCCGAGTTCTTCGGCGAAATCGTCTTCGGAAGGCGATGACAGGGCCATGATCCCGGCGAAGCAAGTCCTGGCCTTTTGCGCGCCGGCCTCGGGGGGAGACCGCGATTCGAGGCAGCCGGGCGTTTCCAGACGTCTTGTATGCCGGACGGAGTGATCCATGAACCCGCCACCTTTCCTAAATAGGCCGGACGAAAAAAGCGGGCGAACAGGCGCGAGCCTCGTCCTCAAGCTTTGGCTCCGGGCCGGAGTCGCGGCAGCGGCCGCCGTCGCCTTCGGCTGTCTCTACTTTTTCGTCCGGCAGTATTTCAAGGACGGGGTCTGGCGGTTCGACCTGATCCTCGTCAACAAGTCGCTCGGCACGGCCGCGCTCTTCCTCGTCGCCCTGTCGATGTTCCTGACGGGGGTGGCCTACTTCTCGCGCCACTCCGGAAGGTCCCTGTCCTACCGGAAGCATTACGGCCTCATGGGATTCTGGACCGGGCTCGTCCACGGCGCCGTCAATCTTTTTCTTCTTCCTGCCGTGGGCCTTCATCCGGAGAGGAAGCTCGACGCTTGGGTTTCCGACGCCCCGGGCCTCCTGGCCCTCGTCCTCTTCGGGGCCATGGCCCTCCTCTCTAACGCCGGGGTCAAAGGACGCCTGGGGGGAGAAACCTGGAGAAAAGCCCTCCGCTACGGGGGATACGCGGCGCTCCTGTTGGCCGTGGCGCACACGGCGCTGCTCAAATGGACGAGCTGGACGAAATACGTGCGGACATTCGATTCCTTCCTTCCCTCGCTCAGCCTTCCGGTCGCTGCCTTCGCCGCCGCGGCGGTCGTCCTGCGCCTGGCCGCCTGGATTTTCGAAGCCCGGAAAAAGTGAGGCTTATTTCAGCTTTTCCTGCCCGACGAATTCTCGGTACGGGCTGAGGTAGGAGAGCGTCTCGCGATCCTTTTCGTCGGTTTTGCCCAGGACCATGCGGGCCATGAGCTCACCGAGCCCGGGCCCGAGCATGAAACCCTGGCCGCACATGCCGACCGCCAGCATGTAGCTCTCGAGGTCGTGGGTCCAGCCGACGATCGGGAAGCCGTCGGGCGTCATGGGGTAGAGGCCCCGCCAGGTCCGCCTGACGCGGAGATTCCTCAACCGCGGGATGAGGTCGACCATGCGCCGGGCGACCATGGGCAGGAACGAGCTCGTCTCGCGGACGTCCAGGCCCCAGATGCTGGGGCTGGGCGTGATGCAGAAAATGACCTGACCGGTGTCGTGCTGATAGAAATAGTAGTTGGCGGAGCCGGCGACGGGGCGGATGTCGACGACCATGGGTTCGAGGAAGCGGGCGACGGCCTCGGTCACCGCGCCTTCGTGCGAGTCGGGCCGGACGGGGACGTCGATCCCGGCCAGCGCCGCCATCTCCATGCCCCAGGGACCGGCCGCGTTGATGACGACCGCGGCGCCGTATTTCCCCTTGTCGGTGCGCACGCCGCGGACCCGGCCGCCGTCGATGTCGTACCCGGTGACTTTTTCGTTGAACAGGAACTCGGCGCCGAGCTTTTTCGCCCGGCTGTAGAAAGCGTGGATCGCGAGCAGGGGAGAGGCGTGGCCGTCGTCGGGGGAGAACGTCCCGCCGATGAGGCCCTCGGGATTGAGGTCGGGGATGACCTCCAGGAAGGCCTGCCTATCCAGCCAGTCGATGTTCAGACCGTATTTTTTCTGGACGACGAGGAGCTCCTTGAGCGTCCGCTCCTCTTCGCCGCGGTAAGCGACGAACGAGTAGCCGCCCTTACGCCACTCGATCTTGTCGCCGAAGCGCTCTTCCCAAGTCGAGAAAACCTCAAGGCTGCGCAGGCAGAGGCGGATCTTGGCCGGGTCGGAATGGGTGGCCCGGAGGCCGCCGATGGCCCGCTTGTTCGAGCCCTGTCCGACGCTCGGGTACTGGTCGATGACCAGGACGCGAAGCCCGGCCTCGGCCAGGGAGAGCGCGGCCGGCGCGCCGACGCTGCCGGCCCCGACGATGACGACGTCGTAGGATCTATTCGCGGTCAAGGCCGTTGTCCTCCTCGCCCAGACCCGCGAACACTCCCAAGGGCACTTCCAAAAACAGGGGCCGCTTCGGCTGGTCGACGATTTCGGCTTCGGGAACGCCCTCCTCGCGGAACAGCCGGTGGATGAGCGGCGTGCAGGTTTTAGCGCCGCAGGAGCCCATGCTCGCCCGAGTCACCGCTTTGATCTCGTTAATGTCCCGGACGCCATCCCGGATGAGTTTCCGGATGGCCCCGGCCGTGACCCGTTCACAACGGCAGATGATGGTGTCCTCGGCTGTGCGCTCGACGTAGCGGCCCAGGGGCTCGCCGACCTCGGCCGGCTGAACCCGGATCCCAGCGATCTTATTGGCGTATTCCCGAGGCGCCCGGACCTTGACGATCACGGTCCGGTCGTTAGTTTTGATGGCCTTGACCGCCCCGACCTCGACCCGTCCCAGGGCGTTTCCTTGCGTGTCTTCAACGGTCACGGTATCGCCGGCCTTCAGGGAGTCCTTGAGGAACTCGAAGGGAATGGCCACGGTCGGGAAGTCAAGGTCCTTGCGAAAGTCGACAAGGGTGATGGCCAGACCGGGGCAGATGGCGACGCATTTTTCGCAGCCCGTACAGCCCTTACCGCCCTTCTCGCCGACGAACGACGGGAGAAGGCGGATGTCCGTCTCGTCCATTTCGATGAGGTCGTTCGGGCAGACGCCCGTGCACGGGTCGCAAGGGATCTCTTGATGACAGTGGATGACCGGGAAAACGCCCGTCGCTTCAGCCGGCGTTCTTTCCGGCGTCGTCTTTCCGGGGTGGGACTTGAGGATGTCGGCGGTCCGGTACCAGTCCGGCGAGATCTCGCCGATGTCGTGGCCGAGGGCCCGGGCGACTTCCAAACCGCGGATCTTGCCCGAAAAGATGGCCGCGGAGGCCTCGGCGATTTCCTCGGCGTCGCCGGCGGCGAATGCGGGGAGGCCAAACTCGCGGGCCTTCTCGTGGAACTCGTTGACGGGGTCGAGGCCGACGGCGATGAGGACGGTGTCGCAATCGAAGGACCGCTCGGTCCCGGGGACGGACTTGAACTTCTCGTCGACGCGGGCGACGGTTACGGACACGACGGCGTCCTCACCGTTGACGCTAAGAACGGTATGCGAGGTGTAGATCGGCACGCCCAGACGGGCCAGCTTGTCCCGGTGGACCTTGTAGCCGCCGCACTCGGGCAGGATTTCGACCAGTCCGACGACCGATATCCCCGCCTGCAGAGCGTGATATCCGGCGATGAGCCCGACGTTTCCGCCGCCGACGATGAACAGCCGGCCCGTCGGCTTGACCAGATCCCTGTTGACGAGCGTCTGGAAGGCGCCGGCACCGTAGACCCCCGGCAGGGTATTGCCCGGAAAGGCCAGATTCTTCTCCCGCGCTCCCGCGGTCGTAAGGAGGACGTCGGGCTTGACCAGCGCGTACCGACGGCCTTCGACGAGGACGCCCACGGTCTTATCGCTGTAGACGGCCAGGGCCGCGCTCTGCAGCCAGACGCGGACGTGAGGAAACGAGCGGACCTCGTTCTCGAGGCGGGTAGCGATATCGATGCCGCGCGTGCCGGCGTAGACGGCATCGATCGATCCGAAGAAGCGGTGGGTCTGGAGGACGAGTTTGCCGCCGAGCCGGTGCTTGTCGTCGATGATGAGCGTCTCGACGCCGCGCTTGCCGAGCTCGATCCCTGCCGAGAGGCCGGCCGGTCCGCCGCCGATGATGAGGACGGGTACGCGGAGGGTTTCGATGGGCCGGGGCTTGGCCGCGGCGAGCGCGGCGGCGTCGACGCGGGGCAGCTCGGGAAGGCCCTCGGCGGGCTCGGCCCGAACGCCGGGCCTGACGAGCTCCATGCAGGACTTCACCGGAATCCCGTCGGCCAGGACGAGACACTGGGCGCACTGGCCGTTGGCGCAGAAGATGCCCTGGGCGGCGCCGTCCTTGGCGTGGTGTCCAAAAACGCGGACCCCGGCCGCGATCAGGGCGGAGGATAGGGTTTCCCCTTCGAAGGCCTCCACGGGGCGGCCTTTCCAGGAGAAAGAAATGGACTTTCGAGCGGGTATGGGCAGGATGGGGTGCTGTTCAATACGGTACACGGGCAGCCATTCTCCTTCCGCCTTCGACGGGCGGCCCCGGCAAAGGCGCTTATTATAGCATATCGGATTTTTCATGGGTAGAAAGATCCGAGGTGGTGTATAATCAGGCCGAAGATGATGAGGTCGAGAGAAAACACCCGCTCGGCGACGGTCGCGCTTCTCATCCTGACCCTTATCGCCATACCTCTGGCCGCTCAAGAGACGCCCGAAACAAAACCGGGTCTCAAGCAGGCGGCGCGGGATTTCGCCGAAGACGCGGGCCGGATTTGGAGTTCGCCCTTCCGTATCAAGGAGCGGCACGTGGGTCCGCTCATCGCCCTGGCCGCGACCACCGCTTTTCTCATCGCCGCCGACGAAGACATTCGAGGCGCTTTTCTGGGCTATGGGAACCGTCACCCTTGGGTGGGCGATGTCGGCCCGGTGATCACGCAGATGGGGGGCCTGGGCGCAGTGGCGGCGGCAGGATTCTTCCTGGGCTCCGGTCTCGTCTTCAAGGACGATCGGGCCAGGGATACCGGCTACTTGGCAGCTTGCGCCATGGCCCAATCTTTCCTCGTAGAGCAGGCCCTCAAGGGTCTCACCGGACAGCAGCGACCCAACGTCGCCGCCGGGACCGACCGTTGGTCGGGGCCGGAAGGATTCTTCAAGCGCTACGACAAGGCGAACCACGGCCTCTACGATTCCTTCCCGTCCGGCCACTCTAGCTGGGCCTTTAGCCTGGCGACCGTCGTGGCCCTGCAGTACCGTCACGCGGCCTGGGTACCGGTCCTGGCCTATACGATTGCCGCCGGAGTGGGGCTTACCCGGGTGACCATGGACCGCCATTGGATGTCCGACGTTGTGGTCGGGGCGGTCATCGGCCACCTCGTCGCCCGGTTGGTCGTGCGCAGCCACGACCGAAGACAGCGCCTGGTCCCGGTCCTCGGCTGTTCCGGAAGGGGCATCACTTTGGGCTTCCATTATAACCTCGACCCGGTCTATTGAGGATCGCAGCGAGGGATTCCTAAATAAGGATGGGCTCATGAAAAAATATGAGGTGCCGGTCGTTCTCATCGCGTGTCTCATGCTCAGCGTCGGGGTATCATCCGGACAACGGACGGAGAAACCCGTCCTCTACGGCCAAAACTGGGTGGCCATCACCGGAAAGCCGCTGGCTGCGACGGCGGGGGCTCTCGTCTTCGCCAAGGGCGGCAACGCCGTCGACGCGGCCTGCGCCATGCTCGGCGCCGTCTGCACCATGTACGACGTCCTGAGCTGGGGCGGCGAAACCCAGGCCCTCATCTACAACCCCGGGACAAAGAAGGTCATCGGTCTGAACGCACTCGGCGTCGCCCCCACGGGAGCGACGGCCGGATTCTACAAGGACAAGGGCTTCGAGTTTCCGCCCGCCGACGGCGTCCTTTCGGCCGTGACGCCGGGCACGCCCGGCGGCCTCCTGACCATGCTGGCGGAATACGGGACGATGAGTCTCGCCGAGGTCCTCGAGCCCGCTGTCCGCATGGCCGGGGGTTATCCTATGGACAAGGAAACAGCCGACCGCATCGAAAAAGACAAGGACAAGATCAAGGGCTGGCCTTATTCCCGGGCCGTCTTCCTACCGCACCTCGACGAGCCGCGCGAGGCGCCGTATCCCGGCGAGGTCTTCCGTCAACCGGACCTCCTCGACACCCTGAAGAAACTCATCGAGGCCGAAGGGCGGGCCCTGGCCGGAGGGAAAAACAGGAAAGAAGCGATCTACGCCGCCTACGACCGTTTCTATAAGGGCGACATCGGACGGGAATTCGTCCGGGGCTCGCACGAACAAGGCGCACTCATCACCATGGACGATTTGGCCGCTTGGAAGGTCCACATCGAAGAGCCCGTGTCGACCGACTACAAGGGCATCGAGGTTTACAAGCTCACGAGCTGGGTCCAGGGCCCGGTCATGCTCCAGGCTCTGAACATGCTCGAGACGGTCGACCTCAAAGCCATGGGCCTCAACAGCGCCGCCTACATCCACACGCTCTACCAGGTCATGAACCTGGCCTTCGCCGACCGGGATTTCTATTACGGCGATCCATATTTTCCGCCGCAAGAGCCCCTCCGCGGCCTGCTGTCGAAAGCCTACGCCAGAGACCGGGCCAAGCTCATCCGAAGCGATAAGAACGATGCCGGCGCCAAGCCGGGCGATCCCTATCCCTACGAAGGGAAAACCAACCCGTACCTCGGCTTTCTCGACCGCTGGCTCGATTGGGGCCGGGGAGAGGCCGGGGCGCTTGGGCCCGGGGAGGCGGAAGCCGTCGAGGAAGCCTTCCGGACCGGGACGACGTCCATCCAGGCGGCAGACAAAGAGGGCTGGGTCGTTTCCGTGACCCCCAGCGGGGGCTGGGTCCCGTGCGTCATCGCCGGAAAGACGGGAGTCGGCATGAGCCAACGGGCCCAGAGTTTCGTCCTCGACGAATCCAAGAACCCTTTCAACGTCATCGCGCCCGGAAAAAGGCCGCGGTCGACGCTGACACCCGGGCTGGCCCTGAAAGACGGCAGCCCCTTCCTATCCTTCGCCGTCCAGGGCGGTGACACTCAGGACCAGAACCTGCTCCAGTTCTTCCTCGACGTGGTCGAATTCGGGATGAACGTCCAGGAGGCCTGCGAAGCGGCCAACATCACGAGCTACCAGATGCATGATTCGTTCAACGACCATAGGACATTTCCCGGAAAGCTCGACGTCAACGCCAAGGTCCCGGAGGAGGTCCGGCAGAAGCTACGGGCCATGGGATACGTTTTGTCCGTCAAAAAATACACCTCGGGCCCGATCAATGCCATTTTCTTCGATCGCGCCCACGGCACGTTCTGGGGCGGCAGCAGCAACTACGGCGAGGACTACGGCATCGCCTGGTAGGGCTTTCATGAGACATTTGGTCATCCCGGCACTCCTTCTGGCTCTCGTATTCCTCCAATCCCGGGTCGGCTCTCAGGCCGCTTCTGAACCGGGCCTCCAAGAAGAAGCACGGACCGTGGACGTCCCTCCGTCCGCCGCGCCGAACATCCACTATCCCTCCAACAAATCCCCTTTGGCCGTGAGCCCTCTGGTCAAGCTGCCGATCGGGGCCGTCGAGCCGCGCGGCTGGCTCATGGCCCAACTCCAACTCATGCGGGACGGCTTCACCGGCCGCTTGGCCGAGCTCAGCCGTTTCCTCGGGGCCGACAGCGGCTGGATCACTCTCAAGGGCAAAGGCTGGGAGGAGATGCCCTATTGGCTCAAGGGCTATGGCGACCTCGGCTATCTTCTCAAAGACGCGACGATCCGCCGCGAGACCGAGCGATGGCTCGTCCGGGCTTTCAAGTCGCAGGCGCGGGACGGCTATTTCGGGCCCATGGACAACCGCGCCGCGCGGGACCTCTGGCCGAACATGGTCATGCTGGCGGCCATGCAGAGCTTCTACGAGGCCACCGGCGACCGCCGCGTCCTGTCCCTCATGAGCCGCTATTTTCAGTTCGAATTCCACCTCGCCGCCGAAGATCTCCTACCGGAAAGCTGGCAGAAGCTGAGGGGAGGGGAGAACCTGGAAAGCGTCTATTGGCTCTATAACCGGACGGGCGAGAGATTCCTCCTCGACCTCGCCCGGAAACTGTTCGCGCGGACGTCGGATTGGACCTCGCCCATCCTCACACCCGCAAGGGACAAGGATGGAGTCGAGAGCTCGTTCTACCACGGGGTCAACATCGCCATGGGCTTCCGCCAGCCGGGCGTCTATTTCCAACAGGTGCGGGACCGGACCTACCTCGAGGCCGTCGAACGCAACTACCGCCAGGTCATGGACCGGTACGGCCGCCAGCCGGGCGGGATGTTCGGAGCGGACGAGAACATCCGGCTGGGGAAGGAGGATCCCCGTCAGGGCGCCGAAACCTGCACCATGGTGGAATTCATGGCCAGCTTCGAGTCGCTGCTCAAGATCACCGGGGAGACCGTTTGGGCCGACCGCGCCGAAGAGGTCGCCTTCAATTCCCTGCCGGCGTCCATGACGCCAGATCTCAAGGGCCTTCACTACCTGACCGCGCCGAACCTCATTTCCTGCGACAGCACGGGGGAGCACGATTTCCAGAATTCCGGAACTCTCGTCTCGTTCGACCCCTGGAGCTATCGCTGTTGCCAGCATAACGTCGCGTTCGGCTGGCCGTATTTCGCCGAGCATCTGTGGATGGCGACGGCCGACAACGGCCTCGCGGCCGTCCTCTATGCCCCTTCCACGGTGAAAGCCAAGGTCGCCGACGGGACGGAGGTCGCCGTGTCGGAGGAGACCTTCTACCCGTTCGACGACCAGATCCAGCTCACGGTCTCCTGTGACCGGCCGGTCGAGTTCCCGCTCTACCTGAGGCTTCCCGGTTGGGCGGCGAAGGTCCGGGTCCTCCTCAACGGGCGCCCGCTCGAGGGAGAATTCCGCGGCGGCCGGTATGCCGTCCTGCGGCGGACCTGGCGGCACGGCGACCAGATCCGGCTGGAATTCGCCCCGGCGATCGAAGTCGTCGGCTGGCCGTCCGTCCGCGGCGCCGTCTCCGTCCGCCGAGGCCCCCTCTGGTATTCGCTCAAGATCGGAGAGAACTGGCGGCGGTACGGCGGAACGGACGCCTGGCCGGCCTACGAGATCCTGCCGACGACTGCCTGGAATTATGGCCTTTTGCTCAGGGGCCCGGGGTCCGTCCCGGCCATCCGGGTATCGGCCAGGCAAACTCCTCCCTATCAGCCGTTCACGCCGGACGGGGCGCCGATCGTCCTCAAAGCGATGGCCCGCCGCGTCCCCGGATGGACGGAGGAAGGACGGATGGTCGGTCTCGTCCCGCCGAGCCCGGCCGCAGGCGAGGGCTCGGTCGAGGAGGTTGAGCTCGTCCCCATGGGCTGCGCCCGGCTGCGGATCTCCACTTTCCCGGTCGTCAAAGATTGACAAACTCCCGCGTTCTTATTACATGTTAGCCGGGAACGAATTCAGAGGAGGTTAGAATGTTCAAAGAATTCCGCGAATTCGCTTTGCGCGGCTCGGTCGTGGACATGGCCGTGGGCATCATCATCGGCGCCGCTTTCGGGACCATTGTCACTTCGCTCGTCGCCGACGTCCTCATGCCGCCCATCGGACTGCTCCTCGGCAAAGTCGATTTCGCCAACCTCTATGTGCTTCTGACGGCCGGTCAGACGCCGGGCCCCTACGCCTCGCTCGCCGCCGCCCAACAGGCCGGGGCGGTCACCCTGAACTACGGGGCATTCATCAATAAGATCATCAGCTTCCTCATCGTCGCTTTCGCGCTCTTCCTGATGATCCGGAGCATGAATCGGATGAAGAGAAAAGCCGAGGCCCCCGCCCCGGCTCCGACGACGAAAGAGTGCCCGTTCTGCGCGACGGCCGTTCCGCTCAAGGCGGTCCGCTGCCCGCATTGCACGTCGGAACTCGCGAAATAGCCGCGTCGCTTCCGACTAAAAAGCTTCCTGGACGGTGACGTAGAGGCCGAAGGACGCCTTGCCCCAGGCCATATCCAGGCGCAGGTTCGTGCCCTCGCGCTTGTTCAGCATGTAGCGGACGCCGGTGCCCACGGAATACTTGATGTTGCTGAGCTTGAAGTCCGCGAACTCGGGAAAGACCTTGGCCAGCCCGGCGAACCCGACGACGCCGATCCTCTTCGTCACCATCACCCGGTATTCGGCCTGGACGGCCAGGATGTCTTTGTCCCGGAAACGGCCCTTGTAATAGCCGCGCATGAGGGATTCCCCGCCGAGGAAGGCGAGTTTATGGAACGGGACTTCTCCGGCGGTCGACCTGATGTACGCCTGGAGGGCCAGGACTTGGTCCGGCGCGACGAGGAAATACTTGCGGCAATCGAGTTTGAGGCTGGTGAAGGTGAAGTCGCTCCCGGTCATTGCGCTGTAGGTATCGACCGTGAGCTGAAAAAAAACACCCTTGCGGGGGTAGAGGACGGCGTCGCGGGTGTCCCAGTCCAGGCTGGCCCCGAAGCCGGAGAGTAGCCCGCCACGGCTTCCCGTGATGCTTCCCGTACTGAGCATGCCGCCGGGTTCGACCTTCTCCATCGTCATCTGTTCGAAATCATATTGGACGCCGGCGAAAAAGTGCCCCAGAAATCTCTTCTTCACGCTCAATTGGATGGTTACGATCCGCGGCGTGTAGGATTCCTCGGCGGTCGACGGCATGTCGTTGCCGATGCCGAAAAAATTCTGGGGCGTCCTCTCGTAGCGCAGGTTGCCGCTCAGGAAGAAGCGGTTGCGTTCGAAATAGATCTCGGGCTTGACCATGACTTGGAACTGCCTGGCCAGATTGTACGTGCCGAAGGCCCAGATGGTGGAAGCGCGAGTCTGCTCTTTGTTGCGTCCCGCGCGGAAATTAAGGATGCCGCCGCTGCCGAAAGCGAGTTTCGTCTCGGGGGAGTAATAGATGAAGGGGAAGGCGATGAGGTGGGCCTTGAAGGGGTCCTTGGAGTTTTTGGTGTCTTTTTCCGTGCCCCCGGCCTGGATATCCTGGGCGGACGCGCGACCGGGCGCGAGAACGAAGACGAAAACCAGGGCGAAAAAAAGAAAGGATCGCGTCTTGATCATCTCGTATCTTTAGTCGTTTGGGGTATGATAATGTCCGGGCCGCGAAATGTAAATCCCGGCCCTTGACCGGCGCCGGCAACGGGGCTATCCTCCCCGGCGCGGGAGGACCGATGACGCCGAAAGAGAGAATGGCCGCGGCCATGTCGAGGTCCGTTCCCGACCGCGTGCCGGTGATGTGCCAGATGAGCATCGGGCACATGCTCTTGCAGACCGGAGCCGAGCCGGCCCGTTTCTGGCATGCGGCCGACACTTTCGCCGACGGTCTCGTCAAGATGAGATCACTCTACGGTTTCGACGGGATCCTGGTCAGCCTTCACGGCCATTCCGCCGGCTGGGAACGACGCGTCGCGGCCTTGGACCGGGGGCCGGGCGGAGAGCGCGTCCGTTGGAAAAACGGGGATACGACGTTCTTCCCGTTCGACGACCTCCCCGTTGTCCATCCCGCCCGGACGCCCGTTCGTCCGGACTTCGGCCGTTTCGACCCCGAGTCGCTGCCGCCGGAGGTCGCCTACATCCCCGTATCCCAGGGGCTCCGGTTCGCCCTCGATCCGGAGCATCTCTTCGACGTCATCTCCATCGTCCGGGAGCTGGCCGGAGGGGAATTCTCCATCCACGGCGAGGTGACTTCGCCTCTCGATTACTTCCTCGATCTCTTCGGCTTCGAACAGGCCATGATCGGGTTCCTCGAAGATCCCGGCCGGGCCGCCCAGATTCTTGGGAGATTCACGGCCGGGGTCGTCGCCGTCGCCGAAGGGCTGGTCGACGAAGGGGTGGATGCCGTCAAGATCTCCTCACCGTTCGCCGGCGCGGGCTTCCTGTCGATGGCCTTCTACAGAACGTTCGTCCTCCCTTACGAAAGCCGGATCGTCCGGGCCGTCGAAGCCCGCGGCGCCCGGGCCTACCTCCATACCTGCGGCGACATCCACGACCGGCTCGAGCTCATGGCCGGCTCCGGGGCTTCGGGGATCGAGTGCCTCGACCCGCCGCCTCTCGGCCGCGTGGACCTCGCCGATGCCAAGAAGCGCATCGGGGGGAAGGTTTTTATCAAGGGAAATATCGACCCCGTCCACGTCCTCCTTTCCGGGTCGGCGGAGATCGTCCGCGACGACGCTCTCCGCCGTGTCGCGACCGGGAAACCCGGGGGCGGCTACATCCTGAGCACGGCCTGCTCGATCGCCCCCCGGACACCCCGCGAGAACGTCCTCGTTCTCGCCGAGGCCGCCGAGGCGGGCGGCAATTATTGAGTTGAAAGGACGCGGCGCCTGGGCTATAGTACTCCATTCAACGCCATCCTCAAGGAGACTCCGTGAAGAAGATCATCGTCCTGGGTTCGGGAATGGTCGGCCGGGTCATGGCCGCCGACCTTGCTGCGGATTTCGAGGTCACCGCCGTCGACATCAGTCCGGTCAACCTGGATGGGCTCCAAAAGACCCCGGTCAAACGGCTGCGGGTCGACTTGTCGGACGCCGCCGCCGTCCGGGACGTCGTCCGCGAGTGCGATCTCGTCGTCGGGGCCGTGCCCGGGTCCATGGGCTTCGCCACCTTGCGGGAGGTCATCGCCGCCGGGAAGGACATCGTGGACATCTCCTTTTTCCCCGAGGACGCCTTCCTCCTCGACGACGCCGCCCGGAAGACCGGGGTGACCGCCGTCGTCGACTGCGGAGTCGCCCCGGGGATGAGCAACATGATCCTCGGCTATCATGCCGCCCGGATGGCGGTCGGACGCTTCGAATGCTATGTCGGAGGCCTGCCCTTCCGGCGGGAATTCCCCTTCGAGTACAAGGCGCCTTTTTCGCCCGCCGACGTCATCGAGGAATACACCCGGCCGGCCCGCTACGTCGAGAACGGACATGTCGTCGTCAAGCCCGCCCTCTCGGACGTCGAGAACATGGATTTCCCCGAAATCGGCACGCTCGAGGCGTTCAACTCCGACGGTCTCCGCTCGCTCCTCGCGACCATGAAGGTCCCGAACATGATCGAGAAAACCCTCCGTTATCCCGGTCACGTCGGGCACATCAGGGCCCTGCGCGACAGCGGTTTCTTCGGTTTGGAGGAGATCGAGGTCCGCGGCCGCAGCGTCCGGCCTCTCGACATCACCTCGGCCGTCCTCTTCAAGCACTGGCGCCTCCACGAGGAGGACGACGAGTTCACGATCATGCGGATCATCGTCGAGGGCGAAGAGAACGGCCGTCCGAAGCGGTACACCTACGGCCTTTTCGACCGGCGGGATAGAACGACCGGATTCTCCTCGATGGCCCGGACGACGGGCTTTCCGGCGACGGCGGTCGCGCGCCTCGTCCTGGCCGGGAAATTCGGCCGCAAGGGCGTCTGCCCACCCGAATTCGTCGGGAGCGACGAAGCGTCGTTCCGCGCCGTCCTGGCCGAGCTCGCCGCCAAGAACGTCGTTTACAATCAAACAGCAGATTAAGGAGCATATCCCATGAGAAGAAAGCTTTCGCTTGCTAGCCTGGTCGCGGTTCTCATCCTCCTCGGGCCCGTGAGCGTTCCGGCCCAGGGCCGAGCCCCAGGCAAGGCCAAGACACCGGCCGCGGCTCCTCTCGATGCCGCGGAGATCTTGAAAACCCTGGATTATCGCTCCATCGGGCCGACCCCGCAGAGCGGCCGGTTCGTCGATTTCGCCGTCCCGCCCCAGCGGCCGAACACGTTCTACGCGGCCGCGGCCTCCGGCGGCCTGTGGAAGACGGAGAACAACGGTCAGACGTTCGAACCGCTTTTCGAGAACGAGAAGGTCTTTTCGATCGGCGACGTCGCCGTGGCCCCGTCCAACCCCGACATCCTCTGGCTGGGCTCGGGCGAGGCCAACAACTCGCGCTCGACGTACTGGGGGGACGGCGCCTACAAATCCGCCGACGCCGGCAAGACCTGGCGCAACATGGGTCTCAAGGAATCCCATCATATCGGGCGGATCCTCATCAACCCGGCCAACCCCGACACCGTCTACGTGGCCGCCTTGGGCCACCTCTACTCGGAAAACGCCGAGCGCGGCGTCTACAAGACGACCGACGGCGGCATCATGTGGACCAAGGTCCTCGACGTCGTCGCCGACGGTCGGACGATCGGAGTCGTCGACCTGGTCATGGACCCGGTCGACCCGGAGACGCTCTATGCCGCCTCCTATGACCGGCTCCGCAAGCCCTGGACGTTCCAACTCGGCGGGCCCGGCTCCGGCGTCCACAAGTCGACCGACGGCGGCAGGACCTGGACGAAACTCACGAACGGCCTGCCCGGCGGCATCCTCGGCCGCATCGGCCTGGCCATTTCCCCGAAGAACCCGAAGGTCCTCTACGCCATGGTCGAAAACGCCAACAAGCCGGGCATGTCTCCCGAGGACCGCTGGAAGGAGATCGTCGACGGCAAGTCCAGCCAGGGCATGATCGACGGCGAGATCTACCGGACGGACGATGCCGGGTCGTCCTGGCGCAAAGTCAGTCCGGACAAGCGCAGCATCGGCGGCGCGCCGGGGTATTACTACGGACAGATCATCATCGACCCGACGAACGACGATAACGTCTTCATCCTGAGCGTCGGCGTCCTGGGCAGCCGCGACGGCGGGAAGACGTGGACCTCCCCCTTCAACTTCGGCGGAGACAACCACGCCCTCTGGATCGACCCCAAGGACAGCGGCCACATGCTCCTCGGCTACGACCACGGCCTGGGCGTGACCTGGGACGGCGGGAAGAACTGGTATCATCCGGACTTCCTGTCCTTGGCCCAGTTCTACGCCATCGACTTCGACATGTCCTATCCCTACAGGGTGGCCGGCGGCCTTCAGGACAACGGCTCGCTCATGGGGCCGAGCACTAAAGCCGGCGGCGGTCCCTCCGGCAGGCGGGGCACGACCGACGGCGGCATCCCGCCCGGGCCGCCCATCCGCCTCGAGGATTGGTTCGGCGTCGGCGGCGGGGATGGGATGTACAACGTCTTCGACCGGGCGACCAACCGCACCCTCTACAACGAATCCCAGTTCGGGCCGCTCTCCCGGATCGACCTCGTGACGGGAGAGGCCAAGGGCATCTCTTACGGCCGGGTAAAGCCCGAGACGCGCTGGAACTGGTGCGCTCCCATCCTCGTCTCAGTCCACAACAGCGATTCGATCTATCACTGCGGCAACATCATCGTCATGTCCACGAACCGCGGTGAGTCCTGGACGGAGATCAGCCCCGATCTGACGACGAACGACAAGTCCAAGATGCAGGCCGACGGCAAGGGCGGCGACGGCAACATCCAGTACGGCACGATCACGACTTTCGACGAATCACCCCTCGTCCCCGGCCTTCTCTGGGCCGGCACGGACGACGGGAACGTCTGGGTCAGCCGGGATAACGGCAAGGCCTGGACCAAGCTCAACGACAAGATCGCGGGGAATCCAGGTTACTGGGTCAGCCGCGTCGCGGCCTCGAACTTCGACCCGGGGACGGCCTACGTCAGTTATACGGGTCTCCGGAACGACGACTTCCGCCCGTATGTCTATAAAACGACGGACTACGGCGCCACCTGGACGTCCCTCGCCGGAGGACTCGCCGAGGGGCCGGTCAACGTCATCCGGGAGGACGTCAAGAACCCGAACCTCCTCTTCGCGGGGACGGACTTCGGCGTGTATGTCTCGATCGACGGAGGCAAGGCGTGGATGAAGATGAAAAACGACTTGCCGACCCAGCCCGTCCACGACCTCAAGATCCATCCGAGGGAGGCCGACCTCATCGTCGCGACGCACGGCCGGGGCGCGTATATCGCCGACATCAAGCCCCTCCAGGAGCTCACCTCCGAGGTCCTGGCCGAGGATGCCCACCTCTTCGCGATCGAATCCAAGGTCCGCTGGGTCGGCACGGACCGGCGTGAATCGGGCTCTTCGAACTTTGCCGGCGAGAGCGAGCCGGCAGGAATGATCGTTTACTACAGCTTCAAGGCCAAGCCCAAGGGCGAGGTGAAGCTCCTGGTCTACGCGGGCAACCTGCTGCTCAACGAGATCAAGGGCACGGCCGACGTCGGGCTGAACAAGGCTTTCTGGAACATGACCGGCCGGCGCGAACGGACGGCCGATGAGAAGAAAGCCGCCCAGGAAGGGGCCCGCCGGCTCCGGGAAATGGGCTACGGCGGCATGGGCGGCGACCCGAATTTCGCTTCGTTCTCCGTTCAGCCAGGCGAATACAGGTTCGTCCTTTCGGTCGACGGCAAAACGATGACCGCGTCTGCCTCCATTCTCAAGGACCCGCGGTACTAGGTCCAAAACAGGCTGCCTTCACAGGGCCGGCAGTGAGCGGCAGGGAGCGGACTTTTGGGAGCGACCGGCAGAATAGCGGCGGAGCGGCTCGAAGCCGCTATTCTGGTAAATATCTTAATCAAGTCTTAGATTCTGCCCCTCAGCTTGTAAAGAACGGGGACATGTCCCCGCACCAGGTCCCCGTTACGGCCAAAACGGGCAGCGTCCTGTAAAACCGGAAAGTCCCCTTCGCCTGCACCTATGTCCCGGGAAAGCTCAAGCTCCAGTTCACGGCCATCCCGATCCTCATCGGCCTCCTGCTCACCATGATGGCTCTGGCAGCCATCGAAAAGACGATACTGATGAATCCGGGTCGGGGAGTCGTTTTCCTGGCCTTCGCAGCCGCCGCCCTATTCGCCATGCGCGTTGGGAGCAAGCGCTTCTATAGAGTAACGCCGCTCCTGTTCGAGGAGGAGCCCGAAGCCGCCATGGTCACGTTCCCGGAAGGCTAGCGGATCCGGGCGGGTACTTTTTTTCTGCCCCCATTCGTGCTAATCTGATCTCTGGAGGCTCGATGATAGCGCACAAGACCCACGATGTCCTCGGCCGGGTCGGCCGCTTTCCCCGGGTCGACCTCATTCACCGCCCGACACCGCTGCGGAAGCTCGAGCGGTTGACCGCCCGCCTCGGCGGTCCCGAAATCTATGTCAAGCGCGACGACTTGACGGGCCTCGCTTTCGGAGGGAACAAATCGCGCAAGCTCGAGTTCATCATCCGGGACATGCTCGAAAAAAGGGCCGATGTCGCCATCACCTGGGGCAGCCTCCAGTCCAATTGGTGCATGCAGACGGCGGCGGCGGCCCGGACTTTCGGCATCAAATCGGTCCTCGTCCTTTTCAAAAACTACGACCTGCCACCGGCGGTCGACGGTAACCTGCTCCTCGACGTCATCCTCGGCGCCGACATCCGCATCCAGAAGGCGGAAAAAGGCAAGGTCGTCAAGTCGGCCCAGGCGATGTCCGTCCTCGAAGAAGTGGCCAGGGAGGCCAGGGGACAAGGACACCGCCCCTACCTCGTGCCCGTGGGAGGGTCCCTTGTCCGGGGGGACATGGACAAACCCCTGGGCGCGGTGAGCTATGTCGCCGCCTTCGCCGAAATCGTGGACGGGATGAGGGCCGGCGGGATAGAGCCCGATTACGTCGTCCATTCCACCGGCTCCGGCGGAACGCAGGCGGGGCTCGTCGTCGGCGCCCGGGCCCTCACGGACGGCTGTCGGGTCATCGGCATCAGTGTTTCCGACCCGAAGGGGCCTTTCGCCGTCGACGTGCTCGAAATAGCCCGGGCCACGGATGAGGTGCTCGGGCTCGGCCTGGACGTCAGGTCGGAGGATGTCGTCGTCTTCGACGAGTACCTGGGGGAAGGCTACGGGGTCGTCGACAAGGGAGTCGCCGAAACGATCCGGCTGGTCTTCCAGACGGAAGGCATCGTCCTCGACCCGGTCTATACGGCCAAGGCCATGATGGGCCTTATCGATCTCGTCAAGACGGGCTTTTTCAAGAAGACGGACAGGATCGTCTTCCTCCACACGGGCGGTACGCCGGCCCTCTTCCCCAACCGGGAGAAGATCGTCGACTGCCTGGCCGAAAAATCCTGAACGGCGGACGTTCCCAGCCCTATCGACCCGCGCTTTTCAAGTATTTAAAGAACTCGCTGTCCGTCGACAGGATGAGCCAGGTGTCCTTTTCAAGAGCCGCCCGGTAGGTTTCGAGGGTCTTGAGGAACTGGTAGAATTCGGGGTCGAGGTTGTAGGCCTGGGCGTAGATCTTGGTTGCTTCAGCGTCGGCCTTGCCCTTGATCTCCTGGGCTTTCCGATAGGCCTCGGAGACGATCCGCTTCAGCTCCCGTTCCTTCTGGCCGCTGATCTCGGCGCTCTTGCCGTCGCCCTCCGACCTGTACTTGGAGGCGATCCTCTTCCGCTCGGCGATCATCCGGTCGAAGACCTTGCGCTGGACTTCGTCGACGTAGTTGACGCGCTTGACCTGGACGTCCTTGAGCTCTACGCCGAACTCTTGCGTGATCTTGGCCGCGTTTTCGAGGATGATCTTGGACAGCTTTTCGCGGCCCGTGACGATCTTGCCGACGACCTCCGAGAAATCGAGCAGCGCGGCGTCCTCGGTCAGCTCGAAGTCGCGATTCGAACTCCGGATGATCTCGATGAGATCGAAGTTGGCGATGGTGTTGCGGGTCTCACCGTCGACGATGTCGTCGAGGCGGCTGTGGGCGCCCCGCTCATCTCGGACGCGCTGAAAGAAAACGAGAGGGTCGCTGATCCGCCAGCGGCAATAGGTATCGATCCAGATGTACTTCTTGTCCTTGGTCGGGATCTGGTTGGGGTCGCCGTCCCACTGGAGCCAGCGCTTGTCGAAAAAGTGGGTTTTCTGGATGAACGGTGTTTTGAAATGCAGGCCGGCGGTCGTGATCGCCCCGCCCATCGGCTCGCCGAACTGGGTGATGATGACCTGGTCCGTTTCGGAAACGACATAGACGGAGTCCAGGAGGACGAGGAGCCCGAGGAGAAGCGCCCCGATGATGACGACGAGGAGGGTCGTGTTCTTGGTGTTCACTTCTTCACCTCCTCGCCCAAGTTCAGAAGGGGCAGGACATTTCTCTGGTTTTGGTCGACGACGATTTTTTTGGTGATCTTAGGCAGGATGTCGTTGAGAGCCTCGAGGTAAAGCCGCTTTCGGGTGACAGCGGGGGCCTTGGCGTATTCTCTGTAGACCGCGGAGAACCGGCTGGCGTCGCCGGCGGCGTTGTTGACCCTTTCCGTGGCGTATCCCTCGGCGCCGCGAAGCACCTGCTCGGCCTCGCCCGCCGCCCTGGGGATCACCTGGTTGTACTCGGCCCAGGATTCGTTGATCTTCTTCTCTTTCTCCTGGAGGGCCTCGTTGACGTCGTTGAATGAGGGCTTGACGGTTTCGGGCGGGTTGACGTCCTGGAAGATGAGCTGGTTGACTTCGATGCCGATCTCGTAGGCGTCGCAGAGCTGCTGGAGGAGGGACTTGGCTTCATCGGCGATGCGGGTCCGGCCGACGGTGATGACCTCGTCGACGGCGCTGTCGCCGACGACGCGCCGGACGATGGCCTCGGTCATGTCGCGGAAGGTCGCCTCCGCTTCCCGCATCTTGAACAGGAAAAGATACGGGTCCTTGATCTTGTACTGGACGATCCACTCGGCGTCGACGACGTTGAGGTCGCCGGTGAGCATGACCGATTCACCCTTGGTTTCGGCGGTGGTGGCGTACTCGGAATTGATCCCGGCGCGCACGGTCCGGAAGCCGAACTCCTGCTTGAGCTGCCGCTGGACCGGGACACGGGTCAGCCGCTCGATGCCCAGGGGGAGTTTCATGTGAAGGCCCGGCTCGGTAGACCTTACGAATTTACCTAAACGGAGGATGACGCCCATCTCCTCGGGGCTGACCTGGTAGAAGGACCCCCAGAGAAGAGTGATTAAGGCGAGTCCCAGGAGGACCCCCTTCACGACCTTGGGCGGGATTTTCGGCCATTCGGGCCGCGGGATGGATTGAAAGTCATAAGCCATGTCGACCTCGCTTGAAAGGATGTAATTGCCGGCGCGAATCCGGGCTGGCCGGCCTATGATAGCACATTGCCGGCTAAAACAGGCGCGAGAGGCATGACTCGAGCCCGGACAGGGGGATTCTGTGGATTTCTACGGGGACGGATTCGAGGAGGTGGGGCGTCTTGAGGCCGCTCCCGGTGAGGACGAGCACGGCGTCTCCGCTCTTTTCAGCGATCCGTCCGGCCGCGACGAGTTTCTTCAGGGCGGCGAGGGTCGTCGCGGACTCGGGCTGGCAGAAGAGGCCCTCGGCGGCGGCCAGCTCCCGCTGGGCCTCGAGCATTTCCTCGTCCGTCACGGCGAGAAGAATGCCCTTGTGGTCATGGATCAGGCGAAGAACGGCGTTCCCGGCCGGAGGGGTGGGGTTGGAGATGGCGTGGGCGATCGTGCGGACTTCGGCGGGTCTTTCATATCTATCGAGCCCTGCGGCAAAGGCGGTGGCGAGAGGGGCGCAGCCCTGGGCCTGGACTCCGACGAAGGTGGGATAAGTCGCGATCAGCTTTTCCCGCTCAAGGTCTTCGAAGGCCCGCATGAGGCCGAGGAGGTGGCCGCCCGAGCTCAAGGGCACGAAAAGGAAACGGGGAGAGCGCCGCCCCATCTGGAGGTAGATCTCGAACGCGGTGAGCTTGTAGCCTTCCATGCGGTAGGGGTCGATGGAGTTCATGAACGAAATGCCGAGTCTCTTGCCGACATCGAGGCTGGCCCGGAAGAGGCTCCCGTAGTCCCCTTCGACGGCGATGAGCCGGGGACCGTGAATGCCGGCGGCCTTGAGGCTGGTCACGGCGGTCCCTTCCTTGAGGAGGACGAACGTCTCCAGGCCGGCCCGGGCGCCATAGGCGGCCGTCGAAGCGGCCATGTTTCCCGTCGAAACCGTCCCGATGCGCTTGATGCCCAGGGAAACGGCCTTTTGGACGGCCACGGCTGTGCCGCGGTCCTTGAAGCTCCCCGTGGGGTTTTGGGCCTCGTTTTTCGCGTAGACGGCCGCAAGCCCCATGGCCGCCCCGGTGCGCCCGAGGCGGACAAGCGGCGTCATGCCTTCGCCCAGGCTCAGGCCGGGGTCGATGCCGTCGAGTGGCAGGAAATCGGCGAATCTCTCGAGCGCGAGCGGCCGGTCCTCATGGATGATCTTCCCGCCGGAGCGGGCGGCGGGGACAAGGAATAAGGGTTCGGCGCAACCGGGGCAGAAAGGGGAGTAGGGGTCGCGCGAGGCGACCGGGCCGCAGATGAGACATTCGAACCTGTCCATATCTTTTCTCCTGCCGGAAGGTCCCCCCGATTATAAACCGAAACGGGGAGCCGTGCCTATGCAAATCGAGAACCAGCTGCTGCGGGCGAGAGCCCGATGATTGCGAGAGAGAGACGTTCCGGAGTAAAATCCACTGGCCATGAACGACACCGTTTTCATGAAAGCAGCCCTGCAAGAAGCGGCCAAAGCCGCGATGGCAGGGGAGGTCCCCGTCGGCGCCGTCGTCGTCCGGGCCGGCCGTATCGTCGCCCGGGGCCATAATAAGCCTATTGAGAATTCGGACCCCACGGCCCACGCCGAGATCGTCGCCCTTCGCAAGGCGGCCGGGAAGGCCGGAAACTACCGCCTGCCGGACTGCGACCTCTACGTGACCGTCGAGCCCTGCGCGATGTGCCTTGGCGCCCTCGTCCAGGCCCGCATCCGACGCCTTGTTTTCGGCGCGCTCGACCCCAAGGCCGGCGCCGTCTCGTCGATCATGAAGTTCCCTTTCGAGCGAGCCAATCACAGGCCCGAAATCGTCGGCGGCATCCTGGCCGACGAGTGCGCCAAGCGCCTCCGCGACTTCTTCCGCGCCCGTAGAAAGAAATAGCGATTTCGGCTATAATCCAAGCTCTTCTCGTGTCCCGTTATTGCGGAGAGGTGGCCGAGTGGTTGAAGGCGACGGTCTCGAAAACCGTTATCTCGAGCGATTGGGATCGCGGGTTCGAATCCCGCCCTCTCCGCCATGGAAAATAAAAGTGCGCCCATGAAAACCGTCCCTCTGGTCGTCACGGGTTTCGGCAACGTCGGCCGGGCCTTCTTTTCGCTCATGCGGGAAAAAAAGGAGGACCTCAAACGCCGCTACGGACTTGCGCTCGACGTCCTGGCCGTGGCCCAGGCGGAGGGCTGCTTCTATTCCGGCGGGCCTCTCGAAGTCCGGCAAATTTCCCAGGGCGGGGAGCCCTGGACCTCCGGCAATCCGTCCTGGCGCGCGGAGATGAAGGTCGCGGACATCATCGAAGAAACGGGGCCGGGCGGATGCCTCGTCGAATGCACGCTCTCCAACCTGGAGACGGGAGAACCCGGCCTGTCCTATATCACGGGCGCCTTTCACGGCGGCTGGCATGCCGTCGCCGCCAGCAAGGGGGCCTTGGTCGTCGGCTTCCCGGCGCTCAAGGCTCTGGCCGCGGAGAAAGGCGTGTTTCTCAAGTTAAGCGGAGCCACCGCGGCTGCCCTGCCGACCCTCGACGTCGGCCTCTTCTCCCTCGCCGGCGCCCGGATCGAGGGCATCCAGGGCATCCTCAACGGAACGACCAACTACATCCTGACCCGCATGGGGGAGGGGCTGGACTACGCGGAAGCGCTGCAGGAGGCCCAGGCTAGAGGGATCGCCGAACCCGACCCGGCCCACGACGTCGACGGCTGGGACACGGCCAGCAAGATCCTGATCATCACCAACGCCTGCCTCGACGCGGATTATGGGCTTAAGGACGTCCAGGTGCGCGGCATCGCCGGGGTGTCGGTCGATTTCGTCCAGTCCGCCCGGAGGGAAGGGCGGTCCGTCAAGCTTTTGGCCACGGCCTCTCCCAAGAGGCAAGCCGGGAAATGGAGCCTCGACGTCAGGCCCTCTCTCATCGAGGCGACGCATCCGCTCGCCAACGTCAACGGGACCGAAAAAGGGATCACTTTCCTCACGGACTCCATGGGCTCGGTGACGGTGACGGGCGGGAGGTCCAACCCGCGCGGCGCTGCGGCCGCCCTCCTCAAGGACATCATCAACATCTACCGGCCCGCGTTCTAAGAGCCCGGTGCGCGTTGACCCGACGTGCCTTTTCTGATAACGTTATCGCCACAGCCCGTTGATACGTTCGACACCACCCACGGCGCTTTTTTAAGCGGGGCGGGTGGTGCTCAGTATTAACCCTGAGCATATCCCGGGCTTCAGACCGGGGAGTCGAAGGAGTTGATTTTCGGACCAGAGGAACGGAGAGGTGTCCGAGTGGTTTAAGGAGCACGCTTGGAAAGCGTGTGTGCGCCGCAAGGTGTACCGCGGGTTCGAATCCCGCCCTCTCCGCCATTCACGTGGCGAAAGAATACCGGGCGAATAAAAAATGAAGGAGACAAGACATGGACAGCAAAGACCTCATCGTGGTGGAAGACCTTTACGGGGCCCACAACTACCATCCCCTCGACGTCGTTATCGGCAAAGCCCTGGGGATCTGGATGCATGACGTCGAAGGCCGCAAGTACCTCGATTGCCTGAGCGCCTATTCCGCCGTCAACCAGGGCCACCGGCATCCCCGGATCGTCCGGGCCCTCGTCGAACAGGCCCGCAAGCTGACCCTGACCTCCCGGGCCTTCCGCAACGACCAGTGGCCGATGCTGGCCAAAGAGGTCTGCGAGATGACGGGCTACTCCATGGTCCTGCCCATGAACTCGGGGGCCGAGGCCGTCGAAACCGCCGTCAAGACGGCGCGCAAGTGGGCTTACATGAACAAGGGCGTTCCCCAGGACAGGGCCGAGATCATCGTCTGCGCCAACAATTTCCATGGCCGTACCGTCACGGTCATCAGTTTCTCGACAGAACCTCTTTATCGCCAGGATTTCGGCCCCTTCACGCCCGGCTTCACTATCATCCCCTTCGGCGACGCCGATGCCCTGGAGAAGGCCATCACCCCGAACACGGCCGCATTTCTCGTCGAACCCATCCAGGCCGAAGCCGGCATCCTCATCCCGCCCGACGGTTTCCTCAAGAAAGCCGCCGAGATCTGCAAAAGAAACAACGTCCTCTTCATCGCCGACGAGATCCAGACGGGGCTCGGCCGGACGGGAAAGCTTTTCGCCTGCGAGTACGAGGGCGTCCGGCCCGACATGGTTGTCATCGGCAAGTCCTTGGGCGGCGGGTGCTATCCCGTCTCCGCGGTCCTGGCCGACCGGGAGATCCTCGGCGTCTTCAAGCCCGGCGAGCACGGTTCGACCTTCGGGGGGAACCCCCTCGGCTGCGCCGTGGCCCGGGAAAGCCTGCGCGTCATCAGGGAGGAAAAGCTCGTCGAGAACGCGGCCGAGCGTGGCCAGTCCTTCATGGAGAAGCTGCGCAAGGTCCGCAGCCGGCACATCAAGGAGATCCGCGGCCGGGGACTTCTCATCGGCATCGAGCTCCATCCGGCGGCCGGCGGCGCCCGGCGGTTCTGCGAGGAATTGATGAAGGAAGGCCTCCTCTGCAAGGAAACCCACGACAACGTCATCCGCTTGGCTCCTCCGCTCATCATCAGGGAGAAGGATCTCAACTGGGCCATCAAGCGCATCAAGACCGTCTTCAAAAGGTTGGCCTGATGCGGGCAACGGGGTTACGGTTGTCCGTTTTTTAGGACAAACCGCACCCGCCGCGGCCTTTTGAACTGCCTGAAATAGGCTTGGCATATTCCTTGCAAATTAGCGGTTTAGGAGGAGCGAGATGAAAAAGATCCTGGGCTTCCTGATTCTCGTCATTCTGATGAGCGCGGGTTGTATAGTCTACGTTCCCTACGACGAATCCCAGCCGAGACCGCCTCAAGAAAACGCGTACCAGGCCGACAGGTCCCCTTACGGCGACCTGGACACATCGTACTTTTATGATCAGCTTCAGCCGTATGGAATTTGGGTGTCCAATTCTCCTTTTGGATACGTCTGGATCCCCCGGGACGTAGGCTACAAGTGGCGTCCCTATTCGAGGGGGCACTGGGCCTGGACGGATTACGGGTGGACGTGGGTTTCCCTCGAGCGCTGGGGCTGGATCGCCTATCATTACGGCCGTTGGGGTTGGGACAGGCGGATGGGCTGGTTCTGGGTTCCCGACGTCGTTTGGGGCCCGGCCTGGGTGGCTTGGAGATGGGGTGACACGCATATCGGATGGGCGCCTCTTCCGCCCGGCGTGGACTTCCACCCCGGACGCGGTTTCGACAGGCGCGATTGGGACATCCCCGGCCACCACTGGAATTTCGTCCGCGGCCGTGATTTCTTGGACCGGTCGCTCGACCGCCGGATCCTGCCGGTCGAGCGAAACGTCAACATCGTCAACCTGACCGTCCTCAACGTCAACGTCAACGTTCGCGACAACAGGGTGGTCAATGACGGCGTGGACGTCGACCAGGTCCGCCGGTGGACCAACCGCACCGTCGACAAGTACGCGCTGAAGGAAGCGCCGCAGGCGGGAGGAGAACGGGTCGAGGGCAACGACGTGATCATTTACAAACCCAAAGTCTCCCGAAACGAAGCGTCCAAACCGAAGCAGGTCATCGATCAGGAAAGGGCCGCAGAACAGGTCGATAACGAGCAGGGTGTCAGTATTTTCCGCCGTGTTCCCCGCGGCGAAAGCGCCGCCCTGCGCCGGGCCCACGAGCAGGAAACGAAGCTCATGCAGGAGAGCCAGGACTCCGAGATCAACGAGATCCAGCGCAAGGCCGATGACGAGAAGGCGAAGATCCAAACTCCCGATGAAAAGAAGAAGGTGGACGGCCGGGTCAAGTCGAAGATCCTCGAGTTGAAGAAAAGGCACGAGGAAGAGAAGGCCGAGATGACGGAGCGGCAGAAGACGGAAGAAGCGAAGACGAAGAAAGCGCCGGTCAAGAAGAAGATCGACAAGAACTAAGACGTTCGCCGCGCCCGGACCGTGGCGACGAGCGCGGCTGCCAGAACGACCGCCCCTCCCGAGATCGTTCTCAAGGAGGGGCTTTCTTTAAGGAAGAGCAGGGCGAGCAGGATGCCGTAAACCGGCTCGAGCGAGCTCAGGATGCTCGCCGTCCTGGCCCGGACTTCCCTCATTCCGTCGATAAATAGGGTGTGGGCCCCCGCCGTGAAGAAAACGCCGAGTACGGCGATAAGCGCCCCGTCCCGCAACGAAAGTGCGAGGTCGGCCCGGACGACGGCCGGCAATAGGAAGAGGGCGGCGAAGAGGTCCTGGTAGAAGGCCACGGCCAGGCTCGACTGCCGCGAGGCCAGGACCCGGTTGAGGACCGACAGGACCGAAAATGTCAGCCCCGCCCCGAGCCCCCAGAGGACGCCGCGGACGACGGCGTCGGCCAGGTCGAAGCGGGGAATGATCAGGCCTATGCCCAGGACGCAGATGAGGGCAAAGACAAGGCTCGCCGGGTCCCAGCGTTCCCTCGTCAGCAGCGGTTCCAGAAAGACCGTAAAGACCGGAAAGCTCGCATAGGCGAGGAGGCCGACGGCCACCGAGGAGACCTGGACGGCCTTGAAGAACATCGTCCAGTGGGCGGCCAGGGCGAGCCCGCAGACGGCGAGGAGGACCAGGTCCCGGCGCGGGACGATCCGGAACGAACGCCGCCCGAAGCCCATGACCGCGAGGAGCGCCAGGGAAGCAAAAAGGACCCTGCCGAAAACGATGATTGGGGGGGAGAGGGCGAGCCATTTCCCGAATAGCCCCGGGAAGCCGAACAGGAAGACGGCCAGGTGGATCTCGAGAAGGCTGCGGGAGCGCGCTCGCACGGGCGCATTATATTCCTTTTCCTTGAATTTTGACCGGTTTGTGCTAAAATAAACTTTACTTTTTAGGGAAAACCGCGGGTTTTCCCACCCGTCTTAAGACGGCCGAAACCCATGTCATACAAGATATTCGCCCGTAAATACCGACCGCAGGCCTTCGAAGAGGTCATCGGGCAGAAGTCCGTCGTCCGGACGATCCAGAACGCCATCCAGATGGGCCGGATCTCCCAGGCCTATCTCTTCTCGGGGATGAGGGGGACGGGAAAGACGTCGATGGCCCGCATCCTTGCCAGGGCTCTGAACTGCGCCAACGGCCCGACCGCGAACCCCTGCAAGATCGAAGACAAGGACTGTGCGGACGATAAGAACAAGCCCTGCGACTATTGCGCGGCCATCAGCGAGGACAGGGCGATCGACGTCCTGGAGATCGACGGCGCCTCCAACCGGGGCATCGAAGAGATCCGGGCCCTTCGCGAGTCGCTGAAGTACAAGGCGATCTATACCCGCTACAAGGTCGTCATCATCGACGAGGTCCACCAGATCACGAAGGAAGGCTTTAACGCCCTTCTCAAGACCCTCGAGGAGCCTCCGCCGAACACGGTCTTCATATTCGCGACGACGGAATTCAACAAGGTCCCGGCGACGATCGTTTCGCGGTGCCAGCACTTCGAGTTCCGTAAGATCTCCCACAAGGACATCATCAACCACCTCGTGGAGATCGCCAAGAAGGAAGCGATCACCATCACCCCGGCCAGCTTGGCCATGATCGCCGAGGCCGCCGACGGGAGCATGCGGGACGCCCAGAGCCTGCTCGACCAGGCCGTGGCCTTCAGCGGCGATAACATCGGCGACGAAGACCTCAAGACGATCCTCGGGACGATCGGACAGGACGTGCTCTTCCGGTCCTCGACGGCCGTCCTCGGGGAAAAGCCGGAGGATGTCTTCCCTCTGGTCGAGAGCGTCGTCGCCGCCGGCTACGACCTCCGCTTCCTCTTCGGCAAGCTCATCGAGCATTTCCGGGCCCTCCTCCTCGTCCGCTCCGTGGAGAAGCCGGAAGACCTGCTCCTCGCGAGCGCGGAAGAACTCCAAGCCCTGCGCGTCCAGGCCTCGAAAGCCACGGCCGAGGACCTTCTCCGCTACCTTCTCGCCCTCCAACAGGCCGAGGCCGGCTTGAAGTACTCGGCCATGCCCCGGATCTACCTCGAAGCCTTCCTCATAAAACTCTGCCACTTTCGCAAGATCGTGCCTCTTCAGGAGCTCATCCGGGACGTGGAGTCGCTCAAGAAGGAACCCCAGCGGACGCTCCCCAAGCCCCCGGGGGCTTCGCCGGCCGGCGCTCCTCCTGCCGCGGGCACGGGACGTCCGGTCCCGGCCGGAGACCGGCCGGAAGGCCCCTCTTCGGCGGCCAAAACCGGTCCTCCGCCCCAGAAAGACGTCTTTAAGCGTGTCCTCGAAAAACTGGCGGTGGACAGGGCCCCGCTGGCCGCCCTTCTGGCTCAGTATTCGTCGGTCATGGTCAAGGACAACGTCCTCGAAGTCTTTTTCGCGAGCGGCAAGGGCTTTTTCGTCACGAGCATCCAGGAAAAGGATATCCGGGCGGTCGAGCGGGCGGCCTCGGAAGTGCTGGGCCGTGAGACGAAGGTCCGCTTCGCCGAGGAGAACGCCACAGAAGGCGGCCCCATCCGCCCGGGCCGGGAGCTTGAGACGGCCCTCAAGGACCCCGCCGTGCAATTCTTCATGAACACCTTCAAGGCCCAGGTCCTTTCGGCCGACCCCATTCCTGCCTCGCGCGAGGCCGGACCCAAGGGGGGCGGCCCTACGGAGAACGAGACATGAAAAACGTCATGGACCTCCAGAAAATGCTGAAAACGGCCAAGGAGATGCAGGATCGGCTGCAGCAGGAGCTCGCGGTCCTACGCGTCGAGGGGTCGAGCGGAGGAGGCATGGTCAGTCTCGTCCTCGACGGTCACAAGGCCCTGCAGTCCATCCGCATCGAGCCGGAGGTCGCCGACAAGAACGAGATCGAGATGCTCCAAGACCTGATCGTCGCCGCCTTCAACGACGCGGCGGCCAAGGTCGACGAGGCGTTGGCCCAGAAGCTGGGCGGCTTGGGCGGCGGTCTCAAGATCCCTGGGTTGTTCTGATGTTCGAATACGCCCAACCCCTGCACGCGCTCATCGAGGAACTGCGGCGGATCCCCGGCATCGGGGCCAAGACCGCCCAACGCATCGCCTTCTATTTCCTCGGGCTCCCGACCGAGGACGCCGACCGGCTGGCCGAGGCCATCCGGGAGGCCAAGAGGAAGATCTTCTACTGCGGCCGTTGCAACAACATCACCCACGTCGACCCCTGCCTGGTCTGTTCCGACCCCCACCGGTCCGACGAGTCCATGTGCATCGTCGAGGAGCCGTTCAACATCTCCTCGATCGAGAAGACGGGCGCCTACAACGGGCGATACCACGTCCTCTTGGGCGCCCTCTCGCCGCTCAAGGGCCGCGGGCCCGACGAGCTCCGGCTGGGGAAACTCGTCAGGAGGATCGAAGAGGGCGCCTTCAAGGAGATCATCATCGCCACCAACCCGACGGTGGAAGGGGAGGCCACGGCCATCTATCTTCACCGGGTCCTCAAGGCTTTCGGGATACGGATCACCCGCTTGGCCATGGGTCTGCCGGTGGGCTCGGACCTCGATTTCGCCGACCAGGTGACCATCAAGAAGGCCCTGGAGGGCCGGACTGAGCTCAAGGAATAGCACGAAACGTCGCCAACGGCGTTCCATCATAATAAAGGAGTTTGAAATGAAAAAAGATATGCAGACAATCGACGGGAATACGGCGGCGGCGCACGTCAGCTACGCGTATTCCGAGGTCGCGGCCATCTACCCGATCACGCCGTCCTCGACGATGGGGGAGCTGGCCGACGAGTGGTCCGCCCAGGGCCGGAAGAACATCTTTGGTCAGCGGCTGGACGTCATCGAGATGCAGTCCGAGGGCGGCGCCTCCGGCGCGGTCCACGGAGCGCTCTCGGCCGGCGCCCTGACGACGACCTTCACAGCCTCCCAGGGCCTGATGCTCATGCTGCCTAACATGCACAAGATCGCCGGCGAGATGCTGCCGACGGTCTTCCTGGTTTCGGCCCGTTCGCTGGCCTGCCAGGCCCTGTCCATCTTCGGCGACCACAGCGACGTCATGTCCGCCCGCAACACGGGCTTCGCCCTGACCTGCGCCGGGTCCGTCCAGGAGGCCCAGGACCTGGCCATCGTCGCCCACCTGGCGACGCTGCGGAGCCAGATTCCTTTCCTCCATTTCTTCGACGGCTTCCGGACCTCCAACGTCGTCGAGAAAATCGACGTCGTCTCTTACGAGACGCTGGCCGGGCTCTTCGAGCCCCAGTACCTCGAGGCTTTCCGGAAACGCTCCCTCAACCCCGAACGGCCCATGCTCAAGGTCGGCCAGCAGGGCCCGGACGTCTACTTCCAGGGCCGGGAGACCGTCAACAAGTACTACGCCGAATGCCCTGGGATCGTCCAGCACTACATGGACAAAGTGGCCAGGGTCATCGGCCGCCAATACCATCTTTTCGATTACTTCGGCGCCCCCGACGCCGATAAGGTCATCGTCATGATGGGCTCGGGCGCTGAGACGGCCGAGGAGACGATCAACTATCTGAACGGACGCGGCGCCAAGCTGGGCCTGGTCAAGGTCCGGCTCTACAGGCCCTTCGACGCGGCCGCACTCCTCGCGGCCATCCCGGCCTCGGCGAAAAAGATCGCCGTCCTCGACCGCACCAAGGAGCCCGGCTCGATCGGCGAGCCGCTCTACCTCGACGTCGCCCTGACTCTGGCCGGCCGCCCGGTCAAGGTCGTCGGCGGGCGCTACGGCCTCTCGTCCAAGGAGTTCACGCCCAGCATGGTCAAGGCGGTCTACGACCACCTCGACGGAAAGGCGGCGAACGGCTTCACCGTGGGTATCACGGACGACGTCACCGGCACCTCGATTTCCGTCGGCCCGATACTCGACACCGAGCTCCCCGGCACGGTCCGCTGCAAGTTCTACGGGTACGGCTCGGACGGGACCGTCGGCGCCAACAAGAACTCGATCAAGATCATCGCCGACCATACGGAAATGTTCGGCCAGGGCTATTTCCAGTACGACTCGAAGAAGTCCGGCGGCGTCACCATCTCCCATCTCCGTTTCGGCAAGAGCCCGATCCAGTCCCAGTACTTCCTCAACACGGTCGACTTCGTCGCCCTCCACAAACCCTCTTATATCGGCCGCCTGGACATCCTCGAAGGCATCCGCGAGGGCGGGACGTTCCTCATCAACTCCAACTGGAAGGCCGACGAAGTCTTCGAGAACCTGACCGAGGACATGCAGAAGACGATCATCGCCAAGAAGATCAAGGTCTATAACATCGACGCCTTGAAGATCGCCGGCGAGCTCGGGCTGGGCCTGCGCATCAACTCGATCATGCAGGCCTGCTTCTTCAAGCTCTCCGGAGTCCTCCCCGAGGCCGAAGCCATCACCCTCATTAAAAAGGCCATCGAAAAGACCTACGGCCGCAAGGGGAAAGAGGTCGTCCAGATGAACTGGGACGCCGTCGACCGGTCGGCCGCCGCCCTGGAAGCGGTCCCCATCCCGGCCGAGATCACCAAATCGGCCCCCGTGACGAAGATCGTGCCCGACGACGCCAACGCCTATGCCAAGGAAGTCATCGACCCGGTCACACGGTTCAAAGGCGACAACCTGCCCGTTTCCAAGATGCCCCTCGACGGGGCCGTGCCCACGGCCACCGCGCGGCTGGAGAAGCGCGGCATCGCCGTCGAATGCCCGAAGTGGCTCCCCGAGAACTGCACGCAGTGCAACCAGTGCTCCTTCGTCTGCCCCCACGCCTCGATCCGGGCCAAGCAGATCGCCCCGGCCGACCTCACGAGCGCTCCCGAGGGCTTCGCGGTCCTCAAATCCAACACCAAGAACGACAGGGACCTCCGATACCGCGTCCAGTGCTACGTGGAGGACTGTGTCGGCTGCGGCTCCTGCGCCCAGGTCTGCCCGGCCAAGAACAAGGCCCTGGTCATGACCCCGATCGGGGAGCTGAGGGCCGCAGGGGAGACCCAGAAGGCCGAGTTTTTCGACAAGCTCCCCGACAACGTCGTCGACGGCATCAGGCCGGACTCGCTCAAGGGCAGCCAGTTCCTTCGGCCGCTCTTCGAGTTCAGCGGTGCCTGCGCCGGCTGCGGGGAGACGCCCTACGTCAAGCTGGTCACCCAGCTCTACGGCGACCGGATGATCATCGCCAACGCCACGGGCTGCTCGTCGATCTACGGCGGCACGTTCCCGACCTCACCCTACTGCGTCAACGTCGAGGGCAAGGGACCCGCGTGGGGCAACTCGCTCTTCGAGGACAACGCCGAGTACGGCTTCGGCATGCGCCTGGCGGTCGACGCCAACCGGCGCCAGCTGGCCGCTTCGATCGACGCCGCGCAGGCGGCGGGCACGACACCCGAGCTCACGGACGCTCTGGCGAAGATGAAGGGTGCCTGGACGTCGACCGGCGAAGAGGCCAAGTCCGCGGCCAAGGCCGTTCTAACCGCCCTGCCGGCGGCCCTGGCCAAGGCCAATGGGGCCAAGTTGTACCTGGCCAAGATCTCCGAGCTCAAGGATTTCCTCGTCGAGAAGAGCGTTTGGTGCATCGGCGGAGACGGCTGGGCCTACGATATCGGCTTCGGCGGTCTCGACCACGTCCTGGCCATGAACCGCAAGGTCAACGTCCTCGTCCTCGACACCGAAGTCTACTCCAACACGGGAGGCCAGGCGTCCAAGGCCACGCCGACCGGCTCCGTGGCCAAGTTCGCCGCGTCCGGAAAGAAGACCTCCAAGAAGGACCTCGGCCGCATGGCCATGAGCTACGGCTACGTCTACGTCGCCTCGGTCGCCATGGGCGCCAACATGAACCAGTGCCTCAAGGCGTTCCTCGAAGCCGAGGCCTATCCCGGCCCGTCGATCATCATCGCCTACTCGCCGTGCATCAACCACGGCATCGACATGAGCAAGGCCCAGGCCGAGCAGAAGCTGGCCGTGGACACGGGCTACTGGATCCTCTACCGGTTCAACCCCCTGTTGGCCAAGGAGGGCAAGAACCCGCTCCAGCTCGACTCCCGCGAGCCCAAGCTCGAATACGAGGCCTTCCTCAAGAACGAGGTCCGCTACAAAACGCTCGTCCAGCAGTACCCGGACATCGCCAAGGAGCTGTTCGCCCGCGCCGCCGACGAGGCCAAGAAGCGCTTCGAGTCGTACAAGAAGATGGCGGAATAAGCAAAGGCGGTGTTTCCGCGCCGCCCTATCGGATCGTCGGACCGGCCGGTTCCGGCCCGACGGTGACCCGGAGCGACCGGTCGGGAGCGAGGGCCTCGCGGATGAACGCGTTCATGGTCTCGAGCGTCACCGCGTCGAGGGCCGTGAAGATGCCCGAAAGGTGTTCGTATCCCAGCCCGAGGACCTCGAAGAATCCGACGGCCCGCAGGCGCGGCGCCTTAGCTTCCATCGACCTGAGGAACCTGGTCCTGGCCATTGTCTTGGCCGTCCGGAGCTCTTCCTCCGTGATCCCTTTGTCCTGGAGGTCGGCGAGAGTCCGGTCGAGCGCCTCCGATGCCCGAGGGCTCTTGGCGTTATCGGTCTCCATGTAGGCCTCGAGGATTCCCGAGTTTTTCGTCCAGGTCACTTCGGCATCGACGCTGTAGGCCAGTTTTTCAGTCATCCGCAATCCCCAGAGCCGCGATCCGGGGCCCTTCCCGAGGAGGGTCTCGAGCAGGTATCCTTTGGCCTGGTTGGGCGCGTCCGGAGCCGGAAGCGCGAAGGCGCGGCTGATATAGGTTTGTTTCGTGTCCTTGGGAAGGGCGATCTCGCGGTTGGACGGAAGGGCCGGCGGGGCCGGAGCGATGGCCGCGAGATCACCGTCCGGAAACTTGGCAAAATATTTTTCGAGGAGGGCCCGGACCGGCTCCTTCTCGATGTCCGTCCCGATACAAAAAAAGAGATTCGACTTGGTGAAAAAGCGGCGGTAAAAGGCGAGAGCGTCCTTCCTGTCGAGGGCCCCGAGGCTTTCCTCCGTCCCGTAGACGGCGGTCCCATAGCCGGCCCCGGGGAAAAAGGCCTTCATGACGGCGTTATGGGCGGCGACGGTGGATTCGTCCTCCTCGGACCGCCCGTAGAGCTTCATCATCTCCTTGGTCCGGTTGATCCGGAGACTTGTGATGAGGGGGTCCTGGATGATCTTGCCGGCGACACGGAGGGCATCTTCGAGGTTTTCGGACAGACACTCGATGAGGACCGCCGTGAAGTCTTCCGAGCAGAGGAGGCTTAACCGGGTCGCCTGGGACATGAGGTCCTGGACCATGGCTTCGTCGGGGATCTCGAGGGTCAGGCGCGTCGTGAGGTAGGCCAATCCGTCGAGACCCGGGGGCACGGCCGACTTGCCCCCCGGAGCGAACAGCCCGACGACCGTCGTCGGCGAGCTCTGGTCCTTCTGGTAAACGCAGGGGAGGCCGGTCGTCAGCGTGAATTTTTCAGGGCGCTCCTTCCAGGGCGCTCCCAGGGTCCCGGAGGACCCTGCGGCCATCAGGAGTCCGGCGCACGACCAAAGAAGCCAGGCCGGCCTCATTGCTTTTCGCCCTTCCGCGGGACGATGGAAACGGCGGCGTATTCGCCCTTCCCGAGGTACCTGGCCGCCGTTTTTCTGAGGTCGCTCGAATCGACCCTCCCGATCTCATCCAGGTATCGCCCGGGCTTTTCGCGCGTGTTGAGGAGGAGGTGCCTGGCCAGCGAGCCCGCCAGCTGCAGCCCGGACTCTTCGGCTTGCCCCACGGCGAACCGGATCTGGTTCTTGGCGCTCTCCAGGTAGTCGAAGGCGGACATTTCGGCCTCGCCCGTGAAATCCTTTTTCGAATAGGCCTCGTTATGGGCCCGCTTGAGATACCCCACGGCCGCCCGCTGGATTGCCGCCATGTCTTTGGGGTCCATCTTGATGGAGACGACGGCGGCTCCCCCGAACCGGAAAGCGAGGTAGGACATGGAGACGGTTTGGACGGAATCACGCTCTCCGCGGAGCAGGGCGGGGAGAAGGGGATTGACCCCGCGGCCGAGAACTTCCGCCAGCACGTTCATGGCGTACTGGTCGGCGTGATTGTAGTCCGGGGCCACGAAACCGAGAATAACGTAGCCTTCCTTGACATCGCGCTCGAAACGCCGGGACACGCTCTTTTTTAAGGGGACGGTCATCTGCAGCGGTTCGAACCGGAGCCCGGTTTTCGGGAGCGGGCCGAAGACATCCCGGACCAGCCGCTCCATGTCGGCCGTCGCGAAATCGCCGACGACGGCCAGGGCGCAGTTGCCGGCGACGAAATATTTCCGGTAAAAGCCGAACACCCCCTCGACCGTGGCCGTCCGGATGACCTCCCGCCGTCCGTAAACCGAACGTCCATAGGGGTGTCCGGGGAACAGGGCTTGGAGGACGAGATCCACCGCATTCCGCTGCGGGTCGTCCTCCATCTGGTTGTACTCTTCGAGGAGGACTTCCTTCTCCTCGTCGAGTTCGGTCTGGCTCAAGTCGAGCTCGAAGAGGATGTCCTTCTGGTTCCGGAGCGCGAATTCGGCGTGCTCGGCGGGAAGCGAGATCTCGAAAAGGGACAGGTCCTGTCCCGTGTGGGCGTTGAAATAGGCCCCGTGACGTCGGATGTCGGCGCTGACCTCGGCTCCGGAACGGACGGATGTCCCCCGGAAGAGGATGCAGTGCTCGAGCAGGTGGACGAGGCCGTTCGTCTCGTCGGTTTCGTTCTTGGAGCCGACGTCGAAGCCGGTGACGACGTGGAGGAGGGGCAGGTCGCGTTTTTCATAAAGGAAAACGCGCATGCCGTTGTCGAGAACAAAGTACTTGCCCGGGTTCTCCGGGCCCGCGGCGAGAAGCAGAGCGGCGCTCATCACACCCGCCAAGAGCCCGGCGGTCACGGTCAGGGTGTTGCGCATGTTCCTGCCCACCGTTACGCTATCCAGCAAATCCCGTGCCAGTCTAGCATAAACGCAGAACGCCCGCCAAACATCACCCGTCCAGATCGGACCGCCCCTTTTTGCCCCGGGCGGGAGAGTGTGCTAATATCAGTGGAAGAGGCCAATAGGATAATGAAGCCCGAGAGGAAGGCCCGGATCCTCGTCATCGACGACGAGGAGAATATCCGCAAATCCCTGAAGATGATCCTCGAGTACGAGGGATATGACTTTTTCGAGGCCGGGACGGGCGAGGATGGCCTGGAGGTTCTTCGTGGGACCGTCGGCATCGACCTCGTCCTCCTCGATATCAAGATGCCGGGGAAGAGCGGACTCGAGGTTCTGGCCGAGCTCAAGCAAAGACCCTTCGTCCCGGACGTCATCATGATCTCGGGACAGGGCACGATCCATGCGGCTGTCGAGGCCACCAAGCTGGGCGCTTTCGATTTTCTGGAGAAACCGCTCCACCGGGAGCGCGTCCTCCTCAGCATCCGCAACGCCCTCAAGCAGACGAGCCTCGCCCGCGAGTGCCAGGACCTCAAGAAGAAGGCGGAGAAACATTACGAGATCCTCGGCAACCACCCCCTCATCCAGACGCTCTGGAAGGAGATCCTCAAGATCGCGCCGACCAACGCCACAGTTTTGATCTACGGCGAAAGCGGCACGGGGAAGGAGCTCGTCGCCCGCTCCATCCACGCCCACGGCCTGCGGGCCAGGGAGACCTTCGTCCAGGTCAACTGCGCGGCCATCCCCGAGGAACTCATCGAGAGCGAGCTTTTCGGCCACGAGAAAGGGGCCTTCACCGGGGCCACGGAGAAAAAGACGGGTAAGTTCGAACAGGCCGACGGCGGCACCATTTTCCTCGACGAGATCGGCGACATGAGTCTCCGGACCCAGTCCAAGGTCCTCCGTGTCCTCGAGGAGGGCGAGGTCCAGAAGGTCGGCTCGAGCCGGATTTCCAAGGTCGACGTCCGCGTCATCGCTGCGACGAACAAGGACCTTCGTAAGGAGATCCAGGAAGGAAGGTTCAGGGAAGACCTTTACTTCAGGCTCAACGTCGTCCCCCTGTACTCGCCGTCCCTGCGCGCGAGGCCGGAGGACATCCCGCTCCTCGTCGACTATTTTTCGCGGACGTTCGCCGAGGAGAACAACTTCCGGCCGCGGAAGTTCTCGGCGGAAGCCCTCGAAGCCATGTCCCGGTATGCTTGGAAAGGCAACGTCCGCGAGCTCAAGAACATCGTCGAGCGGCTGATGATCATGACCGACCGGGACACGATCGAGAGAAGGGACCTCCCCGAACCGCTGCGGGAGAAGCCGGAGGCGGCGCTGCCCGAGGCGGCCGGGGTCAAGACCCTCCGCGAATTCCGAGACATGGCCGAGCGGGATTTCCTCCTGGCCAAGCTCGAAGCTAACGGCTGGAACATCTCCCAGACGGCCCGGGAGATCGACACGCCGCGGAGCAACCTCTATAAAAAACTCGAACAATATGGTATAAAGATAACGGCCGGAGTGGGCGAGGCGGTCGCCGCTCCTTCCCGAGAGGGAGGAGAGGAGGAAAGTCCGGACTCCGAAGGGCAGGATGGTCGCTAACCGCGACCCCGGGCGACCGGGGGAAAGTGCCACAGAAAACACACCGCCCTCCAGGACAGGCGCAGCCTCCCCGGGGAGCAAGGGTGAAAAGGCGAGGTAAGAGCTCACCGCCCCGTCAGCGATGACGGGGGCAAGGCAAACCCCATCCGGAGCAAGGCCAAACGAGCCCCGTTTTGGGACTGCCCGTCCCAGGGGGCGGGTCGGCCGCTCGAGCCCCGGGGCAACCCGGGGCCTAGTCAAATGACCGTCGCCCGTTTCGGCGGGAACAGGATCCGGCTTACGTCCCGCTCCGGCCGTTTCTTTTTTCCGAGCGGATGTGGTTTGCATATCTCAGGGGGGGGGGCGCCCTGTCCGGAGTGATGGTTTTGTGTTATAAACGAGGGCGATGATTCCCCAAATCCCCTACACCGGCATCGGAATCGGGATCGCCGTCATTTTCGGGATCTGGTCGTTTTTCGTAGCCGAGACGGTCAAGGAGCGAGCCGTCATCGCCGGAATTCCCATCGTCGTTTTCCTGATCCCCATCGTCTTCCGGTCTCCAGCCGGCTGGCTGATCTCCACCATAGGCTGGGTAGTCTACGGACTCGGCTGTATTATTTTCCTACGCTATAAAGGCATGCCGATCCGATGAAGCGTTTCGCCTGGTGGAAGGACGCATCGCCGGACGCCCGGCGGGCCCTTGTCGCGGCCTCGTTTGGCTGGATGCTCGACTCCTTCGACGTCATGCTCTACGCCATGGTCCTGGCAGCCCTCATGTCCGACATGAGCATGGCTAAAGCGACGGCCGGACTTCTGGGCTCTGTGACGCTCATCGCTTCGGCAGTCGGCGGCCTGGTTTTCGGCGTCATCGCCGACCGCTTCGGCCGCCGCCGGGCCCTGATGGGCAGCATCCTCATCTATTCGGTTTTCACCGCCGCCTGCGGTTTCGCCTCGAGCGTTGTCATGCTGGCTGTCTTCCGCATTTTCCTCGGCCTGGGCATGGGTGGGGAGTGGGCGAGCGGGGCGGCCCTCGTCTCGGAAACCTGGCCGGCCGAGCATCGCGGCAAGGCCCTGGGAATCGTCCAGAGCTCGTGGGCCATAGGCTACGCCGCCGCGGCGGCGGTCGCAGCGATTATCCTGCCCGTGTGGGGCTGGAGGGGCGTCTTTTTCGTCGGCGTCATCCCGGCCTTCTTCACGCTCTGGATCCAGAAGAGGGTGCGGGAGCCCGAGATATGGAAGGCCGGCCGGGCGGCGGCGCCGAGCGTCCGGGCCGGTTTCGGCGAGATCTTCGGGAAAAAGATACTCCGGTTGACAATCCTTGTGACCCTGATGAACGCCTGCACCATGTTCGCCTGGTGGGGCTTCAACCTCTGGCTGCCGGCCTACTTGTCGATGGCCCCCGGCCAGGGCGGTATCGGCCTCAGCCCCCGGACGATGTCCGGACTGGTCATCTTCATGCAGGCCGGTATGTGGCTGGGCTACATCACCTTCGGATTCATCAGCGACAAGCTCGGGCGGAAAAGATCCTACGTGGGATTCCTCCTCGCAGCTTCAGTGTTCATGGCCCTCTATTCGCAAACCCGTCAGCCTCTCGTCCTCCTCGTCCTGGGGCCGTTCGTCGCCTTTTTCGGCACGGGCTACTTCACCGGATTCGGAGCCCTGACGGCAGAGATTTACCCCACGGCTGTCCGGGCCACGGCCCAGGGCATCACCTATAACACCGGCCGCATCGTCAGCGCCGCGGCCCCGTTCGTCATCGGCTCCCTGGCCCAGAGGAAAGGGTTCGGATTCTCCTTTTTGCTGATATCACTGGCCTTCTTGGCTGCGGCGGTGTTCTGGATAGGCATTCCCGAGACGGCCGGGAAACAGTTGGATTAGACGCTTTTTGCTTGGAGGTGGTGATGAAAACGACAAAAGCACTCCGGTGGACCCTCGTCTTCGTTTTTCTTTTCGCACCGGGCTTGACGTTCCCCGAGGATCCCCAAGCCGGCATCGTCCCCGATGGGTTCCTGGGCGTCCCCTGGGGCGCCAACACGGGCCAGGTCATCAAGGCGATGAAGGAGCTCGGCTATCGGCAGCTCAAAGGCGCCGAATCAAGCCAGTTGGTCTTTAAAGGGGCTTTCGCCGGGGAGCCCTGCCAGCTGACGTTTCGTTTGCTGGCCAATGGCTTCTACAGCGCCTCGGCCAACTATTGCGCGCGCTCCGGCCATCCTGGCGCGCCGCAACAGACATTCCTGCGGATCGTCCAGGACCTGAGCGATAAATACGGCCCGCCCACGAGCCGCAGATCCGATAAAATCAAAACAAATGACGGAAAAGAGCACCCCCAGGAAGGGGCCGTGTGGGATCTTGCAGACAGCAAGACATCGGACAAGTACGGCATATCGGTCAATTTCGGAGTGACCTGGTTTACCGACGATACGGGGGACCAATATGTGGTCAATGTCTATTATCGGGCCGAGAGCCTTGGCGAGAGGCTCAAAAAGAAGGAATATTGAGCGAGAGCAGGCGGGATTAGAACAAGGCGATAAACGCCTGGCGGATCAGAGTCAGAAGATTCCCAGGCCATAGCCCGAGCTGGACCACCCCAAAAAGGCAGAGGAAGATGACCAGGTGGAGGGCCGGGTTCTCACGGTCGAGGACCGGCTCGAGTTCGGCGTCCTGCATATACATCGCGACGATGACCTTCAGGTAATAGGCGGCCGCAATGAGACTGGCCAGGACCGCCGCGACGGCGAGGAGCACGTGGCCCTGCGCGACGGCGGCGCTGAAGATATAGAACTTGGCCAGGAAGCCGGCCGTAGGGGGGATGCCGGCGAGCGATAAAAGGAAAATGGCCAAGCTCGCGGCGAGCCAGGGATGCTGGCGCCCCAGGCCGGCCAGATCGGCGAACCAGGTATGTTCTTCGCCTCTCCCGGATAGCGCGGCCAACACGCCGAACGCCCCGGCGTTCATGAACATGTAGACGATAAGGTAGAAGACCAGGCCGGTCCCGTCGCCCGCGACGACGGCGACGAGGAGATAGCCCGAATGGGCGATGGCCGAATAGGCCAGGAGCCGCTTGACATCCTTCTGCCTCAAGGCGGCCAGATTCCCCACGAACATCGTCAGGACGGCGGCAACCGCCACGGCCTGCATGAGAAGCGAAGGCGTCCCGCCGCGGCCCGGGAGGGGGGTCAGGACGCGGAAAAGAACGACCAGCCCCGCGGCCTTGGGTGCGATCGTCAGGAAGGCGGTGACGGGAGTCGGAGCGCCTTGATAGACGTCCGGCGCCCACATGTGGAAAGGAACGATGGCGATCTTGAAAAAGAGAGCAACCACGATGAGGCCCAATCCGAACACCGAGGCGAGGGACGGGGAGCCCGCCGGGCCGCCGGGGCCGGAGAGGCTGGCTGCGAGGCTCAGATCGCCCGTGGCCCCGAAGAGGATGGCCAGGCCGAAGACGAAAAAGGCGCCGGCAAAGCTGCCCATGAGGAAGTATTTCGCCGCCGCTTCGGACGAGGCCCAGTCGTTCCGCCTGATGCCGGTGAGCGCATAGGAGGCGACAGACAGGACCTCGAGGCCGAGGAAGACGACAAGCCAGTCCGTTGACGAGACCATGATCATCAGGCCCGACACGGCCAGGAGCAGCAGGCCGCAGAGCTGGCCGAGGTTGATGTCCCGGCGAGGGGCGTATTCGAGGCTCATCAGCAGGACAAATGTGGCGATCAGAACGAAGACGGCCATGAGCAGGAGGGCGAGCGGATCGAGGGCCAGCCGCCCACCGAAGTAGGCCAGCTCGAGCCCCCAGGAACGGACGATGAGGAACCCGGCGGTGAAGAGAGAAATGATGGCCGCCATCGCGGACACCCCGTGGTCCTTGCGCTTCAGGAACGCTTCAAAAAGAAGGGCCGCGAGCGCGCCGGAGACGACGGCGAGAAGGGGAGCGAGGGCCATGAACGTCGTCATCCTAGCGCTCCGTCTCCCCGACGAGGTGTGCCGGGCCCGCGGTGTCGCCGGAAATTCGGGCCGGACGGGCTATTCGCGCTGCCGGTTTCCAGGTCAGTGAAACCGGGGCCTTGGTCCGAAGGGAATCGAGATACCGGGAAACGGAGGCGTCCATCTTTCGCAGAACGGTCCCCGGGAAAAGGCCCATCAGGAAGATCAAAAGGACGATCGGAACCAGGCAGGCGAGCTCCCGCCGGTCGACGTCCCGGAGAAGGCTGTCCGGGTCCTTGAGCGGGCCGTGCATGACCCGCCGGTAGAGCCAGAGAAGATAGGCGGCCGACAGAATAACGGTCGAAACACCGAGCGCCGCCAGGACCTTGTTCGAGGTGAATATGCCGAAGAAGCACAGGATCTCGCCGACGAAGCCGTTGAGCCCCGGCAGCCCCGCGGACGCGAGCAGGACGACGAGGAATATGGCCGCGAAGACGGGCATCCGGGCGGCGGCGCCGCCGTAATCCTTGATAAGCCGGGTATGCGTTCGCTCGTAGAGGATCCCGACACAGAGGAAAAGAGCGCCCGTGCTCAGGCCGTGGCTGAGCATCTGGTAGAGCGCTCCTTCAGTGGCCACGAAATTGAGCGAAAAAACGGCCAGCATGACGAGGCCCATGTGGCTGACGCTCGAGTAGGCGACGAGGGATTTCATGTCTTTCTGAACAAGGGCCATCAGGCCGCCGTAGACGATCCCGACGACCGCGAGGATGGAAAGGGCCGGGGCGAACGATGCGGCGGCTTGGGGAAAGAGGGGGATCCCCAAGCGCAGAAAGCCGTAGGCCCCCATCTTGAGAAGGACGGCGGCCAGGAGGACCGAGCCGGCCGTGGGGGCCTCGACGTGGGCATCCGGAAGCCAGGTGTGGAGCGGAAAAAGCGGGACCTTGACGGCGAAGGCCAAGCCGAAGGCCAGGAAAAGCCAGGTCTGGAGGGCAGGGGAGAGACTAAGCCCGGCCAGGTCGGAGATGGCCAGGGAGAAGCCCCCGGTCACCCGGTGGTAGGCGGAATACAGGACGAAGATGCCGACCAGCATGAGAAGGCTTCCGAACATGGTGAAGAGGACGAACTTCATGGTGGCATATATGCGCCGGCGGCCGCCCCAGATGCCGATGATGAAATACATCGGGATAAGCATGGCCTCCCAGAAGACGTAGAACAGGAAAAGGTTGAGCGAGACGAAGACGCCGATCATGCCGGTCTCGAGGACGAGCATGAAGAACGAGAACTCCTTGACGCGATCGTCGACGGCTCGCCAGGATGACAGAAGGGCTAGGGGCGTGAGGAAAGCCGCGAGAAGGACGAGGAAGAGACTGATGCCGTCGACGCCGACGTGATAATCGAGGCCGCGCCCGAGCCAAGGCGCATGCTCGACCAATTCCGGGAGTCCGGATTTCCCATCGAAGCCGAAGAAGAGAAGCAGGGAAAGGCCGAAAGTCAGGAGCGATACCGCTAAAGCGACCGCACGCACGGCCCTGACCGATTCGCCGCGGACAAAAATCAGAAGCAGTGCGCCGGCGAGCGGCAGGAAGGTGACGATGCTCACGAGCGGGATGTTGGCGGTCATGGCGTTCATAGCAACAGGAACCCCAGGAAGGTGATTGCGCCGATGAGAAAGGCCAGGGCGTAGTCCCGGACGAGCCCGCTCTGGAGGAAATTCAAGCCTTTGCCGGCGAGGCCGGCGGCGGCGGCCGACTTGTTGAGCGCGCCGTCGATGACCTTGAGGTCGAAACGTTCATAGACCTTTTCGGCCCCCCGGACAAGGGGCCGGACGACGACGGCGTCATAAACCTCGTCGATGTAATATTTGCCGACGAGGAGCCGGTAGATACCGGGAAAACGAGAAGCCAGGCGCGATGGAAGGGCGGGCGTTCTGCGGTAGAAAACGAATGCCAGGGCGATGCCCAGGAGCGCTGAGACCGTTGCCAGGAGCACGAGCAGTCCCTCCGTGGAAACGGCTATGTGAGGGCTTCCGGACTTGACGGAACTCGCGAGATAACGGCCGAAAAGGTCGGCTTTTTCTCCGAAAAAGACCGGCAGCCCAATGTATCCGGCCAGGACCGAGAATGCGGCAAGAATGACGAGGGGAATGGTCATGGCCCGGGGCGATTCGTGGATAGAATGTCCCGGTTCCATGGCCGTCCGCTCCTTTCCGTAGAACATCATGTAGACCAGGCGGAACATGTAGAACGCCGTCAGAACAGTGCCGAGGAGCCCGGCTCCCCAGAGGGCATATTGTCCGCCGGCGAACGCGCCCGTCAGGATGGCGTCCTTGGAGAAGAAACCGGAGAGGAACGGGATGCCCGAAATGGCCAGCGCCCCGACCAGGAATACGGGAAAGGTCACCGGGAGATGCTTCCTGAGGCCGCCCATTCGGCGCATGTCCTGTTCGCCGGCCAGGGCGTGGATGACGCTGCCCGCGGCCAGGAAGAGCAGGCTCTTGAAGAAGGCGTGGGTGACGAGATGGAACATCCCGGCAGCATAGGCCCCGACGCCGCAGCCGATGAACATGTAGCCGATCTGGGAGATAGTGGAGTAGGCCAGGACCTTCTTGATGTCGTTCTGGACGAGGGCCAGAGTCGCGGCGAATAGGGCTGTCGCGGCGCCGATCCAGGCGACGACGGTCGAGGCGGGGATAGAGGCCGCATAGAGCCCGCTCAAGCGGCAGACCATATAGACGCCGGCAGTGACCATGGTCGCGGCGTGGATGAGGGCGCTTACCGGAGTCGGGCCCTCCATGGCGTCGGGAAGCCAGACGTAGAGGGGGATCTGGGCCGATTTTCCCGTCGCCCCGATAAAAAGGAGGATGGCGACAAGGGTCACGAGCCCGGAAGAGAGGAGGCCGCTTGCGGCTGCTTCGTTGATCGCCGCGAAGCTCGAACCGCCGAGGTTGTCCAGGAGGAAGAGGATGCCGATGATGAAGGCCGCGTCGCCGACCCTGTTGACGACGAAGGCTTTCATGCCAGCCTTGGCGGCAGCGGGCCGCTCGAACCAGAAGCCGATCAGGAGATAGGAGCAGAGCCCGACCCCCTCCCAGCCGACGAACATGAGGACGAGGTCCGAGGCCATGACCAGAACGAGCATGAAGAAGGTGAACAGGTTGAGATGGGCGAAATACCGGGCGTATGATCTATCTTCAGCCATGTATGCGGTCGAATAGACGTGGATGAGGAGGCCGACCCCCGTGACCACTAAAGCCATGACGGCCGTCAGGTGATCGAAAGCGAAAGCGATGGACGAAGCGAACGGGCCGCTCGAGATCCAGGCTAAGAGTGTCTTTGTCAGGCCGGGCGCACCGGGAGGAAGCCGGACGAGATGGACGAAGGCGACAGCCGAAAGAAGGAACGACAGGAAGACGGCCGAGCAAGCCTGCCAGGCTACCCAACGCCGGGAAAGTTTCGCGCCGAAAAGGACGAGCAGAAGCGCGCTCGCTCCCGGTATCAGGGGTATCAGCCAAAATAACTCGGCCATGCTAACCCTTCAGGTCTTTGAGCTCGTCGGTTTGGACGGTCTTCCGCTGACGAAAAATGAGGACGATGATCGCAAGGCCGATGACGGCCTCTGCTGCGGCCACGGTAATGACGAACAGGACGATGACCTGTCCCTCCGCCTTGCCGAGAGACTTGGCCAGGGCCAGAAAGGCGAGATTCCCCGCGTTGAGCATGACCTCGACGGCCATGAATTGGGTCAACAGGTCCTTCTTAACGAAGAAAGCCAGGACACCGAGGACGAACAGGACGGCGGCCAGGATGAAGAAGGCCGCGGGAGGGATCACGAGCCCTCCCTTTTGCCGGCCAGTGCCAGCGCGCCGACGAGGGCGGCGAGGATGAGGAGTGACGTGATCTCGAACGCGTAGAGGTAGTCTGAGAAAAGGAAGTGCCCGAGCCGGGCCGTGTCGCCGCCGGCGGCTGGCCCGGCCCCCGGGCTCCCGAGGACGAGCTTGCGGCCGGCCAGGAGAAGCTCAGCCAGAAGGACCGTCCCCAGCCCGACCGTGAGGGCCAGCCGGGCCTTCTTCACCCGGGCGGGAAGCTCTCCTCGGAGGTTGAACATCATGATGGCGAAAAGGAAGAGGACCATGATGGCCCCGGCGTAGACGAGCACTTGGACGGCGGCGGCGAAGGGAGCGTCGAGCAGGCCGAAGAGGCCGCCCAGGCTCGAAAACGAAAGAACGAGGAAAAGGGCGTTATGGGCTTGGTTTCGCGAAAAGATCATGGCCGCGACCGAGCCGATACAAAGGAAAGAGAGGATTAAAAAAACAACCCAAACCATGGAATTTCCCCTTATATTTAGTTTTCCCCGGCGCCAAAGTCAAGCCGGAAATTAGGCGAGGAGAGGACTGGGCGAATCGGCGTTGACAATATGTCCGGATTTGATATAATGACGGCGGTACCGCGGGGTAGAGCAGCCTGGTAGCTCGTCGGGCTCATAACCCGGAGGTCGTTGGTTCAAATCCAACCCCCGCTACCATCCTGATATCAACGTTTTCCCAATATGAACGAGGCGCCTGCCTCTTTGTTCATCTTTCCGTTCTGAATGCAAAGCGCTAACGTTATTCAATCTATCCTGCACAGAATTGTCACACGAATTGTCTATCATTTTATGTGTAGGGTTCTACCGGCGAATCGGCAATAATTAGGAATAACCTTAGCGCTCAAATACTAATGTCACATTTGGACCCGGGGTCCACAAGCCCCAATTAACGAACTTCCAGCCTTCCTTGGCCGTATTATTGAGCATCGTCTCAACTTGGACAAGATTTGTATGTACAACTTTGTATTCTCCGGGCGAGGCGGCATTGGCCATCTTGGGAAAACTTATAAATGATTTAAACAAGAAGACGATAATTAGTACGAGAACCACGTTAATCAAAACAGTCGTAGATCTAGGAAGTTTCATTTTTTTCCTCCATAAACTCACTGATTTTATTATAAAGCGGAACCTCCGGCTACGCAACATGCCGACGGATTGACATCCAGCCTGCTCCAGGTTAACATGAGGACAATTCAAGTTGAGAGGGGGATAAAAAGGCGTGGTTTTTCGAATGGACGACGACATGAGAAAGAAGCTGAGAATGGGGAAGAACGATTTCGACCTCTACCAGGTGGGCAAGAGGTACATCAAGAAGGCGGGAACCTACCTGCCCGATTCGAACTCGGCCAGTTAGGGACCTGTTCTTGTGAACATCCAGCTCGGAGGCCCGGCGCCGGAGCTTCGCGGAGTCATAACTCAATCGACGCCGACGCCGTCCCAGCAGAAGGTGCAGAGCTTCTCTTTAGGCAGGCCTATGGCCTCGACCAGGTCCTCGAGCCGCTGATAGCGCAGGGTCGTCAGACCGAGCCGCTGAGCGATCCAGCCGACCATGGCCTCGTACTTCTCCGAACCGGTTTTCGCGTATTCCTCGACGTTCTTGGCGTCCGGGCCCTCGAGCGCGGCGATGGCCTTGCGCGCGGCCAGTTCGAGTTCGGAACGCGAGCGCGAAAAATTCAGGTACTTGCAGCCGTAGGCCAGGGGTGGGCAGGCCGGCCGCATGTGGACTTCGACGGCCCCAAAATCATAGAGCCGCTGGATGGCGTCCTTGAGCTGGGTCCCCCGGACGATCGAGTCCTCGCAGAAAAGGAGCTTCCGGCCCTGGATGATCTCGCGTATGGGGATGAGCTTCATCCGGGCCACCTGGTCGCGGACGTCCTGGTTCTGGGGCATGAAGCTCCTGGCCCAGGTTGGCGTATATTTGACGAAGGGCCGGCGGAAGGGGACGCCCGCCTCGGCCGCGTAGCCCAGGCCGTGGCCGATGCCCGAGTCGGGAATGCCGGCGACAAGATCGACCTTGACCTCGTCGTTCCTGGCCAGCAACGCCCCGCACCGGTTGCGGACGATCTCGACGTTGATGCCCTCGTAGTTCGAGGCGGGATAGCCGTAATAGACCCAGAGGAAAGAGCAGATCTGGAGCCTTTCCCGGGGCGGGACCTTTTGCTCGCACCCGTCGGGCGTAATTTTAACTATTTCGCCCGGGCCGAGGTAGCGGTCGATCTCGTAATCCAGGTTCGGGAAAGCGCAGGTCTCGAGAGAAGCGGCGAAAGCCCCCGGCTTTTTCCCCAGCGCGATGGGCGTGCGGCCAAGTTTATCCCTAGCGGCCAGAACGCCGTCCTCGGTCAGGATGAGGATCGAGCAGGAACCCTTGATGAGCTCCCAGACTTGCTGGATGCCGTCCTCGAAAGTGTCCTTCTGGTTGATGATGGCGGCCACGAGCTCGGTCGGATTGATCTCGCCGCCGCGCATCTCCGAAAAGTGGAGGCACTTGCCCCGGAAGGCCCTTTCGACGAGCTCGTCGGCGTTCTTGATGACGCCGACCGTGGCGATCGAAAAATGCCCCAAGTGGGACCGGATGAGGAGTGGCTGGTCCTCGTAGTCGCTGATGACGCCGATGCCCCGCGTCCCGTGGAGCTTGCCGATGTCCTCCCCGAACTTCGACCGGAACTGGGCGTTCTCGATGTTGTGGATGTAGCGAACGATGCCGTTCCCGTTGCCGACGGCCAGGCCGCCGCGTTTCGTCCCGAGGTGCGAGTGGTAGTCCGTGCCGTAGAACAGGTCCTCGACGATGTCGTGCTCGGCGACGACCCCGAAAAATCCTCCCATTCCGTCCTCCTCTAAAAAGTTTCGGCTAAGCATAACACCGCTCCGACAAGGTTTCAATGCCCATTCGGGTCGCGAAGTTGAATGTCGCCGGGTTATCTGTTATAAAACTTCCATGATTTCACGAGGAGGACGACATGTTTAAGCCCGAAACCTACATCCAAAGGCGAAAACTCCTGAAAAAGGAGGTCGGGTCCGGCCTGCTCCTGTTCCTTGGGAACGAGGAAAGCCCGATGAACTATCCGGCCAACACCTTCCATTTCCGGCAGGACAGTTCTTTCCTCTACTTCTTCGGGCTGGATTCTCCTGGGCTCGCAGCCGTCGTCGACGTCGACGAAAACAGGGACGTCCTCTTCGGCGACAACATCGGCATCGAAGACATCATCTGGATGGGCCATCTCCCCAAGATGAAAGACCGGTCCCTCGAAGTCGGCGTCAAGCACACCGCGCCCCGGGCGGCCTTCGAGGAAACGGCGCGCCGGGCCCTGGCGGCCGGGCGCCCGGTCCATTATCTTCCGCCCTACCGGGCCGATTCGACCCTCGCACTCGGCGACCTTTTGGGCATTCCAACAAAGGACCTCAAGGCCAAGGCGTCCCCCGCTTTCATCAAAGCGGTCGTCGCTCAGAGGCTCTTCAAGTCGAAGGAAGAGATCCGGGAGATCGAGTCCGCCCTTGAGGTCACGCACGAGATGTACCGGGCCGCCATGCAGCTGGCCAAGCCCGGCCGTTATGAGCGGGAGGTTTCGGGGGCCATGGAAGGCATCGCCCTGTCCCATGGCCTGCGCCTGGCGTTCCCGCCCATCGTGACCATCAACGGTCAGACGCTCCACAACCACTATCATGGCAACATGCTCGTCAAGGGCAGACTTCTCGTCGTCGACACCGGTGCGGAATCGGCCCTTTCCTACGCTTGCGACATCACCCGGACGATCCCGGTCGGCGGCCGTTTCAACCGCAGGCAGAAGGACATCTACGAGATCGTTCTGGCCGGCCAGGAAACGGCCATCCGGGCGATGAAGCCCGGGGTCACGTTCAAGGACATTCACATGAGGACGGCTCGAGTCATGGCCTCCGGACTCAAGGGCCTGGGCCTCATGAAGGGCGACGTCGAAGCGGCCGTCGCCGCCGGCGCCCACGCCCTCTTTTTCCCCCACGGCCTGGGGCACAACATGGGGCTCGACGTCCATGACATGGAGGACCTCGGCGAAAACAACATCGGCTACGACAAGACCGTCGAGCGGAGCGGCCAGTTCGGACTGGCCTATCTCCGGATGGCCAAGGAACTCCGGCCCGGCCATGTCATGACCGTCGAGCCCGGGATTTACTTCATCCCGGCCCTGGTCGAAAAATGGCGCAAGGAAAAGAAATTCCGGGACTTCATCGTCTACGACGAGGTGGAGAAGTACCTCGGCTTCGGAGGCGCCCGGATCGAAGACAACGTCCTGGTCACGGAGAAGGGCCACAAGGTCCTGGGCCCGCCCATCCCGAAGACGGTCGGCGATATCGAAAAAGCCTGCCGCATTTGAAAATCGCTGACGAAGAGTTGAGGGTGACCTGATGCTCCTCTGGTACGTCATCAACACCAAGCCCAAGAAAGAGAGCCAGGTCGAGAGGCTTTTCGAGGAGGGCGGTTTCACCGTCTACTGCCCGAAGTACGTCCGCGAAAAGCGCATCGGCCCCTTTTTCCCGGGATACGCATTCGTCCAGTTCGAATTTCCCGCTCAATTCCAAATGGTGAAATACACCCGCGGGGTCAAGCGCGTCGTCGGCAACGACGACGGCCCGACTCCGATCCTGGAGGAAATCGTCATGGGCATCAAGGCCCGCGAACAGGACGGGCTCGTCGTCTTCGAAAAATACGGCGAGGAGCCGGCCGTCGGGGACGAGATCGAAGTCGTCGAAGGGCCCTTCAAGAATCTGAAGGGGATCTTCCGCAAGGAGGTCGGCGACAACGAACGGGTGATGATCCTCCTGAACTACGTGTCCTACCAGGGCACGCTGCTCATCGAAAAGACGAAGCTCAAGAAGATCTAGCTCTTCGAGGCTTTCAACTTCTCGAGGAAGGGCTGGGCCAAACTGCTCGAAGAGAAATAGACCACTCCGTCGGCGCCGAGTGATTTGCTGATTTTCATTTGCTCGATCATGCCCTCGGGCGTGTTCTGATTATGGGAAGTGCCGATGCCGATCCCGGGGCAGACCTGGCATCGCCCCTTCCCGAAGGCCACGGCCTCACGGACGAGCTTCTCGAAGAGGCCGGCATCGTTGGAGTAGAGCATGGGGCAGAGCATGTCCACCAGCCGCTCGCGGGCCCAGGCCGGCCAGTCCTGGCCGATGAGGACGGCGGCGTTCCTGGCGTCCGGAAAAACCGCGGCGCTGATCTTCACCCGGCGCCCTGTCGCTTTGAGCGCGCTCTTGAGCTCTCGGACGAACACCGTCACCCGGTCCCTGTTCCAGCTGAGCCACTCGTTCCAGGCCATGTTGCCCGTATCGCGGGCCTTGACCGCGGCCATATCGATCCCCGTATCCTGCTTGAACAGCCGGAGCGTCTCCGGGTCGAAGCTGAAATAGGGTTCCGTCGGTTCGCAGGGATAACGGATGTAGTCGAGGTGGATCCAGCCGACGTCGTACTTTTTCGCGACCTCAAGCATCAGGCTGATTTCGTACTCGCGGACGGCCGGGAGGGCGGGGTTGACCGCGCTGACCATCTCCCGTTTCGGACTCTGGATCAGCCATTCGGGGTGTTCCCGGACCTGTCCCAGAATGGCCGACTCGGGGAAGACGCAGAACCACGGGTGGACCTCCATCTTCCTCTTCTTCGCTTCGGCCAGGAAGACTCCGAAGAAATCCCAGTCCCAGGCCTTGTCCCGGACACCGATCTCGCTGGCGTAGTACACGTGCCCCGAGGTGTTCTTGACGCACATGATGAGGGTATTAATGCCGGCCCGCACGTAGGCATCGAGGGTCAGGCGCATCTTTTCGACGGCGGCCGTTTTGTCATGGCCGAAAAAGCCCGGATGCATCCAGACTCCCCGGACGGGCATGGCGAGCGAGGTCTCCGCCGCGCCGGACGAGGTGGCCTCGGGAAAGGCCCAAAGCGCCGAGATCATGAGAAAAAACAGGACCAGAGTGGCTTTAGATTTCATCGCGGGACCTCCTTATCTAGCGGCGAGGCCGGCCGTAGCCGCCGCCGCCCGGTGTTTCGACGCGGAGGACGTCTCCGGGCCGGAGCGTGACGTTGACTTTCGAACCCAGGACCTTTTTCCGGCCCCGGGAAACGAGCGTATTTTTTCCCTTGGCGCCCGGTCCGCCGCCGCGTACCCCGTAGGGCGCGAACCGGCGGCGCTCAGACAGGATCGTCAGCGTGGCGGGGACCCGGAATTCGTACTCGCGGATGATTCCTTCGCCGCCCCGGTGGAGCCCTTTTCCGCCGGAGCCCTTTCGGAGGCCGTAACGCCGGATCCTTATGGGCAGGTAATTTTCAAGGGCTTCGAGGGGCGTGTTGAGGGAGTTGGTCATGTGGGTGTGGACGCCGTCGAGGCCGGCCGCGCCCGATCCGGCGCCCATGCCGCCGCCGATCGTTTCGTAATAGGCGAAGTGCCTCTTCCGCCACGGGTCGTAGCCGCCGAAGGCGATGTTGTTCATCGTCCCCTGGCTCGCCGCCGGGATCCTGTCCGGGACGGCCTTGGCCAGAGCGCCGAGCAGGACGTCGACGATGCGCTGGGACGTCTCGACGTTCCCTCCGGCGCAGGCGGCCGGGAACTCGGCGTTGACGATGGAGCCCTTGGGGGCCACGATCTCGAGCGGCCTCATCAGGCCCGTGTTGAAGGGGATGTCCTCTTCGACGAGGGACCGGAAGACATAAAGGACGGCCGAGCAGGTTATGGCGAAGTTGGCGTTGACCCCGCCTTCGGTCTGGGGGGAGGAGGAGCTGAAATCGACCACGGCCTCGTCGCCGCGAATCGTCACCCGGACGCCGATCTTGATGGAGCGGGCCGAAATCCCGTCGTTGTCCAGGAAATCCTCGAAGGCGTAGACGCCGTCGGGAATGGTCCTGATCGTTTCCCTGAGGAACTTTTCCGTGTAGTCTTGGACGAGGCCGGAGTACAGGCGGACTTTTCCGGCGCCGAACCTGGCCACGGCCTCCTCGAGCCGCGCCCGGCCGATCTCGTTGGCCGCGAACTGGGCCAGGAGATCGCCCCGGCGCTCGTCGGGCGTCCGGACGTTCGAAAGAATGAGATCGAAGACGTCCTTGTTCATCCGGCCGCGGGAATAGAGTTTCAGCGGCGGAATGATCAGGCCCTCCTGGAAAAGCTCGGTGGCCAGGGGCATGGAACCCGGCGTCATCCCGCCCACGTCGGAGTGATGGGCCCGATTGGCCACGAAGAAGCTGAGCTTCCGGCCCAGGAAAACGGGGGAGATGCAGGTGATGTCGGGGAGATGCGTCCCGCCCCGATAGGGGTCGTTGAGGATGACCAGGTCGCCCTTCTCGAAGGTCACAGCTTGGAGCGCGGCCTGGACGGAAAGGGGCATGGCCCCCAGGTGGACGGGGATATGCGAGCCCTGGGCCAGCGTCTCGCCATTCTCGTTGAAAAGGGAGCAGGAGTAATCCTTCCGTTCTTTGATGTTGGGGGAGAGGGCCGTGCGGCCGAGGACGGCGCCCATTTCTTCGGAAATGGCGATGAAGACGTTCTTGAAAAGCTCGAGTTCGATGGGGTCGAATTTTTTCATCGCGGCCCCGCCTTGCGGATGATGAGGTTCGAGTATCCGTCGACCCGGGCGATGTAGTTGGGAGGGAGAAAGGTCGTCGATTCGGGGTCGATGACGAGGGCCGGGCCGCGGACCGCGTTGTCCGGGGCAAGCCTCGACCTGTCGATGACCATTCCTTCGGCGGCGGCCCTTCCATAAAAAATGGGCTGCTTCCGGATCATGGCCTTCGGGTCGAGCGTCTTCTGTCCAGGTTCCTCGAACAGCGGGATCTTGGGCGTGACGGCGACGGCCTTGACCCGGAGGTTGACGATCTCGACAGGCCTCCGGTCGTGGCGATAGGAATAGAGCTTTTGATGACGGCTGTGAAAGCTCTCGAGGAACGCCCGCGCCGCGGTCCGCGCTTTTCTGAAGGGCACGTCGATCTCATAGGACTGGCCGAGGTAACGGCAGTCGAGGGAGCGTTCGAGGACGACGTCTTTCGCGGCGAACCCGTCCTCCTTCATGTCGCGGAAGCTGGCTTGCTCGAGGGACCGGAATTCCGACTCGAGGTCGGCCAGGGTGACCTGGGAATCCGGCTTCATCAGCGATTTCGTGTAATCTTTGACGGAATCCGACATGAGCAGGCCGAAAGCCGAAAGGACCCCGGCGTTTCGGGGGACGATGACGGTGGGCATGCCCAGGTGGGCGGCCATCTCCACCGCGTGCATGCCGCCCGCCCCGCCAAACGAGAAAAGGGCGAAAGCGCGCGGATCGAAGCCCCGCTCGATCGAGATGACGCGGATGGCCTTTTCCATGTTGGCGTTGGCGATGGCGACGATGCCGAGGGCCGTTTCGCGGGCGGATTTACCGATCCGGCGGGCTAGCCGCCCGACGGCGGCCCGGCTGCGGTCCGGATGGATCCGCATCCGGCCGCCCAGAAAGAACTCCGGGTCCATGCGCCCGAGATAAAGGTTGGCGTCGGTCACGGTCGGCAGTTCCCCCTTGCCGTAGCAGGCGGGTCCGGGGTCTGCGCCGGCGCTTTGAGGCCCCACCCTGAGTGATCCTCCCCGGTCGGTATAGGCGATCGAGCCTCCGCCGGCACCGACGGAGTGGATATCGATGATGGGAAGGCGGATCGGAAAATCCCCGATCCGGGCCTCGTGCGTCCGCCGGATCCGGCCTTCGATGAGCGAAACGTCCGTCGACGTCCCGCCCATATCGAAACTGATGATGTTCGGGATTCCGGCCGCCCGGGCCAGGACGCGGGCGCCGACGGCGCCCCCCGCCGGCCCCGAAAGAGACGTTTTAATGGGTTCGAGGCGGGCCCGGACCGGGGAAATATACCCTTCGTTCGACTGCATGATCCTCAGCTCGGCTCGGCCGAGCCGCCGGTCGAGTTCCCGGAGGTAGCGGTCCATGACCGGCATGAGGAAGGCGTTCGTGGCCGTGGTCGACATCCGCTCGAACTCCCGGTGCTCGGGGAGGAGACGGCTCGATACCGAGGCGAGCAGCCCCGCCCGGGCCAGCTCCTCGGCCACGACGTCCTCGTTTTTTGCGCTAGCGTAGGAATGGAGCAGACAGACGGCGACGGCTTCGGCGCCGGACTTTCGGATTTTCGCGATGACCTTGCGGACCTCGGAGCGGCTGACCGTTCTCTCGACCTGGCCCGAGGCGAGCGTCCTTTCCCGGATACCGAACCTGCGCCCGGCGGGGATGAGCTCGAACCTCTCCTCGGGCTGCAGGGAGTAGAGCTCGCGCCGGGTCTGGCGCCCGATGGCCAGGATGTCCTCAAATCCGGCCGTTGTGACCAGGGCGACGCGGCCGCCTTTTCTCTGCAGGAGGGCGTTCGTGGCCACGGTCGTGCCATGGATGATGAAGGCAGGAGCGCCGGAGCCCAGGAAATCACCGACCCCCTCGAAGATGGCCAGAGAGGGGTCCTGCGGGGTCGAGAGGACCTTCCTGTTGAAGAGGCGGCCGTCCTTCCAGATGACGAAGTCGGTGAATGTGCCGCCGGTGTCGACGCCTATCCGCACGGCCGGGCTTGTTTTTCGCGCCATGTCCAAGGACTTAATAAAACGATATTACCGCTGATAAGTCAAGATAGGCCCCGGGATATTGAGGGGTCAATGGCAAGTGCTGCACGACTTGGTCGAACAGCTCGTGCAGCCCGATGAAGAAGCCTTGATCCTGCTCGAGCCGCCGCCGATGCCGAAGGACGAGACCAATTTCTGCGGTTCCTCCGCACCGCAATCGGGGCAGGCGACTTCTTTCTCTCGGCCGCCTTGGACCAGGCACTCGAAATGCCGCGCGCACTTCTTGCACAGATATTCGTATATCGGCATGGCTTAATTATTCTATAGGAATCATGCCAGGTGGTCTAGATATGCCGATTAAATACGAGGACTAATTTTGTAAGTTTGATTAAAGCAATGGACTAGAGACGATATCCGGAGGAGGCCGCAGGATAAAGGGCCGAGGGAGTCATCGGAGCGAGCATAAAGCGGTGATTTAGCCGTCATGGGCCGGATCAAGCCCATGACGACGTTAAGAATCACCGCAGCGAACGAAGATGATCCCGGAAGCCCTGCGCGGCCGACGGAGTGGCGCTCCCGGAGCGGCACGGCTAGCTACCTGACCAGGGCGACGGCCTCGATCTCGACCTTGACGTCCTTCGGCAGACGGGCGGCCTGGACCGTGGCCCGGGCCGGGCTGGGGGCCTTGAAGAACTCGGCGTAGACAGCGTTCATCTTGGCGAAGTCGTTCATGTCCTGGAGGAAAACGGTCGTTTTGACCACGTCGTCATAGGAGGAACCGGCGGCCTCGAGCACGGCCCCCAGGTTCTTGAGGACCTGGCGTGTTTCGTCCTCGATCGTGCCGTTGAGGAGGTTTCCGGTGGCCGGGTCGATGGGGATCTGGCCCGAGCAGAAAACGAAGCCGTTGGCGATGATGGCCTGCGAATAGGGTCCTATGGCTTTCGGGGCTTTATCGGTTTGAACTTGCTTTTTCATGGTTTTGCTCCTTCCGATGGCCGGAAATACCTGGGAAAAGAGAGCGCCCAGGAGTCCGGCGGCTGCGAGAAACTTCCGTCTTTTCACGCTCCCGCTTCACCTTTGTACTGAACTACTTTGACAGCTCGGCCAGGGCCGTAGTCAGAAACGTCCAGAATTTCTCGACCGACCCGATATGGACATGTTCCTCGGGCGAGTGGGGGTTCTTCATCGTCGGGCCGAACGAGATCATGTCCATGCCCGGGAACTTTTCGCCGATGATGCCGCATTCGAGACCGGCGTGAACGGCCACGATCTCGGCCTCTTTCCCGAAGGTCTTGGCGTAGATCTCTTTTAAATGCTTCAGGAGGGGAGAGGCGAGGTTGGGCATCCAGCCGGGGTAGCCGTTCTTGAATTCGGCCCGGGCCCCGGCCAGGTCGCAGACGGACTTGATGATGTTCCGCGTCGCTTCGAGGGCCGAGGCGACAGAACTGCGCGTGCTGCAGAGGACCTTGAGCTCTTTCTTATCGGTCCTGACGATGGCCAGGTTGGTCGACGTCTCGACCAGCCCGGCGATCTCCGGGTGCATGGATATAACGCCATGAGGGACGGCCAGGAGGAAGTTGAGGAGGACGCGCTGGCACCCTTGGGTCAGGGCGAAGTCCTTGCCAGCCGCGGCTTCTAACGAATACTTGGCCGCAGCTTCAACGGACTTATACTCGATAGAAATCTTATCGAAGGCCTTTTTGAGCGCCACTGTTAGGGTCCGGACCTGGACGGGAGGGCAGGCGACGACCGCGACGGCTTCGCGCGGGATGGCATTATGCTTGCTCCCGCCCTCGAGGCTTATGATCTCGAAACGCGCGGTCGCCTGGGCCTGTCCGAGCATCCGGGCGAGGAGCTTTATCGCGTTGCCTCGGCCCTGGTTGATGTCCAGTCCGGAGTGGCCGCCCCGGAGGCCGTGGAGGTGCAGACGGTAGAGGTTCTTCGAAGCCGTTGTTTTTCTTTCGGCCGGAAAAACGAGTTCGGAGTCCGCCCCGCCGGCGCAGCCGATGGTGAACGTCCCCTCGTCTTCGCTGTCGAGGTTAAGGAGCTTCTTCCCGGCCAGGAACCCTTTCTGGATCCGGTTGGCTCCGGTCAGGCCGGTCTCTTCGTCGACGGTGAAGAGGAACTCCATGGGGCCATGGACGAGCGTCTTGTCCTCCATGACCGCCAGGGCCGCGGCCAGGCCGATGCCGTTGTCGGCCCCGAGGGTCGTCCCCTGGGCATAAACCCATTCTCCCTTGATGTCGGGCAGGATCGGGTCCTTGCAAAAATCGTGGACCTTGTCCGAGTTCTTCTCGCAGACCATATCGAGGTGGCCCTGGAGGATGACGCCCACGGCGCTCTCCCGTCCGGCCGTCGCCGGCTTACTGACAAGGACGTTGCCGACCTTGTCGCGCTTGCCGGGCAGGTTCAGGGACTTGGCCACGGACAGGACATAATCCCCGAGGGCCTTTTCGTTGCCCGAGCAGTGGGGGATGGTCAGGATCTTCGCGAAATGCTTCCAGAGAAGCCGGGGGTTGAGTTCGCCGAGAGAGGATGCCATGGATGACTCCTTCTTGATTGAGATGACGAGACGGCCATGATGCCACAAAAAAGCGATGGATTCAAGCCGTCCTCCCGAGTATAATCCGAGTCGTGAAATCCCTTCGCCGCGTCCTCCTGGCCTCGACGCTGGCTCTCGCCGCAGCGGGTTCCGCGCCGCTCGAGGCCAAGGTCCGCGTCATGGCCACCGTCTTCCCCCTCCGGGAGTTCGCCGCGGCCGTTGCCGGTGACAGGGGGGAAGCGGAACTTCTCCTCCCTCCGGGCGCCGGAGTCCACACCTGGCAGCCCCGGCCCGGCGACATCGGCCGCCTGGCCGCATGCGACCTGCTCGTTTATATCGGGGCGAACCTCGAGCCCTGGCTCCCCGGCCTGCTCAAGGCCCTGCCGGGAGGCAAGATCCGCGCCCTCGAAGTGACGGCGGGCCTAAGACTCCTCGAGACCGCGGCCGACGACGAGCGAGGACATGGGGAGGGCGCCCACGAACAACTGGACCCCCACGTCTGGCTCGATTTCGAGCTCGACACGCGGATCGTCCGGAAGATCGCCGACGAGCTCTCGCGCATCGACCCGGAAGGCCGCCCCGAATTCACGGAGAACGCGGACAAGCTGACGGCGCGCCTTCTGGCGCTCGACGTGAAATTCCGCGACGGCCTGGCCGCCTGCCGGGGGCGGGACATAGTCCTCGCCGGACACGGCGCCTTCGGCTACCTGGCCCGGAGATACGGACTCGTCCAAACGGCCCTCTACGGCCTGAGCCCGGACGCCCAGCCCCGCCCTCTCGACCTCATGAAAGCCGTCGATTTCTGCCGGCAAAAAGGGGTCCGGACGATCTTTTTCGAGAACTCCGTCTCGCCCGACCTGTCGAGGACGCTGGCCCGCGAGATCAGCGGCCGGGTCCTCGTCCTCCACGCCGGCCACAACCTGACCCGTGACGAACAGGACCGGGGCCTGGGATTCTTCGAGCTCATGGAGGAGAATTTGACTAGCCTGCGCGACGGCCTGGGGTGCCGCTGAAACCATGGACCTGATCGTCCTTCGCGACGTCTCCTTCCGTTACGACGGGACGCCCGTCCTCGTCGACATCGACCTGACCATCCGGGAAGGGGATTTCCTGGCCATCATCGGGCCCAACGGGTCGGGGAAGACCACCCTGGTCAAGGTCATCCTCGGCTTGCTCGAGCCTTCGTCGGGAAGCGTCGAGGCCTTCGGTAAGCCCCTGGGAGAATTTTCGGACTGGCGGAAGATCGGCTACGTCCCCCAGAAGGCCACCCATATCGACCCGTTCTTTCCGGCCTCGGTCGAGGAGGTCGTGGGCATGGCCCTCATGTCCAACCGCAAGCCCCGGGCTCGGTCGGGACGGGAAGGCCGCGACGATATCCTCCGGGCCCTCGACGTGGTCGGCATGGCCGATCACGGAAAATGGGCCATCGGACGGCTTTCCGGCGGGCAACAGCAGCGCGTGTTCATCGCCCGGGCGCTCGTGACCGCGCCCAGGATCCTCTTTCTGGACGAGCCGACGACCGGGGTCGACGCCGAAACCCAGGCATCTTTCTACGACATGCTCGACCGCTTGAACTCGAGGGAGGGGCTGACGATCGTCCTGGTCACCCACGACATCGGCATCGTCAACAAGCACGTCACCAGCGTGGCCTGTCTTAACCAGCGGCTCGTGTATCACGGGAGTCACGAGGACTTCTGCCGGTCCGGAGTATTCCGCGACATGGTCACCCGGGGAGACCACTTCATCTCCCACGAACACTAGGCCCGACATGCACGCGCTCCTGACCTACGGCTTCATCCAACGCGCCTTCCTGGCCGGCATCTTCATCGCCGTCGCCTGCGCCGTCCTGGGCCTTTTCCTGATCCTGAGAAAGGACGCGATGATCGGACATGGACTCGCCCACATCGCCTTCGCCGGCGTCGCCCTGGGCCTTTTCCTGAACATCCTCCCCCTGGCGGCGGCCCTGGCCGTCGCCGTCGCCGCGGCCGTCGCCATCGTCAAGCTCAAGGACAGGGCCGGGCTCTACGGCGACACGGCCATCGGCATTTTCAGCAGCCTGGGCCTGGCCGTCGGCATCCTGCTGGCTTCCATGGCCAGGGGGTTCAACGTCGAACTCATGTCCTATCTCTTCGGGGATATCCTGGCCATCGAACCGCTGGAAGTCGGACTGGCCGTGGGCCTGGCCGCGGCCGTCCTCCTGGCCGTGAGGATGAACTACGCCAAGCTCCTTTTCATGACCTTCGACCGGGAATCGGCCCGGGCAGCCGGGGTCAAGGTCGGCCGGCTGGACATGCTCCTCATGGTGCTCACGGCGGTCACGATCGTCCTGGGGATGAAGGTCGTCGGCATCCTCCTTGTGGCCGCGCTCATCGTCATCCCCGCGGCGGCCGGCCTTCAGGTCGCATCCAGCTTCAGGACGGCCGTGCGGGCATCGACCGCCGTCGCCGTCGTTTCCGTCGGCGCGGGGCTTGGCCTGTCGCTCGTCCTCAACATCCCCGCGTCGGCCGCGATCGTCATCCTTTGCTTCCTGGCTTTCGCGCTGTTCTCGGTGGTGAAAAAGGGACGGGGCTTCTCCGCCCGCGCAAAATAAAGGAAATCCGTCAGGCCGCCGGCAGGCCTAGTATTGCGGGGGGGCGCTCAGGGCTTTCCCGAGAATGCTCCTGACGGCTTTCCCTTCCTTGTCCAAGGTCTTCCTGAGACGCTCCGCCCGCCGCCGCACGTCGGCGACGAACTTATTGTCCTTGATGCCGGCGAGGTTGATGAGGACGTTGTAGTAGGCCCCTTCGCCCGCCGCCTGGCCGGCGAGTCCGGCCACCCCGGCGTCGCTCACGGAGTTCTTGTTGCCCTTCGCGGCGGCGACCCCGGCCAGGGCGACCGCCTCGCCCGCCTTTTCCAGCACTTCGAGCGGGACGAGAGTCGCTTCCTTGTTGGCTTCCTCTACGGCCCGCTCCTTTTCGAAGGCCTGCTCCGAAGTCGTCTTGGGCAGGCGGATAGCCTCCATGACCTTGTTGAAGGCCCGGGTATCTCTGTCCACGGCCTCGAGCAGCCCGTCCTTGAGGGCCTGGGCCCGGACGGCCGTCGCGACCATCTCTTCGCGGACCTGCTCATAACCTTTCTTGCCGACCGTCAGGTTGGCGACCATGGCGGACAGGGCCGCGGAAAGCGCCCCGCAGAGGGCCGCGACGCTCCCCCCGCCGGGGGCCGGGGAATCCATGGACAGCTCGTTCGCGAACTGCCGGAGGGTCAGCCCGACCAGGGGATGCCCGTCGTGTTCGAATTGATATTCGAGGATCTTTTTTTCGGAAACGAACGGGGCAACATCGTTGAGCCCGAGAGAGCGGACCGCCGTCCGGATGAGCTCCTCCTCGGGGACGCCCGGGCTCTTGGCCTGTTTTTCGAGGTAATAGCGGCCGGCCATGAGGAGCGCTTCCTTGGGGATGAGGCCGACGAGCTCGCTGCCCGTCACCCGCAGGCCGAGCTTCCCGGCCAGCCTCCTCGCCTCGTCGAAGACGACGTGGATGGGCGTGATCCTGTAGTTCGTGAAGTTGACCGAGATCTGGGCCACCCCGTAATCCTCGATGTACCAGCCGACCGACTTGATCTCCTTGAACTTGCCCGGCACCTTGATCGCGTTGCCGCGCCCGTCCTTGACGACGTTCCCGTCCTTGTCCCGCTTGGCCCGGCCGCTCTCCCTGAGGCTCAGGGCGATCTCGTGGGCCAGCTTCCGGTCCCGGGTGTTGAGGTTGATGTTGTAGGCGATCAGGAATTCGCGGGCGCCGACGATGGTGGCGCCGGACTTGGGGTTGAAAACGGGCTCGCCGAAATCGGGCGCCCAGCAGCGGTCCTTGAATTTCTCGGGCAGGCCCTCGTATTCCCCGGCCCGGACCGTGGCCAGGTTACGGCGCTCCGGCGTCCTGGCGGCGGCCTCGTAGAGATAGACGGGGATCCCCAACTCTCCGGCGATCCGGGCGCCGAGTTCTCCGGCCAACCGGACGCAGTCCTCCATGGTCACGCCCGAGACCGGGACGAAGGGGCAGACGTCCGTGGCCCCGATACGGCTGTGGGCGCCCTTGTGGACGCGCATGTCGATGACCTCCGCCGCCTTGGCGACGGCCCGGAAGGCGGCCTCCTTGACGGATTCGGGCGTCCCGATGAAGGTCACAACGGTCCTGTTCGTGGACACCCCCGGGTCGACGTCGAGCAGCTTGACGCCGGGGACGGCTTCGACCTCGCGGACGATGGCCTTGATCTTCTCCGGGTCCCGGCCTTCGCTGAAATTGGGAACGCACTCGACGAGCTTCATCTTTCCTCTCCTTTGCGCAGGGTGCGCTTGAGCGTCCCGCTGGTGTCATAGACCTCGACGGTCTCGAAATCCCGAAGGAAGCGGCCGAGCCAGTCCGGCCGGCCGACCACGACGACGAGGGGCTTGCGGGCGAGGTAATTCTGGGACACCGCCCGGACCCTCTCGACGTTGACGAGCTTGAGCCGCTCGGGTCCCTTGTCCCACTGCCCGTCGTCGAGCTCCAGGGCCACGGCCCGGGCCATCCAATCCGCGAATCCATCGAGGGATTCGAACCGCGTCGGCAGATTCCCGATGAGGAACGACTTGGCCTCCTCGATCTCGGCGGGAACGGGGGCTTCCACGGACAAGGTCTTGATCTCCCGGACGATCTCCCGGGCGGCGGGGACGATGAATTCGGGACTGACGCGCGCCCGGGCCCAGTAGACGCCGCAGGAACGGAAGAACTCCGTTTCGCTGAAAGCATAGTAAGCGTAGCCTTTGGATTCGCGCAGATTCATGAACAGGCGACTCCGAGTCGTCCCCCCCAGGACCTGCTTGAGGACGATGAAAGGGAAGAATTCCGGGTCCGAGGCGGGCATGATCACGTTCCCTGCGAATATCGTCGCGTCCGACACGTTCGGAACTTCGACATAGCAAATCCGGTCCCCGCTGTTGGGGGACGGCGGCGGAACGGCGGCCCGTTCAGCGGACTGGCCGACCCAGGCGTTGAAATGATTTTCGAGCTTCTCCGCCACGGCGGCTCCGTCGATGTTCCCGGAAACCAGGACGGCGGCGTTTCCGGGCCGGTAGAAACGACCGTAAAAGGCGGAGACGTCCTCGGTCGTAATGAACTTGATGACCTCCTCGGAGTACGTGGCCGTTTTGTAGGGATGGCTCTCGAAGAGGATCCTGAGGAGTTGTCTCCAGCCGAGGACCTCGGGATTCTTCTTCTGTTCGAAGAGCTCCCAGAACGCGGTTCTCCTGACCGCGCCGAGCTCACGCTCCGTGAACACGGCCTCGAGGACGATGAGCCTCAGGACGTAGATCGCCCGGTCCAGGTATTCCTCGAGCACGTGCATGGTCAGAACCGTGTAGTCCATGAGGACGGTCACGGAATACTCGGCGCCCATGGATTCGATCATGTTCTCGAGGTAATCGGCCGACAGCATTTTCGTCCCCTTGCCGATCATGCGCGCCGTCATGGCGGCGACGCCGGGCAGTGCCGTCGGCGAATCGGCCTCGCCGGCCCGGACAACGAGCTGGAGCGTGACCACGGAAGCCTCAGGCCGGCGGGCGGTGGCCACGGTAAGTCCGTTCGGCAAGAGGACGTATTCGATCTTCGGCAGCTTGAGCTCCAGGGGTTGGGCGTCGGGCAGGGGAGGCGTTCTCCGGAAACGTTCCTGGGCGCTGGCTAGAGGCGCAGCCGGGAGCATGGCGACCAGGGCCGCGGCCAGCAGGAAGCCGACGGCCGGTCCCGGCGGACGGCGTGCGGGCACCGAGGGCCTCATTGTAGTCCGATCTCCAGGACGACCCTGTTTTGGGGGATGAAGTACTTGTTGACGAAGGCGGTCAGAGCCGGAGGACTGACACGGAGGTAGTTGTCCAATTCCCCGTCCAGAGAGTCCAGGGCAATCCCGGCGAGGGCGGCATCGACGAGAAAAAGCGCCCTTCCCAAGCGGGTCGACAGCCGGTTGAGGTAGTCCACTTTGAAACGACGTTTGGCTTTATTGAGCTCGTCTTGGGAGACGGGGTTCGTCCGCAGCTTGTCGATTTCCGAAAGGATGGCCTTTTGAGAACGCTCGGCCATAACCGCGTTGGTGTTGAGGCAAAAGACCTTCAGGGCCGACACGCTCAGCCGTTCTTCCAGCGCGCCGCTGAGATAGCGGGCGGTCAGGTCCCGCCGCAGGAGACGGTTCCTTAGCCGGGATGTTTCGCCCTTCAGGAGGAGATATTCCAGGATCCTGAGGGAATATGCATCGCCGGCCTGAAGGGGGTAGAACCTGAAGCCCATGTGGAATCCGACGCCGGCCGCCGGAATCCCGGCGATCCTCACGACGGCGTCGTTCTCTTTCTTGAATACGGGCCGGGGAGGGGCGGGGATGTTCATCCCCGGCGGGATGGAATCGAAGTACCTGGCGACGAGTTCCTTCGTCCTGGCGATATCGATATTGCCGACGATGCAGAGGACGGCGTTGTCGGGGACATAGTACGTCCGGTGGAAAGCCAGGACATCCGATTCAGTGAGGTCTCCCATCTCCATGCCGGTGCCGATGAGGGTGTGGCCGTAAGGGAAATCGGGAAAGAGGAGAGAGTCGAACAGAGCAAAGCTCTCAAGATAGGGATCCGAGGCGAGCCGGTCCTGGTGCTCATTGAGGAGGTCGGCCCGCGTTTTTTCGATGGCCGCGGGCGTGATGGCGAGGGACTTCATCCGGTCCGATTCGAGCCACAGGGCCAGGGCCAGATAATTCGAGGGCAGGGTCTGATAGAACAGCGCCCTGTCCGGGGTCGTGGTCGCGTTGAGGTCCCCGCCGACCCTCTGGACGAAACCGACGTGTTGGAGGGGGCCGACGTTTTCCGAACCCTGGAACATCAGGTTCTCGAGGAGATAGGCCAGGCCTTCCTGGCCCGGCTGTTCCCGTATCGTCCCGGCACCATAAGCGACGGCGACGGTCACTATGGGGAGCCTGCCGTCCATGGACAGGATGACCCGGAGTCCGTTTCGCAGGCGGTGCTCCTGGAATTCGAAACCGAGGGTGTTCGGCGCCGTTTCCTGGGCCGTGGCCGCCGGGAAAGACGCGGCAACAAGGAGAGTCATGAGGACGAGCGAACGCGCCGCTTTATGCATGCCCGTAGAGGAAGCCATGGGACCGAACAAGGTATAACAATAGCACAAAGCGTCCTTGTTGAAAACCCCTCTGGAATGTGCTATTTTTGAGCCCGGATAACGAGGGAGGAGACCATGGATCATGACATCAAGGACCTGACCGCGGCGCCCAAAGGACGGCTGAGGATGGAATGGGCGGCCCGTTCCATGCCCGTGCTGGACAAGATCAAGGAGACCTTCGCCAAGGAGAAGCCCCTTCGCGGGGTACGCATTTCGGCCTGTCTCCACGTCACATCGGAAACGGCCAATCTCATGGAGGCTCTGAAACTCGGCGGGGCCGACGTCCGGCTGTGCGCGTCCAACCCCCTCAGCACCCAGGACGACATTCCCGCCGCCCTGGTCAAGTACCACAAGATCCCCGTCTTCGCCATCAAAGGGGAGGACCACGAGACCTATTACCGCCATATCCTCCAGGCCCTGGACCACGGCCCGGCCATCACCATGGACGACGGGGCGGACCTCGTTTCGGTCACCCATTCCAAGCGGCGGGACCTCCTCCCGGGCATCCTGGCCGGCACGGAAGAGACGACGACCGGCGTCATCCGCCTGAAGAGCATGGCCAGGGACGGCGTCCTCCGCTACCCCATCATCGCCGTCAATGACGCTCAGACGAAACACCTCTTCGACAACCGCTACGGCACCGGCCAGAGCACGCTCGACGGCATCCTCCGGGCGACCAACGTCCTTCTCGCCGGCCTCAAGTTCGTCGTGGCCGGATATGGGATGTGCGGCAAGGGCGTGGCGATGAGGGCCAGCGGCGCCGGCGCCCACGTCATCGTCACCGAGATCAACCCGATCCGGGCCATCGAGGCGGTCATGGACGGTTACGAAGTCATGCCCATGGCCGCGGCGGCGGCGATCGGCGACGTTTTCCTGACCGTCACGGGGAATAAGACCGTCGTCCGCAAGGAGCATTTCCTGCGCATGAAGGACGGCGCCATCGTGGCCAATGCAGGGCATTTCAACGTCGAGATCGACATCCCTGCCCTGGAAGCCTTGTCCCGGGGGAAAAGGCGGGTGCGCGAATTCGTGGACGAGTACACGCTCCGTGACGGGAAGCGGATTCACCTCCTCGGGGAAGGGCGCCTGATCAACCTGGCCGCGGCCGAAGGGCACCCGGCCATGGTCATGGACATGAGCTTCGCCAACCAGGCCTTGAGCGTCCGTTGGCTGCTCGATCGCGGCGAAGGCCTCGACAAGACCGTTTTTCCCGTCCCGCGGGAGATCGACGAGGCGATCGCCGCCCTGAAACTCGCTTCGATGGGCACCGCGATCGACAAATTGACCGCCGCCCAGAAAAAATACCTGGCCGACTGGCGCGAGGGCACCTGAGCCGGGCCGGCGGGCAGCCTAGCCTTGGTCTTTGATGATCTTAAGGTAACGGTTGATCGTGTCCTTGGTCTCGGCGTCCATGATCTTGCCCGAGATCTTGAGGAAGATCACCTTGGCCTTGGCGTAATCCCCGTTCTTGAAATAGGCGACGCCCAAGTCGTAGTTGAAGAGGACGTCTTCGGGGACGATCTTCACCGCCGCCTCGTAGGAGGCGATGGCCTCGTCGAGGCTGTTGCGTTTTTCTAAAATGACCCCCAGGAGATGGTGGGCCATGGCCAGGCGGGGCTTGATCTGAATGGATTTCTGGACGTTCTCGAAGCCCTCGTCGAGGCGGTTCTGGAGGACGTAGAGCCGGGCCAGGTTAAAGTAGGGCAATTCTCGGTTCTGGTAGCCCACGTCGAGGAGGGCCGCCTTGAATTCGCCCTCGGCCTTGTCGAGAAGGTTCATCTCCTGGTAGACGGTCCCCAGGTTATTGCGGGCCTCGGTGAATCGGGGATTGATTTCCAGGCATTTCTGATAGGCTTTGACCGACTCGTCGAGCCGGCCCTTCATGGAATGGGCGAGGCCAAGTCCGTTCAAGGCGAGATAGAACCGGATATCCAGGGACTGGACCTTGACGAAATACTTCACGGCCTCGTCGACGTTGTTCTGGTTGAGGTAGAACAGTCCGAGGTTGTACTGGTAATTGGGATCCTTCTCCCTGTTCCTCTGGATCTTCGCCTGCGACGACGCGCAGAAGGTCAGTGTGGCGCAGATGCTCAGGACCGCGAGGACTTTGGTTCGCATCGCTCTCTTCTCCTTGTTCGAAAAACTTGGGGTCTCACTCCGCCCTCAGGGTCCGGGACATCAGCTCCGTCACCGCCTTCTTCGGCGGTTTCCCCCGGTAGAGGACCTGGTAGATCTGTTCGGAAATGGGCATCTCCACTCCCAAGGCCCGGGCGATCCGGCGGGCGGCCAGGGTGGTGTGAACACCCTCGGCCACCATCTTCATCCCGGCCAGGATCTCGTCGAGCGTCCGGCCCTTGCCGAGCTCATGACCGACGCGGTGGTTCCGGCTCAGTTCGCCGGTACAGGTCAGCACCAGGTCCCCTATCCCGGCGAGTCCTGAGAAGGTTTCCTTCCGGGCGCCGAGGGAAATCCCCAGGTTGGTGATCTCGACGAGCCCGCGGGTGATGAGGGCGGCCCTCGAGTTCAATCCGAACTTCAGCGAATCGACGATCCCGGCCGCGATGGCGATGACGTTTTTCAGCGCCCCGGCGACTTCGACTCCGGTCACGTCGCTCGACGTGTAGGCCCGTATGGTCAGGCTGGAAATGAGGTGCTGGACGTCCCGGGCCGTCGCCGGGTCGCGCGAAGCGACGACGAGGGCCGTGGGGTGCCCCGCGGCGACCTCCCGGGCGAAGCTCGGCCCGGAAAGGACGGCCAGCCGGGGCCGGACATGGGGCCGGAAGACCTCTTCCATGACCTGGCTCATCCGCATCAGGGTCCTCTTGTCGAATCCCTTGGTCAGGCTGACCACGATCTGGTCCTTCCTCAGGCCGGCCGCGACCTTGCCGTAGACGGTCCGGCAGAACTGGGACGGGACGGCGACGAAGACGACGTCGCCGAATGAGACCGTTTCCCTGAGGTCGTTGGAAAACCCGACCGCCGCCGGAAAGGCGAACCCGGGCAGAAAGGCGGCGTTCTCCCCGGACCTCAAGGCCTCCTGATAGATGTCTTCTTCCCGGATCCACAAACGCGTCGGAAGGCCGATCGTTCCGAGGTACCTGGCAAAGGCCGAGCCCCAGCTCCCGCCGCCGATGACCGCTGCATTCATGAGGACTTATCTCCCAGTTTTCGTTCCGTGCCTTTGACCAGGCGTCCGATGTTGCCCCGGTGCTGAAAGACGACCAGGGCGGCTATGGCGAGACCGATGGCGAAGACACCCTTCGGGCCGCCCGTGAGGAGGACGAGGAATGGAAAAACGAGGGAGCCGACGAGGGAGCCCAGGGACACATGGCGGCTGACGGCGGCGACAACGAGGAACAGGCCGAGGCACGCCAGCAGGGGTAGCCAAGCGATTGCGGCGTAGGCCCCAAGAGAGGTCGCGACACCCTTGCCCCCTTTGAACCCGATCGAAAATGGAAAACAGTGGCCGACGACCGAGAGGAAGGCGCAAAAAGCGGCGAATACGGGGTCGCCGGAATATTTCAGGGCGAAGAAGGCGGGGAGGAATCCCTTGAGGACGTCGATCGCCGCAACAGGCAGGGCGGTTCTCCACCCCTTGACCCTGAAGACGTTCGTCGCTCCCATGCTCCGGCTCCCGAACTGACGGATGTCCTTGCGCGCGGTCAGCCGGACAAGGAGATAACCGGTGGGGATGGACCCGACGAGATAGGCGGCGAAGGCGAAGAGGATCCTCATGTGAGCTCATAGCCCGCGAGGACGCGGTATTCCGCGCCCTCCGGCCGAAGCCGGCTTTCGAAGAGCGCGACTTTATGGACGGTCATCTCCCCCAAACTGTCCCTGCGGTGTCTCTCGAGTTCGAGCATGGCCTCGCGGACCCGGCCCGGCCCCTTGACCCGGCCGAGGGTCAGGTGGGGGTGGAAAGCGCGCTCTTCACGGGGAAAACCCTCCCGTTCGAGTTCTCGCTCGAGCTCGTCCTGGAAGGCGAGGAGCCCCGGTTCGGCGGCGAATCCCGCCCAGAGGACACGGGGGTTGTGCTCGCCGGGGAAAGCGCCCGTCCCCTCGAGACGGAGAGGGAAAGAAGCATGGCGCGCGGCGATCTCGTGGAGGGTCCTCTTCACGACGGCCGACTTCTCCTCATCGATCTCCCCGAGGAACTTCAAGGTCAGGTGCAGGGCGTTCGTTTGGGCCCAGCGGACGTCCGCCTCTGTCGTCTTCAAGGCCCGGATGAGACCCTGAAGGGCCGTCTTCAGTCCGGGTTCGAGGTCGATGGCGATGAAGGTTCTCACGAAAGTGCCTTGCCTCCATTATAAAGCTTTTCGGGACCTCTTGATAAGAATTTTTCTCAAAATATCCAAGGCCTTTTGCGAGGATTGGTACTTGACCTGGGCCCGGCCGCCGAAGAAAAGGTTCCGGTGGACCGCGGCGCCCTTGTCATGGGCCAGGGCAATGTAGACGAGACCGACGGGCTTGCGGGCCGTCCCGCCGTCGGGGCCGGCGATCCCCGTCACGGACAGGCCGAAGTCCGAACGCGCTGTTTTCCGGACACCGACGGCCATGGCCCGGGCCGCGGCGGCGCTGACCGCTCCATGCTTTTCGAGGAGCGACTTGGGCACGCCCAGCCGTCTCGTCTTGGCCGCGTTGCTGTAAACGACGGCGGACTCGAGGAAATAGGCCGAGCTTCCCGGAACGCCGGTCAGCCGGTGGCCCAAGAGCCCGCCCGTGCAGGACTCCGCGCAAGCGACCGTTTTCCCATTATCTTTGAGGAGTGAACCCACGACGGCTTCCAAGTTATCGCCGTTCCGCGAATAGATCCACGGGGAGAGCGACTCCCGTATCTTTTTTTCCAAACCGTCGAGGCTCGCCTCCGCCGCTGCCCGGGGGGCCGAGCCCCGGTAGGTCAGGTGGATCGACAAGTCCCCGGGGCTCGCCAAAGTCGTCACGGAGACGCCGGCCGGAACCGCCGCGTAGACCGGTTTCATCAGGCTTTCCATGGAGGACTCTCCCAACCCGGTGAGCCTTATCGCCCGGCGGACCATCAATCCTTTGCCGATAGCCGCGAGCCGCGGCAGGACGTGGTTTTCGAACATGGGCCGGATCTCCCGCGGCGGCCCGGGGAGCAGGGCGATCCGATGACGCGCCGTAGCCAGCCACAAACCCGGAGCGGTCCCGTTGGGATTGTCCAGGACTTCCGCTCCCTCGATCACATAACATTGCTTGCGGTTCGAAGGGGGCATGTCCATGCCCCTCCGGCGGAACCGCTCCCGGATGCGGGCGAGGAGGTCCTTCCTGAAGACGAGTTTCAACCCCAGGACCTTGGCCAGCGTCTTCCGGGTCCGGTCGTCTTCCGTCGGGCCGAGACCGCCCATGCACAGGATGAGCCGGGAACGGCCGAGGGCCGTCCGGAATACACGGACGAGGTCCCGTTCGTCGTCCCCGACTACGGTCTTGAAGGAAACACCCAGTCCGATACCGTTCAAACCGGCGGTCAAGAAAATGGAATTCGTGTCCTGGAAGTCGGGTGTCAGGAGCTCCGAGCCGACCGCGATGATCTCCGTCTTCATGTTCTCCCGAACCTCAGACCAAGAGCAAGACCAGGCGGCTCAGGGCGGCCGCCGCCAAACCCGCGCCGATGTCGTCGGCCATGATCCCCCAGCCCCCGGGGAGCTTCTCCAGTCTCCGGATCGGCCAGGGCTTGATGATATCAAAAAAGCGGAAGAGAACGAAGGAAACGGCCACGGGAACCCATGCGGCGGGCAGGAACGCGAGGGCGAGGAGCTGGCCGCAAACCTCGTCGATAACGATCCGGCCCGGGTCGGGGCGGCCCAGCGCGGCTGCGTGGACGGCCGAAGCCGCCGTGCCGGCGAAGAAGAGGAAGGCCAGCAGGAGGAGATACAGGGGCCAGGCGAGTCCGTGCAGGGCGATCCTGAAAGCCAGGGCCGCGACGGCGCTGGCCAGCGTGCCCGGGGCCACGGAGAACAAACCGATGCCGAAGAAAGTGGCCAGGATTTTCGCCGCGGTTTTCATGGGACGAGCCTTCCTTCGAGGTCGTAGGCCCCGGCCGCGGTGATCTCGACCCGGACGATGGGGGAGGGGTGGGCGGTCATGCCGGCGGGCAGGTCGAAGCGGATGACGCCGTCGACCTCAGGGGCCTGGAAACGGCCCCGCCCCACCCAGAGGCTGGAATCTCCGGTTTCGCGGCACTCGACAATGACCTCCACCTGCCGCCCCAAGTAGCCTCTGTTCCTCTCGAGCGACAAATTGGCCTGGATGTCCATGATCTCGCCGCGGCGTCGTTCCTTTTCCGCCGCTTCGACGGTATCCGTCCGGCCGAAGGCCGCCGTCCCCCTCTCCGGCGAATACGTGAAGACGCCCAGGTGGTCGAAGCGGGCCGTCCGGACGAAGTTCCGCAGACCGGCGAATTCCCTCCGTCCCTCTCCCGGAAAACCGACGATGAGCGACGTCCGGACGGCGGCGCCGGGAAGTTTCGCTCGGATCCGGTCCAGAAGGCGGAGAGCCCGGACTCCATCGAGGCCCCGCTTCATGGCCTTGATCAAACCGGGGTCGGAATGCTGGAAGGGGATGTCGAAGTAACGGCAAATTTTCGGGTCGGCCATGATCTCGAGAAGCGGCTCCGTGATCTCCCCGGGATAGCCGTAGAGGAAGCGGACCCAAGCGACGCCTTCCACCCGGACGAGGCGCTCGAGCAGCTTGACCAACCCGTCGCGCAGCCCGCGGTCGCGGCCGAACCAGGTCGTATCGTGCGAAATGAGATCGATCTCCTTGACGCCGAGGCCGGCGAGGGTCCGGACCTCGCGGACGATGGAGGCCAGGCTCCGGGACACGTAAGGCCCCTTGATCAACGGAATGGCGCAAAAGCCGCAACTGTGGGAACAACCCTCGGAAACCTTGACATAGGCCCAGGTTCCCGGAGTCGACACCAGCCGCGGCGATGCGTCCGAATAAAGGAACGTCCGGTCCGGGCCGGAGACGGGCTGTCCCCGGACGATCGCTGCGATTCGGTCGAAGGAACGGACACCGGTCCAGGCGTCGACCCCGGGGAATTTTTTCTGGAGACCGGGCCGGTCCCGCTCAACGTAGCAGCCGGCGGCGACGATCTTTTTCCGCGGGTCTTTCTCTTTAAGACGGAGGACCGTCCCCAGCGTCTCCTCGGCCTCCATCCGGGCGGGCCCGATGAAGCCGCAGGTGTTGACGATGACGACGTCCGCGTCCTCGGCCCGAGTGACGATTACGAACCCGGACTTTTTCAGGGTCCCGAGCATCACCTCGCTGTCGACGAGGTTCTTGGCGCAGCCCAGACTGATGAGAGCGATTTTTTCGGCGGCGCGCCGGCCCCCCGGGGCGCCGCGCGTCGGTCGGGTCAAGGATAGATCCTGTAGAGAAGCCGGGGGAACGGGATGGCTTCGCGGATGTGCTTGATGCCGCAGATCCAAGACACAATCCGCTCGACGCCCATGCCGAATCCCGAATGCGGGACGGAACCGTACTTGCGGAGGTCGAGGTACCATTCGTAGGCCTCGCGGGGAAGTTTGTGTTCCTCGAGGCGCCGCTCGAGCAGGGCCAGGTCGTGGATGCGCTGGCCGCCGCCGATGACCTCGCCGTAGCCTTCCGCGGCCAGGAAATCGACGCCGAGGACGACGTCCGGGTTCTCCGGCGCGGGCTGCATGTAGAAAGCCTTGATGGCTGCCGGGAAGTGCGTGACGCAAACGGGGGAGTTGTAGACCTCGGAGATCAGTGTTTCCTCGGGCGAGCCGAAGTCGTTCCCCCATTCGATCGTCGAACCCTTCTCGCGGAGCAAGGGGACGGCCTGGTCATAGGTCAGGCGGGGGAAGGGCTTCTTGACCGCCTCGAGGGGCCGCGTGTCGCGCTCGAGGGTTTCCAGATCGTTCTTGCGCTTGGTCAAGACCCGCTCCATGATGAACAGCACGAGGTCTTCGCCGAGCTCGATGATGTCCGCGAGCGTGGCGAAGGCCACCTCAGGCTCGACCATCCAGAACTCGATGAGGTGACGCCGGGTCTTGGATTTCTCGGCCCGGAACGTCGGGCCGAAGCAATAGACCTTGCCGAAGGCCATGGCCGTGGCCTCGTTGTAGAGTTGCCCGCTCTGGCTGAGGTAGGCCTTCTGGTCGAAATACTCCGTCTCAAATAGGGTCGTCGTCCCCTCGCAGGCGCTCGGGGTCAGGATGGGCGTGTCCATGAGGCGGAAACCGCGGCCGTCGAAGAAATCGCGGATGGCCTTGACGACCTCGGCCCGGACGCGGAGGACGGCGTGCTGCTTCGAGGACCGCAGCCAGAGGTGCCGGTGCTCCATGAGGAAGGGGGTGCTGTGCTCTTTGAGCGTGATCGGATAGTTCTCGGCCACCTGGACGATGTCGAGGTCGGCTATGGTCAGCTCATAGCCGCCGGGCGCCCGCTTGTCCTCCCGGACGCGGCCGCGGACGACGAGCGAGGACTCCTGGGTCAGCCGGTCGAATTTCTGGAAGAGGGGGGAGTCCTTCTCGGCGCTGAAGGCGGTCGCCTGGACGAGGCCCGTCCCGTCGCGGACGAGCAGGAAGCGGACCTTGCCGGAGGAGCGTTTGTTGTAGACCCAGCCCCGGATTTCGACATCCTGGCCATCGTATTGGGCGATGTCCTCGATATAAACCCATTTCATGATGGGCCAATTATAAAAGAAACGCGCTCGCCGTGCAAACTATGCCACGAGACTCGATTAATTTTCGCTCTGGGTATTCCCGCCGTCGGCCCCTGTTTCCGACGGCCTCCTCCCGGCATCGCCCCGCCGCCGGCGGAGAGCGGATTCTTAGGAGCGGCAGGGAGCGGACTCTTGGAAGCGACCGGCAGAATAGCGGCGGAGCGGCCCGAAGCCGCTATTCTGGTAAATATCTTGATAGAAATTTGGCAGTTAGATCTTCGGCGGAGCAGCTCGGAGCCGCAATTCTGACAAATACCTTGATCGAGCCAGAGAAGTAATGCCAAGGGAATCGCGCCACCGGATAAACTCGTAATATTCCTAATGCGCAGGACGGACTTTTCCGAATTTGAGCGGATAGGATATACTGGCCTCGGAAAAATGGCTCAGCCGAAACCGTTCGCGCCCGTCAAGCTCGTCTGCGGGGTCATCTATAAAGAGGAAGCCCTGTACGAGGAGATCCGGCGCCGGCTCATCGGGGAGTGGGGGTCTGTCGACATGGAGAGCCCGGCTTTCGCTTTCGACCTGACCGCGTATTATGAACCGGAGATGGGCCCCAATCTTAAGAGACGATTCATGAGCTTCTCCGGGCTGGTTGCCCCTGAAATCCTGCCTCAGGCAAAACTCCGGACGATTGAACTCGAGGCGGCCTTTCGCCGGGAAATGGGCGCTGCGGGGAGGCCCGTCAACGTCGACCCGGGCTATCTCACCGCCTCCGCGCTGGTCATGGCCACGGCCAAGGATTTCTCCCACCGCATCCCTCTCGGGCGGGGTATCTACGCCCATCTCGAATTCCTCTTCACGAAGACGGGGGTCAAAACTTTGGATTGGACCTATCCCGACTTCCGGAGAGGGCCGTGTCAGGAGTTTTTCCGGACCGTCCGCGAGCTGTACCTGCGCCGGCTCCGTGAGCCTCCGGCCTAGCGGCCGGAGATTCAGCCTTCGGGGTGGAAGGCCGTGATGGCCCGCAGTCTCTTGATGATCTCCGGGAGCTCGCGGAGGACGCAGGCGATATCCTCTTCCGTGTTGGAGCGTCCGAGGGACATCCGGATCGAGGAGCGGGCGATCTCGGGTTTGAGCCCGATGGCCTGGAGGACGTGGGAGACTTCCTCCGATTCCTCGCTGCAGGCCGAGCCCGTGGAAACGTAGATCTCCTTGGTCGCCAGGGCCAGCAGGATAGCTTCCGCCTCGAGTCCCGGAAAGGCGAAATTGAGCGTGCTTTTGATCCGGTTTTCCGGGTGGCCGTTGAACCTGGCGCTGGGGATCTTTTCTTCGATCCCCTTTTTCAGAGCCTCGGCGAGCTTTTCAACCCGGGAGCGTTCCTTGCGGCCCTTTTCCTCGAGGACGCGGATAGCTTCGCCGAAACCGACGATCCCGGCCGTATTCTCCGTCCCGGCCCTGAGGCCGCGCTCCTGGCGGCCGCCCCGGACGAAGGGACAGATATTCGCCCCCCGGCGGATGTAGAGCGCTCCGATGCCTTTGGGGCCGTAGACCTTGTGGGCGGAGACGGTCAGAAAATCGACCCCGAGCTTGCGGGCGTCGACGTCGATCTTCCCGAAGCTCTGGACGGCGTCCGTATGAACGGGGATATCCCGCTCGTGGGCGATCCGGACGATCTCGGCGATGGGCTGGATCGTGCCGATCTCGTTGTTGGCGTGCATGACCGAGACGAGGCCCGTTTTCGGTGTCAGGGCCGAGCGCAGCTCGTCCAGGCCGACCGTGCCGTACTCGTCGACGGGTAGATAGGTGACCTTGACCCCTCTCTTTTCCAGGGCCTTGGCCGTTTCGATGACGGCAGGGTGCTCGATGGCCGACGTGACGAACTCGTTTTTCTCCGGCGCGGCATCGAAGGTCCCGAAGATAGCGAAATTGTCGGATTCCGTGCCCGATCCGGTGAAGAAGATCTCGCCGCGGTCGACGCCCAGGGAGCCGGCGACGCGTTCCCTGGCTTCGTTCATCAACTCCTTGACCTTCCGCCCGATCGGGTAGATAGAAGAGGGGTTGCCGAAGTGTTCCTTGAGAAACCACGCCATCCGCTCGGCGACGGCCGGGTCGACGGGTGTCGTGGCGTTGTGGTCGAGGTAGATCATGCCTCTATTTTATCAGAACCCGGGCAAGGCCGGAAGAACGTAAAGAAAAAGAGAGACAGTCCCCCTGGAGGGGACTGTCTCTCTTTGATTCGATTTCAGCCCAGCTTCTCCTTGAGGATGCGGACGACCTCGAGGCCGGCCCGCTGCTGGCCTTCTGCGGCGGCAGCGCCGAGGTGGGGGATGGGGATGACGTTGGGATGGTCGACGAGCGCGAAGTCCTCGGGCGGCTCCTTGTCGAAGACGTCCAGGGCCGCGGCGCGGACCTTGCCGGAGTTGAGCGCGGCGAGCAAGGCCTTTTCGTCGACGACCCCGCCTCGGGCGACGTTGACGATGATGATCCCGTTCTTCATCTTGCCGAACTCGGCCTCGCCGAGTATGGGCTTGGCCTGCTTGGGGACGTGGAGCGTGATGAGGTCGGCAGCGGCCAGCAGCTCCTCGAGCGGCGCCTGTTTGACGGCGACGTCGGTCTTGACCGGGATGACGTCATAGACGAGGACCGTCATGCCGAAAGCCAGGGCCCTCTTGGCGACTTCGATGCCGATCCGGCCGCAGCCGATGATGCCCAGCGTCTTCCCATAGAGCTCCGTGCCCTCGAGCGCCTTCTTGTCCCACTTGTGCGCCTTCATCGACAGGACGGCCTTGGCGTGGTTGCGGACGGCCCCGAGCATGAGCCCGAACGTGTGTTCGGCGACGGAGATGGAAGTGGCCGCCGGGGTGTTGGCCACGGCGATCCCTTTTTCCTTGGCCGCGTCGCGGTCGATGTTGTCGAGCCCGATGCCGGCCCGGACGAGGACCTTCAGGTCCTTCCCGGCTTCGATGACCGGGCGGGTGATCCTGGAGGCGCTCCGGACGACGACGGCGCTGAAGCCGGGAACGATCTGGACGAGGTCGGCCTCGCTCATCCCTTTGTTGACGGTGACTTCGAAGCCCGGAACGGCCCGGAGGAGTTCCAAGGCCTCCTTGTCCAGGCCGTCGGCGATGAGGATCTTAGTCATTGCCAATTCTCCTTGAGGACGGCCTGGGCCGCCTTGATGCCGGCCCCCGCCTCGAACTTGAAGCCGAGGTCCATGAGGGTCATTTCGAGCGCCGAGAGGGCGGTGATGATGTCGAAGCCGCCCATGTAGCCGAGATGGGCGATGCGGAAGATCTTCCCCTTGTAGGGGTCCTGCCCGCCGGAGATGTAGGCCATGTACTTGCCCTGCATGGTCTTGACGAGCTTCGAGCCCTCGATCCCTTCCGGGACCTTGCAGCAGGTCAGAACATTGCCCGGCCTCTGCGACAGAAGCTCGAGCCCGAGGGCCTTGACCCCGGCCCGGGTCGCGTCGGCCAGGATCCGGTGATGGACGAAAAGGGCGTCAAGGCCCATCTTTTTGACGATGTCCAAGGCGTGCTTCTGCTGGATGATGAGGGAAATCCCGGGCGTCCAAGGGGTCGTCTTGTCGGCCAGGTTCTTCTTGGCCTTCTTGAGGTCGAAGTAGAACTTGGGCAGCTTGGCATTGGCGGCCAGGGCCCAAGCCTTGGGGCTCAGGGCGATGTAGGCCAATCCGGGCGGGATCATGAAGGACTTCTGCGACCCGGAAAGAAGGACGTCGACCTTCCAGTCGTCCATGGGACAGGGCGTGACGCCGGCCCCGGAGATGCCGTCGATGACGAGGACGGCGCCCGTCTTGGCCACGACCTCAGCGAATCCCTGGATGTCGAACATGGCCCCGGAGGAGGTTTCGGACAGAGTGGCGAAAACGGCCTTGCAGTCGGGCATGGCTTTCAGCTCGGCTTCGAGTTCGTCCTTGGAGAAGTCCTTACCCCACGGGTCGAGGACGATCTCCTTATAGTTGATGCCATAGGCCTTGCAGATGTTGCCCCAGCGCTCACCGAACTTGCCGCCGTTGATCGTCAGGACCTTGTCGCCCGGGCTGAGGAGGTTGACCACGGCAGTCTCCATGGCTCCGGTCCCGGAGGACGTCAGGATGTAGGCGTCTTCCTTCGTGCCGAAGATCTGCTTGATGCCTTCCGTGACCTCCATGAAGATGGCCGAGAACTCGGGGGTCCGGTGATGGATGATCGGTTCCGCGGCCGCCGACAGGGCCCGTTCCGGCACCGGAGTCGGTCCGGGGGACAGAAGATAGTACTTTTTAATCATGTTGTACTCCTTAAAATAAAGGTGAAATTAAACTATCAAATATTTCCGGTCTAAGTCAACTCCTTCGACAGAGGCCGGGACCCCGGCCGCCGTCGAACGGATCAATCACAAGTCCTTCAGGAGCTCTGTCAGCAGGGCCGTCCGTTCGACGAAGGAGGAGAGGATGAGATGTTCGTGTTCGGCGTGGATCCCGTCGCCGTCCGGGCCGAGGCCGTCGAGCGTCGGGATCCCCATCCCCGCCGCGATCGACGCGTCCGAGCCGCCGCCCGTTTTCCCTCCCTTGAGCGAGAGCCCCATGCCGGCGGCGATCTCCTGGGCCCGGACGAAGAGTTTTTCCGAGGCCTTGGTCTTCTCCATGGGCGGCGTCGTGCTTTCGACAGAGACCTTGAGACGCGCCCCGCGGAGGGCCGGGACGGCCTCGCGCAGGATCTTCAGGACCCTGTCCCGGTCGGTGGACTTCCAGAAGCGGATGTCCAGCACGGCCCAGGCATTCTCGGCGACGACGTTGGCCTTTTCGCCCCCGCCGGCCAGGCCGACGTTGACCGTGGTTTCGCCGGTCCTCAGCCTCTTGAGGCGGGCGATCTGGGTGACCAGTTCTTCGATGGCGCTGACCCCTTTCTCGGGGCTCCCGCCGTGGGCCGCCCGGCCGCTGACGTCCAGGCGGACGACCAGCCGGCCCTTCCTTTCGAGCTTGAGCGCTCCGCCCGGGATGGCGGGCTCCAGGCAAAGGACGAGAGAGGCCTTCCGGGCCAGCTTGCGAATGAGGTCGTGGGCCGCGGGGTGCCCCGTCTCCTCGGCCGTGTTGACGACGACCATGACCCGCTTCTGGGGCTTGACGTTGAGGCCGTTGAGACTCCGCAGGGCCGTCAGGAGCATCACAACTCCAGCTTTCATGTCGAGGACACCGGGGCCGTAGAGCTTGTTCCCGGAGACGTAGAAGGGCATCTTGGCGATCTTCCCCACGGGCCAGACGGTGTCGATGTGGGTCAGGACAAGGATCTCGTCGTCGGCGTCTTTCAGGCGTCCCGGCGCAAACTCGGCCACGATCAGGTCGCCGATATCCTTCTGGGGGAGAGTCGTGACCTTGCATCCGACTCTCTTGAACTCCCTGGCCACGAAGGCCGCGCAGGCGTCGACCGCCTTCTTGTCGTGGGTCGGGGATTCGAGCATCGCGAGCTGCTTCAGGAGATGGACCATCTCCCCCTGACGGGAGCGAAAATAGAGCCGGAAATCCATGATTTCCTCCACCGGAATTCGTAAGTCTTAATCTACCACAGCTCGAAAAGAAAAGCACCTTCCTTAACTTGATTTCAAGGCCCGATTTCCATAAAGTAGACGGCGAGGAGGACCGCGTCGGCTGGGATCTCTAGGATGACGAAAAAAACAGTCCTCGTTCTGGGTCTGCTGCTCATCGGAACGTCCAGCCTCGCGCCCGAGATCTTCTATCCCTGGAAAGACACCTACGTCGGATCGCTCGACGGGCCCGGCTGGCCGGGCCTGGTTATCGCTCCGGCCAAGGATTGCGCCTTCGCCTTCCTCCTGCGCGTCGAGAGAGTGGGTGAAACCGCCGAGGGCGGGGATTTCTACTACCTCGTCTCCCAGGTCGGCCCGCATTCGCCCGACGGCCTCTACGCCCGTGTCAAGTTCGACCTCGGACTTCCCTTCAAGATGGGCAAGGACACACCCATCCTGCTGAAGCCCCCGCCGCGAAAGTTGACCCTGACCGTCGAATGGTCGCGGCGCGACGAGACGACCGTCATCGGACGCATCCTTTGCCCCGAGGACGTCCGCGTCACCATCGTCCACTATTTCCCATGGGACCTCAAAGGCGAATACACCCTGCTCTCCGACGGCCAGGTCCGGGGACGCTGCGGCGCTCCGGGGAATCCGTCCTACTTGATCTGGACGAGCCGACCCGGGGAGCCGGCTTCCGCCCCTGCCGGCGGCCTCGCCCTATCCTACCTCCCGGATGCCGACCGCACGATCGCCTTCGTGGCCGGGGTCGGTCCAGACGCCCAAGCCGTGGGCAACCGCATCTACCGTTACAAGAACGCCGAGACCATAGGCGCTTTCATCGACGAGGAAGCCGCCGTTTATGAAAAAAAACGGGTCAAACTCCGCGGCCCTTACGCCGGAGTGGCCGAGGCGATCACCAACAGCTTGCATTGGACGGTCCTTTACCAGGCGGGAAGCCACCGTCTTTACACTCCGTCAAGCCGGGCAGGGATCCTCCCCCGGCCGGATGGGGGCCGGGATCACTGGACGATCCTCGGCGAGAATTCCCTGTTCAACGCCCTAGGGCTCGTCCTCGAAAGCCAGAAACTGGCCGTCGACGCTCTCCGGGCCGTCCTGGAAACTCAGTACCCGAACGGGAACATCCCGAATTGGCGGGGCCGTTTCGGGGGCACCGCCGACCGCTCGCAGCCTCCCGTCGGGGCCTTCGTCGTCCTGAAGCTTTTCGAGCGGCTGGGAGACATAGAGATCCTTCGGCACGCCTATCCCTATCTCCAGCGCTGGCACAATTATTGGATGTCGCCGCGGGCGAACGGTATCGCCCGGAGAGACGGCAACGGTGACGGCCTCCTCGAGTGGGGATCGGACGCCGAGCTCGTCGGCAGGAACGTCCCGTCCTGGGAGAAGAACGCTTCGGGACGGATGAGGGCCGGCTGGGAATCGGGGCAGGACGACCTGCCCAACTGGGACGACGCCCCTTTCAGCGAAGAGACCGGCACCATGATGCTGAACTGCGTCGACCTGAACTCCCTATACGCCCTGGACGCCTGGTGCCTGGCCGAGATGGCCTCGGTCCTCGGACGCCCCGTCGACGTCGAACACTACCGCGATCAGTACGAGAAGACCCGGGCCCTCGTCAACTCCCGGCTGTGGAACGAGAAGGACGGTTTCTATTGCGACCGCTACTGGGACGGCCGGTTTTCGGTCCACAAGGCGGCCTCCGCTTTTTTCCCTCTCCTGGCCAGGATCCCCGACGAAGCCCGCGCACAAAGGATGCTCAAGCACCTGCTCGATCCCAAGCAGTTCTGGGGCGACTACGTCATCCCGTCCATCTCCCGGGACGACCCGTCCTTCAAGCCCGAGAGCCAGCAGTCCTGGCGCGGTCTGATCTGGCCCGCGGCCAACTACCTCGTCTACCAGGGGCTGAAGGCCTCCGGCTTCGACGCCGTCGCCTCCGAGTTAGCCCGCAAGAGCGCCGAGATGTTCCTGCGGAGCTGGACGAGCTTCGGCCTGTCGCCCGAGAATTTCGATTCCCTGACCGGAGAGGCGGGAGGCCAGCGCTACCAGAGCGGCGGCCCCCTGGCCGCCCTGATCGCGGTCGAGGAGTACCTCGATTTCACGCCCCACGAGGGCTTCCGCTTCGGGATCCTCAAGCCGGACGGCAAGGGGAAGCTGTCCCGGGTCCTCGTCCAGGGCCGCCACTACGAGGTCGAGGCGGGAAACTCCGCTACCGTCCTCCGCGAGGAAGGCGAAACCATCCTCGCCGTTGACGGCGGAGCGGTCGTCCGCCGCTTCCTTTACAATGAGGGGGAGGTATCCTTCGAAATCAAGACCCTGAAAAGGCGCGAGATCAAGCTGCGCTTTCTGAAGAAAGGCAAGTATCAGATTCTCGTGGACGGCCGGGAGATGGACGTCTTCAGCGGGAATTCGCGCAAGTTCGAAGTCCCTGAGGGCGACCACACCGTCCTCATCCAGCTGCTCGAAGATCTGGAAAAACAGAATCCACCGGAATAGAAAGGAGAGCCAGCGAAATGTCGAAATTCACGAGACGGGATTTTCTCAAGACCGGCGTCGGCGCCGGCGCGGCGGCGTTCGTCCCCGTCGGGCTCGGACGGGCGGCGGGCATGACGGCCGCAGCCGACGCGCGTCCCCGCGTCGTGTCCAGCGGGAACGGGATCCGGGCCACTCAAAAAGCCATGGAGATCCTCAAGGCGGGCGGCAACCCCCTCGACGCCGTCATCGCCGGGGTGAACATCGTCGAGGACGACCCCGACGACATGTCCGTCGGCTACGGCGGCCTGCCGAACGAAGACGGCGTCGTCGAACTCGACTCTTCGGTCATGTACGGGCCGACGCATACGTCCGGCGCAGTGGCCGCCTTGAGGAACATCAAGAACCCGTCCAAGGTGGCCCGCCTGGTCATGGAGAGGACCGACCATGTCCTTCTCGTCGGAGAAGGCGCCCTGAAGTTCGCCCGGGCCCACGGCTTCAAGGAGGAGGACCTCCTGACGGATAAGTCCCGCGCCGCCTGGCTGCGCTGGAAGGAAACCATTTCGGACCGGGACAACTGGTTCCCCCCGAAGTCCGACAACGTCCCCGAAGAGCTCCGCTCGGTCATGAGCACGCACGGGACGATCAACTGCATCGCCCTGGACGCCGCGGGAAGATTGGCCGGCGTGACCACGACGAGCGGCCTGTCCTGGAAACTCTCCGGCCGGGTGGGGGATTCGCCCATCATCGGGGCCGGGCTCTACGTGGACAACGAGATCGGCGCGGCCGGGTCGACGGGGCGGGGTGAGGCCAACCTCCAAACGTGCGCCAGCTTCCGGATCGTCGATTTCATGGGTCACGGCCTGTCGCCCGAGCAGGCTTGCTTGAAGACCTGCGAAGCCATCGCCGCGAAGACCAAGCTCGTGCCCCGGCTCTGCGACGGGGAGGGTCGGCCCAAGTTCGGCCTCGATTTCTACGCGCTCAACAAAAAGGGCGAGTTCGGCGCGGCCTGCCTTTACGAGGGCGGGACATACGCGGTCCACGACGGCGTCGAAAACAAGCTTAGGGACGCCGCCTATCTGTTCAAGCGCCGGGAGAAAATCCGGTAGGTTTCGGCGGGACGGCTTTTATTCGCGGATGAGGATGACGGGGAAGCCTTCTCCGGCCAATCGCGAGGCCAGAGCATCGGCTGAATCCCCGTCGGTCCGGACCCTGACCCGGTAGTAAGCCCCGTTCCCGGTCTTGAGCGTCGACACGACCACGCCCGGATAGGTCTTTTCCAATCGTTTTTTCAGTGCGTAGGCGTTCTCCTGGGCCGAGAAGGCGCCGACCTGGATCCATGTCGGCGGCGATGTCGGGGCCGGTTCCCGGAATCCGCCCAAAATATCCAACCGGACGCGGGCCGTGCCCGGACCGACGATGCCCAGGACGCGCGCGGCCGCATAGGATAAGTCGATGATCCGGCCCCGGACGAAAGGTCCCCTGTCGTTGATACGGACGACCACCGAACGGTCGTTCGCGAGGTCCGTCACCATCACGTGTGTCCCGAACGGCAGCGTGCGGTGGGCGGCCGTCATGTCGTTCATGTCGAAGACCTCCCGGCTCGAGGTCGGACGGCCGTGGAATTCCTGCCCGTACCAGGAGGCGACGCCGATCTCCAGGCCGCTCTTCGGGGCGTAAGGCAGCCTGGCGCAGGCGGCCGCGCTCAGGGCCAGGGCGACGGTGAGGACGGCGCGGACTCGGCCCCCGCGCTCCGTCCCCTGAACCCCGGGCCGGTCAGCCAAGAAAACCCGTCAGCCTCTTCTTGAGATAAGCGAAGGCCTCGCGAGGCGTCGAGCAGATACGGAAGAGCTTGAGGTCGTCGGCGCAGATGGCCCCCTTCTCGACCATGGAATCGAACTTGATGAGGTCCCGCCAGTAGTCCCCGCCGTAGAGGACGAGAACAAGCTCCTTTTTCGAGATCTTGCTCGTCTGGAGAAGGGTGAGGATCTCGAAGAACTCGTCGAGCGTGCCGAATCCTCCCGGAAAGATGATCACCGCCTTGGCCTTGTAGACGAGCCAGAATTTCCGCATGAAGAAATAATGGAAGGAGAAGGACAGCTCGGGCGTGACGTAAGGGTTCGGGTTCTGCGACTGGGGGAGCGAGATGTTCATCCCGATCGTCTTTCCTCTCGCCCGGGAAGCGCCGCGGTTGGCCGCCTCCATGATGCCGGGGCCGGCCCCCGTGCAGACGACAAAATCCTTGCCCTTGGGTTTCTTCAGCGATATGGCCCATTTGGCCAGGAGAAAAGCCAGTTCCTCCGCCTCCCAATAATAGCGATAGAAGTCGGAATCGGCGTCGGTCGGGTCGGCCTTTGCGGAGCCGAGGAAAAGGATCGTACTGTTGATCTTGGCTTTGTCGAGGCGGGCCATCGGGCCCAGGTATTCGCTCAGGATGCGCAGCGTCCGTCCCTCGAGGGACTCAAGGAATTCGGGGTCGCGGAAGGATTCCTCATGGTAGTCGACTTTCTTCATCTTCGGCTCGGCCTCCTTCACCGGATCTCCTCAGGATTCTACCAGATTCGCAGGATTTCCCTCAAGTCGTTTTTGACAGGCGCGAGGGGCTGTGTTATCAATAGGCGCGAAAGGACGAGCGATGGACAAGACGACAGGACTGCTCGCGACGCTCGAATACCCCGGCCGCCTCATTGCCATGGGCCTGGCTTCCGCGGGCACCAAAGCCGTGATCGTCTACGCCATAACCGGACGCTCGCCCTCGAGCCAGGCCCGGAAACTGGTCCACCGCGACAGCGGGGTCTGGGTCCAGCCCACCGACGAAGACGTTCTGAAAAAGGGGAATATTGACCTTCTCGTCTACCCGGCCCTCTTTTTCGGACAAGCGGGAGTCGCCGTCTCCAACGGCAAGCAGACCGCCGATATCCGGGATGCGCTCCTCGCCGGAGCCGCCCCTGTGGCCGTACTGTCGCAGGCCCTGGCGGCCTGGGACTACGAGCCCGACGCGCCCATTTTCACTCCCCGGATCAGCGGCTGTCTCGTCCGCGGCGCGGCCGGTCTGAGCGTCGTCCGCAGGGGCGAGTCGGGCGAGCCTTTGAGGAGCTACTTCGAGGTCCCATTCCGTGAAGGGGAGGGGCGGCTCGTCTCGACCTATGCCGGGCCAAACTCCGACCCGTTGCCCGCGTTCGAGGGGGAGCCTCGCCGGGTCGGGCTTGCCGGCAAGACCGCCCGCGAAACGGCCGAAGCCGTCTACGGGGACCTCGCTCCCGCCGCAGCGGAAAAAGACTTCCGGGTCGCCGTCGCCTGCGCCTTCGTCTCTCTTTCCGACCCCGGGAGAATCGATCTCCACATCATCAACCGCCACGAAAGGACATGAGCGATGAGCAAGCCCGAGCGGACGGCCCGCAGCCAGTACCAGATGAAGGTCGGGGAGGATTTTCCGGAAACGTTCAACTTGGGTGAAGACCGGTTCGTCAAAAAGTTCCCCATGCGCTACGGCGAGAATCCGGGCTATCCAGCAGCCTTCTACCAGGAGGCCGGCGCGGCGGGCCCTAATATGGGCCACCTCGAGGTCCTTCAAGAGGGCACGAAGGGTTTGAGCTACATCAATGTCGGCGATATGGACCTCGGCCAGCGGTTGGCCCGGAAGCTCGTCCAGGTGTTCAAGGGCCGCCGGGTCTGCGTCCTGATCAAGCACGAGATGCCGAGCGGCGTCGCCCTCGGGGACGACCCGGTCGGGACCTTCGAAAAGGCCTGGAAGTGCGACTCGCTCTCGAACTTCGGCAGCGTCGACGTCTTCAGCTACCGCGTCACCGAACCGCTGGCCCGCCTCCTCGTCGAGAGCCCCCGCAATATCGAGGTCGTCTACGCCCCCGATTACGACTCCGAGGCCCTGGACGTCCTGGCGGCGCGGAAGATCCTTCGGGTGGTCAAGATGGGTGCGCCGCTCGACGCGCCCTCGACGGATAATGGCCTCGAAGTCAAGCGGGTGGCCGGAGGACTGCTCGTCCAAAAACGCTTCGACTCGAAGATCGTCTCCCTGGAGTCCGTGGACGTCGTCTCCACGAAGAAACCGAGTCCCGACGAGGTCCAGGCCGCGCTGTTCAACTGGACGGTGGCCTGCTTCACCAGGTCGAACGCCGTCGTCATCGGGACTTCCGATAAAACGCATGGCATCGGCTCCGGCCAGCGAAGTCGCATCGACTCCGCCGAGGACGCCATCCGTCTCTCGCGGCGCGGCTACGGCCCGGAGGGCTGCGTCCTTGCTTCCGACGCGTTCATGCCCTTCCCCGACGTCGTCGAGCTCGCAGCCAAGCACGGCATCACAGCCATCATCTACCCGCTGGGCTCGGTCAAGGACCAGGAAGTCATCGACAAGGCCAACGAGCTCGGACTGGCCATGATCATCACCCGGAAGCCGGGAGAGCTCGGTTCGGAACGTTGTTTCCTTCATCGGTGAGGGAGCCGCGTCATGAAAAAACGATCCGTTCGGACCCTGCTCACCCTGGCCCTATTGATCTGCTCTTTTCGCCCGGGCGCGGCTGGACTCCAGGACGGGGGTCGAACGTATAAACCCCTTTGCCTCCTCGGTTTGAAGCCCGGAGCAGGCTCAGGGGTAATACTGAGCGGCGCTTGGCCCGCGCGAATGTATCAACCCATTCGCCTCCCCGGTTTGAAGCCCGGGGCCGGGCTTCCCACCGGCTTTGCAGTGCCGGTGCTGGAAACCGGCAGTCCCGGTCCTGCCGGCTTCGCCACCGGCTTGGCAGTGCCGGTGCTGGAGACCGGCAAGGGCGGTGGCAAGGCCGGGATACGCTCAGGGTTAATACTGAGCACCACCCACCCCGTTTTAAAAAATCGGGGTGGGTGGTGTCGAACGTATCAGCAAACCGTCGATAGGCTCCGGGACGCCGGCCTGACGGGCGAACAAGGCTTCGAACTCCTCAAACGGATCACATCGGTCGGCCCGCGTCTGACCGGGTCGTCCGGAGCCGCGGCCGCGATCGACCTGTCCCTCCAGCTCATGAAGGAGCTGGGCTTCGCCAACGTCCACGCGGAGCCGGTCGAGGTCGGACACTGGGTGCGGGGGGAGGTCGGGGAGGCCGAAATCACCGCCTCCGGGACCCGGGCCGCCGTCCCGCTCGCCGTCTGCGCCCTGGGCGGGAGCGTCGGGACGCCGGACCGGGGCCTCACCGCGCCTGTCGTCGAGGTCCTGTCTCTCGATGAGCTCGGCCGCTTGGGGCCGAAGCTCAAGGGCAAGTTCGTCTTCTTCAACCGGCCGATGGACAGGCGTCTCGCCGAGCCCTTCTCCGCCTACGGAGGAGCTGTCGACCAGCGGGTCAGCGGGGCCTCGGCGGCGGCCCGCTACGGCGCGCTCGGTGTCCTCGTCCGCTCGCTGACCTTCAGGGAAGACAGGAACCCGCACACCGGACTGATGCAGTACGACCCCGGCGTTCCCCGGATCCCGGCGGCCGCGGTCAGCACCCAAGACGCCGAGGTGCTGAGCGCCCTGTTGAAAAAGGAGCGGGGCCTTTCCGTATCGCTCAGGATGAACTGCCGGGACATGGGTCGCGTGGCTTCGGCCAACGTCGTCGGAGAGCTCACCGGGACCGATCTCCCGGACGAGGTCATCCTTGTCGGCGGGCACCTGGACAGTTGGGACATCGGCGCCGGCGCCCATGACGACGCCGCGGGATGCGCGGCGAGCCTGGAGGCGCTGAGGCTGATCAAAGCCGTCGGCCTGCGGCCGCGGCGGACCATCCGCGTCGTCCTGTTCATGGACGAGGAATTCGGCGGAACGGGAGGCCGGGCCTACGTCCGCGCCCTGCAGAGGAAAGGCGAACGCCACCTCGTCGCCGTGGAAGCAGACCGCGGAGGCTTCGCCCCGGTCGGACTGGCCATCGGCGGACACGACAGCCGGGTGCTTGAAAAGATCTCCTCATATGCGGACCTTTTCAGGCCGCTCGGCGTATCGTTCATCGTTCCCGGCGGCGGGGGAGTGGACGTCGGGCCTCTTATCGAAAAGGGGGCGGAGCCGGCCGCCGTCATGATCAACTCCCAAGCCTACTTCGACGTCCACCACTCCGCTCTCGATGTCGTCTCGAGCGTCCATCCGCGCGAGCTCGAGCTCCAAGCCGTGATCCTGGCCGCTCTCGTCTACATCCTCGCCCAAGAAGGGGCCTGACCATGCACCTGGCGTTCGTCTGGCATTTCCATCAGCCGATCTACCGCGACCCCGACACGCGGGAATACATCCTCCCCTGGGTCAACTACCACGCCGTGAAGAACTACCACCAGATGGCCCGCCTGGCCGAAGAGGCGGAGTTCCCGGGGACCTACAACTTCGTCCCCTGCCTCCTCGAGCAGGTCCTCGAATACGTCGGCGGTTCCGCCAACGACCCCTTCCAGGCCGCGCTCGAAAAAGACCCGGGCAAGCTGACCTATGCGGACGTCCGGCTCCTCGGAAAGATCGTCCCCGGCGAGAGGAACGCCCGTCGCCTGCAGGAGCTGGCCGTAAAGGCCCTGTTCTCCGCGCCCCTGACTCCGGAGAGAGACCGGGACGGCCTGCTCCAGATCAGGAAAGAGGTGCTCGCTGACCTCCTGCCGAGCTACCTCCGTCTCCACGAGAAAGGCTTGGCCGAACTCACCACCACACCTTATTATCACCCTCTTCTGCCGCTCGTTTTCGACATCCACGCCGCCGTCGGCGAAACCCTTCCGAAGCTGCCGTTCCGTCACCCCGAGGACGGCAAGGCCCAGCTGGCCAAGGGCCGGGCCTATTTCGCGAAGATCTTCGGTTTCGAGCCGGCGGGCCTCTGGCCCTCGGAAGGCGGCGTCAGCCGCGAGGTCGCCCGCGCCGCCGCGGCCGCCGGCTTCCGCTTCGCCCTGACGGATGAGAACGTCCTCTGGAAAAGCCGGCCAGCGCCTCATGCCCCCGCCGACCTGTTCAAGCCCTACCTTGCGGAGTCGATCGCGCTCTTTTTCCGCGACCGGGAGCTCTCGGACCTGCTGAGCTTCGAGTACCAGAAGTGGCCGGCCGCGGCGGCCATCGAGGATTTCGTGGCGAAGCTCGAGGCGCGGAGAAAGGCCGCCGACGAGGCCTCGATCCTCGTCATCGTCCTCGACGGCGAGAACCCGTGGGAGTACTATCCCGGAAACGGCGTCCCTTTCCTGCGCGCCCTTTACGACAGGGTCAAGCGTCTCGAAGGTTTCACCCTGACTTCTCTCGAGGGCTACCTCGCGGCCGAACCGGCCCGGGATGAGATCGATCTGGTCCCGGGGACCTGGCTGGGGAACTTTTCCAAGTGGGTCGGCCACCCGGCCAAGAACACGGCTTGGGACCTGCTCGCAAAGGCCCGCGAGGCCTGCGGGCCGTCGGAAGAGATGGCCGTGGCCGAAGGCTCGGACTGGTTCTGGTGGTACGGCGAGGAGGGCAAGGACGAGTTCGATTACCTCTTCAAAGCCTATATCCGGAAGGCCTGTCGGGACGCGGGCGTGAAGGAGCCCGAATGAACGAGCTCATCTTTCTGTTCGCCGTCCACAACCATCAGCCGGTGGGGAATTTCGACCACGTCGTCAAGGACGCGTTCGAGGACTGCTACCGGCCCCTGCTGGATCGCCTGGCCGGGCATCCGGGCTTCCGCTTCGCCCTCCACTTCTCCGGCCCTCTCTGGGAGTACATGGAAAAGAACGAGCGGACCTGTTGGGACCTCGTCAAAGAACTGTCCGGCCGGGGGCAGGTCGAGCTCCTTAGCGGAGGCTTTTACGAACCCATCCTGTCGATCATTCCCGAAGAGGACCGGGTCGGGCAGATCCGGATGATGAACGACTACCTCCTGGAGAATTTCGGACAGGCGCCGCGCGGGCTGTGGCTCACCGAAAGGGTCTGGGAGCCCCACCTGCCCAAGTCCCTGGCGGCGGCGGGCATCGAATACACCCTCCTCGACGAAGAGCATTTTCACTACGCCGGGATCCGCGACCTGGCCACGACCTATGTCACCGAGGAAGAGGGCCGAAGTCTGCGCCTTTTTCCGATCAACAAAAAGCTGCGCTACCTCGTGCCGTTCCACGGCCTCGACGACATCGACGCCCATCTCGACGGCCTCCGGGCGTCGGGCGGGACGGCCATCCTCGGGGACGACGGCGAGAAATTCGGCGTCTGGCCGGGCACCCACAAATGGGTGTTCGAGGAAGGCTGGCTCGAGCGGTTCCTCGCCTACGTCGAAGACAAAGGCATCCGGACGATGTCCTTTTCCGAGTATCTGGACGCGCATCCGCCCTCGGGCAGGGTCTACCTTCCGCCGGCGTCCTACGAAGAGATGATGGAGTGGGTCCTCGAGCCCGACGACCAGGCGGCCTTCAAGAAGCTCAAGGCCGGGTCCGGCCCGGAAGCCCGCCGGTTCCTGCGCGGCGGATTCTTCCGCGAATTCTTCCTCAAGTACCCTGAAGCGAGCCACCTCCACAAGCGGATGGTCATGATCTCGCGGGAAGTCCACGCCGCCCGGGCGGAGGGGGGCGCGCTCAAGGACCTCTACAAGGGCCAATGCAACGACCCCTACTGGCACGGCGTCTTCGGCGGACTCTATCTGCCCCATCTCCGGGAAGCCGCTTACCACCATCTTCTCGAAGCCGAGAAGAGGACGCCGGACGCGCCCGCCTGGAATTCCCTGGACTACGATTGCGACGGACGGGACGAGCTCGTTTACCGGGACTCCGTATTCGGCCTGCTGGTCAAGCCGTCCTTCGGCGGAACTCTCGTCGAGGTCGACTACCGCCCCTGGTCGCGGAACCTCTCCAACGTCCTCTCGCGGCGCCGTGAATCCTACCACCGGTCGCCGGAAGCCGGGGAAGGGGAGGAGGGGACGGGCAAGAGCATCCACGAGCTCCGCAAGGAACTGCCGCCCGAAGCCGAAGAGCTGACCCGCCCCGACTGGTACCCCCGATTCTCGCTCATCGACCATTTCTTCCACGCCGACACGAAAGCGGAGGATTTCCGGAAGGTCGACTACGGGGAACAGGGGGATTTCGTCGACCAGCCGTTCTCGTTCAAAGCCGCGGGGAAAGCGCTCGTCCTGGAGCGCCGCGGAGCGGTCTGGGCCTCGGGCGAGCGCGTCCCTCTCGCCGTCAGGAAGACGATCGAGGCCGGCGACGGCGCGCTCCGCGTCATCCTCGAAGTCGAGAACCTGTCCGAAAAGGCCATCTCTTTGAAATACGGTTCGGAATGGAACTTCCTGGCCTTCCCCCACGAGCTCGAGCTCCGGGGCCCCGGCGGAGCGGCCCTTTACGGGGGGCATCTCCTGTTCGAGCCGGAGGGGGCGGACGCCCTTTGGTCGTTCGCCCTGCGGACGCTCTCCCAATCCGAAGGGGGTTTTGATATAATCCATCAAGGGTACTGTTTCTGCCCGGTGTGGCCGTTGGTATTGGCCGGGAACGCGAAAAAGCGCTTGATCATCGTCTTGAAGGAGCATCATGGCCGATAAGTACTTTTCTCTCGTCCTTCACAGCCACATTCCCTACGTCCTGGCCCACGGCAGTTGGCCGCACGGGATGGACTGGCTCTACGAGGCCGCCGCGGAAACATACATGCCGCTCCTCGACGTCTTCGAGCGGCTGGCCGGCGAAGGGATCGCGGCCCGGGCGAACGTCAGCTTCACCCCGGTCCTGATGGAGCAACTCAAGGATCCCGGCTTCGCCCGGGGCTTCGACGAGTACCTGAGGATGAAGATCGAGATCGCCGTCCGTGACCGGGATTATTTCGGGCGGACGGGGAACGGCGCCCTTCGTCCGCTCACCGATTTTTGGGAGGCCTGGTACCGGAAGATCCTCGACGATTTCCAGGGCCGTTATCACGGCGATATCCTCGGCGCGTTCCGGTCTCTCCAGGACCGCGGCTATATCGAGGTCCTGACTTCGGCGGCGACGCACGGCTATTTCCCGCTTCTCGCCAGGGACGAAAGCATCCGCCAGCAGGTCCGGCAGGGGCTTTACACCTACCGCAAGTACTTCGGCCGGGAAGCCCGGGGATTTTGGATCCCCGAGTGCGCCTACCGGCCCGGCTACAACTGGAAATCCCCGATCGAAGACAAAGCGCCTTATCCCCGTCTCGGCGTCGACGAGATCCTGGGCCAGGAGGGCATCGGCTATTTCTTCGTCGACGCCCACCTCCTCAAGGGAGGGGAGGCCAAGGGCGTCTACCTCGACCGCTTTCCCGGCCTGAAGCTCCTCTGGGAGAAATTTAAGGGCTCCTATCAGCCGACGGACGAACTGCCGCAGGACCCTTATTCCTCCTACCTGGCCCATCCCTCGCACGTGCCGTTTTTCGCCCGGGACGACGTCTCCGGTTCGCAGGTCTGGAGCCGCAACATGGGTTATCCCGGGGACAGCGCATATCTCGAATTCCACAAAAAACATTTCCCGGGCGGCATGCGCTACTGGAGGATCACCTCGAGCGACGCCGACCTGGGCCTCAAAAAACCCTATGACCCGGCCCGGACCCGGGAAAGGATGGAGGAGCACGCCGGGCATTTCGTCTCCGTCATCGAGGAGACCCTCCAGGGAAAAACCTCGGGCTCGGTCGTCGCCCTTTACGACACGGAGCTGTTCGGCCACTGGTGGTTCGAAGGTCCCGAGTGGCTTTACCTCGTCATCAAAAAACTGGCGGCCGGGCCGATCAAGCCCATGACCGCCGGCGGCTGTCTCGACCGGTTGCCGCCCGAAACCGTCGTTTCCCTCCCCGAAGGGTCGTGGGGCCAGGGCGGGTTCCACTGGATCTGGCTCAACGACGACACGTCCTGGATCTGGAAGAAGATCTACAGGATCGAGGAGGCCGCGGCCGCGTTCACGCCGCGCCTCGCCCGCCTCGACCGGCGGATCCTGAAGCAGTTCTTCCGCGAGAAGTTCCTGCTCGAGAGCTCGGACTGGCCGTTCCTCGTCTCGACCTGGTCGGCCCGGGATTATGCCGAGAACAGGGCCGCCGAGCACTTCGAGCGGGCCCTGACGCTGGCCGGGTGGCTCGAGGAAGGCCGTGTCCTCACGGACGCCGAGGAATCGCTCCTAAGCGTCTTCGAGACGGAAGACAGGCTGTTCGAGGAGGTCGTCCTGCCCGATGGAACTGTTATCTAAGAAAACGCTGGTCATGGTCCTCTGCGGCGGCAAGGGCGAACGCCTCTACCCGCTGACGCGCGACCGGGCCAAACCGTCCGTGCCATTCCTCGGCGCCTACCGGATCGTCGATTTCAGCCTGTCCAACGCCCTCAATTCCGGCCTCCGCAGGATCGCCCTGCTCACCCAGTACAAGTCCCTGTCCCTCGAACGCCACATCCTCAACGGCTGGAGCATCTTCCATGCCGAGAGCGGCGACTACATCATCTCGCTCCCCGCCCAGGGCCGTGTCAGCGACCACTGGTACGAGGGGACGGCCGACGCCGTCTTCCAGAACGTCTACACCATCCAGCAGGAAAACCCGGAGGCCGTCCTGGTGCTCTCGGGGGACCACATCTACAACGCCGACTACCGGAAGCTCCTGCTTTTCTTCAGCCAGACCGATGCCGACGCGCTCATCATGACCCGGACGATCCCCGTCGAGAGTGCTTCACGCTTCGGCGTCATCGGCGTCGACGCCGAACGGCGGATCGTTGAATTCGCGGAAAAGCCGAAGAAGCCCTTTTCAACACCCTGGGACCCGGGGAAGAGCCTCATCTCGATGGGCGTCTACCTTTTCAAGACCTCCGTCATGATCAAGGCCCTGATCAAGGACGCCCGGAACATGAAGAGCTCTCACGATTTCGGAAGAGACATCATCCCGGCCCTTATCGGCGGCCATCGGGTTTTCGCCTACACCTTCGACGATTACTGGGAAGATATCGGCACGATCGACGCGTACTGGGAGGCCAACATGGCCTTCGTGTCCCCTTCGCCGCCCGGCATCCTGAAGGATCCGGCCTGGCCCGTCCGGACCTACAAGCCCCAGTATCCGCCGACGTTCATCGCCAGCGGAGAGCTGCGCTCCTCCATCATCGGCAGCGGGTGCGGGTTATCCGGCTGCCTCATCGAGAGATCGATCATCGCCCCGGGCGTGCGCATCGAAGCCGGGGCCGAGGTCGTGGACTCGATCCTCTTCGAGGACGTCGCCGTTCGTCGCGGCGCCCGTCTCCGCAAGGTCATCATCGACAAGTCCTCGACGATCCCCGAGCGTTTCGAGATCGGCTTCGACGCCGACAAGGACAGCCGGAATTTCAAGATCAGCAAGGCCGGCGTCCGGGTCGTCCCCAAGGGCTGGACGTCCGAATGATCGAAAAATACGACTTCCTCGGCTCCGACTTCGAGCGGGACGCTCCCCGGGAAATGGTGCTCCTGTCGATCATCTCCCAGAGCTTCTTCCAGCCTTTCTCCCTCGAGGACAACCTTCTCGTCATCCTGACGGCGCTGACCTCGGGTTCGGGCGTCGGCTTCAACCGGGCCATGCTCTTCCTCAAGCAGGGGGACCGCCTCAAGGGGGAGATGTGGCTGGGCCCCCGCTCGGCCGAGGAGGCCGGGTTCATCTGGGAGGTCCTGTCGACGCCGGGCATCGGCTACATCGAGATCATCGAGCACAACCGGGCCCTGGTCAGCAAGAACGAGGACACCCTCAGCAGCCGCCTCAAGGGACTCGTCTTCGCGGCGGACGAGGAAACCGCGCTCATCCCGGCCTACGCGGCCTGCCGCAAGGAGATCCTCCTCGTCCGCGAGGCCGCGAGCGAGCCCCTCGTCGACAAGCGCTTCCTCGACGTCATCCAGGTCGACGAGTTCCTCTGCATCCCGCTCCTCGCCCGGGACGAGGTCCTCGGCGAGATCGTCCTCGACAACGCCATCACCCGGACGCCCATCACGCCGGCCGATATCAAGCTGGCCGGCCTCTGCGGCCTGATCGCCGGCAACTACATCTACTCGACGACGCTCCACCGCAAGCTCCTCGACATGGAGAAGATGGCGGCCATGGGCGAGATGGCCATGTTCGTCACTCATCAGCTCAGGAACCCCATCGTCGCCGTCGGGGGGTTTACCGACCAGCTCCTCAAGCCCGACGTCCCCGAAGAGAAAAAGCGCAGGAACCTGACCATCATCCGGGACGAGGTCCGCCGGCTCGAGGACATCATCTACCAGATGGGCCACTTCCTCAAGGTCAGCCTGAAGGAGCCCGTCTATTTCGACCCGGGGCCGGTCCTGGCCGGGGTTTTCGACAGCCCCGAGGTCCAGACGAAATCGCAGGGATACGCGCTGAACGTCAAGCTGGAGACCTGCCTGCCTCAGATCCTCTGCGACCCGATCTCGTTCGGCGAGGTCGTCCGCAACCTCCTGGACAACGCTTTCGACGCGACGATCGCCGGGGGAGCGATCACCATCCGGGGGTACCGGAAGAACAGGAGCGGGTTCGTCCTCTCCGTCCGGGACACGGGCAGGGGGATCTCCAACCCGGACAAGGACCAGCTCTTCAGGCCCTTTTTCACGACCAAGGAAAAAGGCATGGGCCTCGGCCTGCCCTTCATCAAGCGGGTCATGGACACTTGCGGCGGCAAGATCGAGGTCCTGAGCCGAGTGGGGAAAGGGGCCCTGTTCAAACTCATTTTTGTCTGCCGCGAAAAGGAGTGAAAGGCCATGAAAAAGAATATCCTGCTGGTCGAGGACGAGAAAGCCCTCGGCCTGCTCTATGAAGAGGAACTGAGCCGGGAGGGCTACGCCGTCACCGCGGTGACCAACGCCGAGGCCGCCCTGGCCGAACTCGGAATAACGGCTTTCGACCTGATCGTCACCGACATCCGCATGCCGGGCAAGAACGGGATCGAGCTCATCACCCAGATCATGGGGCTCCGCAAGGACATCCCGATCATCATCAACTCGGCCTACCAGAGCTACAAGGAGGATTTCATGACCTGGGCCGCCGACGCCTACGTCGTCAAGTCCGCTTCCCTGGACGAGCTCAAATCGAAGATCAAGCAGCTGATAGGCGATTGATGTCGGAACTGAGGAAAGACCTGGTCAGCGGACGATGGGTCATCATCGCCACGGAACGCAGCAAGCGGCCCGACGATTTCCGTCCCAGCGACGGAACGGCACGGCCCGCGGAACCCGTCGGGTTCTGCCCGTTCTGCGAAGGCAACGAGACGAAAACCCCGCCCGAGGTCTTCGCCCTGAGGACGGCAGGGACGGCGCCCGATTCCCCCGGCTGGAAGGTCCGGGTCGTGCCCAACAAGTTCCCCGCCCTGAACCGCGGCACGCCGCCGCCCAAGCCGACGGGCGGCGTCTTTCAGTCGATGGAGGGGGTCGGCGTCCACGAAGTGGTTATCGAGAATCCCGACCACGGCTTCGAGCTGAGCGACCTCCCCGTCCCGCACATCCGGGACGTCTTTCGGGTCTTCCAGTTGAGGATCAAGGCCATCGAACAGGAGCTCCACTACCAGTACGTCCAGCTCTTCAAAAACAAAGGCAAGGAGGCGGGCGCGTCCCTGAGCCATCCCCATTCCCAGATCGTGGCGACGCCCATCGTCCCGAAGCGAGTCAAGGAGGAGATCTACGGCGGCGACAGGCTTTTCCGGAACTTCAAGGAATGCGCCTTCTGCCGGATCCTCCGGGAGGAAGCGGCGGCCGGGGCGAGGCAGATTATCCTCAACCGGCATTTTTCGGTCGTCGCCCCCTACGCCTCGCGCTTCCCCTTCGAGATGGCCGTCTACCCGCTGAGGCATTCGCCGTTTTTCACGGACGTCGACGACGCCGAGCTCCTGATCCTGGCCGAGACGATGAAACAGGTCCTCGCCCGGCTCAAGGAGACGATCGGCGACCCGCCCTATAACATGGTCCTCCATCATGCCCCCAATCCCTCGTTATCGCTCGAGGGCTGGCCGGAGATCGACAGGAACTACCACTGGCACCTGGAAATTTTCCCTATCCTGACCAAGGTCGCGGGGTTCGAGTGGGGGACGGGGTTCTATATCAACCCCGTCCCGCCGGAAACGGCGGCCCAGTTCCTGCGGCGGTCTTAGCGGCTCAGGCGGTCGCGGCGATCTTCTTGTAAAGCTCGAGGTAGGCCGCCGCCGAGCGCTTCCAGGAAAAGTCCGCGGCCATGGCGTTCCCGACGAGGGCCTTCCACGCTCCCGGCCGCCGGAACGCCTCGACCGAACGAGCCGCCGCCGAGAGGAGCGCTTCGGGCGCGGCCTCGACGAACTTGAAGCCGTTCCCGCTTCCGGCGAGGGGGTCGTACTCCTCGATGCTGTCGTCGAGCCCACCTGTGGCCCGGACGACGGGGATCGTCCCGTACTTCAGCGCGTACATCTGGGTCAGCCCGCACGGCTCGTAGCGCGAGGGGATGAGGAAGATGTCGCTCCCGGCGTAGATCGTGTGGGCGATCCTCTCGTCGAAGGCGATCTTGAGCCCGAGGCGGGCCGGGTGTATCTTCTGGGCCGCGAGGAGGAAATCCTGGATCTTCTGGTCGCCCGTGCCCAGGATGACGAACGTCAAGCCGAGGCCGATGAGCGAGTCCAACGCCTCGCAGACGATGTCGAGGCCCTTTTGCCCGGCCAGCCGCGTGACCATGCCCACGACGGGAAGGTCGGCGGGCGCCGCGAGGCCGAACATCCGGAAGAGCTCCTCCCGGCAGTCGTTTTTCCCGGCCAGGTCGGCGGGCCCGAAGTTCCGGGGGATGAGCCGGTCGGTCGCGGGATCCCAGTCCTGGTAATCGACGCCGTTGAGGATGCCGCGGAGCGCGTCCGCCCTGTGTCGGAGGAGACCGTCGAGACCGCAGCCGAATTCGGGCGTCTGGATCTCACGGCTGTATCTCGGGCTGACCGTGGTCACCGCCGTCGCGTAGAGGATGCCGGCCTTGAGCGTGTTGACCTTGCCGTAGAACTCGAGATCGTTCATGTTGAACAGCGACTCGGGCAGGCCGATACGGCCGAGGACGTCCTTTTCGAACAAGCCCTGGTAGGCCAGGTTGTGGATGGTGAAAAGCGAGCGCGTCCCGGCGAAGAAGGGGTCGTCCGCGTAGCTGAACTTGAGATAGGCGAACGCCGCGGCCGCCTGCCAATCGTGTCCGTGGACGACGTCGGGGCGGAAGCCGGTCGCCCGCATGGTTTCGAGCGAAGCCCGGCTGAAGAAAGCGAACCGTTCGGCGTTGTCGGGGTAATCGCCCGCCGGGGTCCCGTAGAGCTGATCGCGGTCGAAGTAGGCCGCCTGGTCGATGAAGAAGACGGACAGGCCTCCGGCGCGGTGCGCCGAGACCGAGAACGTCACCCGCTTCCCGCCCAGGTCGAGCGCGGCGTCGACGAGGACGGGCTCGAGCGGCAGGTTCTTTTTGCGGACCTCCCGGTAGAGCGGCATGAAGACCCGGACGTCGGCGCCGAGCCCGGACAGGAACTTGGGCAGGGCCCCGGCCACGTCGGCCAGGCCGCCCGTCTTGGCGTAGGGCATGACTTCCGAAGCGAGAAAAGCTATTTTCATGGCCCGGTTATTCTAGCATAAGTCACAGGCACCGTCATTTCTGCAGATCAAGGTTTGGGCCTCAGGGCTCATCCTCGTTCGCTGCGGTGATTTTTCACGCCGATCAGTGCGCCGGGCTCGGCGCCAAAACAACTCGCTCGGCGTACGCTACGCCGAGCTCAAACACGTTTTAGCGGTTTCCCCTGAAACTGCCCTCGTCCGGCTTCTGATCGACTAAATCACCGCTTATGCTCTCTCTGATGACCCCCTTCGGCCCAATTTATTTGGAGGATCGTGACAACCTCCTGTCGACGAAGCGAAAAAGGAGGCCGCGGAAACAGGGGCTGAGAGGTGTCGTCGAAGGGAGCATAAAGCGGTGATTTAGCGTTCCCGGGACGGATACGCGGACTCCTCCCATCGGATCCGGCCCGGGAAGGCGTTAAGAATCACCGCAGCGGACGGAGACGACACCCGAGGACCCTACGCGGCCGACGGCGGGAATAACCTGAGCGAAAATAGATGGATGTCGTACTAGTTAGCCTTTAGGCCTATTGTCAACGGAGCGACAGTGAATTAAGATGGGACGGACATGAAAACGAATGTCGTCGCCGCCGTGATCGAAAAAGACGGGAAGGTCCTGGTCGCCCTGCGGAAGCCGGGGCTGATGGCCGGCGGGATGTGGGAATTCCCGGGCGGGAAGCTCGAGGACGGGGAGACCGCCGAAAGGTGCCTGGAGCGGGAGCTGGAGGAAGAACTGGGGGTGCGCGCCCGGGCGGGCGATTTTCTGTGTTCCGTACCGTTTTCGGGCGCCCTCATGGCCTTCGAGCTCCTGGTCTTCCGGGCAGAGCTCCTTTCGGACTCCTTCAGCCTCACCGACCACGACGAGGTCCGCTGGCAGGCGCCCGGAGACATGGACGAAGCTCTCTTTTCGGAGCCCGACCGCCCCGTCGTCCGGCTGCTCCAAGCGCGGAGACCGGCGTGAACGCCGTCGTCCTCAAGCCCGGCCGGGACAAGGCCGTCCTGAACAGGCACCACTGGATCTTCTCCGGCGCCATCCGGGACCTGCCCGAGTTCGAAAACGGCGCCGTCCTTCCCGTCCGCAGCGCCGGGGGAGACCTCTTGGGCCACGGTTATTTCAACCGGAAAAGCTCGATCACCGGACGGATGGTCAGCTTCGGGGACGAGCCGCCCGAAGAGGGGATTCGCAGGAGCGTCGAGCGGGCCCTGGCGCTCCGGACCCGGCTTTTCGACCCGACCGTGACCAACGCCCGCCGGCTGATCAACGCCGAGGGCGACGGCCTGCCCGGCCTCATCGCCGACTTCTACGACGACGTTCTCGTCCTTCAGATCGCGACCCTGGGGATGGAAAAGCTCAAGCCTCTCATCCTGGACCTCCTGGCCGGAGCCGTCAGGCCCCGGGCCGTTCTCGAAAAATCCGACCTGCCGGCTCGGAGGGAAGAGGGCCTCGTCGAGACCGAGGGCCTCCTCGCGGGGGAGAGGGTTGACAAAGTCCGCATCCTCGAAGAAGGGATCCCTTACTGGGTCAGTTTCGCCCAGGGCCAAAAAACCGGTTTCTTCCTGGATCAAAGGGAAAGCCGGAAGCTCGTCCGCGACTTCGCCGCCGGCCGGCGAGTCCTCAACGCCTTCTCCTATACAGGGGCCTTCTCGGTCTGCGCTCTCAAAGGCGGGGCCGCCCGGGCCGATTCCGTCGATTCGTCGGCTTCGGCCATCGCGCTGGCCCGGGAGAATTTCGAGCTCAACGGCCTTCCCGCGGACTCCGGGGTCTTCTTCACGGCCGATGTGTTTGAATTCCTGAGGGAGCCGGCCCTCGACCACGACTTCATCATCCTCGACCCGCCGGCCTTCGCCAAGAAAAAAGCCGACGTCGTCGCCGCCTGCCGCGGCTACAAGGACATCAACCGCCTGGCCTTCCTGCGGGTCCGCAGCCCGGGGCTCGTGCTGACGTTCTCCTGTTCCCACCACGTCGACGAGGGGCTCTTCCAGCAGGTCGTTTTCCAGGCGGCGCTCGAAGCGGGAAGGCGCGTCCGCATCCTCCAGAAGCACCGCCAGGCCTGCGACCACCCTATCAACATCTATCACCCTGAGACATCCTACTTGAAGGGCTTCCTGCTCTATGTCGATTGAGCCCCGGCCGCTGTCGAAGGGGTTGATACGTTCGACACCACCCACCCCGTTTTATAAAACGGGGTGGGTGGTGCTCAGTATCTACCCTAAGCAGATCCCGGCCTGAAGTCTGGGGTCTGCCTAGGGTAGATTGCTTGCGGACCCCGATTCTCATATAATTACGCCGATACAGCCGGCTGTCGAGCCGCGCATGCGAGGAGGCCGACATGGACATCCAGGACGAGCTCAGGGTCCATCTCAAGTCCGTAACTCTGATCGCGACGGCCATCATCGCCAGCCTGGTCGTCTATCTGGGCCTCGTCGAAATCCTGCGGTCCGTGTACAGACCTTTCCGCGGCTTCGCCACGCTCGCCAACATTCCGCAGCTGCGTTACGCCGTATTCGGGGCGGCCGCCGCCGTCATCGTCCTCATCCGCCTTCTTCGTCCCCGGCTCCTCCGGAAGGCCCCCCTGGAGGACGCCAAGTCCGCCCTCCACAGGCTTCAGAAGGCCGCGATCGTGACCATGGTCCTGGGAGAGATCCCGGGAATCCTGGGCCTCGGCTTGTTCCTCCTCGGCGGGTATAACATCGACTTCTACGTCCTCGTCTTCGCCTCCCTCGTCCTGGTCTTCATGTATTTCCCCCGGCGGACCGCCTGGGAGGAATGGCTGCGAGACTGATCTTGAAGATTATCCGGCCTGGCCGAGGCCCATCACCATTAGGGGGTTCAGAATGAGAAAACGCATCGGCACCGTGTGTTTGTTAGGCGCCGCTCTCCTGGTCCTGCCGCCGCTGGCGCTTCCGCGGCAGGAGGCGGCCGGCGTCGCCGCCGCTCCCGTCCTCCGCTACGAGATCTGGGTCGAGCTCGACGCCGCGGGCAAGATGCTCCTCGGCAAGGAAGAGATCGTCTGGACCAACACGTCCCGGGAGGCCGTCCCCGACATGCTCCTCCATCTTTACTGGAACGCCTTCAAGAACGAGGAGAGCGCCTTTCTCCGGGAAGCCCGGGCCGAATCGATGTTCGGCCGGGGCAAGGCCCCCGACAAAGGCGAGTGGGGCTGGATCGACGTCACGGACATCCGGCTGGCGGACGGCACGGACCTCAAGTCCGGCCTCGGCTTCGCCACGCCTGACGGACCGGAGCACCCGGACGACCAGACCGTCATGCGCGTCCTCTTCCCCGAACCCGTCAAACCCGGAGAGAGCGTCCGTCTCCAGCTCGAATTCCGGAGCAAGGTCCCCCGGACCGTGGCCCGCTCCGGTTATTACAAGAGCTCCTTTTTCATCGCCCAATGGTTTCCCAAGCCCGGCGTCTACGAAGAAGGGAAGGGCTGGAACGCCCACGCCTACCATCAGAATTCCGAGTTCTTCGCCGACTTCGCCGATTTCGTCGTCCACATCACCGTGCCCCAAGATTTCACGGTCGGTTCGTCCGGAAAACAGACCGAAGTCCGGATCGACGAGTCGGCCAAGAAAACCACTTATACATACCGCCAGTCCATGGTCCACGACTTCGCCTGGATGGCCGACCCCCGCTACATCAAGATCGAACGCGAGTTCATCGCCCACAAGGAAGTGACCCCGGAGGAATACCGGGAGACGGCCGACCTGCTCGGGCTTCCCCTCGAAGAGGTCAAGCTCCCCGACGTCAAGATGACCCTGCTCATCGCCCCCGAGCACGAGCGGCAGACTGAGCGTCATTTCCGGGCGCTCCGGGCGGCTATCAAGTACTACGGCCTCTGGTACGGCCCCTATCCCTACGAAACCGTGACCATGGTCGACCCGCCTTACCGCACCGGGAGCGGCGGGATGGAGTATCCCACCCTGTTCACCGCCGGCACCCAGGTCCTGACGAGCAAGGACATCCTCTCCCCGGAGGGGGTCATCGTCCACGAGTTCGGACACGGCTACTGGTACGGGCTCGTGGCCAACAACGAATTCGAGGCGGCCTGGCTCGACGAGGGCTTCAACACCTACTCGACGGGCCGGGTCATGGCTCGGGCCTACGGCCCCGGCGCCATGCCGATGGTTTTCAAGGGGATCCCGCTGACCGGGCTGCTCCGCCTGCCCAAGACCTTCGATTTCGAACTCGACCGGGTCGCGGCGATCAACACCGTCCGTTACGACCCGGTGACCGCCTGGTCCTGGAGATTCTATAACTCCGGAAGCTACGCCGCCAACGTCTACATGAGGGCGGCGACCCTCCTCCGCACGCTCGAAGGGCTTCTTGGCGAGCCGGCGTGGGCCAGGGTCATGCGGACCTACCATATGCGCTATCGCTACAAGCACCCCGGGAAGGCCGAATTCGTCGGACTCGTCAACGAGGTCTCCGGCAAGGACATGACTTGGTTTTTCGACGAGCTCCTCGACTCGACCCAGGCCTTCGACTACGGCGTCGCCCAGGTCGCGTCGGTCAAAGTCCCCCGCGCGCGGCGCGGGGTCTTCGACGTCAAGGGGGCCCGCGAAGAGATGACCTCGAAAAAAATAGAGGAACTCGACACCCGGGAAGCCAAGTCCCCCGAGGCCAAGGCCAAGACCGCGTACCTGACGACGGTCGTCTTGAGGCGTTTCGGGGAGGCGCGCGTCCGCGGGGATGCCCAGGTCAAGGTCCTGGTGCGGTTCAAGGACGGGACGACGGAAACGCGCATGTGGGACGGCCAAGCCCGCTGGACCCGCCTGGAGTTCATCAAGCCGGTCGAGGTCGAAAGCGCCCAGGTCGACCCGGAGGGCGTCTGGCTCATCGACGCGAACCTCGCCAACAACAGCCGCGGCGTCGACGGGCTCCGGCGCAACGTCGTCAAGCTCCTGACCCAGCTGCTGTTCACCGTCCAGAACTTACTTCAGTTCGTCAGTTCATGGAGCTAAGGAGGGTCCCATGGGTGTCTTCAAAGCCATTGGAAAAGGCCTGGGGATAACGCTTCGGAAACCTCGGCTGCTCGCCATCCTCTGGGTCGTCAATATCGTCTTCGCCGCGGTCGTCGCCTTTCCGCTCGTCTTCCTCGTCCAGACGGAGCTCGGTCATTCCTTCCTGGGCTCGAACGTCCGACCGTTCGACCTTATGTGGCTGGGCGAAGCCGTCCTCAAGTACCAGGAGGCGATGCCGGCCATCATCGGAGGCCTCGTCGTCTCGGCCCTTCTCTTCCTCGTGCTTTACGTCTTTCTCAACGGCGGCATTATCGGCCGCCTCCTCGACAGGGAAGGCCGGCCGACGCTCCAGGCGTTTTTCGGCGACTGCGGCCGCTATTTCTGGAGGTTCGTCCGGCTGTTCCTCGCCTCGCTCGTCTTCCTCATCCTGACCTTCGGCGTCATCCTCCGCCTGCTCTCGGCTCTGATGAAACTCTGGCTCGAGAACGCTTGGACGGAGTGGCCGTCGGTCATCCTGAGGAACCTCCATTTCCTCGTCGCCATCCTCCTTTTCTCCATCGTCCACATGGTCTTCGACTACGCCCGCATCGCCGTCGTCGCCGACGAAGAAACCAAGGTCCTACGGGCCCTCCGTCATGCCCTCAGTTTCCTCAAAAAGCGCTTTTTCCGGTCCTGGGCCCTCTATCTTCTCGTCGTCGCGGGGTTCGTCGCCGGGACGGTCGTTTTCTACGCCGTCTTTGGACTCCTTTCCGGATCGACGGTCCTCTTCGTCCTCCTGGGCTTCGTCTGGATGCAGCTCAACGTGCTGTTCCGGGTCTGGATCAAAACCCTGTTCTTCGCCGCCCAAGCCGAATTCTACAGGTCGCAATGAAACTGGCGTTCTTCGGGGCGGCGCGGCAGGTCACGGGGTCCTGTTACTACGTCGAAGCGAACGGGCTCCGCATCCTCATCGACTGCGGCCTCTACCAGGAGAGGCCCTACCTCGAAAGGAACTGGTCGCCGCTTCCCGTGCCCCCGGCGGACATCGATTTCATCCTGCTCACCCACGCCCACCTGGACCACTCGGGCCTCATCCCGACCGTCGTCCGCGACGGGTTCGCCGGGACAATTTTGACGACGGCCGCTACGGCCGACCTGGTTGCCATCGCCCTCATGGATGCCGCGAAAATCCAGGAGGAAGACGCGGCCTACAAGAAAAAACGCCACCAGAAGGAAGGGCGCTCCGGTCTCCCCACGGAAGTCCCGCTCTACACGACCGAGGACGTCCAGATGACCATGCCCCTCGTCGAGGAGGCGGCCTACGACGAAGCTCGCGAACTCGGCCGGGGCGTCTCGGTCCGCTTCCGGGATGCCGGCCACATCCTCGGCTCGGCCATGGTCGAGCTCAGCGTCGGGGTCAAGGAGGGTGTCCGGACGATCGTTTTCTCGGGGGACATCGGCCAGTGGGGCAGTCCCTTCGTCCGCGATCCTTCCCTCTTCGAGCGGGCCGATTACATCGTCATGGAATCCACCTACGGCGACCAGGACCACGAAGACCCGGGCCGGGTGGACGACTTGCTGGGGGGGTTCATCCGCGACACGGCCGGGGCGGGCGGCAACGTCGTCATTCCCACCTTCGCTATCGAACGGGCCCAGGATCTGATGTTCCATCTCAGCCGGCTCGTCCGGGCCAAGGCCATCCCGCCGGTGCCCGTCTATCTCGACAGCCCCATGGCCCGGGAAGTGACCCAGGCCTTTGAGCGCCACGTCGAGTTCCTCGACGAGGAAGCCCGGAAGCTCTTCGCTTCGGAAGAACACCCGTTCCGCTTCCCAGGGCTCGTCATCGTCCGGACGCCCGAGGAGTCCAGGGCCATCAATACCGCCCGCGGCCCGGCCGTGATCATGGCCGGTTCGGGCATGTGCACGGGCGGACGGATCAAGCACCACCTGGTCCATAACATCACCCGCCCCGAATCCACCATCCTTTTCGTGGGTTATCAGGCCCGGGAGACGCTGGGCCGTCAGATCCTCGAGAAAGCCGCCCAAGTCCGCCTCTTCGGTAAAACCTTCCCGGTCAGGGCCCGGGTGGCCAAGATCAATGGCTTCTCGGCCCACGCCGACCGCAAGGCCTTGGGCCGCTGGCTCGACGGGTTTAAGACCCCGCCACGGCGCCTCTTCATCACCCACGGCGACGCGGACGTCGCCCGGAATACCGCCGAACGGGTCCGGCAGGAGAGGGGTTGGACGGTCGAGGTCCCGGAATACCTCGAGATCTGGGACCTGGATTAGCCTGGCTTATTCATAAAAACGCCGATTTGTCACTCGTTCCCTGTCTAGAAGTCCGACACCGGCAGCCGGTCGACACCTTGGGACCGGGCATAGGCGGCCATGATCTTGTCCATCTCCTTGCGGACAGGATCGGCTAGCGGAGAAGCTTCGTACTTCCCGAGCCGCCGACGGACGTCGGCATGGGCCTTGTCGACGATGGACGTCCGGCCCGCCGTCACCCAGGCTTCGTAGGGGTCGCGGTCGACGAGGCCGGCCAGGATGTGCTCCTTCCTGTACCATTGGCGGGTGTGGGGAAGGGAGAGGAACTGCATGTCAGGAGCGAACGCCTCGAAAAGGCCCAGGGCGATGGGGTCGTCCCGCTGGGCGATGCCGGCCAAGAGGCGGTAGACCATGGCGCAGATGCCGTCGTCGATGACGAGTTTTTCGAGGCTTTGCGAGCTCTCGAAGTCCAACATCCCCGGACCGGAGATGACGTTGATCCCGGAAAGGGCCCCCAAGACGGCCCCCATGGCCGTTTCGAACCCCGCCTGGGGGTCGTTGACCTTGGCGTCGCTCAGCCCCATGTAGGCATGGGTGGGCAATTTCAGGAACTTGCCGATCTGAGCGTAGGCCGAATCGATCATCATCGTCTCGACGGCGCCCATGGGGGTCGTCCCCTTCCTCATATCAAAGCTCGCCGGGGAGCCGCCGAAGATGACCGGCGCGCCCTTGGCGGCGACCTGGCAGATGGTCAGGCCGGAGAGGTTCTCGGCCACGTGCTGGACGAGCGTCCCGGCGATCGTGACCGGCGATGTCGCTCCCGTCAAGCCCATGGAGATGAGCTCGGAAGGGATCCCTGCCCGGGCGGCGTCGAGCAGGCTCTGGGCGGTCAGGTTGCTCCACTTGAGGGGAGGGGAGGGGCAGGCGTCGAAAATGGCCAGCGGTTTGAGGCGAAGCTCGCGCTCGCCGCCGCGGACGGCGACGAGGAAGTCCTTCATCGGCCGGAAACCCTCCACGCGGAAGGTCCCGGTGACGAACGGCTTGGACGAAAGACACAGTCCGAGGTAAAGGCGGTAGCCGTCGGAGACCGCGGCCGGGACGTCGGAGGAGATGAGGCCCGTGCTCTGAAAATGGATATGCTCCAGGGTTTCGACGAGCTTGTAGAAGTCCACGAGGTCGGCGGTCATGGCCTTGCGTTCCTCCTGCGTGTCGTGATCTAGGAGGGTCACGGCTGCGGAGCCGGGGTCGAAATGGACTTCGTCACCGCCGACGGCAAACGCCTTCTCGCCGCTCCGGTCAAAGAGGGTGATGGAAGACGGCGTGGAAGCCAAACATCCCTCGACCATCCGCCGTCCGAGCCGGGCCCTCTGGGCGGCCAGGTCGACGACGGCCCCGGCGTCGCCGAGAAGTCGAAGCGCCTCGGCGTTCTCGACCATGATCCCCTGCGTTTCGAGGAGCGTCAGCCCCTCGTCCACGAGCATTTCGACGAACGTCCCGCTCAGGAGTTCCATTTTCGGCCTTTTTGTTTCGATCATCTCCAACCTCTCTCTCTCTTTTTTTCCAAGCTTGTTCGCCCGGCCCCGTCTCAGTCCCCGCCGGACATGGTTCGGACCAGCTTGACCGCGGCGACTGCGTTTTCGGCGTAGCCGTCCGCTCCGATTTCATCGGCCCACTTGTGGCTGGCAGGCGCGCCGCCGACGAGGACCTTGTACTTGTCGCGGAGGCCCTTTTCGCGGAGAAGCCCGATGAGCCGCTTTTGGTTGGTCATCGTCGTCGTCAGCAGGGCGGACAGGCAGATGATCCCCGCGCCCACCGCTTCGGCTTTTTCGATGAACCGCTCGAGCTTGACGTCGGCCCCGAGGTCATAGACCTCAAAGCCGCCCGCCTGGAGCATCGAAGCGACCAGGTTCTTCCCGATGTCGTGGATGTCGCCCTCGACCGTCCCGATGACCACTTTTCCGCCCCGCTGGGCCTCGATATTCTTCCGGTCGAGCTCCGGCTTGAGGACGGCCATGGCCGCTTTCATGGCCTCGGCGCTCGAGATGAGCTCGGGCAGGAAATACTCCCCCTGTTCCCAGAGCTCTCCGACCTTCTGGAGGCCCGGGACGTATCCTTTCTCGATGACCTCGAGAAGGTCCGCCCCGGACCGGACGGCTTCCGCCCCGAGGGCCGCGGCCGCCGCCTTGTTGCCGGCGACGATCGCTTCGTTCATGCTCCGCAAAAGCTCGTCTTTGTTCATGACCGCTCCTTTTTGATTATTCGGGCCATGGCCCGGATGAACGCGGGGTTCGTCCCGCAGCAGCCTCCGACCAAGCCGGCGCCGGCTCGGACGATCTCGGGGACGAACCGCACGTAGTCCTCGAGGCCCTGGGAATAGCCGACGCGGCCGTCCTGGCCGATGACCGGCTGGCCGGCGTTGGCCTGGGCGATGATGGGCAAGTCCGTCGACGCCCTGAGGGCCCGGACGCAGCCGACCATCTGTTCGCTGTTCAGCGTGCAGTTGGCCCCCACGGCCCCGACGCCTTCCTTCTCGAGCTCCGCGGCCGACTTGACGACGGTGTCTCCCATGAGGGTGAAATAGCCCCGGGGGAACGCGTTGAATGTCATCGTGACGAAGACGGGAAGCGAAGAAACGCTTCGCACGCCGCGGACTGCCGCGAGAGCTTCGCGCAGGTCGTATTGGGTCTCGACAAGCAGGACATCCGCCCCGCCGTCGGCGAGGCCGCGGGCCTGTTCGGCGTAAGCGGCGGCGAAGTCCTCCTCGGTGAATTCCCCCTGGGGTTTCAGAAACTTTCCCGTGGGGCCCATGCTTCCGGCCACGTAGCGTCCAGCGGGGGCGATTTCCCGGGCCAGGCGGGCCGCCGCCAGGTTCAGCTCATAGGTCCGGCCCCCGAGGCCATGGCCGGCTAATTTGAGAGCGTTTCCTCCGAAGCTGTTGGTCGAGACGACATCCGCTCCGGCCGCGAAGTATTCGCCGTGGATCTCCTTGACGAGACCGGGCCGTTCGACATTCCAGGCTTCCGGAGCCGTCCCCTGGGGGAGTCCCCGGGCCATGAGTTCGGTTCCCATGGCGCCATCGAGGAGGACCGTCCGTATCCTGACGAGGTCGAGCAGAGGCAAGGTCATTTTTCCCCTCCCGAATACCGCTTGAATTCGAGGGCTTTGACGAACTCGTCCTGAAAATCCGGACGGGTAGCCAGGGAGACGTGGGCGATCTTGGCGGCCAGGGTTTCCGCGCCCGTCCGATCAGGCCGGGACAGGAGCAACTTCCGGGCCCCGGCCAATGACGCGTTGCCGATGAACGCGACCTTGCTCTCGGGGACGTCCGGCAGAAGCCCCAGGTCCTGGGCGTTCCCGATGTCCAGGGAACTGCCGAAAGCCCCGGCGACGAGGATCCGGTCGAGCCGGGCCATCGGAACCCGGAACTCCCGGAGCATCAGCCCCACCCCGCTCCTGACCGCGGCCACGGCCAACTGGACGTTCCGGACATCCTGCTGGGTCAGGGAAAGCCGGTCGGTCAGCCGGATCTTCTTTTCCGGTCCGGCGATCCGGCCGTCGCGGCCGAGGAGGCCCCGGGCCAGGGACAGGGCCAGGATGTCGATGAGGCCGGTCCCGCAGACGCCCTGGGGAGGGAGGTCGTCGATCGTGCGGAACTTGAAGCCGTCGTCCCATTCGGCCCGGTGGATGGCCCCGGCGACCGCCAGCATGCCGCAGCTGACGTTCATGCCTTCGAAGGCCGGGCCGGCGGCCGTCGACGTGGTCACGAATTCGCGGCCCTTTTTGAGGACGATCTCGCCGTTGGTCCCGAGGTCGATGTAGAGCTCGTTCGCGGCCTCCCCGGCGAACTCCGAGGCGACGAGCCCGGCCGTGATGTCCCCGCCGACGAAGCTCTTGATGTTGGGCACGATGTAGACCCGGGCCTGGGGATGGAGGGCGAACCCGACGTCGGAAGCGGGAAGCGGCGGCAGGCTCGAGAACACGGCGTGGAAGGGGGCGAGGGCGAGCGTGTCGACGGTGACGCCGCAGAGGATGTGGTTCATGACCGTGTTCCCGGCGATGACCGCGTCGTAGATGCGGTGACGGGGGACCCCGCTCCGCCTGGACATGCCTGCGACGAGGTCGTTGATGAGCTGGACGGCGGCGTTTTTCAGGCGCTGGAGGTTATCGGGGTTCTCGAAGGCGAAAGTGATCCGAGAGACGACGTCCGCGCCGTAGGAATTCTGGGCGTTGACCGCGGCGGCCCGCTCGACGACCTTCCCGGTCCTCAGGTCGACGAGCTCGGCGACGACCGTGCTCGTGCCCAGGTCGACCGCCAGGCCGTAGGCCTCGCTCCCGGTATCGTCCGGTTCTATGTCGAGGATCTCACGGTCGTCGTAGAGGACGGCGGTCGCCGGCCGTCCCCCGGCGAGGATCGGGCCGCCGAGCTTCGACAGGACCGCCAGGGGAAGGCCGAGCCCGGGCGACTTCAGGTGCGCCCGGAGGGAGTCCGCCACCGCCGTCGGTGAGTACAGGGACGGCTTCTCCAGGACGAGAGAAAGCTTCTTCACGGCCGGGTCGATGAAGACCGCCGAGGGGACTCCCGTGTCGAGGACGGCGATCTTTTCGAGGCGCGACCCCGGGAGCGTTTCCACGGTGAGGTCGCTGCGGACTTCATAGCGGCAGGCCAGCCGATGGTCGGGGCCGAGCCGACGGTTCTCGAGAAGGGACGCCTCGAGCGCGGCGGGGAAGGGCAGGAGACCGTTGAGGATGCGGACGGCGCACTTGCCGCAGATCCCCCGCTTATGGCAGTAGAGACTGAGCGGGATCCCAGCCCGAGCGAGGACGTCGGACAGGACCTCGCCGGCCCGGGCCCGGACCTTGGTCCCGTCGGGAAGGATCTGGACGATGAAGGATGTGTCGGTCATCGGCTTCTCGGTTTTTCGAACGGCATCATCTTAAACGAAATTCGGTGTCCGGGGAATCTTTATTTATCGTCCCGGCCGGGTTGCGGCCGCCGCGGCTCTTCCAGACCAGGTAGACGGGGAAGCCCGCCAGGAGAAGTCCGGCCCCGGCCGCGGACTTGAGAGGCTGGGAGATGACGATGCTCGAAAATACCGCCAGGCACATGACGATGAAAACCAGGGGAACGGCGGGATATCCCCAGGTCCGGTAAGGGCGGGGCGTCCCCGGGCGCTTGTGCCGGAGAACGAAGACGGCCAGCCCCGTCGCCGCGAAAAAGAGGAGGAGGGCGAAAACCATGTACTCGTAGAGCGATTCGTAGGTCCCCGACAGGCAGAGGACGGCCGACCAGGCCGCCTGGCTCCACAACGCTCCGGTCGGGACCCGGCTGCGCGCGCCGAGTCGGCCCATGGCCCGGAAAAAGTGCCCATCCTTGGCCATGGCGTAAAAAACGCGGGGGCCGAAAAGAATGTTGGCATTCAGGCATCCGAACACCGAGACCATGACCAGGGCTGAGAACAAGGCGGCTCCGCCGCCGCCGAAAAGTGCCGCGGCGGCCAGCTCGCCGACGCGGACGACCCCGCTGATCTTTTCGAGGGGCAGGGCCATCAGGTAGACGAGGTTGACCAGGACATAGATGGCGGTCACGGCCAAGACTCCCATGGTCAAGCCGCGGGGGATCGTCCGCTCCGGGTCCCGGATCTCCTCGGCCGTGCAGTTGACGGCGTACCAGCCGTCGTACGTCCAAAATACGGCCACGAGGGCCAGGCCGAGGGGCTTGAGGACGGCGGGGAAGGCCGGCCCGGGAGGAAACAGAGGATGGAAATTAGCGCCGCCCATCTTGGCGCCGAAGATAACGCCCAGGCCGACGAGCGCGGCGACCGTGCCGAGGCGGAAAACGGTCAGGAGGTTCTGGACGGCGGCGCTGGAACGAATGCCGAAGGTATTGAGGAAGGTCAGGGCCAAGATCGAAGCGGCGGCGACGATCTGCCCAGCCGACAGGCTGTAGGAAAGCCCGGCCGCTTCGACCCGGAAAAGGAGGTGTCCCGTCGATAGAGCGGGGACGAAGGACCCGAGGAACTCGGCGAAGGCCACGGCCAAGGCCGCCAGCCCGCCGCACATGATGAAACCGAAAAAAGCCCAGCCGAACAAAAAGGCCGCCGCCGGACCGTAGGCCTCCCGGAGGTAAACGTACTGACCGCCGGACTGCGGGTACATGGCCCCGAGTTCAGCGAAGGAAAGGGCCCCGCAAAGGGTGACCAGGCCTCCGGCCAGCCAGACCGTCAGGAGGAGCCCGGGGGAGGGGAGGCCGGCGGCGATGAGCCCGGGCGTCATGAAGATCCCCGAGCCGACTACGGCGCCGATGACGAGAAAGGATGTGTCCAGCAGGCCGAGCCGCCTGAGAAACTCGGGTTTCGATTCGTCTTCAGCAGGCATGGTCATCGCGATTCCCATTGTATGTAAAATCCCGTCCGGTTCCAACAAGCAATCCTGTTTCTCGGCATGTTTCCCAAATAGGGATGCGGCGAGTTTTTAAAGTATTTATAATCAACGCGTTATGAAATATGCGTTTAACTATATTATTATCAACTACTTAATCAGATTTATTCGCTTTCTAACGAATCTACATAACTTTTTGATCCGAGCGCTCGATGGATCGGCGCGCCGGCACACGTGCACACGGATCCCGTCCAGTTGGATGCCCGAATTCTCTCCGAATTTCTTTTAATATACCTACTATCATCCTAATATTCAATGAGTTACGCAGAATGTCGGCACGCCGACATTGCCTGTTTCCATCTTCGAGATCGGTCCGGCGGCAATTCTTTAGAAGGGGATATCGACTCAGGTGTAGCGCCGACGAACATATCGAGATTCCTTTATAGTCCAGAAAAATATATTTTATTTATTCTTTCAAAATAGGTTCTGCTCCTATTGCTTTTTATCCTCCCGAGGACTATAAAATATTCTTATTCGGGCATACGTCCTTGGAGGGAGAGAAGCCTCTTGATCATAGCGATAACGAATCAGAAGGGCGGGGTCGGAAAAACGACCACGTCGGTCAATGTCGCATCAGCCATCGCCTTGATGGGGAAAAAAGTGCTTCTGCTGGACATGGATCCGCAGGCCCACAGCACCATCTCGACGGTCACTAACCCCGAAAAATATGAAAAATCTCTCTATGACGTTCTGATGACCAAGACCGAGAGGCTCGAGGACATCATCGTCCGATCGAACATCCCCGGTCTGGACATGTCCATCACCAAGATCTCCATGGCCAAGCTCGAGCCGTCGCTGGCCGGCGAATTCGACGGCCATTTCCGCCTCAAGGATGCGCTGGAACAGATCCGGGGCAAGTACCAGTACATTTTCATCGACACTCCTCCCACGCTAGGCCTGATCACTTTGAACGCCCTGGTCGCGGCGAACTACATTCTCATACCCATCCAGTCCTCTTATCTCTGTCTGGAGGGGACGGACGACCTGCTCGAGACGATCGAGAAAGTCAAGCGGATCGCCAACCCCAACCTCAAGGTCCTGGGCGTGTTGATCACCCTTTTCGACAAGCGGACGAACCTGGCCCGGGACGTCGTCGAGAGGATAAGGAAAGTCTTCGGCGCCAAGGTTTTCAAGACCTTCATTTCGAAGAGCGTCAAGCTCGAGGAAAGTCCGGCCTACAAAGAATCGATATTCACCTATGCGCCAAATTCCATCGGGGCGGAGCAATATCAGAAAGTCGCCGAGGAGATAATGCATCGTGCAAAAAACTAAAAGATCCGGCCTGCCCGAAACGATTGGAATGAAACACGATGGGCATTTCGTCGACCTGATCTCCGCGAGATCTCTTGGGCCGAGGATCCGGATGATCCCTCTCGAGAAAATCGACCCGAATCCCCATCAGGCCCGATGTGAACTCGGCAATATCGGGGAGCTCCAGGACTCGATCAAGAGCAAGGGCATCCTGGAGCCCATCCTAGTCCGGGCCAAGGGCAGCCGGTTCGAGATCATCGCCGGCGAGCGCCGCTTCATAGCTTCCAAGAACATCGGCTTCAAGGATTTGCCCTGCATCGAAATGGACGTCGAGGACAACGAGGCCATGGAGATCGCCCTGATCGAGAACCTCCAGCGCAAAGACCTCGACATTTTCGAGGAGGCCGACGGGCTTCAAGCTCTGGCAGACTTCCATCATTATCACCATCAGCAGATCTCGGAAAAGATCGGCAAAGCCCGGTCGACGATAACCGAGATCCTGTGCATAGCCAAGATCCCCAAGAATGTCCGGGACATCATCCGGGAGACCGGGGTCTTCAGCCGGTCGACCATCATCGAGATCGCCAAGCAGAAATCGGAAGAGGACATGCTCAAGCTGGCCCGGGAGATCGTCGATCGGCGCCTGACGCGCGAGGATACGCGCGATTTGGCCAAGTATCTCAAGGGGAAGACCAAAAAAACCAAGTATTACGTCTATAATTTCGTCCCCGACGACAACGACAGGTTCCGGCTGAGGCTCGAATTCAAGAAACAGACGGTTTCGAAACAGGAAATCATCGCCGTCCTCGAGGAAATCATCGAGCAAATCAGAAAGAAGGACCAGGCGCCGGATCTTAAAGTGTAAATAATACGCTCGCCTTCGAACCCTCTTTCTGCCCCTCGATACGTTCGGTCGATATTAGTTGACATAATAACTCTTATGCGACTCA